>NZ_JBNDLX010000002.1:0-893642 GCF_050436285.1 Paraburkholderia sp. GAS82
AGACTTGATACTTTCGCTTTCGCGGCAAACCCCGAAAGGTCCACCGCCGCGTCGCCATCAAGCGCCCACACTTATCGGCTGTTAATTTTTAAAGAACTCTCGCTCAGAAGCTCTGCTTTCTTCGCGTCCGTCATCAAACGGGAGGCGAATTATGCGATGCGGTTCCGGGGCCGTCAACCCCATCCACGAAAAAAGTTTGCGAGCACATCGAAGTCAACGTTCATGACCTCCGCTGCGTTGATGAAGACGACGATCGCGCATGTATTGCGCCCCACGTCGCAAGCGCGCAGCTCGTTCCTCACGTATCTCGCAACAACATCTTGTTTGCCGCGAGGTCGCCCCTACATATGGAGGGCAACGCAAGGAACGTCGTCACGCGCGGGGATTCGTCATCATGGTGATCTGCCCCCAGGGCACACACCACTTGACCATTTTCAACATATATCTCACGAAAGAGAGGAGTTCGCCCTCTAGTTCGTATATAATCGTTGGCCGCGCGAATTTCGCGCGTCTCTATGGGCCCGCTTCGAGCGGGCCAATCTTTTCGCTCTTTGCGAGCATAGACAAACCAGCCGCATGTATCACTCAGGTGATGTTGCGGCCTAGCCGAAACGCCTGAGCGACGCGTCTTGCGCCTCATAGCGAAGCCTTCGAGGAGAAGACATTGAACCCTTTCGATCGGGATGATTCCGGAGACAACGCCGGATACTCAATCAAGGCCCCTGCCGGGCGAACCGCCAAAGGCAAGGGCGCGGGTAAAGCGATCCCGGTTGCTGCCGAAACGTCGCAGCAAGTCGAAGAACAGCAACGCCAGATGCGCGCCCTGATCCAGCTGGGCAAGGAGCGCGGCTACCTGACGCACGCGCAGATCAACGACCACCTGCCCGACAACTTCGCGCAAACCGCGGCGATGGAAACCATCGTCGCCACCTTCAACGACATGGGTGTGGCCGTCTACGAGACCGCACCCGACGCTGAAGCGCTGCTGCTGAACGCCAACTCGCCGGTGGTCACTGACGACCAGGCCGACGAAGAAGCCGAAGTCGCGCTGTCGACGGTGGACTCCGAGTTTGGCCGCACCACCGACCCCGTGCGTATGTATATGCGCGAAATGGGTGCAACGGAACTGCTGACCCGCGCCGGCGAAATCGCCATTGCCAAGCGTATCGAAGATGGCCTGCATGAGATGGTGCAGGCGATCGCCGCGTGCCCGTCGGCCGTGTCGGCCATTCTGGCCAGCGCGGATCAGGTCGCGGCCGGTGAACTGCGCATCGACGAACTCGTCGACGGTCTGAACGAAAACATCAACGCCGAAGAAGTGGCGGATGACAGCGTCGAAGCCGCAGCGGATCTCGACACCGACTCAGCAGACAGCGACGAAGCCGACGGCGACGACGACATCGCCGCAGACTCGAGCGCGGTGGACGAAGCACGTCTGAAGAAGCTGACGGCCGACTGCCTCGAGATCTTCGACCGCGTGCGTACCCGTTTCGACGAAGTGGGCACGCTCCACGAGAAAGAGGGCAGTTCCTCGGAAGCGCATCTGCGCGCGCGCCAGGACATCCAGCAGGAACTCGCGGCGCTGCGCTTCACGGCGCGCACGATCGACCGCCTCTGCGGCGACGTGCACCATCAGGTCACGCAGGTCCGCGCTATCGAGCGGCGCGTGCAGCAAATCGTGCTCGAAAAGAGCGGAATGCCGCGCGAGCTGTTCATCGACTCGTTCCCCGGTCACGAAACCGATCTGGGCTGGACGATGCGCATGGCCGCCAAGTCGAAGGAATTCGGTGCCGCACTCGAGCGTAATCTGCCGGCCATTCAGGCCGAACAGCAGAAGCTGATCGCCATCGAAGCCGCCGTCGCCCTGCCGCTGAAGCAACTGAAGGACATCAACCGGAAGATGGTTGCTGCCGAATCGAAGATGCGCAAGGCGAAGGGCGAGATGATCGAGGCGAATCTGCGTCTCGTGATCTCGATCGCGAAGAAGTACGTCAACCGCGGCATGCAGTTCCTGGATCTGATCCAGGAAGGCAACATCGGGCTGATGAAGGCCGTGGACAAGTTCGAATACCGCCGCGGCTGGAAATTCTCCACGTACGCCACGTGGTGGGTGCGTCAGGCTGTGACGCGTTCGCTGGCCGATCAGGCTCGCACGATCCGCGTGCCGGTGCACATGATCGAGACGATCAACAAGCTGAACCGCATCTCGCGTGAGATTCTGCAACAGACCGGCCAGGAAGCGCATCCTTCCGTGCTGGCTGCGCGGATGGATCTGTCGGAAGAGAAGGTCCGCAGCATCCTGAAGATTGCCCGTCAACCGGTTTCGATGGAAACGCCGATGGGCGAAGACGGCGATGCAACGCTGGGCGACATGATCGAAGATTCCTCGGCCACGTCGCCGGCGGAGGCTGCGGTGCAGGCCGACTTGCGGATCGCGATCGACGACGCGCTTGATTCGCTCTCGCCGCGTGAGGCGAAGGTGCTGCGCATGCGTTACGGTATCGACACGAAGTCGGACCATACGCTGGAAGAGGTCGGCAAGCAGTTCGACGTCACGCGCGAACGGATCCGCCAGATCGAAAGCAAGGCGATGCGCAAGCTGATGCATCCTAGCCGCGCGGATCGATTGAAATCGTTCCTCGACCGGTAAATCGGTAAGTTTAAAAAGGGCTCTGGTTGTTGAAATCAGAGCCCTTTTTCTATGCACCAGGCGGATCGATCAAAGAGACGGGTGCGCAAATCCGCTCCTCGATCTGTCATGGAAAATTCTCCACGGCAGTGCGCTTACGTGAATCGCCCGAGTACGGCTCGGAAGCATCTTGCATATCGAGGACTACGCGATACCCTACCCGCGGCATCGTAATGAGGCGCAAGCCCCATGCGGACTCCACTATCCTGCGCCGTAACGCCGACACGAGGCGCTGCAGTGAAACGCCATCTGCCTCCGCATCGCCAAACACGTAACCGATCAGTTCATCGCGCTGCACGACGCTGCCGGCATTGCGCAGCAGGCATTCCATCAACAGGTACTCGCGCCTCGTCAAAGGCAATTCAGTGCCATCCGCGCCGATCAGGCTGCGCTTGGTGCGAGAAAGCACCGGACCGCCAGCCAAAGACGACGACGACGATGATGCGACCGGTACAAGCATGTCCGCATCCACTTGTGCACCATCACGCCAAAGGGCATGCAATCGCGCCTCCAGTTCAGCGTACTCATAGTCCCCAGTAAAACACGCGTCTGCGCCCGCATACAGCGCCTCAATCCGCGCATCCTGGTTGCCTGGCGCATCGATGATCACCAGCACGGTATGGACCGGCCGCGCCACCATCGCGCGTGCTGCGTCCGCAGCTTCTCCCGCGCAGAGCACGATCGCCGCATCAATATGCTCGACTGCCACCAGATAAGCCGCATCGACAACGCGTTCCACGCTCGAAACACTGTGATTCGCTTCGATCAGCGCAGCGGCCAGATACTCGGCACGTGTCCCGCTTCCCACACACAAGATGCGCATGACATCCCCCCGCTCATAAGCCGCGCCGCTCGGGCCAGCAATCGAGCGCGACACACGTGCCCGGATTGGCATCCTCGAGCGCCAGCCGGAAATCATGCAGACGAGCGACCGCCTGCACAACCGAAAGACCCAGCCCGGAGCCCGGCGTGTCGCGCGTGCGCTCGCTGCGATAGAACCGCTGCAGCACCGCGAGCTTTTCTTCGCGCCGAATCCCGGGGCCGTCATCGCGCACCGTGATACGCGGCCCTTCCGCGCATGGCGACACCGCGATCACCACTGTCCCATCTTCTGGCGCAAACTTGATCGCGTTATCGACAATGTTCACCAACGCTTCGTACATCAACGGATAATCGGCGCGCACACGAAGCACGGGTTGCAAATCGAGTTTCAATTCGACGCTTCTCGCAGCAGCAACAGGCGCATAAAGCTCGCCTATCTGCTGGCACAAGGCACCCATATCCGTATCGCTGAACTCTGCGCGACGATGTAATGCTTCGATTTCCGAAATACGCAGTATCGCGGCAAAGCGCTTGAGCACTTCGTCCGTCTCTTGCGCGGCTAGCTGCACACGCTGCGCATCGGCATCCCTGAGCGCTGTAGGCTCGATACGTGCAAGCAGCGACCGGATATGAATGAGCGGTGTACGCAGATCGTGAGCAATCCCATCGCATGCGCTTTTGACCTCGTTCATCAAACGCGATATTTCGTCGAGCATATGATTGACGATCTGCGACAACCATGCGAGTTCATCGCCGCCACGCTCCGGCAAGCGCGTATTCAGGTTGCCTTGCGCGATCAGATTCGCGAGACGGCGCATCTCCTTGATACGCCGCAGTTGCACAGCCGAACACAGAACACCGAAACCGAGGCCACCCAGCAACGCAATCGCGCCGCTCCATGCGATGCCGCCCAGCATGTAATCGCGCAAACGCGTCATTTCGTCCACGTCACGGGCAATCACCAGCACATCGCCATCGGCAAGCCGCGTGGCCTTGGTCCGCATATATTGTGGCCGCTCGATTTTTAGCGATGTCAGCTGCGGCCTGAACCAGACGCCATCTCCGTTGGGCTCGACAACGGCCGGCCGCACGGCGATATCGCCCTTGAGATACTGGCCATCCGGCGCGAACACACCGTAGTAGTTAACCGGCCGGCGGATCGTCGTCCTGATACGCGCATCGATCTGCTCGAGCATGAGATCGCGAGGCAATGCCGCGAAGTACTGGAATTGCCAGTTGATGTTGTAATCGGCCTGGGTCGCCGTGTAGTTCGCAGAGCTACAGTAGTTAACCCACACGAGTCCCAACACGGAGCCGGCAAACACCAGCGCGTAGATCATCAGCAAACGGAATATCGTGCTACGCCACAAGCTCATTGTCATGGCCTAGCCCAGCATGTAACCCGATCCACGCACGGTCTTCAACAACGGACGCATGCCTGCGAGATCGATCTTCCGCCGCAGCAACCCAACGTACACCTCAATCAGATTGGTGCCCGGATCGAAATGCATGTCCCATACAGACTGAAAGATCATCGTGCGGGTCAGGATCTGCCCGGAGTTGCGCGCGAAGTATTCGAGCAGTTTGAATTCCACCGGCGGTAGCGCGACCACATGCTCGCCACGTGTCGCCGTGCGGGCAATCAGATCGATCTCGAGATCGTCGACGCGCAGCACCGTGGACGCAGCTTGCTGCCGACGTCCGCGCCTGCGTAGCAGCACTTCGATACGCGCCTTCATCTCCTCCGCGGAAAACGGCTTGGGAATGTAATCGTCACCACCTGCGAGCAGTCCGCGCACCCGCTCGTCGACATCGGACAACGCGCTGATCATCAAGACCGGCGTTTCGATGCCCACGCCGCGGATCGTCTTGAGAATCGTCAGCCCATCGATGCCGGGCAGCACGCGGTCGAGCGTAATGACATCGAACTCGTCGTGCACCGCACGCGCGATGCCGTCCTGTCCGCTCAAAACCCACTCCACCTCGAAACCGGCGTCGCACAACGTATCCACGATGTCGCGCCCGACAATGCGATCGTCTTCAATCGTCAAGATTTTTGCCATGGTCTGCGTGGCCGGCGTTATGGAAGCCGGCGCCAGGAAAGCGAACCCGCAGTATCTCAAATGCGCTGCAGTGCAACATGAAAGATCCTTTAGGTACGCATTCAATGCGACCCCATCACTCGTTAAACAAACCTTAATCTTTGCCAAGCGAGCATCCACAGCCACGTTGCGAAGATGTGAATGCACCGCGTGCAGAGGGCAACAAGCGCCTGTCTCGCGGTGCGGAACCATTCACTCCCCTCCCAAGGTTGCCACTCATGAAACGCACACTCGCCACGCTGTTGCTTACCGGTACGCTTTCCCTGCTTGCCGCTGCTGCCCATGCCTCTCCCGCTCAAGTCCCTTCGCAGGGTTTGACACGGGAACAAGTGAAGGCGCAGTTGTACCAAGCATTCTTGAACGGCACGACCGCCGCCGACGAGAAGACGTCCTATCCGTCACCTCCCGAGGATCGGGCAGAAGTCGCGGCGCAGCGTGTCAAGGAAGCACGCGTGGACCCCGCCTATGCGAACTTCGTCAGGTAAGCGCTCGCGCGCTATCTGCCTTCGAGGCCGCATAATCACGGTTGCGCGCCGGCATGCTGTGCATGCCGGCTCTACGTCAGGGGTTCACCGTTAGCGGTTGCGACGTCGTGATGCCGTCGTGCACCTGGCACCTTGTCATCCTGCCAATCCGGGGCTTTACCAGAGGCTCTCTCCGGGCAGACTCACAAGAGGGACGCAACATGAATATGCGCACGAAAGACTTCACCACCCCCGCAGCCTGCACCAACCTGGAATGGTGGCGCAGCGCGGTGATATATCAGATTTATCCTCGCTCTTTCTCAGACTCGGACGGCGACGGTATCGGCGATCTGTCCGGTATCACGGCAAAACTGCCCTACCTGGGGCGTCTTGGAATCGACGCTATCTGGCTGTCGCCGTTTTATCTCTCGCCGCAAGCGGATGCCGGCTACGACGTCGCCGACTATCGCGTCGTCGATCCGATATTCGGCACACTGGACGACTTTGACCGCATGCTTGAGCAGGCGCACGCGCTGGGCATGAGGGTGATCGTCGATCTGGTGCCCAATCACACGTCCGACGAACATGCATGGTTTCAGGCCGCGCTGCAATCGCCGCCCGGCAGCGCCGAGCGCGCGCGTTACCTGTTTCGCGACGGCAAAGGCGCGCACGGCAATTTGCCGCCGAATAACTGGCAAAGCGTGTTTGGCGGTAACGCGTGGTCGCGTGCGCCGGGCGACTCGCAGTGGTATCTGCACCTGTTCGACCGCAGGCAGCCAGATCTGAACTGGGACCACCCCGACGTTCGTTCGGAGTTCGAAGATGTACTGAAGTTTTGGCTAGACCGGGGCGTGGATGGCTTCCGCGTCGACGTCGCCCACGGCCTCGTCAAGGCGCCTGGGCTGCCCGACTGGGCCGGTCAGGCCGCAATGGTGGAGGGCACCGAGGGCGGAGACGACAATCCAGGCCCCATGTGGGATCAGGAGGACGTGCACGAGATTTACCGGAGCTGGCGCCGCCTGCTGGACAGCTACCCCGGCGAGCGCATGATGGTGGCGGAGGCATGGATCGCGCCGCAGGCCCGGCTTACCCGCTACATTCGTCCCGATGAAATGCAACAGGCCTTCAATTTCGACTATCTGCTGACGCACTGGGATGCGGCTGAAATCAAGGCTGTCGTCGACAGTTCGCTGGCTGCCTCAGCAGCAGTCGGCGCGCCCACGACCTGGGTGATGTCGAATCACGACTCCGTGCGCCATACGTCGCGCTATGGCTTGAGCAAACCGGGGGCTCGACCTAAAGGCATCGCTGCGGACGGCGAGCAGCCAGACGAAGCGTTGGGATTGCGCCGCGCGCGTGCCGCCGCCTTCCTCACGCTTGCGCTGCCGGGATCGGCATACATCTATCAGGGCGAGGAACTGGGTTTGCCGGAGCACACCACGCTCGAAGCGCATTATCGGCAAGACCCAGCCTTTTTCCGCACCAATGGCGAAGAAATCGGACGCGACGGCTGCCGGGTACCGCTGCCCTGGCTAGCGGACGCACCGTCCTTCGGCTTCGGTCCGAGCGAGAAAAGCTGGTTGCCGCAGCCGGAAAATTTCGCGCGCTATGCGGTGGATCGCCAGGAAGGCGTGTACGGTTCGACGCTGGAACTGTATCGACAACTTCTTCAATTGCGGCATGACTACAAGCTCGGCAATGGCCAGTTGCGCTGGCAGTCCGGCGATTCGTCAGATGTGCTGAGCTTTGACAACGGCACGCTATGCGCGGTGATCAATCTGGGAATGCGCCCCGTCACACTGCCGCCCGGTAGGCTGCTGCTATCGAGCGAACAGCGAGACGCATCGGGACGCTTGCCTGGTAACGCGGCGGCGTGGCTGGCTTTGCGCTGAGACTAACGTTAAAGACCAAGAGGCCACCTACTCCATCGGAGAGGTGGCCGCCCTAAAATATCTTCCCCGGATTCAAGATCCCATTCGGATCGAGCGCGGCTTTCACGGCACGCATCGCGGCAACATCCGCATCGCTGCGCGTGAACTCAAGATACGCTTTCTTCTTGGTGCCAATGCCGTGCTCGGCGGAAACCGATCCGTGGAATTCGCGCGTGACATCGTAAATCACGTCGTCGATCTCGCCATGCAAAGTCTTGCCTGCTCCCGGCACGTCCACAACGATATGGATATTGCCGTCGCCAAGGTGACCGTAAATCATCACCAGGGCCTGCGGCCAGCGCTCACGCAAACGGACATCGCATCGCTGGGCGACATCGCCAACGTTGCTGATTGAGAAGCTCACGTCGAACGCGGCATGATCTGGAATGAACTTCGGATACTCGCCCGGCGCATCGCGGATCGCCCAGAACGCAAGCGCATCCGACTCCGAGACAGCTAACGCCGCATCACTGACTATCTCCGCCTCCAACATACGGCCGAGAAATTCCTCAAACGCTTGCGCATGCCGCACCGGATCACCGCCTACGCTTTCGAGCAACACGTAAAACGGATAGCGCTCCGCCACGGGCGCACGAAGTTCAGGCAGATTCGCAAGCACCGCGTCGTAGTAACCGGCCCACATCACCTCGAAGGCGGAAACGCCAGCCGCGAGTCCGGCCTGGGCTTCTTCGAGCAACTTCGTCACCGCGCTGTATGACGGCAGCGCGCACCATGCAGTCGCGACCGCTCGAGGCCGCGGCCTCAAACGCAGCACCGCACTCGTGATGACACCGAGGGTGCCCTCGCTGCCAATCAGCAGATTCCGCAGGTCGTAGCCGCTATTGTTCTTGATCATCTTGTG
Organism: Paraburkholderia sp. GAS82; assembly: GCF_050436285.1. Classification (NCBI taxonomy): domain Bacteria; kingdom Pseudomonadati; phylum Pseudomonadota; class Betaproteobacteria; order Burkholderiales; family Burkholderiaceae; genus Paraburkholderia; species Paraburkholderia sp. GAS82. The sequence goes on from NZ_JBNDLX010000002.1 coordinate 8,871, forward strand.
CAGCGCGCCTACCACTTCGCCGCTCGCCAGCACCGCTTCGACGCCAAGCACCTGGTCCCGCATCATTCCGTATTTGATGACGCGGTTACCGCCTGCATTCGTTGCGAGATTGCCGCCAATCGTGCAACTGCCGCGCGCGCCCAGATCGAGCGGGAAGTAAAGATCCGCGTCGAGTGCGGCCTCCTGCACGACCTGCAACGGCGTTCCGGCTTCGACCGTCATCGTGCCTGAAATACGATCGATTTCGACGATGTGGTTCATCCGGTCAAGACTCAGCGCCAGTTCGGCATCGAGCACATTCGCACCACCAACGAGCCCAGTCAGTCCGCCTTGCGTAACGACAGGCTGGCGATATTCGTTGCAGATCCTCATCGCCGTTGCGACTTCGTCCGTATTGCGCGGCCGGATGAGAGCGCGCGGCGTCTTGCCCGGCAACCCGCTCCAATCCACCACCTGACGTGAACCGAACTGCTCCGGCAACGTCACCACGTCTGCACCTAGCGCCTCAAGCAACGCCTTCACAACATCGCCTTGCATGACTGTCTCTTTTAAAGGAATGCGCTTCAGGAAGGATCTACAGCAGTCCGCGTTTTGCAAGACTCTGATAGAGCGCTCTGACGCCAAATGTCCACGGAGGAATCTCGGTCGAAAGCTGCACTGTGTTCACCAAAGCACCTAGCGAAGGCGTCGCAATCGTCACCACATCGCCGAGATGGTGAGTGAAACCCGCACCGGGCGCATCGCGATCCTTGATCGGCGAGAACATCGTGCCGAGGAACAACATAAAACCATCGGGGTACTGATGATGCTTTCCACTGGTCTGTGCGACGAGATCAGCCGGATCGCGACTAATCTCCTTCATATGGCTCACACCTTCCAGCACAAAATCATCCGTGCCTTCGATGCGCAGCGACAAGCTCGCTGCGCGTACTGTATCCAATGTGAAGCGCTCGTCGAACAAACGCACGAACGGCCCGATCGCACACGAGCCGTTATTGTCTTTTGCCTTGCCGAGCAGCAAAGCCGAACGGCCTTCGATATCGCGCAGATTCACATCGTTACCGAGCGTTGCGCCAACAATCTGAGCCGAGCTATTCACGGCCAGCACGATCTCCGGTTCCGGATTGTTCCACACGGACGTTGGGTACAGACCAACGTCCGCACCGAGCCCCACGGCCGACATCGGCTGGGACTTAGAAAACACCTCGGCGTCCGGCCCGATACCGACCTCCATGTATTGGGACCATGCACCGCGTCGCTCGAGTTCAGCTTTCAGTTTCATCGCCGCGTCCGAGCCGGGTTTGATCTTCGCGAGGTCGGTGCCGATCAGTTCCGTGATGGTTCGACGCACTTCGTCAGCCTTGCCGGCGTCGCCGCCCGCCTGCTCCTCGATCACCCGTTCAAGCAGGCTCACGGCGAAGGTTACGCCGCACGCCTTGATCGCCTGCACATCGCAAGGCGCAAGCAGTCGTGTGCCAGCTTGACCCGCCGACGCCAAACTTGCTTCTAGCAACGCATGGACTGATCCCAGCGCCTCTCCAGGCGCAGTGCGGGCGATTTGTACGGCGTCGGCCCGATCAAACAGATCGGCCGTCGTGGGCACCGTGGAAGTGATATCGAAGACCTGCCCGCCGCGAACTACCACGACAGACGGTCCATTAACCGGCGCGGGGCGCCATACGCGGCCTACGAGCAGCGCCTGGTCGAGATCGTTGGGAAGCAAGGAAGCGGGTTCGATTCGCATATCGTCATGTCCGGAGCATTGACCAAAAACCGATCCTATCCATGACGACGCAGAGTGTCCACCTCTTGATGCACGCGGCACGTTCTGGGAACGCGCCGCACTACGCCTGACGATGCGCCGCGTGCAGGGCGGCTTGCCGCACATACCAGTCCAGACACTGCGGATTGGCCATGGCTTCGCGATTGACCACCTTCTCGAGTGCGTGGCCGAGAAACAGTTTCTTGATCGGTACTTCCTGCTTCTTGCCGGACAGGGTGCGCGGAATTTCCGGTGCCTGCAGAATCTGATCCGGAACGAAACGCGGCGATAGCGATGTCCTGATTGCCGCCGCCAAACTCGATTCGAGCGCAGCGTCCAGCACGATGCCGTCGCGCAGCACCACAAACAGCGCCATATAGCTCTCGCGGCCGAGAAACTCGAGATCGATCACCATCGAATCGAGCACTTCAGGCAAGGCCTCGACCGCGGCGTAGATCTCGCTCGTGCCCATGCGCAAGCCGCTACGGTTGATCGTGGCGTCGCTACGGCCGTAAATAATGCATCCTCCGTCCGCTTCGATCTTGAGCCAGTCCCCGTGACGCCACACGCCGGGATAAACGTCGAAATAGCTCGAAAGATAGCGGGCGTTGCCTTCATCGCCCCAGAAATACAGCGGCATGCCGGGGATGGGCCGGGTGCATACCAGTTCGCCGACCTCGCCAATCACCGGCTGCCCCGCTTCGTTCCAGACCTCGACTGCAGCGCCTAGCTGGCGGCACTGCATTTGCCCCGGCACCTGCGGCAGTTCCCGGTTACCGGTGGCGAAGTTGCAGCACAGATCGGTGCCGCCGGAGATATTGATCCACCAGATGTCCGGCGTACCGATTGCAGCAAATTGCTCAGTACCCCAGCGCTGGACATCTTCCGGCAGCGGCGAGCCAGTGCTGCCGATCGCACGCATCCGCGAAAGATCGCCGCAGTCGGCGAGAGAAAGCCCCGCCTTCTTGCAGTTGCCGTGAAAAGCCGCGCCTGCTCCCAACACGGTAATGCGATGGCGGGCGGCGAAGCGCCACAGCACGCCCCAGTCCGGATGTTCCTTGCGGCCATTCGGACTACCGTCGTAAAGGCAGATCGTCGTGCCGGCCAACAAACCTGAAAGCTGCACGTTCCACATGATCCAGCCGGTCGACGTGTACCAGTGGAATCGTTCGCCAAGATTGTTGCTGCTATAGCTCGCGCCGAGGTCGTTAAGCAGTGCGACGGCCATTGCGGTCACCGCGACGCCGCCCTGGCTTTGCACAATCGCTTTAGGCAGGCCCGTGGTGCCGCTCGAATACACCACCCATAGCGGATGATCGAACGGCAGCCACTCGGGAACAAACGCGGCCGTAGCCGCATCGTCGCGGGCGACCGCGCCGGCAAAGCTGAGCGCATCGTCCACGCGTGATGCCGCATGCGGCGTTTCCAGCACGATCAACGTATGCACGTCCGGCAGCGCGGCACGCAACGAGGCCACCACCTGGCTGCGGCCCATTGGACGGCCGGCATAGTGGACACCGTCGGCTGCGATCAGAACGCGCGGCTCGATCTGACGAAACCGGTCGATTACAGCGTTAAGCCCCATGTCAGGTGCACACACGCTCCACACCGCCCCGATACTGCTGCAGGCGAGAAACGCCACAATCGTCTCGGGCACATTGGGTAAATAAGCCACAACGCGATCGCCGCGCTGCACTCCACGTTCACGCAAGGTCAGTGCAAGCGAGGCAGCCTGTCGCTTCAGTTCGGGCCAGCTTAGCTCTCTTGTGCGGCCCTGCTCATCCTCGCTGACGATAGCTGGCATACCAGCGGCATGTGCGGCGTCCGCATGCCTAAGCACCTGATGCGCGTAGTTCACCTGTGCACCGGGAAACCACCGTGCGCCCGGCATGCGTTCCTCGGCCAGCACCGCGCTGTAGGGTGTCGGCGAGAGCATGCCGCCAAACTCCCAGACGCTTGCCCAGAACGCGTCGAGGTCAGAGACCGACCAGCGCCACAGCGCATCGTACGAATCGAAGGAGAGGCCGCGGGTTTGCTGCAACCACTCCTGGTAGAGGCGAATTTGCGGAACGCAGGTGGGACCAACAGCCGGGTCTCTAGCGACAGAATCTGCTTGGTTCATATTTTCGATCGGCAATAGAGGAACACTAAACCTCTAGCCACTCCTTGCGTACCTGCGCGTTGGCCTTTAGCTCGGCAGGCGTGCCTTCGAACACGATGTTTCCGTGGCCCATGACATAGACGCGCTGCGAGATGTCGAGCGCAATGGCGAGCTTCTGTTCGATCAGCAGCACCGACACGCCGCGCTCCTTGAGCGCCTGCAGATACTCACCCACCAGCGCCACCAGCTTGGGCGCGAGTCCTTCCGTGGGCTCGTCGATGAGAATCAGATCCGGGTCTCCCATCAGCGTTCGGCACAGCGTCAACATCTGCTGCTCGCCGCCCGAAAGCACACCCGCTACGGTGTTCTCGCGCTCCTTGAGGCGCGGGAACATCTCGTACATCTCCGCTAGCGTCCAGCGTGGTTTGTGTTGTCGACGGTTACGCTTTTCGCCTAACAGCAGATTTTGGCGCACCGTTAGCGTGGGGAAGATATCGCGGTTCTCGGGAACGTATCCAATGCCTAACTGGGCGATCTCAAACGTGCGGCGCCCTAGAATTTCTTCGTCGCGAAATCGCACCGACCCCGCAGCCTTGACCATCCCGAGGATCGTCTTAGCCATGGTGGAACGCCCTACCCCGTTGCGCCCTAGCAAGGTGACGATCTCGCCCTCGTCGACATGCACGTCGACGCCTTGCAGAATATGGCTCTTGCCGTAGTAGGCGTGCAGACCTTGCACGTCGAGCATGCGCTGGGTCATTAGTGCGCTCCTTCCGTGGAGCTTTCGTCGAGGGAGGCGCCGAGATAGGCCTCCTTGACCTTGCTGTTGTTGCGAATCGCCTCAGGCGTATCCGTTGCGATGATCTCGCCATAAACCAGCACCGAGATACGGTCCGCGAGACCGAACACCACGCCCATATCGTGCTCGACCATCACCAGCGTCTTGCCTACCGTCACATTGCGAATCAACTCCACCGCCTGATCCGATTCCGAGCGGCTCATGCCCGCTGTCGGTTCGTCGAGCAGGATCACCTCGGCACCGCCGGCGATAGTGATGCCGATCTCCAGCGCGCGCTGTTCCGCGTAGGTCAGCAGGCTCGCCTGCGTATCGCGGCGACGTTGCAGGCCAATCAGTTCGAGCACCTCGTCGGCACGCTGACGCGCGTCGTGCAACTGGGACAGCCGATGCCAGAACGAGTATTTGTAGCCGAGCGACCAGAGCACCGCGCAGCGCAAGTTCTCGAACACCGAAAGCCGATGAAAAATGTTGGTGATCTGGAAGCTGCGCGAAAGGCCCATACGGTTGATCACAAACGGCTTGAGTCCGCCGATCTCGGTACCGTTAAGCTTGACCGAGCCTGAACTCGGCACACTGCGCCCCGAAATCAGATTGAAGGTGGTCGACTTGCCCGCGCCATTGGGGCCGATCAGCGCATGGCGTTCGCCCTTCGGAACGCTCAGGTTAACGCCGCGGATGATCTCCGTCTGTCCGAAGTTCTTGCGGACGTCTGTTAGCTCAAGTGCGGCCGTCATCGTGCGCCTCCTGCCATTTCCGCCTGCACTGCGTCCCAGGCCTGATGGACGCGCGCCACCGCCGCGCGCCAACCCAGCGCACCCGCTAGCCATAGCACCACGGCAACCGCCCAAGGCTTGAACGACGACGCATCGAAGCTAAAGCCGGCGAGTGTCATGGCCGTGCCGTTGTCACTATCGATCTGCAGCTTGTAGGTCAACTCCACCGTCAGGATCAACGCGGCCAACAGGATCAGGCCCGCTCCCAATGCGACTGAGTACGTCGGCAACATGCGGCCAAACTTGCGCTTAGCTAGCAACGGCACCTGCTTCATCAGCAGACTGGAGACGCCGCCGGGCACGAACATCACCATGAGCACGAAGAACAGCCCCAGATACAGCAGCCACGCCTGAGTCAGGCTGGACAGGGCGACTGCAAACAGCACAAAGACCACAGCACCGATGACGGGCCCGAAGAAAAAGCCGCCACCGCCGATAAACGTGGCCAGCAACACGCTGCCCGAATGCACGGCACCCACGTTCTCCGCCGAGACGATCTCGAAGTTGATAACCGACAACCCGCCGGAAATGCCCGCAAAGAACGCCGAGAGAATTACCACCAGATAGCGCACGCGCTGCGTGTTGTAGCCGACAAACTCGGCCCGTTCCGCGTTGTCACGCACGGCGTTGGCGATGCGACCCAAAGGGGTCTGCGTCCAGGCATACATTGCGATCATCGACAGCAGGCACCACACCGCGATCAGGTAATACACCTGGCGCCCGGGTCCGTACGTAATGCCGAGCACCGCATTGCCGACGACCCGGTTGGTCGAGACGCCACCTTCTCCACCAAAGAAGTCGGGAAACATCAGCGAACTGGCGAACACCATCTCGCCGATACCGAGCGTGATCATGGCGAATGTCGTGCCCGCTTTGCGCGTCGTCACGTAACCGAATAGCACGCCGAACAAAGCCCCACCGAGGCCTCCCACCAGCGGCAACAACGAGACCGGAAACCAGTACGCCCCCGCACCGACCTGGTTGAGCACATGCACGGCGATGAACGCACCCATGCCCGAATAAACCGCATGGCCGAAGGACAACATGCCGGACTGCCCTAGCAGCATGTTGTACGACAGCGCGAAGATGATCATGATGCCCATCTGCGACAACAGGGTGATCGCGAAGCCGCTGGAGAAGATTAGCGGCGCGATCGCCATCACAAGAGCCGTTAGCCCCCAGATCAGGTAGCGCGCGAGATGACGCGGTGGAGCAGCCGCACGGCCCTCTTGTGCCATGGCCTGTTCGTAGCTCTGCCTCATGGTTGGTTTCATGATCTAGCCCTCCCGGGTTCCCATGAGACCACGTGGGCGCACAATCATCATCACCACCATCAAAAGATAAGGCAGCACTGGCGCCATCTGCGAGACGGTCAGCTTCCACACCGAGGACAGCGGCGTGGCACTCGTCACATGCAAGCCAATGAAGCCAAACAGGTCGGCTAGTGAGGAGTCGATGGTGACGGCGAATGTCTGCAAGAGTCCTATCAATAGCGAAGCGATGAACGCCCCTGCAAGCGAACCCATGCCGCCCACCACCGCCACGACGAACACGATGGTGCCCACTGAAGCAGCCATCGATGGCGAAGTGACAAACGCATTGCCGCCGATCACGCCCGCGATGCCCGCAAGCGCTGCGCCGCCGGCGAACACCAGCATGAACACACGCTGCACATTGTGGCCGAGCGCCTCGACCATCTGCGGATGCGTCAGCGCAGCCTGAATCACGAGCCCGATGCGCGTGCGAGTAAGCACGAGGTACATCGTCACCAGCATCAACACCGACACGAGCATCATGAAGGCACGATACTTCGGAAACACCGACGAGAACACCTGAAACAGCGGACCATCCAGTTCCTGCGGAATCCGGTAAGGCACCGCGGACTGTCCCCAGACGAGCTTGACGGCCTCTTCAATCAGATAGGCAAGACCGAACGTAAACAGCAGTTCGGCCACATGCCCGTACTTGTGCACGGTGCGCAAGCCGAAACGTTCGACGAGCGCTCCGACAACCACGATCAGCAATGGCGCTAACACGAGCGCGGGCCAAAAGCCGATCTTGCTGGCGATGGCATACGCAAAATAAGCGCCCAGCATGTAAAAGCTGGCGTGAGCGAAATTGAGCACGCCCATCATGCTGAAAATCAGCGTAAGCCCCGATGACAACAGGAACAGCAACAGCCCGTAGCTGATGCCGTTCAACAGGGAAATGACGAAGAATTCCACAGACAATATTCCTTGCTTCTTGCGCCAGTATCGGGAAACTCGTGCCGCACGATGGAGAGCGCGCCGCCTAGTTCGGTCGCTTCATCTGGCAGGTTGTCGGCTGCACTGACGACGAAGTATCGAGCACCGCATCGGTTCGCCAGCCATAGCCGGTTTTCTCCTGGTCGTACTTGACGTCTTTGCCATCCGCCTTGACCCACGTGGCGATCACGAGGGGCTGCTCCGCCTGATGGTCCGACGCCCGCATCTCGACGGTGCCGTTCAGGCTTTGTACCTTCATGCCCTCCATCGCCTTGGCCACCTTGACCGGATCGGTGGATCTGGTGTCCTTGATCGCCTTGCTCAGCAATGCCACGCCCGTATAGGCGGCCATTTCGAAGAAATCGTCGTCGTACTTCTTCTTGAAGCCGTCCATGATCTGATTCGCTTGCGGCGGATTGCTCGCGGTATTCGCGCCCATGTAACCCACGTATCTGACACGCCCGGCGCCAGCCGCTCCCATCGCCGTCGGCACGCCGGTGGTCGCGGCATAGTAAGTATAGTAATTGGCGGTCACACCTGCGTCCTTACCGGCCTTGATGAGCAGCGCCAGATCGCTGCCCCAGTTACCCGTGATAACCGTATCGGCACCGGATGCCTTGATTTTGCTCGCATAGGGCGAGAAATCCTTGACCTGTGCAAGCGGATGAAAATCGTCGCCCACTATCTGGATGTCCGGACGCTTGCGCTTGAGGTATTCCTGCGCAGTACGCGACACATCATGGCCGAAGGAATAATCCTGATCGATCAGATAGACCTTCTTGACGTTCGGATCCTTGGCAAGAAATGTCGTCAACGCTTCCATCTTCATGTCCGAGTTTGCATCGAGACGGAAGTGCCAGTAGTCGCACTTGGCGTTGGTCATGGCCGGATCCACCGCCGCAAAATTCAGGTAGATGATCTCCTTGCCAGGATTGCGCGCATTGTACTTGGACACCGCATCTTCGAGCGCAAGGCCTACGGAGGAGCCGTTACCCTGCGTGATGTAACGGATGCCCTGATCGGCCGCTTCGTTGAGCAGCGTAAGACTCTGTTGCGGAGACAACTTGTTGTCGAACGGGACCATTTCGAATTTTGTTCCACCGGCCCAGTCCTGCTGGTTGGCCACCTCGGTCACGTATTGCCAGCTCTTCAGTTCGTTGTTGCCTAGCGCACCCATCAGGCCCGACAGCGTATCGATATACGCAATCCGGACCGTTTCCGCCGAGGCGATACTGGAAGCTAGCGCGAAGACAATCGTTGCGCCAGCCATTAAGGAACGCATCTTGTTCATGCAGTTGTCTCCTACGATTCTGGAATCGATTCTTTCTTAGGTATAACTAACTATATGCGAAGCTGAAGCGGCCCTGCACGTTTGCGCTGGGCGTTATGAGACGTTGGGAACGGTGCTGCCGCGACACGTAAACAGGAACGGCTGGCCGACATGCTTCGTATCTCCGTGTCAGTTGAAATCGCTTCAATTGACGAAGTGATGCGCGTCTATCCGGGATGGCTATCGAGGGGATTCGACACACAATTTCGCACGACCGTTCGTAGCGTGTCAACGGGCAAACCGCGCAAAAGTCCTCCCCGGCAGGGGTTGGCCGGGAAAACACCTAGCGCAGTGATGCGCCCCACGAAGTGAATGAGCGTGCTTTTATTTACATGGCACAAGTGCGCACGTATGATCGTCAAACAATACGCGCGTACGCCTGCGCCACACAACAACATCGAGGAGCGCTGTAATGCCTGTGAAAGACGTGTTTCATCCGCTTCGCAAGACGACGCTGTCTGCTACATCGAATGGTGGCATGAAGACCTGCTGGGGCACGCGCAAATGACATGGCTCGACACATTGGTGGACGAACCGTTCGTCTGCATCACGGATACGTTACGCCGCTTCGCCACCGAACGCGGCGATCATCCCGCCTTGATCTGCGACGGCGAGGTTGTGACGTACGCTGAACTGGACGCAAGAGTCGACCGCTTCGCGGCCGCGTCACAGCGCGATGGACTTAAGCCGTGCGATGCGGTGGCGCTATGCGCGGCGGCTTCGGTTGAATACGTAGTCGCTTTTCTTGGCGGCCTGAGGGCGGGCGCAGCGGTTGCGCCGCTTGCACCGACGTCGAGCACGGCGAGCCTTGTCAGCATGATCGGCAATTCAGGCGCGCGATTGCTGTTTCTGGACGCCGAGGTCCAGCGTCTGCTCGAGCCGCTGGCCGGCGACATCAACGCCAAGGCCATCGGACTTGATGGGCACTCAGGCAGCATCGCCCTGCAGACATGGCTCGCGCCCGAGGGTACGGCGCCCCTGCCAGTTGCGATCAATCCTGCATGGGCATTCAACATCATCTATTCCTCGGGCACCACGGGTACGCCGAAAGGCATCGTGCAGTCGCACGGCATGCGTTGGGCTTACGCGCAGCGCAGCGTCGAGCGTGGCTATGGGCCGCACGCCACAACGCTGATCTCGACGCCGCTGTATTCGAACACCACGCTCGTGAGCTTCATGCCGACGCTCACCTTCGGTGGCACCGTCGTGCTGATGCCGAAATTCGACACCACGCGTTACCTGACACTCGCGCAGCAATACCACGCGACGCATACGATGCTCGTTCCGGTCCAGTATCAGCGGCTGATGGCGCACTCCGAGTTCGACCGTTACGACTTGTCCAGCTTCCAGGCCAAGTTTTGCACCAGCGCGCCATTCTCGGCCAGTGTGAAGGCCGACGTGGTACGGCGCTGGCCCGGCAAGCTCACCGAGTACTACGGCATGACCGAAGGCGGAGGTTCATGTCAGCTGGAAGCACACGCGTTCCCCGACAAACTGCATACGGTCGGCAAACCCGTGGAAGGGCACGATATCCGCCTCATCGACGAACACGGCAACGAGGTCGCGCAAGGCGAAGTCGGTGAGATCGTCGGCAACTCACCGGCAATGATGACCGGCTATTACCGGCAACCCGAAAAAACCGCTGAAGCGGAATGGTACGACCCGAGCGGCAAGCGCTTTATCCGCACCGGCGATATGGGACGTTTCGACGAAGACGGCTTTCTCACGTTGCTCGATCGCAAGAAGGACATGATCATTTCGGGCGGCTTCAATGTGTACCCAAGCGATCTGGAAGCAGAACTGCATAGGCATCCTGATGTTGCGGATGCCGCCGTGGTCGGCGCGCTGTCCGAGCAATGGGGCGAAACGCCTGTGGCCTTCGTCGTGCGCCGCCTGGGAGCAACGCTAGACGAAGACGCGTTGCTAACGTGGATCAATGCGCGTCTGGGGAAGATGCAGAGGCTCTCCGCGCTGAGATTTGTCGATACACTGCCGCGCAGCCCCATCGGCAAGGTGCTGAAACGGGAGTTGCGCGAGCAGTTCAGTTCGGGAACGCGTTGAACGTTCTCGCCCGGTATTCGTCCGTTAGAACCTGTGAGTACCGGGGTGCAGACCGAGCAGCACGCGCCCGGCGGTTTCCATATTGCGTTGGGAAAACGCCAGGTGCTGGGCCGCCGCCTGCGCGTCCCGCAGATAAGCACTGAACGGCGAACGCTCGTGTAGCGCCGAGCCGCCGGCCGCCTCGAACATCCGCATCGCAACCTCCTTTCCCATATCGACGACATTGCAACTCGCCATGCGGACGAGCGCGCGCTGCTTCATATCGTCCGGTTGCCCTGAAACGCGGCGATCCCATAGATCCTGGACCGATTCAAAAAGAAATCCCCGCGCCGAACGAAATGCTGTTTCAGCTTGAGCAACGGCAGCCTGGACACTGGCTTGCTCTCGCAACGGGCCTTGTGCGCCCGCGGCGACCTTGTGCTGTGCCAGTTCAACCAGCGCGTCGATAGACCCACGAGCGATACCAAGCGATACGGCCGTGATCCCTAAAGCAAACATGGTAATGAAAGGCAGTCCGTAAAGCGCCCCTGGCTGGCACGGTTCAGGGTTGAAGTCGGTCAAGGCGAATGTACGTGCGTCTTCGACAAACCCATTCTCGATAGCGAAGTCATGACTGCCCGACGAGCGTAATCCACCACCGTCCCACGTGCGGATAATATTAACTTCGCGCGTGGGCAGCAGCGCTGCTCTGAGCACCGGGCCGCCTTCACGGGTTGAGCGTGCGACGCCGTTTTCGTACTCCACGCAGACCGCCAGTGTGACCTTGCTGTGTACGATGAAGCTTCCCCAAGGCCAACGTCCGTTGATTCGCCAGCCGTCCTTTTCCTTGACGATCTTACCGGTCGGACTGAGGCTGCCCGCGACAAAGCCCCCGTCTGCGAGCAATTGCGCTGCGGACGACTGCGGAATCAGGCCCGCCGCGCGTGTTCCCGTGGACGCAATGCTCGCGCACCAGCCGACTGAACCGTCGTGTCTGGAAACCGCTTCCATTACGCGGAAGTAATCTACTGGGGATAGCTCCATGCCTCCAATATTTCGGGGAAGCCACAGACGGGTTAATCCCGCGGCTTCGAGTGCCTCGGCGATTTCAAGCGGAAGATCCGGGCCCAGTGCCAGTGCTTTCTTATGCTTTGCGACGATAGGGCCGAGTGCATCAGCCGCATCGATCAAGGCTTGCGTTGCGTCGGGGGCAGCGGTGGCGGCGGTATCGGTCATTTGTGTTCTCGTCTCTCAAGATCGGCAACGACTGCGCGATATCGTTTTATAGAACGCATGAGCGACTACTTTATTCCATGCTGGCGGCGCACACCGTAGCGCAGCACGTCAGGGGCACCGTACTCGGTAAGGATGATCGCTTCCAGTGGTGTCTTCCCCTCGGCACTCCAGGAACCGTTGGCGTTTCCGATGAGAAAACCTGAGCGAAATGCCATAAGGTCGGGCTCCAGGCGCACCGACTGTTAAGCCTGTTTCGGACGACCTCCGACAGAAAAGGCTTGGGAGGTCACCCAATGTTATGATCGGAAACATTACCCGCCAAAAGGCGAACGTCGGTCCCTACATTCCATGGATACCCATCTCACCAAACCCGCGGAGCCGTCCACCTCGGATCTGGGCCGGCGCGTGCGTGCCGCGCGCCAGGCGCAGGACCTGACGCTCGAGACGGCGAGCCGCCTGTGCGGCGTGTCGCGCTCGACGCTTTCGAAAGTCGAAAACGGCCTGATGTCGCCGACCTTCGACGTGCTGCAAAAGATCGTGCTCGGCCTGAAGATCGAGATCGGCGAGCTGTTCGGCTCCACGCCGAAGGTCAGCGCCGGCGGTCGCCGTGCGCTGACTCGCAAGGATGCGGGTCAACGCCACGCGTATCGCGGCTACCAGATGGAACTGCTCGCCACCGACCTCGCCCATAAGGCAATGCTGCCGTTTCGCATCCGTATCTCGGCGCACACGCTGGATGCATTCGACGACTGGGGGCGTCACGAAGGCGAAGAGTTTCTGTATGTGATCAGCGGCAGCGTGTGCCTGTACTCCGAGCTCTACGCCCCTACGCATCTGAATGCGGGAGACAGTATCTATTTCGATAGCCGCACGGGTCACGCTGCGGTTTCCACTAGCGATGAAGACGCCGAAGTACTCTGGATGGCGACCAGCGCGGACATTCCACAAGTAGCGGCTGATTCGGCGAAGAAATAGGCGCCGCGCGAGTCGCTGCGTGCACGGCACCTCGTTTTAACAACGCCCGCTGCGCCAACTGCGCAATATGCAATGCATGACGCCCCGTGCCGTGCTCGATCTGCTCACGGCAGCTAAACCCGTTGGTCAATACGATGGTTTGCGCCGCCGCGCCGCGAATCGCCGGAAACAGTTTGTCTTCGCCGATCTTCTCCGAGAGCTCATGGTGTTCCGCGTTAAAGCCAAATGAACCGGCCATGCCGCAGCAACCGGTATCGAGCAGCTTCCATTTCACACCGAGCCGTTCCAGCAGCGCCGTATCGCCTTGCATACCGAACAGCGCCTTCTGATGGCAGTGGCCGTGTACGACCACCTCGGCGTCGAGCCTGGGCCAGTCGTACGGCTCGCGCACGACGAAGTCCGAGAACAGGAAAGTCTGTGCCGATAGACGCTTCGCCTGAGCATGATCGGGTAGCTGCTTGAGCAGTTCATCCTTGAACACCGACAGGCAGCCGGGCTCAAGACCGACTAGCGGCACACCTGCTGCGATATCGTCGGCGAGGTCGTCAAGCACGTTCACAAGCAATTGCCGCGCACGGTCCAGCAGGCCGAAGTCGTAGAGCGGGCGGCCGCAGCACAAGCGATTTTCAGGCAGCACGACCTGCCAACCGAGTTGGGTTAGCACGTCCGCGGCGGCGTCGGCGATCTCCGGCGAGAAGTGATCGCTGAACGTATCCACCCAGAGGATGACTTTGCGAGCGACCGGCTTAGGTGCGGCCGGCCCAGGTGCGACCGGCTTCGGTGTGGCCGGCTTAGACAAGCCCAAATTAAACGCCGCCAGCCTCGCACGTTCCCGATACGTCTGCTTCGCAAACTTCGGCAACTCACGCGCCTGCGCCACCCCAGCCATCCACTTACCCAACGACGCCAACCCCGGCGCCGAAGTCATAAAATTGGCCAACCGTGGAAAGCGCGCTGCAATCGGCGCCCACTCGCCAATCCGGCCCATGAACATCGCCTGGCGTGGCCGGCGATTCGTTTCATAGTAATGCGAAAGAAATTCCGCTTTGTACGTGGCCATGTCGGTATGCGTGGGGCAATCGGACTTGCAGCCCTTGCAGGCAAGACACGTATCGAGCGCTTCCTTGATTTCCCGGCTCTGCCAGCCATCTTTAATGACTTCGCCTTGCAGCATTTCCCAAAACAGGTGAGCGCGGCCGCGAGTCGAATACTTCTCTTCGCGCGTAGCCCGATAACTGGGACACATCGTGCCTCCTTCCAGCGAACGGCACTTGCCCATGCCAATACAACGTTCCACCGCGCGCTGAAAACCATCGCCCTCCTGACTGGCGAACGTCAGTCTGGTCTGCAAGGTCACCGTCCTGTACGCCGGCCCCATGCGCAAGTTTTCATCGGCACGATACGCATGCACTACCTTGCCGGGATTAAGACGGTTCGCCGGATCCCAGATTGCCTTGAACTGCTCCATCGCCTGCATCAGTTCAGGCCCATACATGATGGGCAAAAACTCAGCCTTCGCCTGGCCATCGCCATGTTCGCCCGACAACGAGCCGCCAAATTCCACCACCAGTTCGGCCGCTTCGCGCAGAAAACCGCGCCATGTCGCAATACCCTCTGCCGTACGCAGATCGAAGGTGATGCGCGCGTGCACGCAGCCGTCGCCGAAGTGGCCGTATAAGCTGGTTTCATAGCCGTAGCGATCGACCATCGCCTGAAAAGCACGCAGATAATCGCCGAGCCGTAGAGGATCGACCGCGGCGTCTTCCCATCCGACGATCGGATCGGGACGCGCAGGGTCAACCGAAAGCGCCACCGCCGATGCACCCGTCTCGCGAATCGACCAGACCTTCGCCTGCAACGCACGATCTTCGACGAGCACCATCGAAACATCAGGCCCTGCCGCGCCCGATGCAAAATACTCAGCCGCCGCGCGAGCCTGCAGCACTGCCTCGTCGTGCGTATCCGCGCCGAATTCGAGCACGACCCACGCATCGCCCGCGGGCAGGAGCGCAATCTCTTCCTTTTTCAGACCACGCGCCTGCAGGCCACGAATGATTGCCCGGTCGAGTCCCTCGATGGCGATCGGTCCGCAATGCATGAAATGCGGTACCGCGTCGGCGGCCGTAAAGATATCCGTGAAGCCAAGCGTGAGCAGCACGCGCTTCGCGGGGCTTTTCACCAGCCGTACTTTCGCCTGCAAGGTGATCGCACACGTGCCCTCAGTCCCAACTAGCGCACGCGCGACATTAAAGCCGTTTTCCGGCAACAGCTGGTCGAGATTGAAGCCCGACACGCGCCGTTTGATTTGCGGGAATTTCGCGCGAATCAGGTCGGCATACTTATCGCGCAGTTGTCTGAGTGCCGCATAAATCTCGCCCTGCCGACCGCCAGCCGCAATGATGCGTTCGAGTTCATCATCCTGCGTAGGACCGACCCAGAAGCGCGCACCGTCGTAAGTGACGATCTCGAGCGCTTCGATGTTCTCGACCGTCTTGCCGGCCATCACCGAATGCGCGCCGCAAGAATTGTTGGCAATCATGCCGCCCAGCGTGCAGCGACTGTGCGTGGCCGGATCCGGAGCGAAGGTCAGGCCGTGCTGTTCCGCGGCATCGCGCAACGTGTCGCAGACCACGCCGGGTTCGACGATCGCGGTGCGCGCCACCGGGTCCACGGAGACAACGCGATTCACATACTTGCTCGCGTCCGCAACGACTGCCACATTCACGCACTGTCCATTCTGCGACGTGCCCCCGCCGCGCGGCAGGAACGGCACATCGTTGCGTCGGCACACGGTGACGGTGGCAACGAGATCGTCGACATTGGCCGGCACGGCCACCGCAAGCGGCACCTGTCGATAGTTCGACGCATCCGACGAGTACAGCGCTTTGGATGCGTGATCGAACCGCACTTCGCCGCGCACATGCTGCCGCAGATCGGCTTCGAGCGATTGCATGACGGCCGCCGTACCGCGAAACGGCGTAGCGACGGATGGGGTGCCAGTTGCTTTAACCCGTGTCTCATCGGTTGACGATTCCACCTCGACTGCCCTCTCGTGCGAATGAGCGCGGCACGCTCATAGACCTGCTAATCAAGCAGCCTGGAAGCGAATTTACGCAGCCTGACTGGCGGTCATCTTGAAGATCCCCTGCGCATTACCCGCATCGAAACGCAGGTCCGTTTCCCAGCGGCGCGTGTCCTGATCGAACGTCCGCTTGCGCGTGATGAACTCGTAGAACGATCCCGGCACCTCACGCGTCACCGTGCTGCCATCCGCCGCGCGGAATTCGCGCTTCA
This sequence comes from Paraburkholderia sp. GAS82, assembly GCF_050436285.1. Taxonomy (NCBI): domain Bacteria; kingdom Pseudomonadati; phylum Pseudomonadota; class Betaproteobacteria; order Burkholderiales; family Burkholderiaceae; genus Paraburkholderia; species Paraburkholderia sp. GAS82. The sequence goes on from NZ_JBNDLX010000002.1 coordinate 25,427, forward strand.
CGATATCCGCCCGGTAAGCGGTCTGAAACACCCGGCCCGAACGCGAACGCTCGACTTCGGGTTTCATCGGACGTCCCTTGGCTTTTTCGTCGTCCGAAAGCTGGAACACGTCGGCGACGCGATCCGTCGCGTGATTGAATGCATTACCTTCGGTGGCGATCCACGCCATTTCCGCCGACTCCTTCAACAATACTTCGTAATCGGCCTCGCGTGGCGTCTCGTGTTGCCGCGCAAACGCGCCCACGATCACCGGTAGCAATTCGTGCGCCGCCGCGAGTGGCAGCACGCCTTCACGCTCGAGCTCCCAAAGATGCGCCGTGGCGAGCGGCGTCAACGGATCGCGCGATGTCCCGATCACATTCGTGACGGCCTGCTGAAATTCAGGCGAGAAGCGCTCGGGATGCAGTTCGCTGACGAAGAACTGGGCGATTTCATCGGGTGCATCCTCGTGCGCCCATGCGCGGCCCGTCATGCCAAGACGATCGAGCGGATAGCGTCCGTTGATGCGAAAACCGAGCGGCCGCAAAATGCGAGCGAATGCGGCCTCGCCCGGCGGCAGCGCTCCACTCGACGCCCAACGCACCGTGCGCAGCGCCCCGTGATCGAAGTACACGCTGCCGCCCGCGGTCAGCGCGTCCTGCGTGTAGGCGCGGCCGTTCGCCGAGCGCGCCAGCAGGTCTTCGAACAGGACCATGTTCATCGCCTGCGCGAGCTCCGCGCGGGTGACCACGCCGGGTTCCCATTCATTGAGTACTTGCGGATGGTTCAGCGTCTTGAAGAGCGCCGCGGTCTTCTCGGCGCCGATCAGTTTCAGCAGCAGTTGTTCGACATTTGCATTTCGCGGGTTCTGCACGGTCTTTCTCCGGAGCGCGGGCTGCATGAGCCAACGCATGTAGGGGGATCCGCCAGTGCCGCGTCGCTTGGACGCAAGCCCGGCATCGTTCGACGGCAATTATTCAAATCCGCGCGGGTGCCGTAAAGCGAGATAAACTTCAGACTTGATGCGTTTTCGGAATCAACGTGCGAAAGTTCAAGATCCCCAACATGGGCGCGCTGCTCGCTTTCGAAGCGTCGGCACGGCATGAAAGCTTCACCCACGCAGCACGCGAACTCTTTCTCACCGAGAGCGCGGTCTCGCGGCAGATTGCGACGCTCGAGGGCAATCTCGGCGTACGGCTATTCGTGCGGGTCAAGCAACGCGTCGTGCTCACCAAGGCGGGCAAGGTCTACAGCGCTCAGGTGCGCCGGGCGCTGGAAGGACTCGACCGCGACACGCTGTCGATCGTCGCGCACGGCAGCGGCGGCGGTTACCTCGAACTGGCCGCCCTCCCCACCTTCGCATCGCACTGGCTGATTCCGCGCATGGGCGAATTCAACGCGCGCTATCCCGACGTCCGCGTGAACATGGGCGTGCGCACCGGCACGTTTCCGTTTGCGGAGACCCACTTCGAAGCGGCGATTCACTACGGCAAGCCGACCTGGCCCGGCACGTCTGCGGACTTCCTGTTTCGCGAGGAGGTCATTCCGGTCTGCGCGGCGAGTCTATTGAAGCGGCCCGTGGCAACGCCCGCCGAACTGCTCGACTACCCGCTGCTGCACTCGACGACGCGCCCGGATGGCTGGGCGAACTGGTTCGAGAAACTGGGTGTGGACGATAACCGTACGATGCAGGGCGTACGCTACGAATTGCATACGATGTTGATCAGCGGCGCCGCGGCGGGGCTCGGCATCGCACTGGTGCCGCGCTTCTTCGTGGATGCGCAATTCGCTCGACTCGGGCTGATCGTGCCGTTCGACGCGCCGGCGATTGCCGAAGCCGCCTACTACCTGGTCTATCCCACCGAGCTCAGCCACGGCCGGCCGCTAGCGAGCTTCCGCGAGTGGTTGCTGGAGCAGGCTGCGGCCTATGGGGCCGCGAATCCTGCGTTAGCCAGCGAGGCAGACGAAGACTGAGCGGCTGCTTCCCGCCTTCCGGCGTTCGATTCGCTAACGCTTCTGGTCGATCTGGCAATAGAGACGTCGATCAACGGGCCTTGGCGAGCGCGCTCAGATTGCCCTCGCCGAATCCGTGATGTCCCTTGCGCTGCACGATTTCGAAGAAGATCTCGCCGGCGCGGCGCCGCACAAAAGTCTGAAAGAACAGCAACGGCACGCCATCCACACCGATCTCGCCGTCCACCAGAATCCGCCCGCGCTTGAGGCGCTCGAGATCGAGCCCATGCCCCGGCAAACGCGCATCGATCTGCTCGTAATAGCGCGGCGGCGGTTCGACGAATTCGATGCCATTGGCCATCAGTTGCTCGACGCAGGCAAAGATATCGCCGGTGGCCAAGGCGATATGCTGCACACCCTCGCCCGGATGGTCAGGCAAATACTCATGCATCAGACTCGTACGCTGCGTGCCTTCCTCGTAGAGCGGAATACGGATCGCCCCGCACGGCGACACCATCACGCGCGATTCCGCGGCAACATGCCAGTTGGCGTGCAACTCGTGAATCTCGCGGAAGTTAAGCAGGTCGCGATAGAAATCGAGCCACTCCTGCATCCTGCCCGCGCCGACGGTTTGCGTCAGATGATCGATGGCGACCAGACCCGTGCCGGCATGACTCAGATCCGCGTGGGCGGTGTCGATTTCGATGGGACGAAAATCGATGTCGAAGATCGAGATGTCGCCTACACCGCCGCGCAGACCACCCCGGCCGCGCCAGCGGTCGACGAAGTAGATATGCGAATCGCCGATGCCCTGGATGGACGGGATCACCAGTTCGCCCTTGCCGACCTTCTCGCCTTCGAAGGCCCAGGCGCCTAGCTCGACGGCCCGGTCGAAGGCCCGCTGGGCGTCGGCTACGCGAATGCCCACAGCGCAGATGCCCGCGCCGTATTCCTCTGCGTAGCGCGCAGCGAACGAATCCGGCTCGGCATTGAGCAGAAAATTCATCTCGCCCTGGCGGTATAGCGTGACGTCCTTGCTGACGTGCCGCGCAATCGGTTTGAAGCCGAGTTGCTCGAAGGTCTGCCCGAGCCCCTGCGGATCGCGCGCGGCGAACTCCACGAACTCAAGACCAGCTGTGCCGAGCGGATTGTGTTCCGGGTCCGATACGGCCTGCATCGCGTCGCCCGGAGTGGGCAGGTCGCTGGGCATGGCACTCTCCTTGTTCATACGTTCCGACGCTCTTCCTGATGTTGTACGCAGGCCATCGCGATTACGCAATGCCGCAGCGACCTGGGGATGTTACGCACTACGCAAATTGCGCCATAACTTTCGCACCGTGTTTGTACACCGGAGACGGGGCAGCCCGCAACTGCATTTTGTACTGAATAGTTCACTTTGGCGTGAGCTCGCTGGATTGGCGGGACTGTCTCGCTGAACGAGCCTGGGCGCGGCGGAAGCAGGCTCAGGCGGGCTTGCGGCGGCGCTTTGACGCCTTTGGCGCGCCGGTGTCTGCGTTTGCGCTGACGCCGGTGCCGGTGCTCCCGCGTGCTCGGGCACCGGCACTAGCGCTGGCCTTGACCGGCGCCGCCGCCGTATCCGCCATGCGTTGCCGCGCGACCGTTCGCAGCGCATCGATGAGGGCCAGCCCCACCGGCGACGGCTGCGTATCGGAGCGCCGGATCAGGCCGACTGGCTCGCCGGTCCCGGCAAACGGCAACGGGAGGCGTACCAGCATGCCATGTGCCAACTCGTATTCGACGGCGCTTTGCGGCACGAACCAGACCGCGTCGTTCTCGAGCGCCAGCGCGCGGCCCGTCGATACCGACAGCACCTCGACGAAGGCCGAAAGCGGCGGCACACCCCACGCCGCCAGCAGACTATCTGCGGACTGCCGGATCAGCGTGCCGAACGGCGGCACGACCACCGTGAAGCCTTCGAGCAACGCGGCCGGCAACCCGGCGCTTGCCTCGAGCGGATGCCCGGCGCGCACGACCGCAATCAGCGGCTCGGTGAAAAGTTGCTCGAAGCTAAGTCCGACCATTCGCTCGGGATCGGCCAGACGCCCCACAGCGAACTCAATCGAACCGGCCTTCAAACGCTCCAGCAGTTCCGCGTTCGCGCCGGTCGCAAGACGCACGATCACGCGTGGCCATTGCTCGCCGAACAGCTTGAGCACCCGCGGCACCAGCGCGCTGGCGACGGTGGGCAGAATACCGATCTCCAGCGTCGCCGGCGCCGCGCCTTCGGCCCTCGACAGCAGATCGACACCAAGCCGCAACGCACTGACGCAGGCGCTGGCGTGCGGCATGAACAACTGCCCCTCGCGGGTGATCACGGCCCCATGACGGCCGCGCTCGAACAGCCTGACGCCGAGAATGGCCTCGAGCTCGGCCACCGTCTTGGAGACCGCCGGCTGAGTGATGGACAGGCTCTCAGCGGCCTTCTGGACCCCGCCGAACTGCGCGACGGCCAGAAAACACTGGAGATGACGGAATTTGACGCGGCTATCCGCGAGGCTTCGTTGCATAACGACAGGTTATACGAAAGGCGAGAAAACGTCATTTTTCATAACTTCTCGGATTAGTTAAAGTCCCGACATAGCCTGCTATCCCATAATTCATCCAAGGAGACGCCCCATGGACGAGTCCATCCTCACTCCGCGCGATTTCGAATCGCACCCCGCTCACGTGTATCCCAGCTACGGTTCATCCGTGAAGCGCGGCCCGACACGCCCGCTGATTCCGCTGAAGGAAAAGCTGCGCGATCAGCGCGTGCCGGTGTATGGCGCGGAAGACCTCGGCGAACTCGACAACGACCTGACGCGCAACGCCGCACGCAATGGCGCGCCGCTGGGCGAACGCATCATCGTGACGGGCCGCGTGCTCGACGAGGGTGGCCGCCCGGTACGCAATACGCTGGTCGAAATCTGGCAAGCCAACGCAGCCGGCCGTTATGTGCATAAGGCCGACCAGCACGATGCGCCGCTCGATCCCAACTTTCTGGGCGCCGGACGTTGCCTGACCGATAACGAGGGCCGGTATCGCTTTCTGACGATCAAACCAGGCGCGTATCCGTGGGGCAATCATACGAACGCGTGGCGTCCGAATCACATCCACTTCTCGCTGTTCGGCGACCACTTCGGTTCGCGACTCGTGACGCAGATGTATTTCCCCGGCGACCCGTTGCTGGCGTTCGATCCGATCTTCCAGGGCACACCTGAGCAGGCACGCGAGCGTCTTGTATCGCGCTTCTCGCTGGATACGACCGAAGAAGCCTACGCGCTCGGCTACGATTTCGACATCGTGCTGCGCGGCCCTAACGAAACTCCGATGGAGCGCTAAGCCATGACCACACTCAAGCAAACGCCTTCGCAAACGGTTGGACCGTACTTCGCGTATGGGCTGTGCCCCGAGCAGTACAACTTTGATTTCAAGAGCCTCTTCACGGCCGCGGTTGCCGATTACGAAGCCGCTGGCGAGCATATTTCGGTTGTCGGCCAGGTGTTCGATGGCGATGGCAAGGTAGTAGGCGATGCGATGCTGGAGATATCGCAACTGGACAGCCAGGGGAAGTATCCGGCTTCGCGCGAAGAGATCGCGTCGAGCGGATTCCGCGGGTTTGCTCGGGTTGGCACCGGGACGGATCCGCAGAAGCGGTTTATCGTCGAAACGGTAAAGCCGGGGCGGGCTTCAGCGAATGAAGCGCCGCATCTGAATGTGATCCTGACGATGCGCGGGATGTTGCTGCATACGTTCACGCGGATTTATTTCGACGACGAGGCGGCGGCCAATGAGAGCGATCCGGTGTTGGCTGCTGTGCCGGCGGAGCGGCGCACGACTTTGATCGCGCGACGTGTGCCGGGGACCAGCAAGACCGTTTACCGGTTTGATATCCATATGCAGGGCGAACAGGAAACCGTGTTCTTCGATCTGTGATCGATCTTTCACGGGGCTTTCATATTGGCGCGATAGGATTGCCTCTCGCGATCTTGATCGCGAAACTCCGAGTACTTTGGGCCCGCTTGTGTGCGGGCTTTTTTTCGCTGTGTCGTGGTTGGCGGACTGCTCATCGACGCCCTCACCCCAACGGCTTCACCCCAATCCACCACCCGTGCAACCAGAACACAAACACGACCCACGCCACCACCCCAACCACCACCGCCACCGCATCCATCGCCACCGTCCCGGCCGGATAAACCACTCCTGAAACCAGGTCCCGCCGCCGCGCAGCGCGATAGCCCAGCACACCCCAAACCAGAAAAGCTGCAAACAGGACAACCGCGTTCAAAGTCCCATTAGCCAGCAGATGCCCTAAAGCCCACAACGCGGCGCTAAGCGACATCGGATGCTTGACCCAGGTCTTAAAGTGATTGCGCGGGACGTAAGCCGCAACAAAGAGAACAAATGCAATCAGCGTCAGCAATGCAGTAAGATGCGGCGCCCAAACCGGCGGTGCCCACAGCAAGACAGGATCGCGTCGTGCGATCCCGTACCCCCAGATGATCAGCACCAACCCCACGCCAGAGGTTACCGAATAGAGGCCCTTCCACCCATTCGCCCCCAAGCGCGCAATCTGCCGTGTACGCCACGATTCGGCAAAGATTCGCACCGAATGCGCGCCCAGAAAAATCACCAACCCCAGTACCAGTACCGACATGGCAAGCTCCTCGCGACGGGTGTCGACCGATGGCCGCGATTGTCGCTCAAGACACCCGTCCTGCCAATGCCGGATTGCCGGGCTTCAGCCCAGCCGTGACTTCATTCCGCGGCCGGAATCCACGCCGCACTGGCCGCGTCGCTCGCGCGAAAAGCCGGGAATTTGGCGCCCAGTTCGGCAACCGTCTTGATGTCGTTCTTCACGAGGTCGTCGCGTGTGATCAGGGTCGGCTTCACCACGATGTGATGCCCGGGATCATCTCCTGCCACTTCCAGCGCGGCCGCGCGTACCGACACTGCGCCCACGACCGCCGGATTGGTTGCAGCTGTGGCGACCCACGGGCTATCCGGCGCGCGGATCGCTTCGATGTCCGCGGTCGAAATGTCCGCGCTGTAAATGCGGAGCTTCGAGCCGAGGTTCGCCTCGTTCGCCGCGAGCGTCGCACCACGCGCAAATTCGTCATACGGGGCAAACACCACGCGAATCTCCGGATGCGCACGGTAAGCAGCGGCCGCCTGATTCGCGACGGATTGCGCGATCGGGTTGTCCACCGTGCCCCAACGCGCTTTCTCCTGCACCTGCGGATGCGCGCTCTTGAAGTCGCGCCACACCGCATCGCGGCGATCGAGCGGTGCGAAGCCCGCTACGTACACATACCCTGCCGCGAATGAATCGCCATTATCTTTCACTGCCTGAGTCAGCAACAGCGTGGCCAGATCATGATCGCTCTGCTCGATCTGCGGCACTTTGGGATTATTCAGGTCGACGTCGAATGCGACCACCTTGATGCCCTTGTCGAGCGCGCGCTGCACCACATCCTTAAGCGATTCCGGTAAGCCGTGATTCACGATGATCGCCGAGACCCCCAGGCTGATCGCCTGCTGGATCTGCTCACGCTGCTCGGCGGCGTCCTGCCGTCCTTCGTAAATGCGCAGATCGATGCCAAGCGCCTTCGCCTGTTTCTGTGCTCCGGCCTCATAGGCCTGGAAGAAGTCCCCAGTCGACAGGTAGTTGACCAGCGCGATCTTCACGCCACCTTTATTGAACGGTGCTGGTGCGCCCTTGAGCGGCTCGGCCTGGATTGTCTGACCCAGCAACACGGTCGCAGACACGAGTGCCAACGCGCCGACCATGCGACGCCCACCCGATATACGACGAAACAGTGATTTCATGAATGCTCCTCAGCGCGTTGTCTAATAGTTCGTGAAGTTTTAAATTCGAAGGCGAAGCGTTAGTCCGCATGGGCCGTGTGATGAGCGCGATAGCGTGCGCCCGGGTGTGGCTCAGCCAGACGCGCACTGCCGCCGTGCAGCTTTTCGCGCAACGTGCCGCTCTCATACTCGGTCTTGTAGACGCCACGTCGTTGCAGTTCGGGCACAACCAGATCCACGAAATCGCTAAACGTCTCGTGCGTCAACGCGTAGGCGAGGTTGAAACCATCGACATCGGTCTCTTCGACCCATGATTGCAGTTCGTCGGCAATCTCCTGCGGATCGCCAACCGAGAGCGGCCCAAGGCCACCTATGCCGCCCCACTTCGCGATCTCACGCACGGTCCACACACGCGTAGGATCGGCGCTCGAGAGCGCTTCCACCGCGGACTGCACCGCGTTGCTCTCCACATGACGCAGCGGCTCGTCGAGGTCGTACTTCGACAGGTCGATACCTGTCCAACCAGACATCAACGTAAGCGCGCCCTCATCGCTCGTGTAGCGCCGGTAGTCCGCATGCTTGGCGTGCGCTTCGGCCGAGGTCTTGCCGGTAATCACGGTATGCAGATTAAAGATCAGCACGTCGTGCGGATCACGGCCGAACGACTTCACGCGAGCGCGAATATCGGCCACAAACTGCTTCAGAATGGTTCGCGAAGGCGCTGCTATGAAGATGCATTCGGCGTGCTGCGCCGCGAAATCCTTGCCTCTCTTCGACGCGCCCGCCTGATACAACACCGGTGTACGTTGGGGCGACGGTTCACAGAGGTGAATACCTGGTACGTCGAAATACTGTCCGTGGTGATCGATCGGATGCACCTTGGAGGGTTCGGTAAAGACCTGCCGTGTCGCATCGCGTACCACGGCATCGTCTTCCCATGACGATTCCCACAGCTTGTAGCAGACATCCAGATACTCTTCGGCCAACGCGTAGCGTTCGTCATGATTGGCCTGGCTCGGCAATCCGACGTTGCGTGCCGCGCTGTCCAGATACGACGTGACGATGTTCCAGCCGACTCGTCCGTTGGTCAGGTGATCGAGTGTGGACATACGCCGCGCGAACGGATAAGGATGTTCGTACGAAAGCGAACACGTCACGCCAAAGCCGAGATGCTCGGTCACGTGAGCCATTGCGGACACCAGCAACACCGGATCGTTGACCGGCACCTGCGCGGCCTGACGAATCGCCGATTCGCCGTTGCCCTTGAAAACGTCATAGATGCCGAGCACGTCAGCAATGAACAGGCCGTCGAATTTGCCGCGCTCGAGCAGCTTCGCGAGATCGGTCCAGTAATCGAGGTGCTTGTAGCGCCAGGATGTGTCGCGCGGATGCGCCCACAATCCCGGCGATTGATGTCCGACGCAGTTCATGTCGAATGCGTTTAGACGGATCTGTCTGGCCATAGTCGGATCCAGTTAGGTGATGCGCACAATGCCCACGGCAAGCGCGAATTGAACGTCAAATCGCGCCGTGACGCGGGGGCAGTACGTCGTTCAGGTAGTAGTTGCCAACCGCGATGTATTTCCAGCGCACCGGGTCGTGCAAGGTATGAGTGCGTGCATTGCGCCAGTGACGATCGAGGTTGTGCTCGGCAAGCGTGGCCTGGGTACCGGCCAGCTCGATCAGACGCGTGGACGCCTGCAGCGCGATCTCAGTGGTCGCGGCACGCGCTTCGGCCACGGCAATGGAAGCCGAAGCGACCGTCTGCGCTGTCGACTCCTTAACCGCAGCGTCCACTCGCCGTCCGGCACGTTCGAGAAGCGCCTCGGCCGCGTGCAATTGCAGTGCAAGCTTGCCGAACAGTTCGAGCGTTAGCGGATCATCACTCGCTCGCTCAACCCCGCTATCGATCCACGGTCGCGAACGTTCGCGCACGAAACGCCGTGCGTCGGCAACAGCGGCGCGTGCGATGCCGAGATCGACCGCAGCGTGAATCAGTTGACCGATCGGCCCGACCGTCGTGGGCCGCGCGTCGAACGCCGAGCTGTAAGGCACGACGGCGGATGCCTCGACGTACACGTTGTCGAGCGTAGTCGTGCCGCTACCGGTCGTGCGTTGGCCGAATCCGGACCAGTCATCCACCACGGACAGCCCCGGTGTTTGCGCGCTAGCGAAAGCAACATACAAGGTGTCGTCCGCCGCCTTTGCGACAATCGGAATCCACTGCGCAAACAGCGCACCCGTCGAGTAGAACTTCGTGCCGTTGACGCGAAAGCCATCGCCGTCCGGCACGAGCGTGGTCCGATAATCGGCGACTGTTTTTGTGCCGCGCTCGGAGAGCGCATTGCCGAATCGCTCTCCCGCCAGTGCACGTTCGAAATAGAACGCCTGTTGTTCGCGTGTACCGTTTACGCGCAGCACGTCGAGCATGTAAAAGTGGTTCTGCGGAATCTGCCCGAGCGCCGGATCCGCCTCGGAGATGATTGCGGTCACCTCTGCAAGCGTGGCGTACGAGACCTCCGCGCCGCCAAACTCGCGCGGCACAGCAATGCCCCACAGACCGCTCGCCGAATAGATGCCGATCTCGGCATACGGCAAGCGGCGCTCGCGGTCGCGCTGCGAAGCGCCTTCCGCAAGCGTGCCCGCAACCGCATGTGCAACCTCGAGTGCCTGCTGATCGTTCGCGATACGCGCTGCCTGCGGCGCATGAGGCGCGTGAGAAGCCACGGTTTCTGCAAAAGCATTCATAACGTCAATTCCACGGATGGCGAGCCGGTTTGACGCCGTTCAGATAGTAGTTGCCGACCAGGTGATATTTCCAGCGGACGGGATCATGCAACGTATGTGTGCGTGCATTGCGCCAGTGCCGGTCGAGATTGTGTTCGCCCAGCGTGGATTGCGTCCCGGCCAGTTCGAAGAGCTTTTCGCTCGCCAGCAACGCAATCTCAGTGGTCAACACCTTCGCTTCACCTACTGCCACCGACGCCACCGCAACGTCGTCCTCGGTCGTGTCGCCTTTCGCGGCGATCACATCGAGTGTCCTTGCGGCGCGTTCGAGCAGCGCTTCGGCCGCGTGCAACTGGATATGCAGGTGCCCGACTTCGCGCACGGTCAAAGGATCGTCGCTGGCGCGCTCGACGTTACTGTCGATCCACGGGCGCGAACGCGTGCGCACGAACTTCAGGGTATCCGCTATCGCCGCTTGCGCGATGCCGGCGTCGATTGCTGCCTGGATGATCTGCGAGATCGGGCCATTCAGCGTGGGAAAATCGGAGACGCGATGCGCAGGAAAGACATGCGACGCCGGCACGCGCACCGCTTCGAGCACCACCGTGCCACTCGCAGTAGTGCGTTGCCCGAAGCCCGACCAGTCGTCGATCACATTCAGGCCTGGAGTGCCCTTCGGGATATAAGCGAGCCAGCCCTTGCGCTCGTCGTCGAGCCCCAGCACCGGCACGAAATGCGCAAACAGTGCGCCGGTCGAATAGAACTTGGTGCCATCGACCACGTAGTCGCCGCCATCACGCCGCACGCGCGTTTTCAGATCGAGTACGTGCTTCGTGCCCTTCTCGGAGAAGCCGTTGCCGAAGCGCTTGCCTTCCAGTATCTGGGTAAAGAAATAGCGCTTCTGATCTTCCGTGCCGGTCAGCGAAATCACATCGACAAGGCCGAAGTGGTTTTGCGGCAACTGTCCCAACGACGGATCTGCCGCCGCGATGATCTTGATCACTTCGGTAAGCGTGACGAAGGAAACACCCGCGCCACCATAAGCCTTCGGCACGGTGATCGCCCACAGCCCTGATTGCGAGAACCACTCGATCTCTTCATGCGGCAAACGGCGCTCGCGATCCCGCTGCGGCGCGTCTTGCGCGAGGCGAACCGCCAGTTCGTGCGCCACGGCGATGGCCTGGGCGTCGTCCCGAATGAGGCGCACCGCATGCTGACCTGCACCGCTTGTATGCGATGAGGTCGCTTCGTAAAGCTCGGCCATACAAATCTCCGCTTGAGTGACTGTTCGCACAATCTATCAGCGGGTACGACACGCGCAAACTGAACGTTTGAGAAATAGATATTCCTTCGGATGGCAAACCAACTGCCATGGAATCGCGCATAAGCACTTCGGCTAAAGCGTGATAAGCATAGTTGGATTTGATGGTTTCATGCGCAGCGGGTTGTTGATTAAAGTCGTCGCAAGCTGGACACCTTCTGCCTCTTTGATCTGGACAACATGAAACGCTTGCACAACACTCTCTCTTCGTTGCTGGCCGCGACAGTCTTTGGCCTGGTCGGCGGTATCGCCATTCACGCTCACGCCCAGGGCGCTGCACCCGCAGCAGATGCAACCGACAACGCGGCTTCCGTGCCTTCGCTCAAAGGCAAGCGCATCGGCATTACCGCTGCGGGCACCGATCACTACTGGGACCTCAAGGCTTACCAGGGCGCTGTCGACGAAGTGAAGCGCCTCGGCGGCACACCGATCGCACTCGACGCGGGCCGTAACGACAATCGCCAGATCGCGCAGATTCAAACCTTGATCGCGCAGAAGCCCGATGCAATCGTGGAGCAATTGGGTACTGCAACGGTGCTCGAGCCGTGGTTGCAGAAAATCCGCCAGGCCAACATCCCGTTGTTTACGATCGATACCGCTTCGCCGTCGAGCATCAACGACACCACTTCGGATAATTTCTTCATCGGCGAGCAGCTCGCGCTAAAGCTCGTCAACGACATCCACGGCGAAGGCAACATCCTCGTCTTCAACGGCTTTTACGGCGTGCCGGTGTGCGCGATCCGCTATGACCAGTTGAAGGCCGTGCTCAAGTACTACCCGAAAGTACACATCATCCAGCCCGAACTGCGTGATGTAATTCCTAACACGGTGCAAAGCGCGTATGCGCAAGTGAGCCAGTTGCTGCAGAAGTATCCGAAGGGACAGGTTGCTGCGATCTGGTCCGCCTGGGACGTGCCGCAGGTTGGCGCCACTCAGGCCGTGGATGCCGCGCATCGCGACGAGATCAAGACCTATGCGGTCGATGGCAGCCCTGACGTCGTCACGCTCGTCAAGGATCCGAAATCCAGCGCCGCGGCTGTCGTCGCGCAGCAACCCGCGTTGATCGGCAAAACCGCGGTCGATAACGTTGCGCGCTATCTCGCCGGCGATCACACGTTGGCGCCGTACACCTATGTGCCGTCCATCCTCGTCACCAAGGACAACGCCGGCACGATCCAGCAGACCCTCGGTCAGCTCGCTGCAAAATGAGCGCCGAAATCCCTGCTGCGCTCGAGCTGCACGACATCGTCAAGCATTTCGACGGTGTGCCCGCGCTGCGCGGCGCCTCGCTGAAGGTAGCGCGCGGTACCGTTCACGGCCTGATCGGACAGAACGGTGCGGGCAAGTCGACGCTCATCAAGATCCTCGCCGGCATTCACGACGCCGACTCGGGCACGATCGCCGTCGAAGGAGTCTCGCAAGCGCTCGCCGCGTCGGACCGCTCAAACGCCACGGGGATTGGTTTCATTCACCAGGAGCGCTTGCTGCCGGCCACCTTCACGGTGGCCGAAGCGCTCTGGCTCGGCGACGAACGCGCCATAGGCCCAAAGGTAACGAACGGCTTCCGGCTGCTCGACGTGCGACGCATGAACCGCGACGCGCGCGACGCGTTGCACAACCACTTTGGGGTCGACATTCCACCGAATCGGCTCATCGGGGACCTGAGCGTCGCTGAACAACAGATCGTGCAGATCACGCGCGAACTGGTCCGTGAGCCGCACATTCTCGTCTTCGACGAACCGACGGCCGCACTGGTTAGCCGTGAAGTGGACCGTCTGCTGCAAACCATCGACCGTTTGCGGCAACGCGGCCTGACGATCCTGTACGTGTCGCACTACCTCAACGAGATCGCTGCCATCTGCGATCAGGTCACCGTGTTGCGCGACGGCGTGGATGTCGCCCATGTCGACGCGCGCTCGACGTCTACCGAAGCCCTCGTCACTGCAATGATCGGCACTCAGGCGGAAGCGCGAGCTGAAACGTCAGCGCGCACGCCGAGGGAAGTTGTCCTCAACGTGCGCAATCTGAGCGCGCCGCGACGCTTTGAAGACGTGTCGTTCAATGTGCGACGCGGCGAGATCGTCGGCATCACCGGTTTGCTCGGCTCCGGTGGCAAGCCCGTAGTGCGCAGCCTGTTCGGCCTCGAACGCGGGGTGCAGGGCGAAATAGAAGTGGACGGCAAGGCGGTGCGCCTGCGCCGTCCCCAAGACGCTGTGCGCGAGCACATCGCTTTCGTCCCCGAGGACCGACGCGCGCATGGCGTAGCGCCAGCGCTCTCGGTGCGAGAGAACACGACGCTTGCAAGCCTCGCCCGTTTCAGTCGTTTCGGACTACTAGCGCAACGCCGCGAAACGGATACCGTGCAACGCCTGATCGAAGAACTGGCGGTGCGCACGTCCAGTACGGAAACTCCTGTACGGCATCTCTCCGGCGGCAACCAGCAGAAGGTCGCGCTCGCGAAATGGCTGAGCCGCACCTCTTCGCTCTATCTGCTGGACGAACCCACAGTGGGCGTCGACGTCGGCGCAAAGATCGAAATCTACCGGCTACTCGACCGGCTCGCCCGCGATGGTGCCGGCGTCCTGCTGTTCTCCAGCGACCTGATCGAACTGCTCGGCGTCACCGACCGCGTGCTCGTGATGGCGCGCGGCCGCATCGTGCGCGAACTTGTTTCGAGCGAAGCCGATAGCCAGGACGTGCTCGCATGGGCCACCGGAGCACGCGGTACGCACGGTTCGACAGGACAACAGGAGATCGCAGCATGAGCAAGGTACTCGATGCCGCGCCGCGTACCAGCAAGTTCGAATTGCCCGAGCGGCTCTTCGGCGCTCAATGGTGGCTGAGAAGCGGCGCGGCGCTCGCGTTCGCCGTGGTCTTTATTGGCTTCGCGGTGAGCTCGCCGTTGTTTTTCACGGTTGGGAATCTTGCGAACGTGTTGCAGCAATCCATTGTCGTTGGGATTCTCGGTTTCGGTTTGACGGTTGTGCTGATCGGTGGCGGTGCGGATCCGCTTAGAGGCGGTCTCGATCTTTCGGTGGCGGCCAATCTCGGACTGTGTGCGGCCGTTTATGCCGTAGCACAACGCGAAGGCATCGCACCTGACAATGCCCTGCTGTTGACGCTCGCAGCAGGCGCGGGAGTCGGTGCGCTTAACGCATTCGCCGTTATCGTACTGCGCATCTTTCCGCTGCTCGCCACGCTGACCACGATGAATCTCTGTGCCGGATTCGAACTGGTGCTGACGCAGAACACGTCAGTGCCTGCGAGCGGCACACTGCTGAGCTCTCTGCTCGATAACGGCGCATTCGGCGTGCCGCATCTTGCCTACGCGCTGCTCGTCGTTGCCGCGTTGTTTACGGTAGTGGTTCATTACACGCCATTCGGGCTGCGGCTACGCGCCACCGGTGCGCATCGCGATGCAGCGCAGGCCGCCGGCATACGGACGAACCGCTATATTGCTGCGAGCTACATATTGAGTGGGATTGCCGCAGCGCTCGCTGCGTTGGCGTCTACCGCACTGCTCAGCGGTAGTTCGCCCGGCGCCGGGGAGAATCTGCTCGCCACCGTGGCCGCAGCGCTACTCGGCGTCGTATTTTCGCGGCGGCTCGTGCCGACCATCCCTGGCACACTGCTCGCCGTTCTCTTTATCGGCGTCATCAGCAACGGGTTTCAGCTCGACAACGTATCGAGCTATTGGGTCAACGGTGTCGAAGGTGCATTGATCCTGTTCGTCGTTGCCACTACGGCGCTCGTGCGCCGCCATGCAGGGAATCAAGCTCATGATTGAACAGATTGGCCGCTTGCAGCGCTTCGCGCTGGTGGCGGCACTGATTGCGGTGATCGCTTTCTTCGCGATGTTCGCGCCCGGTTTCGCGCGAGCGGATAATCTTGCTAACGTGCTGTTGAACAATTTCGCACTGCTGGCAATTGCTTCGCTTGGGATGACGCTCGTGTTGTCGCTGGGTGCCATTGATCTATCGCTCGGCACATCAATCGATGTAGCCAGCCTCGCGTTTGTCCTGCTAAGCGCACACCAGGTTGGCGTCGTGCCCGCGGCGCTCGGCGGCCTTGCTGCAGCGCTCGTCGTCGGCGCGTTTAACGGCGTGCTGATCGGCTGGCTTGGCATTGCACCGTTTCTTGCTACGCTGGGCACGCTCTTTATCGGCCAGACTGTCCAACAGCTCGCCACCGACGGCGGTCAGCCGGTATACCTGCTCAACGTCGCGTTGCCGCCGCTCTTTAGCGCGCTGGCACACGGCACATTTGCAGGCCTGCCTGTGCCGCTCTGGATCGTGGCGGTGCTGGCGCTCGGCGTGCATGTCACACTCGCGCATGCCGCGTTAGGCAGGCAGCTAACCGCGCTCGGCGCACAACCCGGCGTGGCACGTTATTCCGGCCTGCCGGTTGCGGCCGTCACGCTGGTGACGTTTATTGCCAGCGCATTGATTTATGGCGTCGTCGGTTTGATCTTGTCTTCAACCGTCAAAGCTTACGTACCGCAGGCCGGCAACGGTTATCTGCTCAATGCGATCGGTGCGACCTTCATTGGTACGACGTTGTCACCGACTCGCCGTCCCGGCGTCGTCGGCACACTGCTTGGTGTCCTGCTGCTAAGCCTGGTCGCAAACGGTTTGCTGCTGATTGGCTGGAATTTCTACTGGCAGCAGGTTGCGACCGGTGCGTTGATCTTCGCCGTGCTGGCCGTCAGCTTCGCGCAAAGGCGTGGCCGCTATGCGTGAGATTCCGTGCCACGCCCCACGCTGAACGTGAACGCCAACGCACCCACCAGCAATACGCCCTTGATGAAATCCTGCATGTAGTACGGCGCGTTTAGCATCGTCAGGCCGTTAAGCAAAACGCCGACGAATACCGCGCCGACTACCGTACCAAACACGTTGGGCCGCTTGGCGCCCCAAACTGCATAGCCGACCAGCGCAGCCGCCACCGCATCGAGCAGCATCGAATGGCCTGCGCTGACGTCGCCACGCCCAACACGTGCGGCAATCAGCACGCCACCCAGCGAGGCAATCACGCCCGACGCGACGTAGGCAGCGACGCGATATCGCGCGGTCGGCGCACCGGCGAGGCGCGCCGCTGTTTCGTTGCCGCCAATTGCGTAGATGACCCGCCCCCAGCGTGTGGTTTCCATCACGACACACGCCACTACGGTGAGCACGAGCAGCACGATCACCGGCAATGGCACGACATCGAACAATCGCAGGCGCCCGAGCGCAAGAAACGCATCGGGGAAGACACCTGTCGTTTCAGTGCCATCGGGCAGAATCGTGCCAGTTGCGAGCGAACGGCCGCCCGTCGGAATCAATTGCAGACCGGCAAGCAGAAACAGCGTGCCAAGTGTTGCCAACTGGTCCGGCACACGCAGACGTGTAATCAGCAGGCCATTAAACAGGCCTGCGGCGACACCAAGGACGAGGCATGCCGCAACCGCTTCCAGCGCATTGCCGTGCCAGACGATTAGCACATAGCTCGCCGCCATCTGCGCCGAGGCAGCCACACTGCCCACGGAAAGATCGAAGCCGCCCGCGGCAAGCGTCACTGTTACGCCAATCCCCAGCAACGCGACAATCGACACCGCTTGCAAAATGCTGAAGAGATTGTCGATGTTCAAAAACGCCGGCTGGTTGACGGCGAATACGATGACGAGCAACGCAAGCACGAGCAGCATGCCGGTCCGTTCGAGTTGCACGCGCAGCCTTTGCAGCCAGCTGGGGCGAATTCGACCAGCAGACTCGTGGATAGCGGGGACGCCTTCAGAGGCAACATCGGAGGTAACCGAAGGGCTGGTTTTCATGAGTGAACGTAGGAAGTGAGATCGGAATGGGAAACATGATCGAGCGTCGCTCGGTCGAAGCGAACGACGCGATCTGCGATCTCGAGTGCCTCTTCGAGATCGCTGACGAAGACGAGAGTGGCGCGTTCGGGCGCACGGCGACGCAGCGTATCGACGATATCGGCACGTGCTCCGGCATCCACGCCTTGAAACGGTTCGTCCAGCAATAGCAGGCGTGCGGGCTGCGCATGCCAACGCGCTAGCACTACCTTCTGCTGGTTGCCACCGGAAAGCCGCGTGAGACGATCGTCAGGGCCTGTGCAGCGAATCCCGAAGCGTTCGATCGCTTCAGTCGCGGCACGCTGTTCGCGCGCGCGTTGGACCCTGCCGTGCTTGAACCAGCGTGACAGGAACGGAAAACTAAGCGTGCCCGCAATCGAAGCGAACGGCACGCTATCCGGAAACAGCGAGCTTCGCCAACGGTCCTCACCGGCGAGGAACACGCCGGCACGGATTGCATCGGCGGGTGAGCGAGGACGCCACGGCTTGCCATCGAGCGTCATCGCCCCCGCCGCAGGGCGCGACGCGCCGAAAATGGCTCGCGCGAAGCGGGATTTGCCACCGCCGACCGGACCGGCAATCGCGACAATTTCACCGCGCTGCACATCGAGATCGAAGGGGATGCTGCCGGGCGTCAACTGAAGATCACGCACGCTGAAATACGGCACCTGTGTCGCAAAAGCGGAAGCGCAAGCAGAGCCGAACGCCGCCGTTGCGCTCGCATCAGCAGCTTTAGTACGCAACGGACGGCCGATCATCGTTTCAACCGCGGCATCGAAATCGATCGGTGCAGACAGATCGGCGACGATGCGCCCATCGCGCACAATCGTCACGCGTCCGGCAATGCGGCGCAGATCGCCCAGCCGGTGCGACACCAGCAGGATCGCGACACCCTCGGCGCGCAACCTGTCAAGCAGACCGAAGAGACGCTCGGCCTCAGGGGCAGACAGACTGGCGGTGGGCTCGTCGAGAATCAGCAGCGCGGGCCGCGTCGCCAACGCACGCGCCAACGTCACCAACTGCTGCGACGCGAGCGACAACGAGGCGAGCGGTGCGGACAGATCAACCTCGAGCCCAACACGCTCGGCCAACGGCGCGGCCGCCTGAAGACGGGCGGCAGGCGTCGCGCGCCACGGCGAGGACGGATCGCACAAGCGGTCGAGCAACAGGTTGTCCGCGATCGAAAGCGTCGGCACCACTGCATCCGCAATCGATTGATGAACGGTCGAAACACCGCTCCGTTTGGCATCGTGCGGCGAAGCAGGACGAAGCGGTTGCCCGCGCAACGAGAGCTCACCTTCATCGGGAGAATAGACGCCGCTAAGAATCTTCACGAGAGTCGACTTGCCGGCGCCGTTCGCGCCCATTAGCGCAACCACTTCGCCCGCATGAATCGACAGATCGACACGATCGAGCGCGAGCGTAGGACCAAAGCGTTTCGAAACCGCGCGAGCGGTCAGAACAGGAACAGTCATCGAAGGGGACGCGCGCTTTACTGCGCTCGTAAAGGATGACCGTTCATCGTAGCCACCCGCTACGGGTGTGCCAACGAAGCGTTGTTCATATCGATAGCTTGTCTGGGGATGACAAAGCCTCTACCCGGACCGATGTGTCCGAAGGCTAGCAGGAAGGAGATGGCATATCGCAGGCCGGCGCGTATTTAGCGCCCACTGGAAAAGCCCGATTCAGCAGGGGTTTAACAGCGGAAATGCTCGATATTCTGACCGGCGTAAATCGCACGCGCGAGCCAATCGGGTTTATCGCCCTGGCCGTCCCATGTGTTGCCGTAGGCGTCCCGGTACATTATCGCCTTGGTTGCATGAGCGTCCGCTTCAATCGCCGCGGCCAATGCTTCCATCGTAATGCCGTATTCGTCCATGCGGCGACGTATCCACAGGACCAGCCGCTCACGCGCGTTCCCGTCGAGGTCGAACATCCGTTGTTCTTCTCGCTCTTTCATAACGTACCGATGTCGCGGCTGATATTGCGCGCGTTTTGAAAAAATAAAAGGCTTCGCTGAGAAACGCGAAGCCTATGCGTGATTCGGGTGAGCCGAACGCCGTTCGACCTCACCTTGCCTTTTGCGCAAATGCGCCCCCGGAAATGATGCCCGACAAATCTATTGATCAGGAAATCCGTTCGGCAAGCGGCTCGAATCGTCGCCCGTCTGGCCCTTTACCCTCAAGGGCTGCTTCAGCGTCTATATCTGGATTTTAGCACCCATTTTTTCCGCCGCGCACGGCAATACGCGGTGGAGACCTCGATATCGCGGCAGTAGCGTGCTATTTTGTCGTTCCAGACTTTCTTTCGCCCTACTCAAAAGGAAAGCAGCCATGTCTCCGTCAACTGCAATCGCCGCTATTCTCACTGCGCTTTTGATCGGCGCCATGAGCCCAGGACCGAGTTTTGTCATCGTCGCGCGCAACTCGATCGGCCTGTCGCGGCGCGACGGACTGGCGACCGCGCTTGGCATGGGAATCGGCGGCGTGTTCTTTAGCGGCATCGCCTTGCTAGGGCTGTACACCTTGCTGGCCGCGGTCACGTGGTTGTATGTGAGCCTCAAGGTGGCAGGCGGCCTGTATCTGATCTATCTTGCGTCGAAGATCTGGCGGGGCGCAAAGACCCCGCTCGCGTTCAACCAGGGGCAAGCGAATGCCAGCGCCAATCCGAGAAAATCTTTCTGGATTGGTTTGAGCACACAACTCAGCAATCCGAAAACCGCTATTTATTACGGCAGCATATTCGCGGCCCTGTTACCCCAGCATCCGCCGCTGTGGTGTTATTTCGCGTTGCCTCCAGCGATCTTCTCGATTGAAGCCGGGTGGTATACGGTCGTCGCATTGTGTTTTTCCAGCAAGCGTCCACGCGAACTGTATCTGCGGGCGAAGACCTGGGTCGACAGGGTTGCGGCCGGTGCGATCACTGCCCTGGGCCTCAGATTGATCATTGCGGCACATCGCGTCGGACTTTAACGCGTCTCGAGGTGCGGAGCCTCGGCCCGCTCCGAGCCGAATCCTTGCAAACCATGCCAGGCATGACATCCAGAGGGTTCGCCGCGCGCCGTTTTCTTAAGGGGGGCTGACCATTTGGCGCTCCGCCGCACGCCGCCCGACGGAAACTTTACAAGATAGTTCTTGACGACAGTAGTCCCGAACCGCTATTGTGGCCCTCGAAGTTCAAGAAGTTCGATTGCTGTTCATCAATTGCTCGCTCCCTCAGCGGTATTCGTTGTCCATTCCCTCCTTGACGCTTCACGTGCTCCATAGCGAGCGATTTCTTACTTTTTCTACCTCAAGGATTCTTCATGGATACCGGTACCGTTAAGTGGTTCAACGACAGCAAAGGCTTTGGCTTCATTACACCGGACAAGGGCGGCGACGACCTGTTCGCTCACTTCTCGGAAATCAGCGGCGACGGCTTCAAGACGCTGGCTGAAAACCAGAAGGTGAGCTTCGAAACGAAGCAAGGCCCCAAGGGTCTGCAAGCGGCTAACATCAAGCCGCTGTAAAGTTTGAAGGGTCCGGTATCCGACATCGGGTACCGGGCTGCAGCGACACCCTCGCGGAGCTTGGTCTCCCACAGTTGGCGTAATCGCTTAGCAGTTTCTTTGCGCCAAACGCATCGCTTGCCCCCTCATCCTCCCTGGCTTGACCGGCTTTAACGCCTTTCCCCGCCTTTTCCATCAGGCATTCGCTTCGGCTCGAACGGGTTCGTCCTGATCGCCGTGAGCGCGTACGAATATTTAAAATTAAAATGCAAAACAAACACATTCATCATTACAACGGCTATGCCGTCCAACCTTCGGCACATCGTTTGCCTGACGGTTCGTTTTCCTCCAACCTGTTGCTCGAGCGTGCCGACACGGCTCGCACCGAAGCGCGCTATCAGTTCTACTCGCTCGACTACTTCAACGACGAAGAACAGGCGCTGCAGCACTCATGCCGCTGGGCCCGTCATTGGGTCGACAGCCGCGGTTAATAGCGTCCGGCCCGCTTCACGGTTTGGCCTGCGGTGAGCTAGCACTCCCGTCGGCCAGATCAATCGCGCTGCCGGATTTCACCCGTGCGCGCAGTTCGAATTTCTGGATCTTCCCGGTCGACGTTTTAGGTAGCTCTCCAAAGCGAACTGCCTTGGGCAACTTGAAACTCGCCAGGAACAGACGGCAATGCGCGATGATCTCTTCGGCAGTAGCCTCTGCGCCCTCTTTCAGCTCGACGAAGGCGCAGGGCACCTCGCCCCACTTCGCGTCGGGCATCGCCACCACGGCGGCCACCGAAACCGCCGGGTGCCGGTATAACGTGTCTTCGATCTCGATGCTCGAGATGTTTTCCCCGCCCGAAATAATGATGTCCTTGCTGCGGTCGCGAATGCGCATGTAGCCATCCGGCATCATCACGCCCAGATCGCCGGTATGGAACCAGCCGCCCCTGAAGGCATCTTCGGTGGCGCGCTCGTTCTTCAGATAGCCCTTCATGCAGATGTTGCCGCGAAACATGATTTCGCCCAGCGTTTCGCCGTCGTTCGGTACCGGCTCGAGCGTGTCCGGATCCAGCACGGTCGCGGCGGCTTGCAGGTGATAGCGCACGCCCTGACGTGCGTTGAGCCGCGCGAGTTCGTCGTCGCCGACGCTGTTCCAGTGTTCTTGCCTGGCACAGACAGACGCCGGTCCGTAGACCTCGGTGAGGCCATAGACGTGAGTCAGATCGAAGCCAATCTCCTTCATCCTGGCTATCACTGCAGGCGCAGGCGCCGCGCCGGCCACCATCGTGGCGACCCGGTGCCCGATACCTTCGCGCCACGCTTCAGGCGCATTGGCCAGCGCGCTCTGGACGATCGGCGCGCCGCAATAATGGGTGACACCCTCTGTGCGAATCAGCTCGAACACGGTCTTCGCGTCGAACTTGCGCAAGCAGACATTGACGCCCGCACGCGCCGCCACGGTCCATGGAAAGCACCAGCCGTTGCAATGAAACAGCGGCAGCGTCCATAGATACACCGCGTGCTTCGGCATATCCCATTCGAGGATGTTGCTCACGGCGTTCAGATAGGCGCCGCGATGATGGTAGACGACACCCTTCGGATCGCCCGTCGTACCGGACGTGTAGTTCAGCGCGATCGCGTCCCATTCGTCGGCCGGCGGCTGCCATGCGAATTGCGGATCGCCGCCTTGCAGGAAGGCTTCGTAATCGGTTGCGCGTGGAAACCTGTGCGGATCAGCAGGCATCACGTCATTGACGCTGACAATCCGCAGTTCCGGAAACTCCAGCGAAGCACGATGCGCCAGTTCGGCGTACTCGGTATCGACGATCAACACCTTGGCCTCGCCATGCCGCAACATGAACAGGATCGACGCGATATCGAGCCGCGTGTTCAGCGTATTGAGCACCGCTCCTGCCATCGGCACACCGAAATGCGCTTCAATCATCTGAGGGATGTTGGGCAACAGCACCGCGACGGTGTCGCCACGTCCTATCCCTGCCTGTTGCAGCGCGCTGGCAAGGCAGCGCGTACGCTCATACGTCTCGCGCCACGTGCGTCGGACCGCACCGTGAACCACCGCGCAACGCTCGCCATAGACCTGCGCAGCACGAGCGATGAAATCGATCGGCGTGAGCGGAACATGGTTCGCCTCACGGCGGCCGAGACCTTCGTCGAACATAGGCATCATTGGGTCGTCTCCTCGGGAGCCAGCGGCTCCGCTGTCCTTCTGCGTCTTATGGCCAATCAGCTTATCGTACTCGCGACTTCCCATGCGGCATAGCGGGAAGACGCCGTGCGATCAAGCGTGAATGGTACAGAAGGGAGACGACGCGTCGAAATCAGGCAGCTTTGTTTTCGTGCTGCTCGCGCTTGCGGGAGACGTAACGGGCTAGCACCGCGTCGGTATGAAACAACTCGAGCGCGATGTCCGACAACACACCCGCCTCACGCCAGCGTAAGTAGTACCGGTGCGAGGTCTGATAGGGAGGGTAGTTCTGCGGCATGGCGTTCCATGGTTTGCCGGTACGCAACACCCACAGAACGCTGTTGACCACGCCACGCAGATTCACGCACGGACGCCCTCTGCGCACAACGCTCTGGTTAAGCTCGGGCAGCAGCGGCACGATACGTTCCCACTGCGCGTCGGTCAGATCGTAGACCGAAAGCGCGAACGGTAGCGGCGAATGCGATTGGGTCGACTCGAGTGTATTCATACAAGTGAGGAACGCTAACGACGCGACTGAGGGTGGCATCCGCAGGACGACTATCCGGCCGCCCTTCCGATGCCTTGCATTCAGCTTAACTGATGCGCCGGTCGAAGAAAGTCAAATCTTGTTAGATCGATCTGTAGGACTAGCCGTGGGACTGCTAGTCGCGCGTGTCGATCACTTCATCGCCGATCTGTTCGAGCCGGTAGCCATAACCGTAGATCGGCGTGAGGCGGTAGCCATTTTCCGGGCGCAGGCCCAGTTTCGAGCGCAACATCGACACATGGGTGTCCATGGTGCGCGTGGGAATGTCGACGGTCTGCTTCCAGACCATATCGACGATATGCGCCCGCGACAACGGGCGGTTCAAATGCTGGAACAGCAACAATGCGAGTTCGAATTCCTTCTGCGTGAGATTCACCAATTGTTGCTTCACGTGTACCTGTTTAGCGTTCAGGTCGAATTCGAAATCGCCAAAGGTCGCTTTGACGGCAGCCGCGTTGAGCTGATAGGTGCGCCGTAGCAGCGAGCCGACCCGCGCTAGCAGCACACTCGCGGCGACCGGTTTGACGACGTAGTCGTCCGCGCCGGCATTTAACATTGCAACGATGTCGCTTTCGCGGCCGCGCGAGGTCATGAAAATCACTGGCACGCGCTCGGCTAGCGTCGAGCGCACCCAGCGCAATACTTCTTCGCCGGACAGGTCCGGCACGATCCAGTCGAGGATCAGGAGATCGAAGGTCTGACGGTGCAACTGCTGGACGAGTGCGCGACCTTCGGAAAAGGTATGGCAGACATGGCCCGCCGCTGACATCGTTTCATGCACGAAAGCGGTTTGGGCGGGGTCGTCATCGAGTACCGCGATTCTCATGCTCGCCTCTTGAAGTGACATGCAACATGGGCGCGAAATTATTGTAGCCCGGTGGGACAAAAGTCGCTGATAAGCCTGAACCCTGGTGACGCATCCATTAGTCCGACTACTGCGTTTCGCGCTCAAACCCCGCCATCAACCCGCTCGCCCGCTGCACCTTCGCGCACACCGCCTGTTCGAGCACGGGCTTACCTTGCGGGATCGCCAGAGTCAGAAACGCCCGCGCCCGGGTGATGCCTGTGTAGACGAGTTCGCGCGACAGAATCGGACTAAACGTATCGGGCAACACCAATGCGGCATGCATGAATTCCGAGCCCTGCGATTTGTGTACGGTGAGCGCGAGCACTGTTTCCACTGCCTGCAAACGGCTAGGCAAAACCCACTTGATGCCGCCTGTGCCGTCGGCCGCCGGAAAGGCCACTCGCAACACCGGGTTCTCATCCGTCGTGCCCGGAAGCTCCAGCGTGATGCCGATGTCGCCATTCATCAGCCCCAACTCGTAATCGTTACGGGTTACGAGCACCGGCCGTCCCGGATACCACTCGCCGCGCATCGCAATCAGCCCGTCTTCCTGCAGCAGCCGCGCAATGCGCTTGTTGAGTCCTTCGACACCCCACGGTCCGCGGCGCAACGCGCACAGAAGCTGGAATTCGCCGTGCGCCTTCAGCACCGCGCGCGCCCAAATGTCAAATGCTTCGGGCGCGTCGTAGCGGTCAGGCTGCTGGGTGCGCATCGTCTCCAGATAATGCCGATAGCCATAGCGTGGCCGGCCCAGCTCGCCATTGGCGCCGAACAACTGCGCTGACGCCGATGCATCGCTAGCGCCGCCGTATCCATCTATAACAAGTGCCTTAAAGGACGCATCGTCAGTAGCCGAGCAAACCAGCAACGCGAGATCCGCGTGACCGTGTGTCCAGATCCTGGCGACAGCCGCAGCGTCACCCGCATTGACGAGCGTAGCGAGCTGGCCGATCCCGCTCTGTGCGGAAAACCGATGACTGTGCCGCAACATCGCGATCGACTGATCGAGCGCCGTGCCCTGTTCGTCCAGCATGGCGCCCTCGATGCGCTCGCCGGTTGCGGCGAGCAACCAGTCGCGCGTGGCCGGCGTGTAATGCCCTTCGCCCGCACGCTGACACAGTTCCCCGAGCACGGCCCCGGCTTCGACCGACGCCAACTGATCTTTATCGCCCAGCAGAATCAGCCGTGCCGATGCGGGCAATGCGTCGAGCACGGCCGCCATCATCTCGAGATCGACCATGGAGGCTTCGTCGATCACCAGCACGTCAACCGGCAATGGATTGCTCGCGTCGTGACGAAAACGCCGGCTGTCGGGACGCGTGCCGAGCACGCGATGCAGCGTCGTCACTACGGTCGGGATCGCCTCGCGCACAGCCGCGCCGTTCGGCAGCGCGTCGACGGGCAGTTGCTCGACCGCGCCTGCAATCGACTCGTTCAGACGCGCCGCGGCTTTACCGGTCGGCGCTGCGAGACGAATCCGCAACGGTCGCGCGGGACGCAGCGGATTCGCTATGCCGTCGAGTGCAAGCGTCTGCAGCAACGCAAGCAGTCTGACCACGGTAGTCGTCTTGCCGGTGCCTGGGCCGCCGGTAATGATGCTGAACGCGCTGCGCGCTGCCAGTGCGCAAGCGAGCTTCTGCCAGTCCGCGCCCGTCACGTTGGCGGCGCGCGGTGGAAACAACGCGTCCAGCGCGGTGCGCGCAGAACCGGCCTGCAGCGACGCTTCCATCTGCGCCGACGCCGCGAGCCGACGCTCGATGCCAGCGCGCACATCCTGCTCGTATTGCCAGTAGCGACGCAGATACAGCCGCGTACCGACGAGCACGAGCGGCGTATTGCCGGCATCGGCGCCGACCAGCGCTGGCTGATCGAGCGCTCCCAGCCAGCGCGCGAGATTCACGCCTGCCAGGACTTCCGCCGGCGCCTGCGGCGGTTCCACTGTGGTGAGCGCCTGTGGTCCATCGGGCGGCAACGAAAGCGCGAAGGTCGGATCGTCCAGTGTCGCCTGCAGGTCGAGGCACACGTGGCCACGCCCCAACTGATGACTCGCGAGCGCGGCCGCCAGCATCAGCAGCGGCGGCGTCTGCGGTTCCTCCGTCCACAGGAAGCGCGCGAAGCCGGCATCGAGCGCGCGCAACCAGCCGCGCTCGACCCACTGGTCCAGCACGGCGAGCATGCGGCGCGTGTCGCCCTTGGCGTCAGTGATGGCTACGGTGTCGTTGGAACGGGGCGTCATTCGATTTCCTTCAACGCATACTCATCGACATCTTCGCCCGCGGAGCGATGATGCGCAAACAGCGCATCCAGTTCTTCGATCAACTCGCGCGGCGGCCGCTCGACATGCAAGCCCTGACCGGGCGCACGACCGCCCCGCAAAAACAGATACACCGCACCACCCACGTCGCGGTCGTAGTCGTAATCCGGCAGACGCACTTTTAACAAACGATGCAGTGCGAACAGATACAGCACGTACTGCAGTTCATAGCGTGAATGCAGGATCTGCGCGCGCATCCTCGCCGGCGTGTACGCCGCGTCATCCGGTCCGAGCCAGTTCGACTTGTAGTCCGCGACGTAATAGCGACCTTCGTGTTCGAACACCAGATCGATAAAGCCCTTGAGCATACCGTTCAGGCGGGCGGGTTCGAGCGCGGGCCGCGCTTCGCCATCGAGTGTCAGGTCGCACACGAGTTGATCGAGCACTTGTGTATCGACGGTGTGCGCCGCGAGCCAGAACTCCATTTCGGCCATGTATGACGCGGGGTCAAGATTCGCCAGCACGACTGGCTGCACCGTCTCGCCTTCTACTGGCGGCAGTGCGAGCGGCGTGCGCAGCAGGTACAGCAGCCAATCCGTCAACGGTTCGATCCAGCGCGGCCAGCCACGCAGATTGCAGCGGCGCGCCACGGTATCGCGCACCGTTTGCGGGTGGGCGGCGAGCTTCGCGAAGCCTTCGTTGGCCGCCCACTCCATCAGGTCATGCAGGAAACTGCCTGCGTCCGCGCCACGCAGAAAGCCGTGCAAGGTCTCATCGGCCGGCAACGCGAGCGCGGTCGCGGCCGCGGCGGGCGCTGCCGGTTGCACGTGCCGCGGCGGCGCTGTTGACGCAACCTCGTCGTCTTCGAGCGTTTCTGCTTCAAGCAACTCGTGGAAAACATCTTCACTGCGCGTTTCAGGGGCCAAGCGTGAATCGTCTGTCGCCGCGTCGTCGGTCGCGCTTACCGGCACGGAAACTACATGAGCACCCGTACCGCCGATCACACCATTGTCCTTGCGCAGACTCGAATAACTGGCGATCCACCACGATTCGCGCACGGGCCGCGTCAGCATGCGAGCTTCACCGCGCAACTGCTGTGTGCCGAGCGGCACGAACGGTTCGCCGGTCGGCGGCGGCGCCTCGGCAATACTGATATCGCCACACGCACCTCGCAATTGCTCCAGCAGCGCGCCTAGTTCAGTGCCGGCAATCGGCTTGCCACCACCGAGCAGATAGCCGAACGCGCTCAACTCGACGCTCTGGATCGGCGCAATCCCCACCCACGTCGCATAGCGCGCCCGCGTCAACGCCACATAAAGCTTGCGCAGGTCTTCGCCGAGCCGCTCGCGGTCCGCTCGCGGCAACACGTCGACGTCACCCAGCGTGATGTGCAACTTGCCCGCTTCGTCATGCCATTTGAGCGGCATATCGTCTGCATTGACCGGGCGGTAGGTGCACGCAAACGGCAGGAATACCAACGGATACTCCAGCCCCTTTGACTTGTGTACCGTCACCACCTGCACCAGACCCGCATCGCTCTCGAGACGCAGTTGCCGTGCATCGCCGCCCGCATTGGCGCCCTCATCCGCGCACTGTTCGTCCAGATAGCGAATCAGCGCGTGCTCGCCGTCAAGCTGCGCACTGGCCTGTTGCAGCAGCTCGGCCAGATGCAGCAGGTTAGTCAGCACGCGTTCGCCGTTGACTGCCGCGCCTGCCGTCTGTCCGAGCAGCCGCTGCGGCACGTGGAAATCGTTGAGCAGACGGCGCAGCATCGGCAGCACGCCTTTGTCGCGCCAGCAGTCGCGGTAGTCGCGGAACCGCAGCACGCACTTCTCCCACGCAAGTTCGTCGCGGTTGAACGTATCAAGCGCGGCCCAATCGAGTCCGAGCGTCGCGGTCGCCAGCGCCGTGCGCACCAGACGCCCGTCATCGGGGTCCGCACACGCCGCGAGCCAGTGATGCAATTCCTGTGCTTCCCCCGTCTGAAACACCGAATCCCGATCGGACAGGTAGACGCTACGCACGCCGCGTTCAGCCAGCGCAGCGCGGATCGCACGCGCTTCCGTGCCGTTGTTAACCAGCACCGCCATATGGCCCGGCTGCAGCGGCGTATTGCCACTAGCGCCTTCGAAGGCCGCGTTGCCGGCTTGCCCCAGGTTGAGAAGGCGCACCATCTCAGTCGCGCAACTGGCGGCCATCTCGCGCAGATATGCTTCCTTGCTGAGCGGCTTGCCTTCGTCGACGGAGGGCAGCCACCACGCACTCAGCGCAGGCACCTCCATACCCTGGACCTGCAGCGAGTCTTTACGGCCTGCTGCGTCGGCGGCAATAAACGGAAGCGGATTGGCTCCCCCCTCGGCGCTGCGGAACAGGAATGCCCCCTCGCCGCTCTGCCGCTCTTCGGCCGCCTCGAAACAGCGATTGACGGCGTCCACCATTCCCTGCGTCGAGCGGAAGTTTTTCTTCAGCGTGAACAACCGTCCAGCGCAGGCACGACGCGCTTCAAGGTACGTGTAAATATCCGCACCACGGAACGCGTAAATCGCTTGCTTCGGATCGCCAATCAAAACGATTGCCGTGTCCGGATCGTTCTCCTCAATGCGGTAGACGGCATCGAAAATCCGGTATTGCACCGGGTCCGTGTCCTGGAACTCGTCGATCAGCGCGACCGGGTATTGCTGACGGATGATCTCAGCCAAGCGTTTGCCGTTCGGCTTGTGCAAGGCTTCGTTAAGACGCGTGAGCAGATCGTCGAAGCCCATCTGCGAACGGCGCGCTTCCTCTTCCGTGAAGCGCTGCGCAATCCAGCGGGCCGAGTGCCGCAGCAATGCGCGTTGCGCAGTGGGCTGTGCGGCCAACGCGTCGCGCAGCGTCTCCATCGCGACGAAGGCAGGATGCGCCGGTGGCTCGCCGATGAGCCAGATTTCAGCGACGCCAGCCCGCGTAAACCGCGTCCACACTGCGGCGGTAGCCTCGAAATCGGGCCGCTGCATGTCGGGCGTGTTGGCCCAGTCGCGAAGCTTGTCGAGCCACTTCTTGCAGTTCGGCGCGTTCAGGCTCGTCGCCTTGAACTGCTTCTTCGCCCGCGCGTCGTCGAACAGCGTCTGGAGTTCGTCGCACCACTTTCCCCAGTTCGTCTTCAGATGGTCGACATGTTCGCGCTGCTTTTTGCGCGCCTCCTGCAGCGCTTCGAGCGGCGGCGGGGCCTCTTCCAGCAGATCGGCATGGCCTAGCAGACCGCGAATCGCCTGCTGCAGCTTCGCCGGGCTCGCGAACCATTGGCGAACTTCCGCCGCCGACTGCACATCAAGCGACGCAAGGAAGGTGCGCCAATAATCGCGCACGACTTCAGCGCGCAACTCGCTCTGGTCGGTTTCGAGCGTCTGCGAAAACAGGCTGTCGCTGTCGAACGCATGCTCGCTCAACATCCGGTTGCACCAGCCGTGAATCGTGGAGACCGCGGCCTCGTCCATCCATTCGGCGGCGAGCTGCAGGCGGTGCGCGCAGGCGGCCCACTGCTCGACGTCGTAGCTGTCGCGCAAGTCGTGCAACAGGTCCTTGCCGGAGGGGAGCGGCTCGACCTCCTCCGGCGACGCGCGGAAATAGGCGGCGGCCTCGATCAGCCGCGCGCGGATGCGATCCCGCAACTCCTTGGTGGCCGCATCGGTAAACGTCACGACCAGGATTTCGGGCGGCGTCAGTGGTCGTGCTTCGCTATCCGCTCCACGATGACCGAGCACGAGCCGGACGTACAGCATGGCGATCGTGAAGGTCTTGCCAGTACCGGCGCTCGCTTCGATCAGGCTGCTGCCCTGCAGTGGAAATTCGAGCGGCTTTAGTTCTACCGCGGTTCCCTCGGACTGGTGCGTTGTCAGGGGAGTATTCATTGCGCGTCTCCCGTTTGTGACGATGCATTTTTCGGTTTCGACACCGAGACCGGAATCGCGCGATGCAGCGGCAACAACAGTGCGACGGCAAGTGTCTCGAACTCGCCGCTTTCAGCGAGCGCGTCGAAATCCGGGTAGGCACGGGAGAGATACGCGTTGGTCTGCCGCTCGCCTGCCTGGCGACCCACGCCATCGTAAGTGAGACGGGCGGCTTCGCGCGCTTCGTTGAGCTGCGCAGCGAGCGTCTCACCGCCACCATTAAAGTCATGCTCGCCACCCGCGCCCGCGCGACTCTCGGCATCGGCGAAATCAAGCGCACCTGGCCGCTTTCTAAGCCACGCAAACGCCGTTCTAACGGCGAGCGGCAGCGGTTTGCGTGTGCCTTCGTCCCAGGCTCGCAGCAAGGTCAGCAGATGCGCGCGCGCCACGTCCTCCGCGAGCGGTGTGAACTCCACGCTCCCTACCTTGCTGACGATTACGGTCGTGACCGCGCCTGCAGCAAGCTGCGCGGCCAGGTGCCCCACCCAATAGGCGATAAGCCGGTCGCCGCGATACTTGCGGTCCTTGATCAGCGTGCCCGGTTCGAGAAACACCCGGCCACGGGTATGGTTGGGACCGGCCCGCAATTCGCCGACCCAGTCTTCGATCGTCAGCGTGCCCAAACCCGGGCCGCCCTCCACGCGCAGTTCAAACTGCTCGTCCAGAAGATCGGGCCAGCGCTGCAGTTCCGCCCGAAAGCGCTCGAACAGATCGGCCATCGGTTCCATCAACTCACCGGCGATAACCTCGCCGAAACCGCCTGCCGCCAGATCGCCGCTGCGATGCATGCGCTCGAGGCGGGCCATCGCCGCCGGCAACACATCCTCGTCACCGCGCTCCAACGCTGCAGCCTGTGCGCGAATCAGTTCATTCTGCAATTGCCACGCTTCAAGCTGATTGACTTCAAACGGCTCGTGATTCTCGCTGGCCGCATCTTCGGCTTCGAAAGCGACGCGCAAACGCTGCCGGAAGAAGCTCTTGACCGGATCCTTGAGGAAGTCCGCCAGCTCGCGCACCGATAACGGCTCGGTCCGCTCCAGCGGCGGTAGCGGCGCATCATCTGCAGCTGTGCCAAAGCCAGACCGCGGCACAGCCCGGCTCCATTCCCGTGCATACGTGAACAACCCCGACGCCTTCGGCTGCACCGGGAAATAATCCGCGCTGAACGGTTGCAGCTTGTGATCCACTGTAAGCGCCTTGAGGAGCGCATCCGCATCATCATCCGCTGCGCCTTCGAGACGCCAGCCCGCTTTCAGATGATCGCGCAACTGACCGACCAGCACCGACGGCGGACGCGGCGTGTTGTCGTTGACACTGCGCCCCACCCACGACACATGCAGATGCTCG
This sequence comes from Paraburkholderia sp. GAS82, assembly GCF_050436285.1. Lineage (NCBI taxonomy): Bacteria > Pseudomonadati > Pseudomonadota > Betaproteobacteria > Burkholderiales > Burkholderiaceae > Paraburkholderia > Paraburkholderia sp. GAS82. Next base: position 57,673 of record NZ_JBNDLX010000002.1, read on the forward strand.
CGTGCCGACAGCAGCGCCTCCAGAAACAGATAACGATCGTCCTCACGACGCGAGCGGTCGCCAGGCCGGTAGTTGCGGCGCATCAGGTCGAAGTCGAGCGGCATCCGGTTACGCGGATAGTCGCCGTCGTTCATGCCGAGCAGACAGACGACGCGAAACGGAATCGCGCGCATCGGCATCAGCGTTGCGAAGGTAACGGCGCCAGCAAAGAAGCGCTGCGTCAGGCCACCGCCTTCGAACTGGGACAACCAGTAGTCGCCGACAATCGAAAGCGGCAGCTCGCCCGTAAGCGCCGCCTCGTCGCACGCATCGCGCCAGGCTTCGAGTGCGGCGTCGAGGCGTTCCAGTGTGTAGGCGTCCTCGCTATCGTCGGTGGCGAAGAAAGTGGTCTTGAGCCAACGCAGACGGTTGCACCATTCCTCCACCGTAGCGGGCTCGCGTAGCGTCTTCCAGGTGTGGTCGAGCGCATCGACGAGGCGCGTCAGCGGCCCCAGCAACGCTGCATCCAGTCCGCCGATTTCCGCATACGGTTCGATCTCGCGCCACGCGCCGGCTTTGTCGCCCGCGGCGTAGCCGAGCAGCATCCGGCGCAGACCGAAGGCCCAGCTGTTCGGCGCGTTGTCGGCGCCGGCCTGCGGTAAGCCCAAACTCGCGCGCTGTTCAGCGTGCAGCCCCCAACGGATATTGGCCCCGCTGACCCACGTCCGCAGCTTCGGAAGATCGTCCGTACTGATGCCGAAGCGCGCGCGCAGCGCGGGCACTTCGAGCAGATCGAGCACATCGCTGACCGTCAGGCGCGATTGCGGCAGCGCCAGCAGCGTTTCGAGCGCGCCGATCAGCGGATCGAAATCGCGCTGTCCGCGGTCCGCCACGCTAAATGGGATGTAGCGCGGGTCTTCCTTGTCGAGCAGACCGAACACGGCCTGGATATGCGGCGTATAGACTTCGATATCCGGCACCATCACGATCACGTCGCGGGGACGCAAAGTCGAATCTGCGGCGAACGCGGCTAGCAACTGGTCGTGCAGGATCTCCACTTCGCGCTGCGCGCTGTGCGCGACGTGGAAGCGGATCGAGTGGTCCGTGTGCGGGTCCACCTCGTCCCAGAGATCACGCGTTTCCCGTATTGGCCGCAGATCGCGAATGTCGTCTTGCAGCTGCTGCAGCATGGTCAACGCGTCTTCGCTTTCGAACAGGTCGATCCGCTGCCCGATACCAGTGAACTGCGATGCGTAGCGTGCGCGTTCCTCCGCGCTGTCGTACTCATCGAGCAGACCGATAAAGTCGCGGCCCTGTTTCCCCCACGCCGCCAGCAACGGTTGCGCGTGCAGGTGCAACTGCGCATCGTCCATTGCGACAGGCGCACCCTGGCGGCGCTGCTGGCGCGAGCGCTCCGCCCGCAGCAAATCCTTGTCGGCGACGATGTCGGCCCAATAATGCGCACAAGGGTTATGCACGCACATCAGCACCTGGGTCCAGCGCGAGAGCGCGGCGAGCACTTCCACCGCCTGCCTCGGCAAACTCGAAATGCCGAAAATGATCACCCGCCGTGGCAAATCAGCCGGACGTTCGTCGTCAGGCATGGCGGCGGCACGCCGCATGAATTCTTCGTGCACCGCGGCGCGTCCAACCGTCGCCATGTCGATGCCATCCGGTGCATGCGCCTCAACGTCCTCCAGCAGCGAGCGCCATAGCGCCGCCTGCCAGCGGTATTCGTCCGGCAGCGGTGTGCTGTTGTTGCGCGCGTCGATCTGCACGTCCTTGCCCGCGGCCCATGCCGCGAGCCAGTCCGCGCGGTACACCTGATACTGATCGAACAGATCCGCCACCCGCTGCGCAAGCTGGAAGCGTTTGCGCTGGTCATCATCGCGGGACATGAAGCGTTTGAGCGGCGCGTACTCTGGCGATTCGAGCAACTCGGGCAGCAGACGCGTGAGCCGCCATACGAGGCGCGATTTGTCGAACGGCGAGATGGCCGGCACCGAGTCTTCGCCAAGTACCGCGCGATACACCTGCCACAGGAAGCTCGCCGGCAGCGACATATCGAGCGCTGCCGAAATACCGCAACCACCGTCTTCAGGATCGGCGGCCAGAGCGAGTTTTAGCCATTGAGCAATGCCGTTGCTCTGGACGAGGATGACCTCCTTTTCCAGCGGCCTCAGCGGATGCTGGCGAATCCATTGCACCATCAGATCGCGCAGGCGTTCCGGCTGATTACCGTGGACCAGCATAAGCCCTGCGGGAATCGAGCTCATGCGGCGACCCTCAGGTCATCAATAGCGCGTTGTTTGACGCCGAGGTCGTCCCATAGCTCCGGATGACAGGTGAACAACAAAATCTGATGGCGCGTCGCTGCGTCGAGCAGGGCGCGCTTCAATGCGTCGCGGCGTGTGCCGTCGGTGTGCACTGCGGCGTCGTCGAGCATCAGCAGCGTGGGACGTCCGGAGGCCTTCAGCAAGTCTGCGTAGGCTAGGCGCGCGAGGATCCCCATCTGTTCGCGAGTACCGAAGCTGAGGGCATCGAGTGTGTCGATGCGGCCGTCTCGCTGCAACGCGATGGGGCTCAGGTCGTCGCCAAGTTCGAGCGCCGACTGCGGGAACAGACGCTTCAGATAATGCCCGAGCCGTTCCGTCAACGGCGCGCGCAATTGAGCCACCGCCGCATCGCGTTCTTCGACCAGCACCTTGTCGAGCAGGCTCAACGCGCCAGCGCGCAGACTGAGTTCGGCTTTGCGGCGCTCCATCTGCTCAATCGAGGCGTGCACAGCGGCGAGCCGCTCGCCGAGCCCGGAAGCACCCATGGTTTCCAACTGGCTGCGCAGTTCGGCGATCCGCACTTGCCGCTCCTGCTGCTCGGTGCGTGCGAGTTCCGCCGACGCGCGATAGCGCTTCACCTCCGCAGCCGGATCGTCGGTGCGCGCGGCGCCGAGTTCCTGATTGCGTTCGTCGCGCTGCTTCGTTAAAGCGTCCACACGTGCGCGCTGTTCGACGATTTTTGCCTGCCATTGCGAGCGACGTGCGCGAAACGCTTCGTCCTGCAACTGTGCTTCCTTGCGTTGGACCTGTTCGGCAAGCGAGCCGCTCGACGCGAGTGCGGTCGAACGCCGCTCGCTGGTTTGAGCCAAAGTCCGCGTCGCGGACTCGATCGCCTGGCGTGCCTCATCTGAAGTGCGACGCGCTTCGTCGACGCCTGGAGCACCCGCGACATCGGGCAATTCGGCAAGACGTTTGTCAGCTGTTTGGTGACGCGCCAGTGCGCTTGCTAACGAAGCACGCAGCGGCTCGATGCCCTTCGGTGCATGCACCGCGAGAATCTTTTGCTGGCTCTGCAGATGCGCCACCTGTGCTTTCCATTGCTCATGCCGCGTCTGCGCATCGCTGAGTGAAGCTACGCCCAAGGCTCGCAACAACTCCGCTTGCTGCGCTTCGGCATCGGACAGTTCCGTACGCAGCGCTGCGAGATCCGATACGCCGGGCACAATGCGCAACTCGCCGACGCCCGGCAGCTCAATAGTCTGCTCATCGTCGAGCCGCAATACGCCTTCGCCTGTGAGCGTTTCGCCGCCCACCACGATCGCCCCGCCGCTCAACCGATAGTCGATGCGCGTCATCGCAGCTTCCTTGCGCGCCCGCAGCACACTGATGCGCGATTCAAGCGCTTGCAGCCGCTGCAATTGGGCCACATCGATTTCGAGCGAGGCTGCGCTGCGCGTCGCGTCGAGCACCGCGGTCTGCGCAGCCTCCGCAGCAGCGATCGAAGTTTCAAGCCGCGCGATCTCGTCCTTGTGCAGCGTGATCTGATTGTTCAATTCCTGCGCCATCACAGCGGCATTCGCGAGTTCGAGCGCGCGGGCTGCAGCATCACTAATCTGCTGGCAACGCGCCACTCCAGCGCTTGCTTGAGCGTGCTCAGCATCGGCTGTCAGCACCGCCGCCTTCGAACGTTCGAGTTGCTGCCGATCGTTGGCAAGCGTCGCTTCCAGTTCCGCCGCGCTTTGCTCCTGCTGCAACGACATGGCCAACTCGACTTCACTGACGTGTAGCGTTTGCGCCAGCCCCTGTACGCTACGCTCGAGTTCGGCCAGCGCGGCGGCACGCGCCTGCGCTTGCGCTGCCTTTTGTTCGTGAACTTCCCAAGGCCGCTTGCGTTGCGCATCCTCGAACGCTTCCTGCTGCGTCGCGAGACGCGTGAGGTTCTCGTCGAACTGACGACGTTGCGCATCGAGCGTGTCGCGTTCGCCCGCGAGCGTAGCCAAAGCCTGCTCAGCTTCAGCAAGCGGACCCGTCGAGCGTTGCGTGCGCGCGGTGAGCAGTTGCCGCAACTCGCGTTGCACCGCGCCGATCAACACATCTTCGCCGGCCGAGCTGTTACCGCCCGAAAGCTGCGTAAGCGCATCACGCAAATAGAGTGCCGCGTGGCCGCTCGCATCGCGCACGTCATGCGTTTCGCCTTGCTGTACCCACAGCAACCCCGGCACACCGGCCTGATCGGCCTTCATCGCACCACGCGTCGCACGCGAGAAACCAAGCAGCGCCGCCAGCCGGTCCTCGGCTTCATCCTCGCCGAACACCTGCTGACCGATCCGCAGATCGCAGCGCTGCCGCGTGACGAACTGTTTGGCGAGCATGCAGGCGACGCCATCAAGCGTGAAACTGACTTCCACCGACGGCTGCCCACTCGCCTTTCCCCAAGGCAACAGGTCTTTCAGATGCGAGGCTTTGTAGCGTTCGAGAAACACCGTGCGCACCGCTTCGGCGATCGTGCTCTTGCCCGCCTCGTTCGGTCCGATAAAAAGATTCAAACCCGGCTGCAGATCGCCGATGAACAGACGTCCGCTGAACTGCTTGAATTCCTGGATCGCGATGCTTTCTAGCTTCATGCAGGCCTCGCTTCACGCTGAAACTGGGCAAGCAGCAATAGCGCTTCCGCCGCGAGTTTCGCCTGCTGCGGGTCGGCCTGCAGATCGCGTAGACGCGCGACCACTTTGCCAAGGTAGCCGCTTTGCGCACCGAGCGCGGCGAGGTCGTCCTCAGTGGGCTGCACTTGCAGTTCGCTCATCTCCACGCGTAGTGCACGCACTCGTGCGCGGGCTTCGTCCACAGCAAGACGCACGGCTTCGGCGGAAGCGAGATCCGTTGTACCGCGCACGTCCAGCTTGAGCACGTCCGTCGCACCGAGCGCCTGCAGACGCGCTTTCAACGCGTCCACATCGCTCGGCACCACGATCTCCTCTTCCCAACGCAGCCAGCGATATTTGCCCACAGGCACCGCCTGCACCGACGGCAGCGCGCCTGGCTCGTCGAGCGTGACATCGAGCATGAAGCCCGGATCGTTGGCGCGGAAGCGGTCCTGCTCATGCGTGCCGGCGTACCAGGTGCGAGCGTTCACCTGGAAGTGGCCGTGCCAGTCGCCCAGCGCGAGATAGTCGAGGCGCGCGGTCTCGGCGCGGGTCGGCTCGATGGGATTGGTCGAATCGATTCCTTCCTGCAGGATGCCGCTCACGCTGCCGTGAGCCAGGGCAACGCGGAAATAGTCGGGCGGCGTCGACGTCTGGTCAAAAAACGCCGTGGTGTCGTCGTAGGTGATGCGCTGCGTAAGCGGCGCGCAGAGGAACGCGCACTTCAGCGCGTCGAACTGGACGACGCCCGGTGTCAGCACGACATGCACATTCGCCGGGATGCAGTTCAAACGCTGCGCACGCGTCCAGACACTTTCGACCAGCGCCGCATCGTGATTGCCGGGCAGCATGATCCACGCGCCGGTAAAGCCTGCGAGCGCGCCGAACAGGCGCCGGATGACGGTATCGGAGACAGTCTGCTGATCGAATACGTCGCCGGCCACCAGCACCGCATCGACGCGGCGCGTGGCGGCCTCACTGGCGATCCGGCGCACCGTTTCGAAACGCGCTTCAGCAAGATGCGCGGCTTCCTCGGCGTCGAACTGGCCGAATTGGGTGCCGATCTGCCAGTCCGCGGTGTGCAGAAATCTGATCATGAAGTTCCCATTCTATGGATGAGCGTAGCTGCGTGCGTCATGGATCATGGATGTTACCGTGACCGCGGCTCGAAACGGAGCCGCCCAGGTCATTTTCGCGGGCATTTTTTATACTGAAATTCGACAGAAATACAGTAACAAAACCTGAAAACGTCGATCTATGCTAGTGCCCGAAACTGGGTGGAGATCAAAAACCCAGTGCATGCCGCTGACTCCTAACCCCTATTTCCGCAGAGGACTTCGATGCCCCGCCCGATTGTTGCCCGCATTCATCCGGATGCCGTCCGACACAATCTTCAACTGATCCGGCAAAAGACCCCTGGCTCGCGGGTTTGGGCCGTCGTCAAGGCAAACGCCTATGGGCATGGAATCGAACGTATCTATTCGGGCCTGGCCGATGCCGACGGTATTGCACTGCTCGACCTCGACGAGGCGGTCCGCGTGCGCGAGCTGGGCTGGACGAAGCCGGTTCTGCTGCTCGAAGGCATCTTCACGCCGGGCGACGTCGCCGTTGCGGACGAGCAGCGCCTGAGCGTCTCGGTGCACTGCACGGAGCAGCTCGAACTGCTACGCGCCGCCAAGGTGACGCAGCCTGTCAATATCAACCTGAAGATGAACTCCGGCATGAACCGCCTGGGATTCAGACCGGACGTCTACCGGGCCGCCTGGGAACGGGCGCGTGCAGCGGAATCGATTGGCAACATCACGCTGATGAGCCACTTCGCCAGCGCGGACAATGACGATATCGACTGGCAGGTGGAGCGGTTCGATGCCGCCACCGCCGGGATTCCCGGCGAGCGCAGCCTTGCCAATTCGGCGGCGGCTCTGTGGCATCCGGGCGCCCATCGGGACTGGGTCAGGCCGGGTATCGTTCTTTACGGTGGCTCGCCGTCGGGCGTGTCGCGCGATATCGCGGACACCTCGCTGCGCGCGTCGATGAGCTTGACGAGTCAAATCATCGGCACGCAAACGCTGTCTGTGCAGGAGACCGTCGGCTATGGCCGAAAGTTTGCGGCCAACGAGGAAATGCGGATCGGCGTGGTGGCCTGCGGCTACGCGGATGGCTATCCGCGGCACGCACCGACAGGAACACCAATCGCCGTGGACGGCACGCTGACACGCGTGGTGGGCCGCGTGTCGATGGACATGCTGACCGTGGATCTCACGCCCTGCCCGGACGCACATGTCGGGTCGCAAGTCGAGCTATGGGGCGATCAGGTGAAGATCGACGATGTGGCCGAGGCGTCGGGCACGATTGGGTATGAACTGATGTGTGCCTTGGCGCGCAGGGTGCCCGTTGAAGTAGATTGAGCGCCCCAGGCACTCTAGGCATGCACTGCGGCGCTGATCGGCAACTCGAAAGAAAACGTCGTCCCGGTGCCACCATCGCGCTCAACCAGACGAATCCGGCTGTGATGCAATTGCAGCATGCGTTGAACAATCAGCAGCCCAAAGCCCCCGCCGCGATGCGCCCCACCCGCGCTGAACGGCCGCTCGAATAGTCCTTCGCGCATCTCGGCCGGAATACCCGGACCGGTATCGCTGACCATCACCTGCACCTTGCCATCGCGATACGCGAGCTCGACATCAATCGCCCCTTCTGCCGGCGTGTGGCGAATCGCGTTATCGAGCAGATTGGTCAGCACACGCTCGATCATCCCCAGATCGGCACTAACCGTCGGCAAGCGCGGCGGAATGTTGGCCCGCAACTGGATACGCCGAGCCTCGGCCGGCAATTCGAATTTCTGGAACACGTCCTGCACCAGATCGACCAGCGAAAAATCCTCCAGCGCCGGCTGCACATTGCCGTGCTCGAGCCGCGCCAGTTCAAACAGTGCCTGCGCAAGCCGCCCCACCTTGACGCTCTGCGCCAGCGCGATCCCCAGATAGCGCTTGCGTTCCACGTCGCTCAGCGTATCCGCCTTGAGCGATAGCGTTTCGAGGTAGCCGTGCAGCGAAGTCAGCGGCGTGCGCAGATCATGCGAAATGTTGGCGAGCAGTTCGCGCCGCTGCTGATCCTGCCGCGTCAGTGCGCGCCACTGTTCGCCGATGCGATCGGCCATCTGCGTGAAAGTGGCCTCCAGTACGGCGATTTCATCACGCCGCCCCGCCGACGATGAGCGCGGCACCTTCGGCTGCGTATCCGGCTCACCGTTGGCATCGAACTGGCGCATCGCCTCGGTCAAACGCCGCAACGGCCGTGTGATGAAGCCAAATGCCATCAAACCTGCCACGAGGCATAGCAGCGCCACCAGGGCCATCGACCACAGCGTCGTCCGCAAAACCGAGCTTGCGGCCACGCGCGCCGCGAGCTGGTCGTGCGCCTCGCCCTGCAGCACGACGTAGATGTAGCCCGAAGGCGGCTGCCCGGCCGTTTGCAATGGCGCGGCGCTGAACACCTTGCCCCCGTCGAGACTGCGCGGGTCGTCACCGAGGATCGGCAACGCATCGCCGGCAATGAAGCGTCGGATCGGCGCGAGGTCGATCTGCTGGCGCTTGACGCGTCCGGCGGGGGCATCATCGCCCTTGATGCGCCCCTCGTTGTCGAGCAGATAGACCTCGACGCTCGGATTGACTGCCATTAACTGGCCGAACAGTTGCCGCACGGCGTCGGGTCGCAGGCCATTGGCATCCATCAGTGTCGCGCTGCCGGCAATGTGTGCGGCAAGGTCGCGCGAGAGGCCCTGCACGACTTCCTTCTCGTGCAGGTCGCTGGAGCGAATCTGCAGCCACGCGGACGCGCCCGAACAGGCGAGCAACAGCACCGAGAAGACGATCAGGAGCCGCTGGGTAAGCGTCAGGTTCACGATGCATCCTTCTGCTTGGAGTCTTGGGAAGAAGCCCCTTCAGAAGGCGCCACGAGCTTGTAGCCGTGCCCCCAGACGGTCAGGATGCGCGAAGGCTGCGCCGGATCGGCTTCGATCTTCGCGCGCAGCCGGTTGATGTGCGTGTTGACCGTATGCTCATACCCCTCGTGCTGATAACCCCAGACGGCGTTCAGCAGATCCATCCGCGAAAACACCTTGCCCGGATGCTGGGCGAAGAAGTACAGCAGGTCGAATTCGCGCGGCGTCAGCTCGATACGGCGGCCATCGACGGCTGCTTCGCGCGTCAGCGGATCGATCGTCAAACCCGCGGTCTGCAATGTACCGGCGTCGATCCGCGAGTCTTTCGCCATTGCATCGACGCGCCGCAGCAGCGCCTTCACCCGCGCCACCAGTTCGAGCACGGAGAACGGCTTGGCGAGGTAGTCGTCGGCGCCCAGTTCCAGGCCAAGAATCCGGTGCACTTCGCTCGAACGCGCGCTGGTGATGATGATCGGCGTGTAGCGCGTCATCGCGCGGGCCCGCCGGCAGATTTCCAGGCCGTCGACGCCGGGCAGCATCAGGTCCAGAATCAAGGCATCCCAGCCGCCCTGCTCGAGCAGCCGCAGGCCCTCGTTACCGTCCGCGCTATGCACGACTTCATAGCGTTCGTCGCGCAGATGCAGGCTCAAAACGTTGGCAATGTCGACGTCGTCCTCGACGATCAGTACGCGCTTCGGATGATCCATAGGGGCTTCAAACGCCTGTCAGGCGGTGGTTGGAGGGGTGTTCGGTCATAGCAGCGCAGGAACGCCGCGTTGCCCCCATTGTGCAAAATTTCCAGCCGGCGAGTTATCACATTTAATTTAACTTTCTGTGAGGACTTCGACACCGCCTCCGTCCTAGTATGGCGCCACTATCCTCAGACTGGCACCAAGGAGCATCTCATGCAAAGTCGCAGACGTTTTCTGTTCTCGGGCGGCGTAGCCGTGGCGGCGCTGGCCGCCGTCAGCCGTTTGCCGAAGCTGGCCGCGGCGCCGACCGATACCGGCACGCCGGCCAAGGCCTTCGAAGTGACCCACACGGACGTCGAATGGGGCAAATTGCTGACCCCGGCACAGTACAAGGTGCTGCGCGAGGAAGGCACGGAGCGCCCCTACTCCAGCCCGTTGAACGAAGAACATCGCACCGGCGTGTTCTCCTGTGCCGGATGCAAGCTCGACCTGTTCTCGTCGCATACGAAATTCGACAGCCATACCGGCTGGCCGAGCTTCTGGGCGCCGCTCGATCACGCCGTGGACAAGCGCGAGGACAGCTCGTTTGGCATGTCGCGCACAGAAGTGCACTGCCGGCGCTGCGGCGGGCATCTGGGCCACGTCTTCGACGACGGCCCGAAGCCCACCGGCCTGCGTTATTGCATGAACGGCCTCGCCATGGAATTTACGCCGGCCGCCACCTGAACCCCAGTGGACCAAACATAGGCCAATAACCTTTCTGGACCAGTCATGTTGCTCATCGTTCTTGCCTACCTCGGCGGCGCCCTGACGATTCTCAGCCCGTGCATCCTGCCGGTGCTGCCGTTCGTCTTCGCGCGCGCCGATCAGCCATTCGTGCGCAGCGGCCTGCCGCTGCTCGCCGGCATGGCGCTCACGTTCGCTCTGGTGGCGACGCTTGCCGCGGTCGGCGGCGGCTGGGTGACCCAGGCCAACCAGTACGGCCGCTGGGTCGCGATTGCGCTGCTCGGCGTGTTCGGCTTGACCCTCCTGTTTCCGCGTTTTGCGGATCATCTGATGCGCCCGCTGGTGAGCGCCGGCAACCGCCTGTCGAACTTTGCCCAGGCCGATGGCCAGCAGGTGCGGGCGGGATCGTCGTTTCTGCTCGGCATTGCAACGGGACTGCTGTGGGCACCGTGCGCGGGTCCGATTCTCGGTCTGGTGCTGACGGGTGCGGCGCTGCGTGGTGCGAGCGTCGGTACTACGCTGCTGCTGGTTGCCTATGCGGCCGGCGCGGCTACCTCGCTGGCGGTGGCGCTGCTGATCGGCGGACGCGTGTTTACGGCGATGAAGCGCTCGCTGGGCGCAGGAGAATGGGTCCGTCGTGGGATCGGCGCGGCGATGCTGTGCGGCGTGGTTGCGATTGCGCTGGGTCTCGACACGGGCGTGCTGACCCGCGTGTCCACGGTGGCGACCGGCGGTATTGAACAGAAGCTGGTCGACCGGCTTGCGCCCCGCACGACGACGGCGATGGCGGCGGCCAACCCCCTCGCTGCTTCGGGCACGATAGCTGCCTCTTCCGACAACGACGTGGTCACCACAGGCAACGCGATGGTCGCGACGTCGGGCAGCATGATGGCGGCGTCATCCGGCGGCATGCTGCGCGCAGCACAACCCGTTAGCGAAAACGCACCGCCGTTGCCTGTCGAAGGCCAGTTGCCGTCGCTCAACGGCGCGGTCCAGTGGCTCAACTCGCCCCCTCTGACTGCCCAGAGCCTGCGCGGCAAGGTCGTACTGGTCGACTTCTGGACGTACTCGTGCATCAACTGCCTGCGCTCGCTGCCATATGTCAAAGCATGGGCCGAAAAGTACAAGGATCAAGGGCTCGTCGTGATCGGTGTGCACGCCCCGGAATTCGCCTTCGAACGCAATATCGACAACGTGAAGAAAGCCACGCATGACCTCGGTATCGACTATCCGGTAGCGATCGACAACAACTACGCCATCTGGCGCTCGCTGAACAACGAATACTGGCCGGCGCATTACTTTGTCGATTCACAAGGACGCATCCGCTATCACCACTTCGGCGAAGGCGACTATGCGGAGTCGGAGAAGGTCATCCAGCAGTTACTGGCTGAAGCAGGGCACGCGAACGCGACCAGCGTCCCGACGGGTTTGACCAGCACCAGCGTCATGGGCGTGGAAGCAGCGGCCGACAACTCGGATATGAAGTCACCGGAAACGTATATCGGTTACTCGCGTGCCGAGAACTTCGCTTCGCCTGGCGGCGAAGCAGAAGACAGGTCGCATACGTACGCGGCCCCCACACAGCTCTCGCTCAACGAGTGGGGTCTCGATGGCAAGTGGCGGGTCGGTGAAGAGCACGCGACGCTCGCCGCAGCGTCCGGTGGCATCGTCTACCGCTTCCATGCGCGCGATCTGCATCTGGTGCTCGGTCCGGACAAAGACGGCAAGCCTGTGCGGTTCCGCGTCAGCATCGACGGCGCCGCGCCGGGCGCAGCACACGGCAGTGACGTGACGGCCGACGGCACAGGCACGGTGACGGAGCAGCGGCTCTATCAACTGGTGCGGCAGACCGGCGACGTCAAGGATCACACCTTCTCGATCGAGTTTCTGGACCCGGGCGTCGAAGCTTATTCATTTACGTTCGGCTGATGCCGGGCGCGATGTCGATACGTTTGCAGTACTCAACACTTAAGACTTAACAGGTGATCATCGTGAGCAAAATTTCAGACAAAGTAGCTTCGTCATCTCCGTTAGTGAAGCGTGCATCGTTCGCGAAGCTGGCAGGCGTTGCAGCGCTCGTCCTCGGCGCAGTCGCCGTGCAGCGCGTAGCAAACTCCGCGGAAGCGGCAACCCAGGTCCCGCCGCCCGCGCAGGACGAGAAAGTCACCGCGACCCATAGCGAAACCGCGGTGTTCGCAGGCGGCTGCTTCTGGGGTGTGCAAGGGGTGTTCGAACATGTGCGCGGGGTGAAACAGGTCGCGGCAGGCTATAGCGGCGGCGCGGCCAGCACCGCGCAATACGAAACCGTTAGCGGCGGCGACACCGGTCACGCTGAATCAGTGCAGATCACCTACGACCCGACGCAGATTACCTACGGCCGGCTGCTGCAGATTTTCTTCTCGGTTGCACATAACCCGACCGAACTGGATTACCAGGGCCCAGACCACGGCACGCAGTATCGTTCCGCCGTGTTTCCGGTCAATCCGGAGCAACGTATCGTCGCGCAGGCATATATAGCGCAACTCGACAAGGCGCATGTGTTTTCGCAGCCGGTGGTCACGCGCGTGGAGAACTTCAAGGGCTTTTACCCTGCGGAAAACTATCACCAGAACTTCCTCGTGCTGCATCCCGACTACCCGTATATCGCCATCAACGATTTGCCCAAGGTCACCGATCTGAAGAAGATGTTCCCGGATCTCTATCGCAACGATCCGGTGCTGCTGAAGGTTGCTTCGTCATAGAAGGGCACGTTACGCTGTATCCTCAGGAAGATGATCCTGTGCTTGCGCAAGTTGGACACCTCCTCGCAATGAGGTGTCCAACTTGCTGCGCGGGCACGCGGGAACCTGCGGAGTTGGTAGGATTCAGAGTTCTGGTGCGGTTCGCTGTCCGCGGCGGTCGCCGCCCGCTGCCACCTCTCTGCGATTAAAAATGAAAAAACGCTTCGCGCAAGTCCTTGGTATGGCGTTGGCCACCCTGTTCGTCATGGGACAGACGTGGGCCGCCGGTTCGTTCTACGTCGATCCCAACTCCCAGCCGGCCGTATGGGCTCGCAATCATGCGGACGATCCGCGCGCGGCAAAAATCACCGAGTCGATCACACACGTGCCTACCGCCCAATGGTTCGGTAGCTGGAACAAGGACGTTCATGCGGCAGTAAGTCAGTTCGTGGCTGCCGCCGACGCGGCACATCAGGTGCCAATCCTCGTCGCCTATAACATTCCCAACCGCGACTGCGGCGGCGCGTCTGCGGGCGGAGCCGCGGATGCCGACGCCTATCGCGCATGGATCGACGCGTTCTCGCAAGGCATAGGCAAGAACCAGGCGGTCGTTGTTGTCGAACCGGATTCTCTGGCGCAGTTCGACTGCCTGAAGACGACCGACGCACAGGACGCCCGCCTGAACCTGCTGAGCTATGCGGTATCGCGCTTGCGGCTCAACGCACCGGCAGCCGACATCTACCTTGACGCCGGCAATGCTCACTGGACTGCCGCGGATGTCATGGCGAACCGTCTGCACGATGCAGGCATCGGCGAGGCGAAGGGGTTTGCATTGAACGTGTCGAATTTCTACCCGACTCAGGAATCGATCGCGTATGCGAACGCAGTGAATGGCGTTTTGGGGAGCAGATTCGGCTATACGAAGCCAGTTGTGATCGACACCAGTCGCAACGGCAACGGTTCAAATGGCCAGTGGTGCAATCCGGCCGGCGCGAAACTGGGCGAGCCGACCGGCGACACAACAGGTCAGATCCTGCTTGCCTGGATCAAGAACCCTGGCGATTCCGACGGGCCTTGCGGCGTTGGACCGACTTTGAAAGCGGGGGTATTCAGCCCCGATCTGGCAGCGCGGTTGATTGAGGGAAACTGACAAGCCCTACCGCGTCCCCAACTCCCGCGCCAGCGTCATGAACAACGCCTCCTGCGGCGACAGCTTGCCGGCGCGCAGCACCATCCACATGGCGGAGCGCGCGGCTTTCCCACGTAGCGGCCGGTATGCCACGCCGTCCACATTGATGCTGCTCAGAGAGGCCGGCACGATCGCCACCCCGAGCCCGGCCGCCACCAACGCCACGATGGTGGCCGACTCCCGTGCCTCCTGGGCAAGCCGCGGCGCGAACCCCGCTTGCTGACACAACGCGATGATCTGGTCGTACACCCCTGTGCCACGCTCGCGCGGATACATCACGAAGCCCTCGTCCTTCAGGGCTTCGATGGAAAGCGCACTCTCCCGCGCGGCGAGCGGATGCTGCGCGGGCAATACGACCACGAGCGCATCCTCGAAAAGACGCGTGACTTGCAGCGACGACGGCAAATCCGGCGATGTCATGCCGCGCACAAACGCCACCTCCAGCCGCCGCTCCAGCATCGCCGTCAACTGCTGCTGAGTGGTCAGTTCTTCAAGCCGTAAGTGCACCTCCGGCAGGCGGCGGCGGAATTCGAAGATCAACTTTGGGATGACCGAGCCGAAGGCAGCCGAACCGGTAAAGCCGACGCGCAGCTCACCGAGTTCGCCCAGCTGGGCCCGCCGCGCCACCTCACCCGTGCGCTCCGCCTGCGCCACGAGTGCGCGCGCCTCGGGCAACAGCGCCTTGCCGGCGGCCGTCAATTCCACGCGCCGGTTGCTGCGGTCAAACAGGCGCGCACCTAGTTCGTCCTCCAATACGCGGATCTGCTGGCTCAGCGGAGGCTGCGCGATGTTCAGGCGTTGCGCTGCCCGCCCGAAATGCAACTCTTCGGACAGCACGATGAAATAGCGAATGCGGCGGAGATCCATGATATCGATTATGTATCAATTCCAGTTGAATCGATATTGGACTATGGAACGAGCCGGCGTCATTATTCAGTCTTAAGGAAATGGCACATGGAGTTACTGGAATCATGGGAAAGAACAACGTCAATCTGCTGACGCCCAATACGATGGCCGCGACGGTGGCCACGGGCGAGGCGCCTCTTACCCGCGGGCCAGCCGGCAAAATCGAGCACGGCACGCCGGCGTTCTGGCAAACCAATTTCGCCCTGTTCGCAGCCGGCTTCGCGACTTTCGCCCTGCTGTACTGCGTGCAGCCGCTGATGCCGCTCTTCTCCGCAGACTTTCATGTCAGCGCTGCAGGCGCGAGCCTCTCCCTTTCGCTGACCACTGGGCTGCTCGCGGTCACCATGCTCGTGGCAGGCGCGCTGTCGGAGGCATGGGGCCGTAAGCCGATCATGGTCGCCTCGCTGATGCTCTCGGCGGTGCTCACCGTCGTCTGCGCCGCGGTGCCGCACTGGCCGACTTTCCTCGTCATGCGCGCACTGATGGGGGTCGCGCTCAGCGGCCTGCCGGCGGTCGCAATGGCTTATGTCGGCGAGGAGATGCATCCGCGTTCACTCGGTCATGCGATGGGGCTGTATGTCGGCGGGACCGGCCTGGGTGGCATGGCCGGCCGTCTGTTGACCGGCGTCATAACCGATGTCTGGGGATGGCGTTCCGCGGTGCTGGTGATCGGCGTGCTGGGCATACTGAGTGCCGCCATTCTGTGGCGCTTCCTGCCGCCCTCGCGCCACTTCGAGAAGCGGGAACTCCGCCTTGCGCCTCTCGCAAGAGCCTTTGGCACTCACCTGCGCGATGGCGTTCTGCCGTTGCTGTTCGTCGAAGGCTTCCTGCTGATGGGCAGCTTCGTCACCGTGTACAACTACGTCGGCTATCGCCTGATTGCCGCTCCGTTCTCGTTGAGCCAGACGAAGATCGGCCTGATTTTCGCGGTGTATCTGTTCGGTATCGTCAGCTCGGCCTGGGTGGGTAGTCTCTCCGGCAAGCTCGGAAGGCGGACTGTGTTGCCCGCCACGCTGATACTGATGCTCGCGGGAACGGCCATGACGCTGTCGAACCAGCTCTGGCTCATCATCCTCGGAATCACCGTTTTGACGATCGGTTTCTTTGGCACGCACTCGATTGCCAGTGCGTGGGTCGGCGCGCGAGCGCAGGTCAGCAAGGCACAGGCATCGTCGCTGTATCTGTTTGCGTACTACCTGGGGTCGAGCGTGGTCGGATCGCTCGGCGGGGTGTTCTGGAATCTGCGTGGATGGCACGGCGTCGTTGCAATGGCCAGCGCGCTGTTGCTGCTCGCGATCGTTATCGCGCTCTGGCTCTACCGCACGCCAACGCAACCCGCACAACGTTAGGTTCCTGTCCCGAACGAGGGAAAAAGGGCGTAAGCCAGGCCGCACTATTTCATCTGTAACGGAACTGATCACGTTTGATTGCCGACTTGGCTGAAGAGATCGTGGGACCCGTGCTAGCATTTCCCCACTCTCGTCGCGTTGTCGTTCGAGTGATCTAAATTTCGTTGTGTGTCTGGAGGTTGTCGTGGCGTTGGAACATCGTGGCTTTCGAGTAAATGTTGACGTGGTACCGGATGAACTCGGCGTGCAGTGGATTTGTCGGGCGCTGATCGAGCGCATTGATGGCGATAGCGAAAAAGGCGCGCCAATCGGCCCCGAACTGACCATTCCTCGAGTCAAGATCGATCCGCTGATGGCAATCAGCACCCTCGAGCACAGGTCCACGCTGTTGATCGACGAATTCTGCGAGCAGGGTCAAGCAGTAGCGTCCTGACCCTTGAAACTCTGCCGCCACACCGTTGGCGAGACACTAAACGCTCGCCTGAAGTGAAGCCGCAGCGACTCCGGCGATCCGAAACCGGCAAGCACCGCAATCGCGTCCACTGAGTGATCGCTGGTCTCCAGCAATCGCTGCGTCAAGGCCAGTCTCTCGTTCAGCAGCCACTCACCGACTGTCATGCCGGTCAGTTGCCGGAATTGCCGGGTGAAGGTACGGCGAGTCATCAATGCCTCGCCGGCGAGGCTGTCCAACGTGTGCGCTTCGTCCAGCGTACCGCGTACCCGATCGATCAGCCCTGACAGCCGCGATTCTCTCGCGGTTGCCGGCATAGGCTGCTCGACGAATTGCGCCTGGCCGCCCTGACGATGCGGCGGCACGACGAGGCGTCGCGCGAGGCTGTTGGCAGACTCGGTCCCGTAACGCTGGCGCACCATGTGCAGACAGCAGTCGATGCCCGCAGCAGTGCCCGCGGAAGTCAGCACGTTGCCGTCCTCCACATACAGCACATCGGCGTTCACCGTGACCATGGGGTAGCGTTGCGCGAAATCGCGCGCATACGCCCAATGCGTCGTAGCGCGACGTCCGTCCAGCAGTCCCGCTTCCGCCAGCACATAAGCGCCGAGACAGAGGCCGACAATCTGTGCACCTCGTCGCTGTGCAGCGACCAACGCCTTAAGAAGCGGTTCTGGCGGCCGTTCCTCGATGTCACGCCACGTCGGAACGATGATCGTATCCGCCGTCCTTAAAGCGGACAAACCGTGACTTACGCCGAGGGAAAAGCCAGCCGTCGTATTGATAGCACCGGGCTCGGCTGCGCAAACCTTGAATTTGACAGGTGGCAGGCCCGGATGAGGCTCACCGAACACAACACAAGGTACGGAGAGGTGAAACGGACTGATCCTGTCGAACGCCACGACGGCGATGATAGGTTGGGACATGGATGCACCTGACGACGAACCCGCAATGGCCCGATCTTACCGGATATTGTCATGACGGCCACTTCCGTTGAAAGGCCGGATGGCGAAGAATGCATCTATTCCGACCTCACCTGGAGCCCATCGTGTCCAAACAAGCGTTGATCGTCATCGACCTGCAGAACGATTACTTCCCTGAAGGCAAATTCCCGCTATGGAACGCCGACGCCACTCTGGCCAAAACCGAAACTGCGATCGCGCAGGCCCAGGCGAAGGACATTCCGGTCGTTCTGATCCAGCACGTTGCTGACAAGACCAAGGGTACTGCACCGTTCTTCAACGAAGCGACGCCAGGCGTCGAAATTCATCCACGCATACTCGCAGCCGCGCCGGATGCACCTGTCGTCATCAAGTCTTTTGCTGACGCGTTCCACCGCACGACACTCGAGGAAACGTTGACGCGACTGGATGCCGAAGAACTTCTGATCTGCGGAATGATGACGCAGAATTGCGTCACGCACACGTCGATCTCGAAGGCAGCGGAGAAGTATTCCGTGAAGATTCTGGCCGATTGCTGCACAACCGTAACCGAGATGATTCACCTGATCGCGCTTAGCGGTGTATCGACGCGTGTTGAATTGATGCAAGCGAAGGACGTGCTCTGACAGGGCCGCGTTGCCGCGCAAAAAAAAGCGGCCGGTCACAGCGACCGGCCGCTTCACACTTCAGCTTAAGAACTTTAAAACCTGACCGCCAGGCTCAAGCAAGATCAAAGCGGTCACTGTTCATCACCTTGTTCCAGACCGCGACAAAGTCATGAACAAACTTCTCCTGCGCGTCCGCGCTCCCATAGACTTCGGAGAAAGCCCGAAGCTGCGAGTGTGAGCCGAAGATCAGATCGACACGTGTACCGGTCCACTTGAGCGCACCCGTTGCACGATCACGACCTTCGAACACATCGTTAGCGTCCGATACTGGCTTCCACTCCGTGCCCATATCGAGCAGATTGACGAAGAAGTCGTTGGTCAGCGCTTCCGGACGCTTCGTGAAGACACCATGTTGGGTCTGACCGAAGTTGGTGTTCAGAACACGCATCCCGCCGAGAAGCACCGTCAGTTCCGGCGCGGTCAGCTTCAGCAATTGCGCCTTGTCCACCAGCAGCGCTTCGGCTGTGACCGTGTATTTGCCCTTCAGATAGTTGCGGAAACCATCGGCAAGCGGTTCGAGCACCGCGAAAGCATCCACATCGGTTTGCGCCTGTGACGCATCCGTGCGGCCCGGTGAAAACGGAACCTTCACGTCATGGCCGGCATTCTTCGCCGCCTTTTCGACGCCGGCACAACCGGCCAGCACGATCAGGTCGGCGAGCGAAACCTGCTTGCCACCCGCGTGTGCGCCGTTGAACTCGCGCTGGATACCCTCGAGTGTTTCGAG
Organism: Paraburkholderia sp. GAS82; assembly: GCF_050436285.1. Classification (NCBI taxonomy): domain Bacteria; kingdom Pseudomonadati; phylum Pseudomonadota; class Betaproteobacteria; order Burkholderiales; family Burkholderiaceae; genus Paraburkholderia; species Paraburkholderia sp. GAS82. Next base: position 76,882 of record NZ_JBNDLX010000002.1, read on the forward strand.
CACCGTCGCCAGTTGAGCCGGCTGATTGACTTCCCAGTCTTTCTGCGGCGCGAGACGGATTCGAGCACCATTTGCACCGCCACGCTTGTCCGAGCCGCGGAACGTCGACGCCGATGCCCAGGCCGTCGAAACCAGTTGCGACACCGGCAGCCCTGAAGCGAGGATCTTGCTCTTGAGCGCGGCGATGTCCTGCTCATCGATCAAGGGATGATTGACCGCAGGCACAGGGTCTTGCCAGAGCAGCTCTTCTTTCGGCACTTCCGGACCGAGATAACGTGCGAGCGGCCCCATGTCGCGGTGCGTCAGCTTGAACCAGGCTCGCGCAAACGCGTCGGCCAACTGGTCCGGATTTTCGAAAAAGCGCCGTGAAATTTTCTCGTAAGCCGGATCGAAACGCAGCGCGAGGTCCGTGGTCAGCATGGACGGCGCACGCGGCTTTGACGGGTCCTGCGGATCGGGCACCGTACCCGCGCCTGCATCGCCCTTCGGCTTCCATTGATGCGCACCGGCCGGGCTCTTCGTCAATTCCCATTCGTAGCCGAACAGATGCGTAAAGAAGTCGTTGCTCCACTTCGTCGGCGTAGTGGTCCAGGTGACTTCCAGACCGCTGGTGATAGCGTCACGGCCCTTGCCGTTGCCGTAGGCGCTCTTCCAGCCAAACCCCTGCTGCTCGAGCGGGGCCGCTTCCGGCTCGGGGCCCACAAGCGTCGCATCGCCTGCACCGTGGGTTTTACCGAACGTATGGCCGCCTGCGATTAGCGCCACCGTCTCTTCGTCGTTCATGGCCATGCGGGCAAACGTCTCGCGAATATCGCGGGCGGCCTTGAGCGGATCGGGGTTGCCGTTCGGGCCTTCCGGATTGACGTAAATCAGGCCCATCTGAACGGCGCCAAGCGGGTTTTCGAGGTCGCGGTCGCCGGTATAGCGCTTGTCGTCGAGCCACTTGGTCTCAGTGCCCCAATAGATGTCGTCATCCGGTTCCCACGAGTCCTCGCGGCCACCGGCGAAGCCGAACGTCTTGAATCCCATCGACTCCAGCGCGACGTTGCCCGTCAGGACAATGAGGTCGGCCCAGGAGATTTTTTTGCCATATTTCTGCTTGACCGGCCAGATCAGCCTGCGCGCCTTGTCGAGGCTCACGTTGTCAGGCCAGCTATTGAGCGGCGCAAAGCGCTGCTGACCACCGCCGGCACCGCCACGGCCGTCGGCAATGCGGTAGGTGCCTGCGCTATGCCATGCCATGCGGATAAACAAAGGTCCGTAATGGCCGAAGTCCGCCGGCCACCAGTCCTTTGAATCGGTCATTACCGCGAGAAGATCTTTCTTGACGGCCGCCAGATCGAGACTCTTGAACGCTTCAGCGTAGTTGAAGTCCTTGTCCATGGGATCGGACAGGGACGAATGCTGGTGCAGGATCTTCAGGCTTAGCTGATTGGGCCACCAGTCTCGGTTCGACGTGCCGCCACCAGCGGTGTGGTTGAACGGGCACTTCGTTTCAGTCGACATGCGCTTTCTCCTTGAGATCGTTTTCACTCAACTGCTCGGCTAAGCTTCGACTACTCAACCCAGTTTAGCGTTCGGGCGCGCACTGCGAGTATTAATTCTTCCAAACGGACTGATAGCCGAAGCAGCGACGGTTTGAAGGTGCAGGTGCAGCAAAATTCCGGCGTCAATCTCGAGACATCGCCCGCGCCCAAGGTGTCAATACGGCTCAACCGCCCGGAACGCCCTGAGGAAATGCACCGAGCTGCCTGAATACCGAAAGCCAGTCTTCGATATGCCAGGTCTTGGCGACCAGGCCATCGCGGATTTCATGAAAGGAATGAATCGCAAATTTCACTGGCTTTGCGGTTGCCTCGATACCGAGCAGCTTGCCTGACTGCGTGCCGCTCACTTCCGCCCGGACGGCAACGCGATCGCCATGAATGAGCACGTCCAGCAGCTGAATCGACATGTCGGGCAACGCGCTGTCGATCCTTGCGAAGACCGTGGTCATCTGATCCGGTCCCGGCTGGGCACCTGCAGGCTCGGGAATGTACTCCCAATCGGCAGCGACCACCTGACGCAATAACTCGACGCTCCTGCGCGAAAACGCATCGTAAAGCCGAGCGATCAGGTCCCGGGTTGCCTGCTCATCCAAAACGGTATTCATGGTGACGCCTCCGGGCGACGAGAGTCTCGATTGATCACTGAAACGGAACACACCTGATGCACTATGCAGCGCTCTCCATAAGATAGCGCAATCTGGTCGTCGACGTCACAGTGCGCCGCGCGCTACGCTGTGGGTGCGCTTGCGCGGGCAATCTCGAGAATCAGCGAGGTCATCGCCGAAAGCGGCCGGCCGCGCCGGGTAATGGCGACGATACGCCGGCGCATCACAGGCTCCTCGATCGGAATACGTTTGAGTTCGTATTCGCGCAGCAGCTTTTCAGGAATCAGACTGGGCAAGATGCATTGACCGTTGGTCAGCGAAACGAGTTTGAGCATCGCATCCACCGTTTCGACTTCAGCCGCGACAGTGGCATTGAAAGCCCGGCTATGCAGCATGCGGCGCAACGCATAGCCCGCGGGAAAGACGACCAGCGGAGGGGTCTCTTCGTTCAACGAGACACTGGCGAGTGTCGCAAACCGCGAATTCTCGTGCACCACGAAACTCATTTCCTCCTCGAACAGCGGAGTGATTTCCAGCTCGTCGGAGGCGACCGCTGAATCGTAGACGAAGCCGATCTCCGCGCGGCCCGCCTCGACCAGTTCGACCACGCCGGGCGAGCTGCGTCCGAGCAATGCGACGTTCGCTTTAGGCCGCTGCGCCATGAATCGCGCCACCACCTCGGCCATGAAGTAGTAGCTCAGCGTATGAATGGTGGCGACGTTCAGGCTGCCGGCGGTCACGCCGTGCTGGTCGCGCAACTGTACCAACGTGCTATCGACCAGCTGATACGCCGAGGATGCAGCCTCCAGCAGTTTCTGTCCGGCCTCGGTGGGCTCCACGCCACGCCCGTGCCGCACGAAGAGCGGCTGACCGATGTAGCTCTCGAGGCTCGAAAGCTGCCGGCTCAGACCCGATTGCGTCAGCGATAGCGCCTCGGCCGCAGCGGACAGCGACTTGCTGTTAGCGATCTCAACAAACAGGCGCACCTGGTGATCGACGTTGGCTTTCATTCGGTCTTCCTGGCATTGCGTGCGGCTGAACGGCGCCGCAACCTTTAAGCGATTCGCGCTTCTCCTGCCGGCACTATGCCACGCCTAATGAAACCACCCGCTCACACCCGGTCCGCCTGACGGCACCAGTAATCGAACGTGCCCTTCACGATCGATGGCTTCAGCAGATAATCGTGTGCCTCGGCTGCAAGGTCGTCGGGTACCGGCGTAATCGGGCCAAACACGCGCGCGCGCACTTGCATGCGAGCTGCCCGCTCCAGGTACACAGCGAGATACGTAGCCTCTTCGACGTACGCACCCGTCGTGAGCTGGCCATGATGAGCCAGCAGAATGCAACGCTTGTCGCCGAGCGCCTTCGAAATGATCACCCCTTCCTGATCGGCGATCGGTACACCGGGCCAGTCGGCCAAAAACGCGCAGTCATTATGCAAGGGGGTCATGTCCATCTGCGCGATCACCAGCGGCTGACGCGCTGCGACCAACGCGGACACATAAGGCGAATGCGTATGGATGATCGCATTCGTCTGCGGCCGCGCTTCGTAGACCCACAGATGAAAACGCGTCGCGGGATTGGCCATTCCCTTGCCGCTGATCGTGTTCAGATCGGCATCGACCTCGATGAAATCGTCGGGCGTCGCTTCATCGAAGCCCAAGCCGAAACGCAGCGTCCAGTAGCATTTCGGCTTGTCCGAACGAGCCGTGATCTGCCCGGCCAGTCCCGCTTCCTGACCCGTCATCGCGAGGATGCGACAGGCGTACGCCAACCTCTCCTGAATCGTCCGGTCCTGCGGCTTCAGGTTCTCTTTCATTTCCTGAGTCGCACGCTCGTCGAAATACTGCTTTGCTCGCAATTCCATGACTGCCTCCGTTACCCGAACTCCGCCAGCCGTCTGAACCTCAAACGCCTTTGATTTCGCCGCCATCCATCCGCAACGCCGAGCCCACCATCCAGCGGCCCGCTGGCGACAGCACGAACGCCATCAATTCCGCGATGTCCTCAGGATTGCCGTAACGCGTGATGCCGACTTGCGCCGGAAACTTCTCGAGCGCTTCTTCCAGCGTCATACCGTGAGCCGGCGCGTACTTTTCCATATACGTACGGCGACGATTGGTCATCACCGGGCCGGGCAGCACACTATTCACCTGCACGCCGTCCGCAATGCCGCGATCTGCGAAGGCCTTGGCCATCGCGACGATCGCCGCGTTGACTGTCCCAACCGCGCCGTAACCCGACTTCGGGGCCTGGGCCGAATTTCCCGATGTGAAAATGACCGAGCCTTCCGACTTCTTGAGCGACTCCCACGCGTGAACCGCGAGCCGCCGCGCGCCATGCAATTTCAGCGCAAAACCGTCGTCCCACTGCTCGTCCGTCATGTCGAGCACATCGATCTGAGGAACCGCGCCGGCGATATTCACCACCGCATCGATACGCCCGAACTTCGCCAGCGTCTGATCGACGGTTTCCTTCGCGGCGGCCGGTATGCGCAGGTCCGCGCCCAGCGGCAGCGGTTCGGCCCCGGCGGCGCGCACCGCCTCGGCAGTCTCTTCCAGCAACTCCGTGCTGCGGGCCACCAACACAAGGCCGCCAAAGTCTTTAGCGAGGCGAATTGCAGTTGCCCGTCCGACCCCACGGCTGGCCCCAGTTACGATCGCGATACGATTGCTCATGTCGAATTCCTCCGGTTGGTTTAACGCGTTTCATTGCGCCGTCACGTCTCGGCGCTTGAGACCAGTATCGGACAAGGAGCCATGACGAGCTATGCAGTTGGGTTCATACCTGCTATGACAGACCGACCCGGCCGTCCACGTGATTCCCAGGGTTTTCCGAAAGACACGGCCCGGCCCGATGCGCTCCGGGCCCAATGCGCTCTAGAATGGCAATTCGCCTTCCCGTATGGCGGTTGCGCTGCTCAGAGGGCGCCTATATCCACAAGCCTCCACAAGCCGAACGGAATAACAGCATGTCAAACCACTCATCCCCCGACAGTCCTCAGAATGGTTCACCGTCACGCCTGCGCAGCCGCCGCTGGTTCGACGATCCCGCCGATCCGGGCATGACGGCGCTGTATCTCGAGCGCTACATGAACTACGGGATTACCCGAGAGGAGCTGCAGTCGGGCAAACCGATCATCGGGATTGCGCAGACAGGGTCGGACCTTGCGCCATGTAACCGCCACCATCTCGAGCTGGCGACCCGTGTGCGCGACGGCATTCGTGACGCCGGCGGCATCCCCCTTGAGTTTCCGGTCCATCCGATTCAGGAGACGGGCAAGCGCCCCACTGCCGCGCTCGACCGCAATCTGGCGTACCTCGGCCTCGTCGAAATCCTGCACGGCTATCCCATCGACGGTGTCGTCCTCACCACCGGTTGCGACAAAACCACGCCGGCGTGCCTGATGGCGGCGGCGACCGTGAATATCCCGGCCATCGTGCTCTCGGGCGGCCCGATGCTCGACGGCTGGTGGCACGGCAAGCTCGCAGGTTCCGGCACGGTCATCTGGGACGCGCGCAAGCGCCTCGCCGGCGGAGAGATCGACTACGAGGAATTCATGAACATGGTGTCCTCGTCGGCACCCTCCGTCGGCCATTGCAATACGATGGGCACCGCCCTGTCGATGAACTCGCTCGCCGAAGCATTGGGTATGTCGCTGCCGGGCTGCGCGGCGATTCCGGCGCCACATCGCGAGCGCGGCTGGATGGCGTATCGCACGGGCAAACGCATCGTCGAGATGGTCGCGGAGAATCTGCGCCCGTCGGATGTCATGACCAAAGAGGCTTTCGAAAACGCGGTGGTGGCCGCCGCCGCACTTGGTGCATCGTCAAACTGTCCGATCCATATGGTCGCGATCGCCCGGCACATGGGCGTCGAACATTCGCTCGACGACTGGCAACGACTGGGACCAGACGTTCCGCTGCTGGTCGATTGCCAGCCGGCCGGCCGCTTTCTGGGCGAAGCATTCCATCGCGCAGGTGGCGTCCCCGCCGTGATGCGCGAGCTGCTCAACGCGGGCAAGCTGAACGGCGACGTACGTACGGTTTCCGGCCGCACGCTTGCCGAGGATCTCGCGGAAGTCGTCGAGCCCGATCGCGAAGTGATCCGCAGCTACCAGCAGCCGCTCAAGGAAGCAGCGGGTTACGTGGTGATGTCCGGCAATCTGTTCGACAGCGCCGTGATGAAAATCAGCGTGATCGACCAGGCGTTCCGCAAACGCTTCCTCGCCGATCCTGAGCATCCCGATGTGTTCGAAGGGAAAGCGATCGTATTCGAAGGGCCGGAGGACTACCACGCGCGCATCGAAGATCCGCAACTGGGCGTCGACGAGCGCTCTATCCTCGTGATTCGCAACTGCGGGCCGGTCGGTTATCCGGGCGGTGCCGAAGTGGTCAACATGCAGCCGCCTGCGGCGTTGCTCAAGCAAGGCGTCGACACGCTGCCGACTCTCGGCGACGGCCGTCAAAGCGGTACCTCGGCCACGCCTTCGATTCTCAACGTTTCGCCGGAAGCGGCAGTCGGCGGCGGGCTTGCGTTGCTGCAAACCGGCGATCGGGTCCGCATCGACCTGAACTCGCGCAAGGTCGACGTGATGATCCCGGAGAGCGAACTGGCAGCACGCCGCGCCCAGTGGAAAGCGCCTGTTCTGCAGAACAAAACGCCGTGGGAAGAGATCTATCGCAGCATGGTAGGTCAGCAGGCGAGCGGCGCATGCCTCGAGCCGGCAACGCTGTATCTCAACATCCTGGAAACGCGCGGCGAATCGCGCCATAACCACTGATAAGGACGCGCCGATACGGCTACCAGCAAGCAGTCGTGCCGGCGCACCTTCTTCTTTAGAACCCCTGGAACGACTCTTCGAGCATGGCCCGATAGTCCGCAGGGCTTGCCTCGCGCGGATTGGTCTTGTGACTATGATCGGCGAGTGCGCCTTCGATAATCCTGTCGAACTGCTCGCGCTCGACCCCAAGCGTCGACAAACGAGTCGGCAGCCCCAGGTCGGCCGTCATGCGCTCAATCGCGCTTTCTACGTTCGCTGGCGATTCCAGCCCCATTGCGCCCGCTAACCGCACCATTTTTCCTTCGTCCTGGACTGTAGCGGCCTCGCGATTAAAGCGGATCACGGCGGGAAGAAAGATCGCGTTCAACGTTCCGTGATGCAGTTTCGGATTGATGCCGCCCAGCGAGTGGCTCAGGCTATGGACACATCCCAGCCCTTTCTGGAAGGCAAGCGCTCCCTGCAATGAAGCGCTCATCATGTTCAGACGTGCGGTGACGTTGCTGCCGTCACGCGTTGCAATCTCGATGTGACGCCATGCGCGCCAGAGTCCGTCGAGGGCGATGCCATCGGCAGGCGGGTTAAATGCGGGCGACAGGAAGGTCTCGATGCAATGGGCAATCGCATCCATTCCCGTTGCTGCGGTGAGTTGCGGGGGCAACCCTAACGTGAGTTGCGGATCGCAGATTGCGGAACGGGGCACGACGTAGGGGGAAATAATGCCGAGCTTGCGGCCGTCATCGAGAATCAGGATGGCGCCACGCCCCACTTCGCTGCCGGTGCCGGCAGTCGTTGGGAGTGCGATAACCGGCGCCGTAGCCGCTGTGATGCGCTGCAAGCCACCTTCGATAAGCGCGAACTGGCGCAAAGGCCCTTCGTGGGTCGCGCACACTGCGACGCCCTTGGCCAGATCGATCGAACTGCCCCCTCCTACCGCGATGACGCCATCGCACTGATTCTCCTTGTACATCGCGACAGCGGCCCGCACAGCCCGCTCGTTGGGGTTCGGAGGGGTGTCCAGAAAGATGGAGGGTTCGTTATCCGCTCGAAGAGCAACGAGCACCTTGTCGATGAGGCCCGCGGCTTTCACGCCCGCGTCGGTGACGATCAGAGGACGTTTGATGCCGATCCGTGTGCATTCGTCAGGCAGTTTCGCAATCGCGCCGAAATCGAACTGGATCTGCGTGATGTAATTGATGAGCGACATGGATCGGAAGCCTCCAGAGTGGGGTTCGTGGCGACCGTCGGCACGGGATGAACAACGCGGCAGAGTGCATCGACTACATGGAAGTCGCAAAACATTGTCGCACCTTCTGGCTCAAGCATCCTCAGACCTTTTCGCAGATAGCCTGGATAAGCGCCGCACGTCCCTCGCTCAGATTGCGGCGAAGGTTGACGGTCGCTTGCCCGAACTCGGGGCCCATCACAGCGCCGAGTGCAAGCAAGGGTGGCGTCGAAGACTGCTTGCGTTCGGCTTCGCGCTCCAGAAACCAGCTGATCCCGGCTTCCGTGCAGTCGGTCCAGGACGTGATGCGGAACCCCTCCTTAGCGAGAACAGTGCGCATCTCGTCCGCCGTCACCAGGAAGCTTGACTCAGGCACGCTCGCCCACGGCACAGGGAAATGCAGGGGTTCGTTGGATGCAGCGATGACATCGAAGATGGCGAAATGGCCGCCAGAACGTAAAACGCGGCATGTTTCACCGTAAAGCGCAGCGCGGTCGCTAATGTTCATGGCAACGTGCTGCGTCCACGCGAGATCGAAAGCGTTGGCGGGGAACGGCAGCGAGAGCGCGTTGCCGCGCTGATACGTGACCTTGCCTCCGAGACCCGAACGCTCGGCCAGAAACGTAGCAGCCTCGACGAACGACTGACTGAGGTCGACGCCGTGCACCGTGCAGCCATAAGTTTCCGCCAGATAGCGCGACGGGCCGCCCAGCCCAGATCCGATATCGACAACACGGGTCGCCTCGGTGATCGGCAGGGCCTTCGCCAGTTCTACCGTGGCCGCGAGGCCGCGCGAATGAAACTGGTCAAGTTGAGCAAGATCTCGCGCAGAGAGTTGTTTCTCGCCGAGTCCGCTTTTGGCCATAGCCGAGCGAAGGTGCTCGACCAGGCTCTCGCGCTCGTAATGCCGGGTGATCTCTGCTGCGTCGTCCATCTTCGTACTCCTTCGTGATGCACATCTTGATTCGGCTACGGATGCTTGAGCTGCAGGCGATCCATCATCGGTGAAATCTCATCGAACGGTTCTTCAACGAGATCCGACACGTCAAACGGATCGCCATACGCTCACGGCTTATGACTTCACTGACTTCACTTGTTCTGGATCAGCATGCCAAGCGGGGCCAGCGGGCCGACTGGCAACAGTTCGTAGCTCATGACGCCGTCAGCCACGAGCGGCAACGTATCGAGCGTCGCCTTGGCTTGCTCGACCGATTCGACGTTCATCAGAAAGATCGGACCGCCCTTCTCACGAAACCAGAACTGCTCGACCTTGCCGTCGAGATAGAGCTTGAGTGTGGCCGGAACTTCGTTTGGCATATGCTGCTGGAGCTTCTCCGGTGTGAGGGTCGGCTTGGCGGATGCGATGGCAAAAACTTTCATGGATAACTCCTGGTTCAACGTTCATTGACAGAGACTGCGTGTTCATTGCTGCAAACAGCGCGATCGAGTCTAGTCTCTGAACCCTAGAACTCACACAGTCACAAACGCCAACTTTAGAGCCATTCGCGCCAGGCGCATCCGCGTGTCAGAGCAGGTCGGAACGGAGGTCGCGCACACCCCGTCCCAGACGTTGGCGCAGCAGCGTACGCAATGTCGCACCATCGCCGTAGCCGACTTCGCTTGCGATCGCTTCGAGGTCGAGGCGTCCCCCGCGCAGAAGCGATTGTGCGTGCTCGACTCGCAGGTCCTGGAAGTAGGCAAGCGGCGATTTGCCAAGCACCTCCTGACAACGGCGCTGCAGCGAGCGCGTGCTCGTCGCGAGTGCGCTGGCGGCTTCCTGCAGCGAAAAGCCCGAGCGAAGATTTTTCCGCGACCACTGTTCGAAGCGTTGAATCAGCGGATCTGCCTGCGCGAGGTGATTGGGAATGATGTACGGCGCCTGCGAGGAGCGTATATCAGCCAGCAGGTAACGCGAGACGAGCGTGGCCAACTCGGGGCTCGCGCGCCGTATCAGCCAGAGGGCGAGATCGAGATGTCCTAAAGCCGCGCCGGCTGTCACACCTACATCCGACGGTACCAGCATGCGAGACTCGTCGAGCGACACGTTGGGGTAGCGTTGTCGAAACAGTGGGCCGAGCCACCACGTCGTCGTCGCTTCCTGCTGATCGAGAAGTCCGGTTTCCGCCACAAGAAATGTTCCGATACAGGACGCGGCGATCAGCGCTCCTTCGGCATGCCATTTCAGCAGTTGCGCTTTGGCCTGAACCACATCCGGTCTCGTGAGAGCGGGAACCAGCTGCTCAGGCGTGCCAGTGCTCAATGCCGGAACAACTACCCAGTCCGGTTTCAAACCTGCCGTTACGGGTTGCACAGGGATCGTCAGCCCTTGTGCGGACCGAACCCGCTTGCGCACGCCTACGATCGATACATCGAAACGCGGTGTGCCACCTAGTTGCGTGGCCGAGAATTTGTTGGCGAGCCCGAACGCGTCGAGCATGACAGTGAGCCCCGTATCGAAGAGCCCTTCAAGAGCGAGCACAGAAATGCGCATGGCGTAAATACCTCCAAAGCCGGTATTTGCGACTCTACCAGCTATCACCTTCATGCGTATCCGGCGAGCCAGACATGCACATTCGCAACAGGCGAAGGCCTTTACAACGCAGCTCTGCGCAAGCACAGTGGTGAGGTCAATGACGCCAAAGCAGCCTTAAGCGTCGAGCCTGGACTATCAAAAATGGAGACAACGAAATGGATCTGAATTTACGCGGTAAGGTGGCCGTATTGACGGGAGCCAGCGTGGGTATCGGGCTGGCTGTGGCAGAGGCGTTCGCAGCAGAAGGCACGCATCTTCTGCTCGCGGCGCGCAACGAGGAGCGCCTGTCCGCTGCCGCAGCAGGCATCGCAACGAAGTTCGGCGTGACCGCTGTGCCGGTCGCTTGCGACGTGTCGACTTCGGCAGGCGTCGACAAACTGGTTGCCGCCGCGAAGGAAAATTTCGGTGGCGCGGATATTGTCTTCAATAACGCGGGCACGGGCAGCAACGAAACGATCATGAACGCACCCGACGAAAAGTGGCTCGCGTACTGGGACCTTCATGTGATGGCTGCAGTGCGCATCGCACGCGGCCTCGTACCTTTGATGAAAGCACGCGGCGGCGGCACGATCCTGAACAACGCATCGATTTGCGCAACACAGCCGCTCGGCTACGAGCCGATCTATAACGTGACGAAAGCGGCGTTGATGATGTTGTCGAAGAATATGGCGAACGAATTCATACAGGACAACATCCGCGTGAATACGATTAACCCGGGGCTCGTGCTCACACCCGACTGGATCAAGACCGCCAGGCAGTTGACGCAGGATTCAGGCGGCGATTGGGAGGGACATCTGCAGCAGGTCGCGGATGAGCACGCGCCTATCCGCAGGTTTGCGTCTCCGGAAGAGTTGGCCAACTTTATTGTGTTTCTTTGTTCCGACAAGGCTAGCTACAGCGTCGGGTCGACCTACTTTGTCGACGGTGGGATGTTGAGGACGGTTTAGGGAGACTGCATGCGCCATGCAAGTGCAAGCAACAATCGACGCGCCCGGCGCTAGACAACCATTAAGTTAGCTGGCAGGATTCATCCATCGCGGATGAATCCGCCGATTCTTCGTTGAATTTAACCCCAACACAATGCAAGCTAGCCAAGTCCTCCTTCGTTCGATGCGTATGCCCCTGGCAGGTTCTCCCCCCAGGCGCTGAGGGCTTTTTTGCTTCTGAAAAAGGGACGCCGCAGGCGTCCCTTTTCTTTTTTGGAGCGGCAATGTCATACCGATACATCACCACGCCGATTTACTACGTAAACGATCGGCCGCATCTGGGCCATGCTTACGCCAGCGTGCATGCTGACATCATGGCCCGCTACCTGCGTGCTGCCGGTCACCAGGTCCTGCTGCTAACGGGCGCTGACGAGCACGGCGAGAAGATCGCCAGGGCCGCCCTACAGGCCAACGAGGCGCCACAAGTGTTTGTGGAACGCCACGCACAGAGCTTCAAGGAAGCGTGGCGGCGCCTGGCAGTCAAGCCCGACATGTTCGTTCGCACCACGAACCCCGCGCACGCCAGGGTGGTGTCCGATTGCCTGACACGGCTCTTCAATGCCGGGGATATCTACCTGGCGGACTACGAGGGGCTTTATTCGATCGGTCAGGAGCGCTTTGTCACTGAGAAGGAACTGGTGGATGGCAAACTTCCTGAAGACAAGGAACCGCCTGTGTTGCGGCGCGAACCCAATTATTTCTTCCGCATGGAAGCGCATCGCGAATGGATGCGTCAGCTGTTGCTGGACACGCCAGACCTGATTCAGCCCGTGCAATACCGCAACGAGATATTGAAGCTGCTGGAACAGCCGATAGGTGACCTGAGTATTTCGCGTCCCGTGGATCGTCTCGACTGGGGCATCCCGATTCCGTGGGATGCCGGACATGTTACGTACGTATGGTTCGACGCGCTCCTCAGCTACGTTTCGCCGCTGGGTTATCCCGACCAGCCTGCCTTCGCTGATTACTGGCCGTCGGTGCGGCATGTGATCGGCAAGGACATCCTGCGCACGCACACGCTCTTCTGGTTGAGCATGACCCATGCGTTAGGAATCGCGCCGTATCAGCGTTTGCATGTTTCCGGGCACCTGCTCGGTTCCGATGGTCGCAAGATGAGCAAGTCGCTCGGCAATGGCGTCGATCCGCTGGAGGCCGCCGATACCTACGGTGTCGATACGCTGCGCTACACGCTAATCCGGGAGGTCAGCTTCGGCTTCGACGGAATCGTTAGTAACGCAGTGATCGAACAACGCCTGAATCGGGATCTCGCCGACGACCTGGGCAATCTGGCCGCACGCACGCTGGCCATGGCGATGAAATATCGCGGCGGCACGGTGCCTGCGCCGAAGGCCTATGAAGCGCGCGAGGAAGCGATCATCGACTGGTCGAACGAACTGCCCGGCATCGTTCTGGCGCTAGTGGAAGAAATGAAACTGAGTCGCGCGGTGGAACAGGTAATGGATTTCGTCAAACACCTGAACGGCTACGTTGCGAGCAGCGCGCCATGGGCACTGGCAAAGGATTCCAACGCGTCGGACCAGCTGGATACGGTGCTCTATACGCTGTTAGAAGCGCTCTGCAGCATCAGCAATCTCTTGCATCCTGTGATGCCGGGCAAGATGGAGGAGTTGCGAGGCTTGCTTGGGGTTTCCGCCGAAGCGCAGTGGAATCTGCCTTGGGGTCATGGCGTAAGACCGGGGACGCAAGTCAAGGAAGGCATCCTGTTTCCAAAGCGGCCGGGCGCTGAACACCCGGACTAGCCATTTGATCTGATCTGTTCAATCCGCAATCCACCGTCTTTATCAGAACGGTGTTTGCGGATCTGCACAGCAATCAAAGGTACCGGTTCAAGCCCGACGGCTCACTGCGCGCTGAGTCTCCCGCGCATCAGGAACTGTTATTTGAGCGTTCGGGCGTACAACGCGAACAGCTCCTTCCAGCCCCGCTCGGCCGCCTCTGCGTCGTAGACGGGCATGTCCGGTTTCATCCAGCCGTGCGCCTTGCCTTTGTACAGTTCGCTCTTATGCTTCACGTCCGCGGCGCCCAGCGCGGCTTCGAAGCGCTCGCCCATTTCGGGCGGGAAGCTGTGATCGTTGTCGGCAATGCCGATGTACAACTCGGCCTTGATCTTGTCGAGAAGCAGGTGGGGACTCGTCGGCTGGTCGGTCGCGAGATTGCCGCCGTGGAAGCTCGCCGCCGCAACAACGCGATCCGGGTAGTAAGCCGCTGCCGTGAGTGCCATGCCGCCGCCCATGCAGAAACCGACGGTGCCAATCTTCTTACCCGCCACATCAGCGCGCGTATCGAGGTATTCGATAAAGGCCGCGGTGTCTTCAGCGGCTTTGTGGTTGTCGCTGCTCGCCATCATGGGCCCAACGGTGGCACGGAAATCGCCCTTCAGCACTTCCTTGGGGTCGAGCGGCCCGTAAGCTCCGAAGCGGTAAAACAGGTCGGGCAGAAGCACGACGTACCCTTTGCTCGCCACGTGCTTTGCCATCTGGAGCATGCCTGGCCGGATGCCAAACGCGTCCATGTAGAAGATCACAGCGGGCCATTTGCCCTCGCCTTCGGGCGTCAGGACCCACGCCTTACAGGCACCTTCCTGTTCCTGAATGGTGACTTGTGATTCGCTCATGCTCTACGCCTCCGTGTGTGTTCGCCGCGGGTTTCCGACATCGGCCCAATGATCACGACGATCATGGTTATTCAGGGAAAACTTAATTGTAACGGGGATCGTCGTTACAAGCATGGGCGGACGGCGCCTTCAATCATCTGATGCGACAATATCCGCCACTATATTTCTTTCCTGATCTGTTCCGCGAAGGCGCGAATCACTTCATCGTTTCGCATCACAAACATCCACTGACCGACGCGCGTCGAAACAAGCAGTCCAGCTTCGACCAGGGTCGCGAGGTGGGCCGACACGGTCGACTGGGATAGCCCACTGCGCGCGTGAATTGCGTTTAAAGGTACCCCGCATCCAAGATCGATTCGACTTCGCAAAAAGTATTCTTCTGGCGTCTTTAACCATCTCAAGATCTCGCGCCGGAACGGATTTGCGAGTGCCTTATGGATCAGGTTTTCGTCAACCATACATTTCATTTCGACCGTTAGCGCGTGAAAGGCAGATCCGTCACATTCGACGATAGGGTCCCGGGTCATGACTGCCTCGACAATGACCGTGCGAGGCTCGTGGCGAATTCGTCACCAAGGTCCTCCCTGACCAGGGCCAACGCGACCCGCATACCGTCACTGACGCCGCGCGACGAGTGGAGGTTGCCGTCCTTCACGCAGCCTTGATTGCTCATGACGTGTACCAAGGGGTAGTCGCTGGAGAGACGTTCGGCGTCGCGCCAATGCGTGGTCAGCGAGCGATGGTCGGCGAGGCCGGCGCGCGCGATTAAAAAGGCCCCATTGGACACCGACGCGAGCCTTCGCACCCGACGGCCGGCGTCACTGAGCCACTCCACCAGCTCGCGATGCGCGTGCCTCGGGCCAACCACCGGCGAACCTGGCACTACGACGATGTCAAATGGAGCGCTCACATCCAGCAGACACTCAGTCGTGCTAACCGCCACGCCACTCGAGCACACCACCGGCCCTCGGGACGGCCCCACGAGATGCTGCTCGTACATCGTTGCGCCGCACAAGCGGTTCGCTTCGTGGAAAACCTCCATCGGGCCCGTCACTTCGAGCAGCCGAAATCCCGCGTAGAGCATCATTGCAACATGCATGCGCCGTCACTCCTGTCCCTGGTTGTCGTCCCGTGTCAACGTAGACCGCGACGAAGGGGCGGCTATAGCCGTATCCATGGGATAAAGTCTAATCAGACCGCATGGGAGAGGAAACACGCGGATGGCACGATACCGGGCCAATCAACGTGAGATTTGGGCCAGGCACGGCTGGACGCCCGTCCGCTTGTTACACGGCTGCAAAAGTCAATTACCGGTTAGTGCGTCCCTCTTTCTGGGCCATTGCGGTAAGCTGCAATACCGCTCGGAAACGGGTCCATTCACTCCACGAAGGTCACGGTATGAAAGTCGCCATTGTCATATTCGATGGTGTCCAGGCGCTCGACGTTGCAGGCCCCCTCGACGTGTTCGCGGAAGCAAACACGATCCTGCCCGAACATCAGAAGTACGAAGTCTCGCTGGTGGGCGCGCGCGCCGGTACCGTGACCTGCTCGAACGGGATGGGACTTTCCGTGCCGTTCGGCTACGCGGACCTCGACACGCAATGGGATCTGCTACTCGTCGCAGGCGGTCCGCAATTGCCCGACGCTCAACCGTCCAGTGACTTCCTGAGGTGGCTGCAAAATCAGGCAAGCAACGCGACGCGGTTTGGCTCCGTTTGCAATGGCGCATTCGTACTGGCTCATGCGGGACTGCTCGACGGCAAGGAAGTGACGACTCATTGGTCGGACGCAGATCGCCTCGCCCACGAATTTCCGCAGGCCTCCGTGCAGCCCGACAAGATCTTCGTTCGTGACGGACGCCTGATTACCTCGGCAGGTGTGACGGCCGGCATCGATCTGTGCCTCTCGCTTGTCGCCGAAGACTGGGGGCATGAGCTGGCGGTACGCGTCGCAAAGCGTCTTGTCGTCTACATCCAGCGCGAAGGTGGTCAGTCCCAGTACAGCCCATACGTCGGAAGCGGAAGGGATGAAGATCCGATTATCGGCAAAGTCCACCGCTACGTGACCGAACACATCACCGAAGCGCTATCGATCGAACAGCTCGCTGGCGCAGTTGCGGTGAGTCGAAGAACCTTCTCGCGAGTATTCGCGAAGTATGCCAAGGTGACACCCTCCGCGTTCGTCGAACAGGTTCGCGTCGACACCGCGAGAAAGTTGCTCGAAGACTCGGATGCACCGCTGAAGACGGTCGCATTCAAATGCGGATTTCGGAGTGCCACACATATGCGCACGACTTTCTCGCGCCGGCTGGAGGTCACCCCGAAACAATATCGGCAACGATTCCGCGGCGAGGCCGGCGCGCAACCGTGGGCCAATCAGGGTGTCGGCAAGCAGATATCGCTTCAAGGACTGGCTCATCTGTGACCGAAGCTGATTCCATTCAGTCGCTTCCTGACATCCTTGAACCGGGCCTGTCGGTAATCTTTTGCGGGATCAATCCGGGTCTGCGTGCGGCGTCGACAGGTCATCACTTTGCGGGCCGCGGCAACCGGTTCTGGCGGGTGCTGCATCTTGCAGGCTTCACGCCTGAACAGATCCTTCCCGAAGACGACCGTTCGCTTCTTCGATACGGTTGCGGTCTCACCGCGGTGGTCCCGCGCGCCACAGCGCAGGCTGCCGAGTTGTCGCGCTCGGAGATCGAGTTGGCCGGGGAGGCTTTTCGGCTAAAGATCGGACGGTACGCCCCGCAACACGTCGTTTTCCTCGGAAAGATGGCACTCGCGGCCATCTCCGGCACGCGCGATATCGATTGGGGGCTGCAAACGAAGCCCTTCGGCGGCGCATGCGCGTGGGTCGTACCCAATCCAAGCGGATTGAACCGGGCGTTCGGCCTTGACGCGCTGGTGACCGCCTACCGGGAAGTTCGCGTCGCTGTAGCGTCCACGTCCTGAAGGTGCGCGTTTTTGCGCAGCGCCTCGGTCACGAACTCCACGAAAGCGCGAATCTTGCCGCTGGTGCTTCGCCTTTCTACGTGAAGCAGGCTCACCGGTGTCGCCTCGGGCTCGAATGAGGTCAGCACCGGTTGGAGCCTGCCATCGGCTACATCGGGCGCTGCCTGATACGAAAGAAACTGGGCGATTCCCACTCCATCGACGGCAGCGAGAAGAGCAGCGGGACCCAGGTCGACAATCATCCGCGGCTGAAGTCTCACAGGCAGCCGCGAACCGTTCTCGTTGAACGCCCACTCGAGCGGAAGCGAGACGCCCGTGAACGATACACAGTGGTGATCGGCCAGATCTCTGGGGTGACGGGGCTCCCCATGCTCGGCGAGATAGGACGGCGCCGCGTACGTCCGACGCCGCACAAAGCCTAGCGGAACGGCGAATGCCGAAGAGTCGCCGAGATGGCCGATACGGATGGCAATATCCACACCCTCTTCCAGAAGCCGCGTCGTTCGATCAGCGTACACCGCATTGACGTTGACGTCCGGATAACGCAGCACGAAGGCGTTGACCAGCGGCGCAACATATCGCTGGCCGAACAGGACCGGTGCGGAAATAGTCAACGTCCCCACGGGATTGAGTTGATCGGCCGCAAGGGTCGCTTCTGCATCCGTGATGGTGTCCAACACCTTGCGGCAGGCTTCGAGGTATGACAGGCCTGCATCCGTCGGACGAACCGTTCGGGTCGTGCGGGCCAGCAGATGTGTGCCGAGACGCGATTCCAGCGAATTGACCGCCCGTGAGACCGCAGCGGACGACATGCCAACTTTGTCAGCCGCACCCGTGAAGCTGCCCCGGTCGACGATGGCCACGAAAATCTCCATCTCACGCAATTTGTCCATTTCGCTCCCTACCCTCATCACGCGTCCATAAGCCGTGATTCTATGCGTTGTGATCGAGGTGCCGGAGATCGGCCTGCAAAAGACTCTTTCAGGCCGCGAGGGTTATGCAGAACGTCCTTGAAAGCATGGCAAATTTCGATCACTCATTGGCCCAATACCAACCCGTTTGGACTCCAATGAATCGGGCCGATCCTGGACAATCTCTACACGTTGTACGACTAACCAAACGAGAGAGGTCCACATGTTCTCCGCAATGCTTGAAGTTCACCCGATCCCCGAGCAGGTCGATGCCTATCTCGGCATGGCCAAAATGCTGCGTCCTGAACTGGACAAAATCGACGGATTTATCGACAACAACCGCTACGCCAGTCTCACACGCGAGGGGTGGCTTCTTTCGCTGTCGAGTTGGCGCGACGAGAAATCGCTCATCCGCTGGCGTACCGAAGCGACGCACAACAGGATCATGCAGGCTGCGCGCGACCGCGTGTTTTCCGACTATCGCCTGCGCATTGGTCAGACCGTTAGCGATACGCATGTGCCCGCGGGACACGCCTTGCTCGAACAGCGCCTGGATGTCACCGAGACGGGAAAAGGTAAGGCAGTGACGCTACATGATGGGAAATTCTCGCCGGCATGGGTGAAGCAGAGCAGCGCAGACGAGGTGGCGAAATCACTCGGAGTGGATACGAGCGCGACTGACCTCGTTTCCTGGGACGTCTTCGACGCACTGCTGGCACCGGGAGACGTCATCGCCGTTCTGACGTGGCGCGACCATGCAGCAGCTGAAGCGTTCCTGGCCAAGGCGGCTACGGCGGATGCATCGCGCGTACGCAATATCCGCGTTATCCGCGAGTACGGCATGTTCGATCGCCGGGAAGCTCCGCAGTACTTCAAAGAGGCGCAACCGAAGATGTAACCCGGCCGCCGGTCGCTATCGGTGCCGGAGAGTCTTCGCTTCTCATGTGATCTCCAACACCGACATTTAGAAGCCCTATTGAACCTGAACAGTAACGGGATTGCCATGACTACAGCCAACCTTTTAACGACGACAGCCGCTCCTGCGCAGGCGGCGCCCGCACAATCCGCGCTTCCGCTTCGTCTGGCGATTGGTCTCGTTGGAATGCTGCTCGCGTCTTTATTGGCCATTCTCAACGAACAGGTCACCGCGCAGTCCCTGGCGGACATTCAGGGCGCGCTCTCGATAGGGCATGACGACGGAACCTGGCTGACCGCCTTATTCGAAGCAGCCAATGTCGCGACGATGGTGTTTGCTCCGTGGTTTGGCATCACGTTCACGCTCAAGCGATTCACCATCGGCGCCGTGATCGCGACGATGCTGTTCGGGATCCTCTGCCCCTTCGCACCAAACCTGCTGACGCTCTATGCGCTGCGCGTCCTGCAGGGAATTGCAGGAGGATGTCTGCCCCCGATGCTGATCATCGTAGCGCTGCGCTACCTTCCGCCCAAGGTGAAGCTATACGGCCTCGCGGGCTACGCCCTCACGGCGACCTTTGGACCGGCGCTCGGCACGCCGCTCGCTGCTTTGTGGACCGAGTATGTCGGCTGGCAGATGGCGTTCTGGCAAATCGTGCCGCTTGGTATCGCGTGCTGTGTGGCGATCCAGCAAGGGCTTCCCGCCGATCCCCTCAAACTCGAACGACTTAAGGCATTCAACTGGACCGGGTTTCTGACGGGATTTCCGGCCGTCGCGATGCTCGTGACGGGCCTGCTGCAAGGCGATCGTCTGGACTGGCTCAATTCCGAGCTCATTCGCGTGATGTTTATTGGCGGGGGGCTTCTGTTTGCGACATTCCTCGTCAACGAGTGGTTTCACCCCCTGCCTTTTTTCAAGCTGCAGTTGCTGTCGCGCAGAAACTTCACGCACGGACTGACGACCCTGCTGGGCGCGGTGATCCTGCTGGTGGGTGTGGCCGCGATACCCGGCCAGTATCTCGCGAGCGTTCATGCCTACAGGCCACTGCAGACTGCGCCCTTGTCGTTGCTGGTTGCGATCCCGCTCCTGATCACGCTCCCACTGACCGCTGCCGTTCTGAATCTGCGGCGGGTCGATCACCGCTGGGTCATGGCGATCGGCCTGTGCCTCATGCTTGCCACGTGCCTGATGGGGAGCTTCATTACCTCAGAGTGGATTCGCAACAACTTCTACTGGCTTCAATCGATCCAGATCGTCGCGCAGCCGATGGTAATCCTGGGAATCCTGATGGGTGTGACGACGGGCCTGGCCCCGACAGACGGCCCATTTGCTTCGGCGATGTTCAACTCGCTCAAAACCTTTTCAGCGGCTGTGGCAACGGCGCTCATCGAAGGGCTGAGCACCGATCGGGAACACCTTCATTCGAACATGCTCGTGGACCATTTAGGCAACCACGCGCTTGTAGCAAGTCAAAGCGTCGACGCAGCAAATAGCCTCGGCGAACTTGCACACCGGATCCACGAGCAGGCAGTGGTGCTGACGTCGGCGGATCTTTACCGGGTCATGGCGGGTGTTGCCATCGCCCTCCTTTTCCTGGTGCCCGTGTTACCCGTGCGGATCTACCCGCCGTGGTGCACGACGCCCTCCACTTCACGCTAAGGACGGTTCTTATGTCATCCGCTGCTAAATCTCCCCTCAGGATTATTCGTGTTGCCGCGTTGCTTGTTGCGGCCGGCATTGGTGCGTGGGCTTGCACAAGTCTGACCGGCAACTCGAATACCGAATCCACTAACGACGCTTACGTTGAAGCCGATTTCACCTTGGTGGCGCCGCGTATCGCCGGTCAGATATCCGACGTATTCGTCAACGACAACGAGTCGGTCAAGGCCGGGCAATTGCTGGTCCGTATCGATGATCGTGACTTCAAGGCCGCTTTGATGAGTGCCGAAGCGGACGTGGCAGCGGCAAAGGCGTCCGTTGCGAACTACGACGCCGAGATCGCGCGGCAGCCCTCGCTGGTCGAGCAAGCGAGCGCGACGCTCAAATCGGACGATGCGTCGATCGGGTTTGCAAGAGCCAACGCCTCGCGATATCAGGACCTCTCGGACGCAGGTGCGGGAACAACCCAAGAGCAACAGCACGCGTCAAGCACGCTCGCCGAGCAACTCGCGCAACAGGCACACGACCGAGCCGCGCTGGCGTCGACCGAGCAGAATCTCGACGTATTGCGTACCCAACGCGATAAGGCAGTCGGTGCACTCGCACGCGCCGAAGCGGCGCTCGATCAGGCACAGCTCAATCTGTCCTATACGGAGGTTCGCGCCCCGGTGGACGGCAAGGTTGGACGGCGTTCCGCACGGGTTGGAGCATTCGTGACGCCAGGTGCGCCGGTTCTCGCGATCGTGCCGCTTTCGGACGCCTACGTTGTTGCTAACTTCCAGGAAAACCAGATCACCAACATGCGCCCTGGCGAGAGCGTACGCATCAAGGTCGACAGCTTTCCTGGCGTTGTGATTCATGGCCGTGTCGATAGTCTCGCGCCTGCAACCGGCGTGGCCTTTGCGCCTATCGCACCCGACAACGCGACGGGCAACTTCACGAAGGTGGTGCAACGCGTGCCGGTGAAGATCACGATCGATCGAGGTCAAGAGGCAGCGTCTGCGCTGAGCGTGGGGCTGTCTGTCGAAACGGAAGTTGCCGTGGGTCAGCATAGCGATACCCTGGCCGAAGCAGGAGAGAGAAAATGAATACGAACGGCTTTTCCTTTAGTGCGCTGGTGTTGGAGATACTGGCGTGCCTCGTGATAGCGGGCTGTACGGTTGGGCCGAACTTCGAACCTCCCGTGACGTCCACGCCGCCGCAAGTGTTCGATCGCACCCAGGCGGCGCAGGCTCCAAGCAAGGCAGTCGAGACCGGCTTCGATACGGACTGGTGGACCCTGTTCAACGATCCCACCTTGAATACGCTCGAACAGCAACTGGCCAATGCGAACCTCGATGTGGCCGCGGCATCGGCGCGCCTTCGCCAAAGCCGGGCTGAGCAACGGGTCGCAGGTGCAGCAGAATATCCCACGCTGGACGGCGCTGCGTCGTATGACCGCGAGCGCGGAAGTCCGAACGGCATCCTGTCGCTGCTCGGGGTTAGTCCGACCGAAACGCAGTCGCAATCCGCTTCGGGTAATACGCCGCTCGGTGTCGCGCCGTTGCCGGGCTCCAAGGGTTCGCCGGCGTACAACCTCTATCAGGCAGGCTTCGACGCCTCCTGGGAACTCGATATCTGGGGCCGCAATCGACGCGGAGTGGAAGCAGCGACTGCCTTGACGCAGGCTTCTTACGAGGATCGAAACGCTGTGTTGCTGTCAGCCCGCGCTGAACTCGCGCGAGACTATATAGAGCTTCGCGATACACAGTCGTTGCTACGCATTGCGAAGCAAAACCTCGAACTTGCTCGCGATACCACGAAACTCACGCAAGTCCAGGTACGCGAAGGCGTGACGACGGATCTGGACGTGGCCAACGCTTCCGCGCAGGCGGCTTCGATCGAGAGCCTGATCCCGACGCTCGAATCGCGCTGCGAGACCACGATCAACGCGATTGGCGTATTACTCGGCGAAGAGCCAGGCGCGCTCGCGCAAACACTCAGCGAGCCGCATGACGTCCCCGAGCTGCCTGCGCAGGTACCCATCGGCTTTCCGTCGGAGCTGGTGCAACGCAGACCGGATATCCGGCAAGCGGAGGCACAGCTGCATGCTGCCACTGCCTCGATCGGTATGGCAAAAGCCGATTTTTATCCGCGCATTTCGCTGAATGGCAGCGCAGGTTTTCAGAGTCTGCAGCTCTCGAGCCTCGCCAACTGGGCCTCGGGACAGTTTGTTGTCGGACCCTCCATCACGATGCCGATTTTCGAAGGCGGGCGTCTCAAGGGGACATTGCATCTGCGTGAGGCGCAACAACAGGAAGCCGCGATCGTCTATCAACGCACCGTACTTGAAGCGTGGCGCGAGGTGGACGATGCGCTGGTGGTCTACGATGCCGAACAGCAGCGGCGTGACCGATTAACGGAGGTGGTGGCTCTGAACCAGCGCGCACTGTCGGTCGCGCAGCAGCGTTACAAGGCCGGTGCACTCGATTATCTCGACGTGCTGAACGTACAGAGGCAGTTGCTCGATGGCGAAAGCAATCTCGAACAAAGCAAGGCAACCGCTGACGCGAATCTGATCACGCTTTGCAAGGCGCTTGGCGGTGGCTGGGAGTCGACTTATGCCAGGCAAGACGTGTCGCGTTGATGGGAGCATCGCTCACCGTCCCTGCGTAGTACTGACCGGAACGGTACGCGCTGCAACCAGGTTCTGCCGACGCAGTGCTTCAGTTGTTTCGCCGGAACCATCAGCGCGCCAGCCCGGCGGCAAGATCACATAGCAGATCGCAGCCCACACGCTACGCGCCGACGCGATATCCCGTGCAAGACTAACCCAGTGCTCGAATTCGACGACAAGCGGATTGCGTGAGCGCGTCGGTGTCGTGAGACCGTAGCGGCACGGCTCATCGGCGCGTTCTTCCACATAGGTGCCGAACAGGCGATCGAAGATGACAAGCACGCCGCCAAAGTTCGCATCGAGATAATCGACATTCGATGCGTGGTGCACGCGATGTGCCGACGGCGTATTGAACACGTATTCAAGCCAGCCGAGTTTCGGCGTCCACGTGTTATGCAGCAAGAACTGATAAAGCAGATTAAAGCTCAGCGTCGCCAGCACGATTTCAGGGCGCACACCGAGCCACACGAGCGGTGCGAAGAAGATCGCCGAGCCAGTCAGTTTGCCGGTCAGGCCGAGGCGATAAGCAGACGAAAGCGTCAACTGGTTCGGCGAGTGATGAACCGCATGCGTCGCCCAGAAAAAGCGGATGCGGTGTGACGCACGGTGATACCAGTAGTAGCAGAACTCCTGTCCGATAAAGAGCAGGAACAACATCAACGCGCTGTTGAGCGTGACGGTAAAGATCCGGTGATCCCAGGCAAGGGCGAAGACCGGCGTCGCGAGCGAAAGCGGCAACAGCGCGAGCAGCTTGCGGCCGGCTACATCCGCCAGCGAAATCCATACTTCATACCAGTCGAACGGCGAGGCGCTATTGCGCTGTGTGCGGGTGAGCACGCATGCCTCGATCAGCGAGACACCAATGACGAACAACGTAACAAAAAGCGCGATTTTTCCAGTAGTCAACATGATGGGCAGATAACGGGTTGAGAGGTGAGACGCGTCGTCTGCGGGTAAAGCCGCTATCGCGTCGGGTGAAGCTAATGTAGTGGGCTGCCCGGCCAAAAACCACGCGTAAACCATGTCGCCAGATGTCACGGAACTCCGGCCGCGACGGCAAGCCGCCCGCGCAGCCCGGCTGCTGGCGGCGCGCCGCCATGGTGTAACACCGCGACATCTTTTACCGGGCGATTATTTCGCGAGCTCCTTTTATAGTTCGTCCCGTTGCCGCGCCGCAGTGCGTGACTGAACCGAACCTTGAAGGACACCTCATGAAACTCCGCCACCTCACCGCAGCCAGCGCTGCGCTGCTCATCGCCGTCAGCACGCCCGCCTTCGCCGGATGGTCGGGTCATGGCACTGCCTACACGCCGCACGGCACCTACAACGGCGCACATTACGGCTCCTGCACGGGCGGCAGTTGTACGCACGCAGGCGGCGTCGCGAATCCCTATGGCGGTATCGCCACCAACACCGGCACCGTCACTCGCACTGCTCCCGGCCAGTTTTCGAATTCGGGCACAGCCACCGGCCCTAACGGACGCCAGGTCCAGCACTCGGGTGACACAAGCTGCGCAGGCGGTACGTGCGACCACACCGGCACCCTGACCGGCTCGGACGGCCACAGCGCCACGACGTCGGGCAGCGTGACGCGCAGCGCGCCGGGTCAGTATTCGTCTTCGGGCACGATCACTGCCGCGAACGGCAACACCACTAGTCACACGGCATCGACAGACTGCGCCGGTTCCACCTGCACCCGTTCCGGCACCGTGACGGGCACCGACGGTGGAACCGTCACGCATTCGGGCAGCGCGACACGCGTGGCCGCTGGCGTGGTCACGACGGGCGGCGGCACGACGGTTGTGCACGGCGGCACAGTGACCACCAGTGGCACTGTCACGACGGTGGGCGCTACGGTTGCCGTGGGTACCGCACCGGTCGTGGTCGCGCCGCCGCCAGTCGCCGTCGCACCCGCACCGGTGGTCGTGGCGCCGGCACCCGTGGTCGTCGCGCCTCCGGTTGCATACGTGCCACCGCCGCCCGTCGCCTACGTTGCGCCTCCTGCACCGAAGACCGTCTACGTTGCGCCGCCCCCGCCCAAGGTGGTCTACGTCGCGCCGCCCCCGCCGCGTGTCGTGTTCATCGCGCCGCAGTCCCGCACGCTGTATGTCGCGCCGCGTCCAGTGTATGTAGCGCCCGCGCCGCGTCCTGCTGTATTCGTGCCGGGCCACTGGGTTGGGCGCTTCTGGGTGCCGGCGCACTGGGCGTAACGGCAAACATCAGATCAATGAATTAACCCTGCCGGCCATGAGCGTCGGCCACACCACGGAGTAAATGATGAAAAAGATGATCGCGGTTCTTGTCTTGTGTATTGTTTCGGCAACGGCTTCGGCTCAGAGCGCACTGCCACCTGCGGATACCCCGCGCGGCGAGCGTGCGATGCAACAATTGCAGGCTCGCTTTGCCAGTGCCAACACGACGGGCGACGGCAAGCTGACGCGGGAACAGGCGGCTGCGGGTATGCCAATGGTCGCGAAACATTTCGACGAAATCGATACGCAGCACGTCGGTTATGTCACGCTGCCGCAAATCGAGGCACTGATGCAACAGAAAGCAATGTCACGCTGAATGCCAATGAAGCCAGGAGACGCGTCATGGAGCAGGTGAACAGGATTATCGTGCTGGACGACGAAGCCGAGTTGCGCAACATGCTGCAACGGTTTCTGACCGGCCACGGGTTCCATGTGCGCGTCGTCGCCGACGGCAAGCAGCTCGACCGCTACCTGCAGCGCGAGCCGTACGACCTGCTCGTGCTGGACCTGATGATGGAACCGGAAGACGGGCTGACGATATGCCGGCGGCTGCGCGCCGAAGGGCAGACGCTGCCCATCCTCATGCTGACCGCGAAAGGCGACCCGGTCGACCGCGTGGTCGGCCTCGAAACCGGTGCCGACGATTACCTCGCGAAACCGTTTCTCCCTGATGAACTCGTCGCGCGCATCCGTGCGCTGCTGCGCCGCCAGAAAATGGCCGCGGGCGTGCCGACCGTGACCTCGCAAACGCTGCGCTTCGGCGAATACCAGTTCGACGTCGGTACGCAAACGCTGCTGCATCGTGGCGAGCCGGTCGAGGTGCACTCCGCGCAGATGTTGCTGCTGCACGCGCTGGGGTCGTCGCCGAACCGGCCGGTGAGCCGCGAAAACCTGCTTGCGCGGGCGCGCGGCCGCGACCATGACGCGCTCGATCGCAGCATCGACGTGCAGATTCTGCGGTTGCGCCAGATCGTCGAAGACGATCCGTCGAAACCGCGCTTCATCAAGACCGTCTGGGGCGTCGGCTACATGCTCGTGGCAGGCATCGACTCGTGAGCACGCCTACGCGTTCAAACCGGCGCAGCAGATGGCTGCCGCGTTCGCTGCTGGCGCGCAATATCGTGCTGCTGGTGGCGCTCGTCGCACTGACCCAGGCATGCTCGTTTGCGGTGCTGCTGCATTTCGTGCAGCGCCCGCGTATCGACCGTGCTGCGATCATCTTTGCCGACTACGTCAAGACGCTCGATGGCGTGCTGGCCGCCATGCCACCCGACGAAGGCCGCGCCGCGGCCGCGCGCCTCGGCGCTCAGACAGAGACGCCCGAACATCTTGGCGTCGAACCGCAGCGCAGCCCGGTCCGCCTGTTTCGCACGTGGCAACGCGACGTCTTCGTCGGCGCACTGCAGCACTATCTACCGCCCGACATGCTGGTGCGCTGGCAGACCGGCGATGGCGAGCGGCTCTGGATTCGTGTGCACGTAGCCGGCGCGCCCTGCTGGATTGCGCTGCCGATGACCGAAGATGCGCAGGCGAGCGGCATTACCACGACGCTTGTGCTCTCCGTGGGCCTCGCGTTGCTGGCCGCGCTAACGGGTTATCTGATCCAGTTGCACATCAACCGACCGCTCAAGGATCTGGCGCGCGCCGCGCGACACGTGAGCGCGGGCGAAGCGCCCGTCGTTCTCCCGACCGACGGGCCGACCGAAATCGCCCAGGTGAGTAGCGCGTTCAACCAGATGACCCAGGCGTTGCAGCAGGCCGAAGCGACGCGTGCGCTGATGCTCGCTGGGGTGTCCCACGACATCCGCACGCCGCTCACCAAGCTGCGTCTCGCGATGGCGATGGCGATTCCGCGTGGCGCCGACGATACGTTCGTGGCGTCGGCGGAAAGCTATCTCGACCACATCGACACGATTCTCCAGCAGTTCATGGATTACGCCGGCAGCGGCGAGCGCGAGGCTCCGCTGCCAGGCGATCTCAACGCGCTCATCGGTCAGCTCGCGGCGGATTTCGCGGGGCTCGGACACGAGTTCGAACTATCGCTCGGCGAAGTGCCCGTATTCGCGTACCGGCCCGTGAGCCTGATGCGGCTCCTGATGAACCTGATGCAGAACGCGGTTGTCTATGGGCGCACAGGTCTCGCCGTGCGCACATGGACCGAAGACGATGTCGCATGCGTCGCCGTCTGCGACCGCGGCAGCGGAATTGCCGCCGGGGAAATGGAGAAGCTCAAGACGCCGTTCAGCCGCGGCACGAACGCACGGACGCATTCGGGCGGCACAGGTCTCGGGCTCGCCATCGTCGAGCGCATCGCACGCCTGCACGGCGGCTCGCTTCAGTTTCGCACGCGTGAAGGCGGCGGTCTCGAGGTGCACGTCACGTTGCCGCTAAACCGGCATTCTTCATAAAAAACGCGGGCATCCCCTGCCCGCGTGCGACGCATCCCAGCGACATCGCGCGACACAATTCCTGAATGGTGTGCGGAGCCACTTCCTCCCATACTCACGTCTGCGTGCTGCGGCACACCTCCCCCCGACATTTTCCGGCGCCACGGTGCCGATGACAGGATCGACATGCAAACCTCATTCAAATCCCTCGTTCGCAATGCAAAACGTTTGGCAGGCATGGCACTCGTGGCAGGATCGCTACTCTTGACGGGCTGCGCCTCGGGCATCAACGGCACAACGCAAACCAGCGCTGCGCCGCACGTTCGTGCTGACGTCATCTATGTGTATTCGTTTAACGCCACGCCCGAGCAGGTGAAAATGGACAGCGGCATCGCACAAAAAATTGGGTCGGCGATGAGCGGCGAATCGTCTGCGCAAAAGCAGGTTCAGACCGCGATCGATACGCGCGAACAGGTCGCTAACGAAATCGTCCGCGAGCTGCAATCGATGGGCCTGCACGCGGTGCGCGTGGATGGCCCCGCACCGGCGAACCAGAACGCGCTGGTCGTCGAAGGCAGCTTCCAGACGATCGACGAAGGCAAGCGTCGCCGTCGCATCCTGATTGGTCTTGGGGCTGGCAAAAGCGAAGTGAGTGCGTCGGTGCAGATCCTGTATAAGCCCGCCGCAGGCACACCGATCGCACTGCAAAGCTTTTCCGCAAACGCCGACAGCGGCCATATGCCGGGCATCGCGGAAACAGCGGGGGTCGGTGCAGCGGCTGGTCATATTGCAACGGCTGCAGCGACAGGCACGGCGTTGCATGGCGTGTCCGAGGTGAAGCAGGACGGCGTGAGTGGTGACGCGAAAAAGCTGGGCGATTCGATCGCGAAGCAGATTGCAGCGGCAAACACCGCAAACGGGTGGATGTCGGCTAAACGTATCGACTGACGCCAGTCTCAACCTGGCGGCATCTGGCCGGACGCGTGCGGAGTATAGGGCACCTATCGAACCGGCCCAGGATGTCAGTCGTGGTTTCCGTCACTCCGGCAGTGCTACGCCGAGGCTCGCCATCAGCCCCCCGTCAACCCTGAACTCCGCGCCTGTGCAAAAACTTGCGCGATCGCTGGCCAGAAACGCGACGACCTCGGCGACTTCTTCCGGGCGCCCAATACGGCCGAGCGGCTGTGCTTTACCCCACTCCCGAAGGATTTCTTCCTCTCGCCCAGGAGCGGTTTCAGCGGCCGAAAAGCGTGTCATCGGCGCATCGATGCAGCCCGGACAGACTGCATTTGCGCGTATGCCGGCAGGACCAAAATCGACTGCGAGAGAGCGCGTCAAAGCAAGCATGCCACCCTTCGACGTCGCATAGGCGGCAACCCGGGCCTGGTTAGCAAGGGCCTGAACTGAGGCGATGTTGATGATCGAACCGCGTTGCAGTTTGAGCATGTGCGGCAATGCGTGATGACATGCCAGATACGTACCTCGCAGATTGACACCGATAACGCGGTCCCACTCGGCGGAGCCCATGGACGCAACAGTGCCATAGGGCTGAATTGCCGCATTGTTGACCAGTATGTCGATCGAACCCAGAAATGCGGCGGACTGCTCCATCGCGGCGGCAACCTGGTCCTCGATGCAAACATCGGCGGCGATCGCGATGACATTGTGTCCTTCGGCACGTAACGTCAGGGCTGCCTGTTCCAGCACTTCGCGGTCCTCGCCCAGCAGTGCTACGGATCCGCCGCGCTGCGCAATCAACCGTGCGCATGCCAGCCCGATACCGCGTCCGCCACCGGTTACGATCGCGCCCTTCCCTGTCAGCTCACTCATAACGCCCCCGTTTTTCTGCCTGCTGTTATGCAGGCAACAGTAGATGCATCAGCATGAGAGGTTACGTCTCAAGAAGTCAATATAGACGATTTGAGGCGGCCAGCGGCGTGTAGTGCATCGGTCCACTAGACCCTGCTCCTTACGATCGTCGTGCACCACTCCGATTGACGTCGAAACCCACAACCGGCTCTTGGCCGACTTCAGCGGCCGGTTTTGCAGAATCATTCAAGGGAGTTTTGAATCCGGCCATATATGTCATCGCATGGCGTGCCGGCATGGGTTTCGCGAAGTAATAGCCCTGCACGAAATCACACCCGAGGTCTACGAGGAAGGACAATTGCGTCGCAGTCTCCACGCCTTCTGCAACGACAGACAGCCCAAGGCTGCGGCCCATTGCGAGAATGGCAGTAATAATCGCCTCGTCTTCACGGTTGAGACTGATGCCCCGTACAAACGACATATCGATCTTGAGGCGGTCGGCGTGAAATGTCCGCAGGTAGGAAAGGCTCGAATAGCCCGCACCAAAATCGTCAATCGCGATGCCCACGCCCAGTTCGCGCAAGTCCTTCAGAACCTCCGTCGCGCCGGGCGCCACCAGCACACTTTCGGTGATCTCCAGTTCCAGTAACCGGGACGGCAACCCCGCTCCCGCAAGGGCACGCTGGACGACCTGCAGGAAGTCACCCCGCACGAACTGGAGTGGAGAAACGTTGACTGACATGCGCAGTCCAGGCATCACCTGCTGCCACGCTCTGGCTTGCACACAGGCTTGCTCGAGCACCCATTGGCCGATCGGACCAATCAGCCCGTTTTCCTCTGCAACGGGGATGAAGGAGGCGGGATTGACGTGCCCCAACTCGGCATCGTGCCATCTGATCAGCGCCTCGACGCCAGTAATGCGGTTCAACTGTATGTCGACCTGCGGCTGGTAGACGAGCTTGAATCCACCGCTTTCGAGTGCAATGCGCATGCGTCGCGACAATGTCGTGCGCACCTGCGCTGCCTGCGCAAAACTCAGGTCGAAGCGCTGGATGGCATTGGGCCCCGACGCCTTTGCGCGGTACATGGCGAGGTCGGCGTGCCTGAGGAGGGTTTCGACGTCGTGCCCATCATCGGGAAAGCAGGCGATGCCGAGACTCATCTGCACGTGCACGAGGACATTTTCGAGCGAAACCGGTTCTTTCAGGCACGTGTGTATCAATGACAGCACGCCTTTCAGACGATCATCTGTTTCCGGCTTGGCAACAGTAAGGACAAATTCATCCCCGCCGTAACGCACCACCAGATCATCAGGCCCAACACAGGTTCGCAGTTCTCTCGCGACATGCTGCAGCAGACCGTCACCGGCTCTGTGGCCGAGCGTGTCATTGACGTCCTTGAAATGATCGATATCCATGAACAGGATTGCGAAAGTCACCTCGCCCGGCTGTGCATGCCGGACAGCGCGTTCGATCCACTCGCGCAACACGGCACGATTGGGCAGTGACGTCAGTGCATCGCTGCGCGCCTGCATATGCAACCGATCTCTCGATTCAACCAGTTCGGTAACGTCGTTCAGCACGCTGATGTGGTGGGTAATCGCACCGCTCTCATCGCGCACCGGCGCGATGTAGAGCTGATTCCAGAACAGGGAGCCGTCGGCCCGGGTGCTGTGCAGCAAGGTGCTGACTTCCCGCTGCGCGGCCAGTTCGTGACCCAGTTGATCAAAGCCAGGCCGCGAACGATCACGTGCCAGCAGGAATGCGCCATCGCGCCCAAGAACGTCTTCCGGCGCATAACCGGTAATCCGCCCGAAAGCAGGATTGGCGTATTCGATAACCGCACCGCCCGTGGCGGTCACACGCGTAATAAGCACGGCGTTGACGCTCGCGTCCAGCGCGCGGCTTCGCAAACGCAACGCGAGTTCGGCCCTTTTCTGCGAGGTGGTGTCCTCGTAGCACGTCAGCACTCCTGTCACGTTTCCCTGCGCGTCGGACAATGGCACTTTTGTTATGCACAGCCAGTGCAGGCTGCCGTCCTGCATTCGCAGGCTTTCTTCCTGCGACACCAGAGGCTCACGCGTTCGCATGACCTGGGCGTCGAGATTGATGAGCTGTGCTGATGACTCCTTCCACGGCATGTCGAAATCACCCAGACCAGCGACCTGTTCGACCTCGGTGAAGCCGGCGTCGGCAGCAAACGGCCGGTTACAGCCGACATATCGCAGATCGCGGTCTTTCCAGCAGATACGGTTCGGCACGCTGTTGATGACCGTCTCCAGCATCTGCTTGGCCTGCTGGATTTCCTGCTTGGCCTGCTCGCGTTCGGTCACATCGATGGCTGTGATGAAACAGGCGTCGTGACCACCGTACTGCAGGAAATGATAGGACATCTGCACGGTGATCACGCTCAGGTCGCGTCGCATATGCAGGCAGGTGTCACTGGCCTCGCTGCCCTCCGCCCCGCGGTGGAATCGCTCTATTTTTTCCTCGAACGAGACGCGCTGAGCGGCCGGAAAAAGCGCGGTGATGCGCATGCCGCTCAAACCGTCCGCACCATACGCATATTGACGCTGCGCGGCCCCGTTTGCCGCGAGAATGGTGAGTGACTGGACCTCGAAGATCAGCATTGCCACCGGGTGTTTCTCGAAGTATTCCCGAAAGCGCTTTTCCGCTTCGTCCGCAACGATCTTTGCGCGCGAGCGGGCAAGTGAGATCCGGTAATTGGCGGTAAATCCGTAAGCGAGCAGGCCGCTTGCCAGTACGGCAGTGATGGCAAGGGCAGTCCGCTCAATGGCAAGCCGCTGCACGGCGTAGCTGGCATCTGCCCGCGCGCGTGCATCTTCCTGTGCGCGCAGTCGTGCGACCGCCACGGCGATCACGCTGAATGTTTCGTTTGCTGCAAGCAGGGTCGAACTGTTGACCGCCGTGCCGTGCACGCTCACCGCACCAGCGGTCAGTTCGTCCAGTTGCTGCGCCCACTGGGCGCTGGCCTCGCGCATCCTGGCGACCGTCGCGAGCGCGTCAGGCGTTCCCGCAAGGAGCTTCGCGAGGTCGTCGTAGCAACGCGTCGCTTCACCCACCCGTGCTATGGGCCACGCGTAGGAAGCCCAGCGGCTCGTGCCGAGGCCCTTCAGAAAATCAGTGTTCGCGTCGACATGCAACGCCTGCAGCACGTCAAGATCCTGTTTGACCTGGATGACCGCGGCCATGCGGGCATCGGCCCGTTCGCTGGAAGCGAAGATCTGGAAGGCTGCCGCCGCCACACAGCCGATGGCGATGACGCTCACCAGCACAGTCCGCAGCGCAGTGCCGTGCCGGGAAAGCCACTGCCGAGCCGTGCTACCGGCCCAGTTCACCGAGGCCCCGCTATTCGTGGCACCCTGCCAGGGTGCAGCAATTCAACGGAGCAATGGATACGCCCGGATCCGGTCTGCGGTTCGGGCCGGGTATTGAGGTAAGACGCCGTAGCGCCAGCCGACAGCCTGCGCTCGCGCAACTTGCTGTGGACCGGATTTCCGGTGAAGTTCATGAATTGACCTCCAATGCTGCCTCAACACATTATCGGCAGTTGGCCATCAAAACTTCAGCGGCAAGAATAGGTGCGACGTTTTTGAGCCTCGGAGAGCTTTAATCCGCGCGCCTTGTGATGATTTATACCGTCCCGTCGCCTATAGGGCATCGTTATCCATAACGCATTAATAACAGACTCAATCGCGATCCGCGCATGAACTTGCCGCGCATCGCGATGAGATCCTGCTCGGCCTCCTGACCCTTCGGCGAGACGAAGTCTGATGTTGTCACGAGGCTGGTAAACCCCAGCCGCGACTGCTGAGTGCCATGGAACTAGAAGCGCTTGCGGATCCCGATCCGCAGCGCCACCTGATTCGGCGAGCTGGACGGTTCGAGCACGGGCGCGAGATCGGCAACCGCTCCGCCTCCAGCATGCATGTAGGTTCCGGACAGGTAGACATCGGTGGACTTGGAGAGAAAATAGTCCGCGCTCGCATCGAACTCCTGATACTTCGGTTCCTGCCCGGTCGCGGAGACATTCCCTATCGTATAGCTGTACGCAGCGCCCAGTTGCAACGTCGGCGTCACCATGTAGCTGGCAACCACTTCGCCGATATTGAACGTCACGTGTCCGTCGATCTTCGCCCCCACCGTCGGGTCGAGACCACCGAACTGCGTGTGCGTCCAGTCGGCGCTCAACTTCGCCGCACCGAACGTGTACGCGGCGGCAAACCCGAACACCTTGTAGCTGCTGGCAGCGAGTCCATAGTTGCCGTCGACGGTATTGGTGGCCGTCCATACCCCTTCCGTCACGGCGGTGGCCGGATGATCGATCGAGGTATAGGCGCCCACCAGTTGCAGACTGCCGTTCACATACTGCAGCGCAAAGGACTTCGCGCTGTTCTGCGCGACATCGCCCGCGACGCCGCCGAAGCTATAGGTCGCCACGCCGGTTAAGCCAGCAATGGTTGGAGAGACGTACTTGACGGCATTGTTGAGGTGAAAGTCGATGCCGTTATTATCCAGGTCCCCGGGGTGCGGAAACAGAATGCCACCCGGCAAGAGACCGTTTGCCGATAGCGCGCCGATATAGTCGCCGATTTCTTCGCCCTGCCGTCCTAACGTCAACGTGCCGTATGTGTCGTTGGTCAGGCCGACATAAGCCAGTCGTCCAAACTCCCGGCCGCCCTGGCTGAACGCGCCGGTATTGACGTTAAAGCCGTTTTCGAGCCTGAAGATCGCCTTCGTACCGCCTCCGAGGTCTTCGGCGCCCTTGAAACCCCAGCGATTGCCCTGCGAAATGCTGCTCTGCATCTGCAAGGCGCTCTTGCCGCCCTGGTTACTCGACCACGTCAGACCGTCGTCGATGATGCCGTAAATCGTCACGCTGCTTTGGGCCCAGGCCCCAGCACTAGAGAACGAGAGTCCAGCCAAAGCGAGGAGCAGCTTCTTCACAATGTTTCCTTATATGATTTATCCAGCTTTCGTTTGCATGACGAACTAATCTGATTGGGCAGAAGATTTGGCGTTCACCCAGCACGCGCAACGGGGCGGCACTTCGACATGGCGAAGACCCACCCCGTGAACCGAAATCTAAGTTGGCATATTCCCGGCAGCAAATCAGCCAAAAACAGCCTGACAAATAAGCGTGACTTATTCGGGAGAAATTCGGCAAGTGCAGCGCGCCCGACATGAAGCCGGCTCATAGCGTTCATTTTTGTCCCGAATTTGACCGGCCTTTTCGCCGCGCCTATCGTTCGGCCATGTTTCCCGAGTGCCTCTTCTGCCTGCTGTCCCCGGTCTCCGGCGAGCAGGAACTCCAACTTCGTGTGTGCCCAATACCATGAACTCCGACGCGACAGTGACGCTTGCTCCCCCAACTCCCGCCCGCCCCATCAGCACGGTGCGTCGCGCCGTGACGACTGCCGTGCTTGGACAGGTGCTCGAGTGGTATGACTTTTTTCTGTACGGCACGGCCGCTGCGCTGGTGTTTGGCCACCTGTTTTTCCCGGTCGGAAACGATCCGTTGACAGGCACGATTGCCGCATTCGGCGGCTTTACGGTGGGCTTTATCGCGCGTCCGATCGGCGGTGTGCTGTGCGGGCACATTGGCGACCGCTACGGCCGCAAGACGGTCATGATGCTAACCCTGCTGACCATGGGAACCGCGACCGTCTGCATGGGTTTGCTGCCCACCTACCAGCAAGTCGGCCTGGCGGCTCCGGTATTGCTCGTGCTGCTTCGCATCCTTCAAGGGCTTGCGGCGGGCGGCGAATGGAGCGGCAGCATCCTGCTGATTCACGAGAGCGCCCCCGCGTCGAAGCGCGGTGCACTCGCAGCCTGGAGCCCTGGCGGCGCAGCGTTTGGTTTCGTCCTGTCGACGCTCGCGTTCCTCCTCGTCAAGCGCTTGTCGCCCGATGATTTCCAGAGCTGGGGCTGGCGCTTACCGTTTCTTTGCAGTGCGCTGCTCGTGGTGCTCGGCCTGTGGATGCGCCGCTCCGTGGAGGAAAGCGCCGAGTTTGCCGAAGTCCGGGCCACGGGTAAAGAGAGCCGTCTGCCAATTGCGGAAGTGCTGCGCCGTTGCCCCCGCCAGGTGCTGACGGTCTTCGGCCTGCGCTTCGGCGAGGGCGCGGCATCGTATATCTTCTTCGCCTTTTCGATCGCCTACGGTCAGTTCATCGGCCTGAAATCGTCGTGGCTCCTCGGCGGCCTGACGGTCTCCATGCTGCTGATGATTCCGGTCTCGCTGTTCACAGGACACCTTACCGACAAGGTGGGCCGCAAGCCCGTCTACCTGGTCGGCGCCATTGCAATTGTTCTGGTCGCTTACCCCTACTTCGTGTTGCTGAGCTCCGGCGAGTTCGCCAAGGTCATGGCCGCTCTTATTCTCGCCAACAGCATCACGCTCGGCATACTCGAAGGCGCGCAACCCGCCTTCATCAGCGAATTGCTGCCGGTCCATCTGCGCTTCTCGGGACTCGGTATTGGACGGGAGATTTCATCGGTGCTGGGTGCCGGCCTCTCGCCCATGATCGCGACTGCCCTGCTCGCGCATTACCACAGTGCGAAGCCCGTCGCCCTCTATCTCGGCGTGCTTGGGCTGATTACCGTGTTCGCCACCTGTCTCGCGCCCGAGACTTTCCCCAAGGCGCTCCGGCTGCAGGCGAGACAGGACGCTCAATGACACCACAGCGGCGGTAGTCCGCGACTCCATTCGTTTCATCAATACATTCAAGGTATCGAGCATGCAAACCCTCCAAAGCTCAGGCGCGTCGACTTATGTCTACAACGCCCAGCCCGGCAGTTCAGCCACTGACTATCCGGATTACTCAGGCCCGATCAGCCTGGATATCCTGATCGAGGAAATCGAGCGTCGCCGGGACGAATTCGACCGGTTGTCCCACGTTCCGCGTGACATGGTCGCAAAGATGAAACGCGCGGGTATTTTCCGCGCCAGCACGCCGCAGCGCTTCGGCGGCGATGCACTGCCGCCCCCGCGTTTTCTGGAAACACTAGAACGTATCGCCATTGCCGATGGCTCGACTGCGTGGGTGGCGGCGTTCGGTTCCGCGAATACCTATCTCGCGGCGCTGCCGCTCGAGACTCAGGCGCACATCTACGCGGGTGGTCCGGATCAGGTGTTTGCCGGTGGTCTCTATCCGCTTCAGAAGGCCGCACAGGCTCCGCACGGCTACCTGGTCAGCGGGCAATGGCGTTTCGCCAGCGGGTGCAAGGGCGCGGACTGGATCGGAGTGGGCATCGGCGGCGTCCCAGCCAACACGGGCGAAGCAGGCGCCGGGAAACCGTTCACAGCCGTCTTTCCGGCAAGCGAGGTCGAGATCGTCGAAAACTGGAACGTGGTCGGGATGCAAGGCACCGGCAGCCACGATCTGCGTCTGCAGAAC
Source organism: Paraburkholderia sp. GAS82 (assembly GCF_050436285.1). Taxonomy (NCBI): domain Bacteria; kingdom Pseudomonadati; phylum Pseudomonadota; class Betaproteobacteria; order Burkholderiales; family Burkholderiaceae; genus Paraburkholderia; species Paraburkholderia sp. GAS82. The sequence goes on from NZ_JBNDLX010000002.1 coordinate 114,151, forward strand.
AAGTTCGTCGACGCCCAGTGGACCTTCGTGCGCGGCGGCGCGGCGCTCATCGACGAGCCGCTTTATCGATACCCCGCCATCGCATATCAGGCCCAGGTGCATGCCGCGGTCAACATCGGGCTGGCGCGCGCCGCGCTCGATCTGCTTGCGCAGATGTCCGGCGTCACGCAGACCACCACGGGCGCACCGCGTCTGGCGGACCGCGCCTATTACCGCTCAGGTCTCGCGAAGGCAGAAGCCAACTGGCGCAGCGCACGGGCCTTCTTTTTCGAATCCGCGGAAGCCGCGTGGCAGACGATTCTGGCGGGCGACCCCGTGATGCCGGCTCAGGCGAACCTTCTGCGGCTCAGCGCAACACATGCGGCGCAGGTCGGTGCACAGGTCGTGATGCAGGCGTATCAAATGGCCGGCATTGCGGCGATCTACCGCGAGAATCGTCTGCAGCGGCTGGTGCGCGATTCGATCGTGGTGACACAACACGCGTTTCTTGGCGAGGGCACCTACGATGCATCGGGTGCGCTGTTCGTCGGCATTCCGCCCGTCACGCCCTATCCGTGATGCGGAGCCCCTTATGACCGAGGACAACACCATGACGAGCGACGACACCCGGCGCCAGTTCCGCGATGCAATGGCATATCTGCCGGCAGCGGTCAACATCATCACGACGGACGGCCCACATGGACGCTGCGGCATCACCGCCAGCGCAGTCTGCTCGGTGACGGACACACCGCCCACCATGCTGGTGTGCATCAACCAGACCAGCTACGTGCACGACCTGCTGCGGCAAAACCGCAGTGTCTGCATCAATGTGCTGGCCGCGGAGTGCCAGGAGCTAGCGCGCACGTTTGCCGGCATGACAGGCTGTTCGATGGACGAGCGTTTCGAACATTGCGGATGGACCGCCGGCTCCTCTGCCGTGCCGGTGCTGGCGGATGCCATCGCGAGACTCGAAGGGCGGATTGTCGACAGCAAGGCGGTAGGTTCGCACTCGGTCCTGTTCGTGCGCATCGATCACACTTCGATGCGTGAGGACGGCGACGGTTTAATCTATTTCGGACGGCAGTTCCACCGCCTCGAGCGGCCTGGCATTGCGACGCCTTCGGGCAGCGCCGGCACGGCGAGGTAAGCATGGACGTCTGCCTCTTTCTGATCGGCACCGTCGGGGATATGCCCGACGGGGCGCCCACGATCGACGCTGCGTCCCTGCATGGCGCAACGCACGCGATAGATGGTCTGCGGCGTCTTGTGATCCATCGTCCAGTGGAACCCGCGCGTGGCGATCCCTTGCTGAGCGCGCCTTCGAAACATCCGCACTGCGTCCTGCAGTGGTATTTCGACGACCTTGGCGCGCTGGAGACTGCGCTTGAAAGCGACGGCGGCATCCAGGCCGCCCTCGACATTTTGGGTACGTCTTCACATCAGAGCCTCTTCGCGCAGCAGGTCATGGCTGTGCGGACATTCGCTACGCCTGCAGGTGCGGGCGCACCACAACAATCCGCCGAACGATGCACGTATCTCGTCAGCTACGAAGGCGAAGCTGACGATTTCAATGCCTGGCTCACGCACTACTTCATTCACCATCCGCCGCTCATGGCCGAGCTTCCGGGCATCCGCGAGCTGGAGATCTACACGCGGGTCGACTACCGCAGCGGCCTCGCCTTGCCGCGCGCCACGGCAATGCAGCGCAACAAGGTGGTATTCGACGATCCGCTCGCCCTGTCGGCCGCCCTGGCCTCTCCGGTCCGCGCCCGTATGAAGCGCGACTTCGATCGCTTTCCGACGTATAGCGGGAGCACCCCGCATTACCCGATGCGCAGCATTTACGGTAATCTGCGCGAGGAGCCAAGCGATCGAAGGTCATGACCAAATCAAACCCGGGCGATACCGATCTGAATCTGCTGCGCGTGTTCATGGCCATCTGGGATCTGCGCAGTCTGACTGCTGCGGGAGACCGCCTGGGCCTGACGCAACCGGCCGTCAGCCATGCACTGCGCAGACTCCGCACGCTGTTCGACGATCCGCTATTTGTCCGCACGCCTACTGGCATGGCCCCCACCGACGCGGCCGCCCACCTGTATCCGCCACTCGCCCAGGCATTCGGGATCATCAACGTCGCGGTGCAGCAGCTCACGAAATTCGACCCGGCAACGGCTGAACGGGTTTTTCGCGTATCGATGTCCGATATGTCGGAGTTCTATTTCCTGCCGCCGATCCTCGCCATGCTCGAGCACACGGCGCGCGGCATCCGGATCGAAGTCACCAATTTTCCGGTCGAATCGGTGACCGCTGCCATGCGTAGCGGCAAGGTCGATCTTGCGCTGGGTTATGTGCCGGGACTCGATCCCGGCTGCGTCAGCAAGACGCTATTCGTCGACGAGCACGTTTGCGTCGTGCGAGCCGGCCATCCTTTGCAAACGCCGGCGCCCACCAAAGAAGACCTCGCGGGTCTGCGTTACGTGTATGCCAGCACCAACGCGACTGGCCACCGAATGGTGGAGCAATGGCTGGAGGATTTGAATCTCAAGCGCGATGTCGTGTTGCGCTTGCCGCATTTCGTCGTGGCGCCCGAAATCGTCAGGCACACCGATCTCGCGGTGATTTTCCCGCGGAGCATCGCCCAGCGCTTCAATCAGAACGGGGCGTTCCGGATTCTGCCCTTGCCTTTCGCGCTCCCGCCCATCGAGATTCAGGTGCACTCGCATGCGCAGTTCTCGGCCGACCCGGGCATCGCGTGGTTGCGCGAAGCGATCTACGGAATGTTTCATCAGGCCGGCTTTTAAAACCCACTTCAAGAACTCGTTTGCCGCGCCACTCATTTGCTGCACTGATACCCGGCTCCATTTTCGGCGAATTTGACGCACCGAAATGGCGCGTTGAAACTGTTTGCCATGCGGAGCCCTCCCGATGAGGTCGCAACGCCCGACTCTTTCCTCCCGAGCAAACATGGCATCCGTGCAACCATCCACCCCGTCAATCGCAACTGCGGCGTCCAATAGTACGGCCCTTACCCGGATCGTCGTCGCCTCCGTCGCAGGCAATGCGATGGAGTGGTACGACTTCTTCGTCTACGGAACCGCTGCGGCGCTTGTCTTCGGGCAACTATTCTTTCCCGCCAATGCCGACCCGCTTATCGGTACGCTAGGCGCATTCGCTGCATTCGCCATCGGCTTCGTCGCAAGACCGCTCGGTGGCATCGTGTTCGGCCACATCGGCGACCGCCACGGCCGCAAGGCGTCGCTGGTGTGGACTTTGTTGATCATGGGTGTCGCGACCTTCGGGATCGGGCTATTGCCGACTTATGCCCAGGCCGGACTGTGGTCGCCGGCCGCGCTCGTCGCACTACGCCTGCTGCAAGGCGTGGCATCCGGTGGCGAATGGGGCGGCGGCGTGCTGATGATCAGCGAGAATGCGCCGCCGAAAAAACGCGGCTACTACGCCGCGTGGAGTCAACTGGGCGTGGGCGGCGGTTTCGTTCTGTCTTCAGGCGCCTTTCTCGCTGCGCAGGCGCTACCCCACGCGCAGTTCCTCGCCTGGGGTTGGCGCCTGCCGTTCCTCGCGAGCGTCCTGATCTTTGCGCTCGGCGTCTATATCCGCTACAACCTGCCGGAAAGCCGCGAGTTCGAAAACGCGGAGCACGCAGGCAAGACATCGCATATGCCGGTACTGGAAGCAATCAAACGGCATCCTAAGGAAATCCTGATCGCGATGGGTCTGCGCGTAGCGGAAAATGGCGGTGCGTATATTTTTCTCGCGTTCTCACTGGTCTACGGCAAGTTCGCCGGCATCGCCAGCTCGACCATGCTCACCGCCGTCATGCTGGCCATGGTGGTCGAAATGGGCGCCATGCTGCTATGGGGCAAGCTCTCGGACAAGCTGGGACGCAAGCCCGTCTACCTGATCGGTGCCGTATCGCTCATGGTCATGGCATTCCCGTTTTTCTGGCTGCTGAACACGCATTCCACGCCTCTGATCTACCTGGCACTCGTGCTAGGCACGGCGGTCTGCCACGGCGCGATGATCGGCACCCTGCCTGCGCTCGTTGGCGAGCTATTCAGCACCGAGGTGCGTTATTCCGGCGTTGCACTTGGGCACGAGGTGGCATCGATTTTCGCGGGCGGCATGTCTCCGCTGATTGCCGTTGCGCTGCTTTCGCACTACCACGCGTATTGGCCCGTTTCGCTTTTTCTCATGCTGCTCGGGCTCGTGACCGTCGTCACGCTGCGCTTCACGCACGAGACGCGCGCCTCGACGTAGCGCAGGGCCTCGTTCCTTTATAACTGGTCGAATTTGCGCACCGACTCGATCAGCAGGTTTCTCATCCACACAATGCCGTCCTCGTCGTGAAAGTGCTCGTGCCAATGCATTGTCACCGAGGCCGCCGGCAAGCGAACCGGCAGATCGTAGATCTGAAATGCCTTGGCTTTGTTCAGGATTTGCGCGAGACGCTTTGGTAGCGTCGCGTAAAGATCCGTCACCATCAGGATGTTCGGCAACGCGACGAAGTGAGGTAATTCGAGTGCGATATTACGACCGACGCCCTGCGCCCGCAGCGCGTCGTCCAAAGCGTGGTGACTGTGCTCGAGAGAACGCACCTGAATGTGCGACGCGCCAAGAAAATGCTCGAGATCGAGCTTCTTTCCCGTCGGCAAGCCTCGGCGTCGCCGCGTCATACATACGTATTCCTCTTCGAACAGCAACTGGTGGCGTGTGCGCGCCATCAGTTCGGGAAGATTGCCGATGGCAAAGTCCAGCTTGCTGGAACGCAGCGCATCTTCCATTTCCTCCACGGGCATCGGCTGCACGATGAGCCGGGTACGCGGTGCCTGTTCGTGCAATGCCTTGCAGATGACGGGCAGATAGGCCATTTCGCCCGCATCGGATAGCGATAGCCGAAACGTGCGTGTGCTCACCGCCGGATCGAATGACTCTGCGTAGCGCAGCGCCTCGCGCACGGTGTCGAGCGCACGGCCCACGATCGTCGCGAGTTCCAGCGCGATAGGCGTGGGCTGCATGCCCGAGCGGGTACGGATGAATAGCTGATCATCGAATAGTGTGCGCAGGCGGCCAAGCGCATAGCTCACGGCCGGCTGCGAAAGCGCGAGACGTTCCCCCGCCTTGGTCAAACTGCGCTCTTCCACGATGGCTTGAAACACCCGCAGAAGGTTGAGATCGATATGGTCAAGCGAAGTCATGGGAGCAGCCTATTATTTGCGTCACTTATTCGTCGACTCATTTTAGATCGATTTGACCGATATTGGCTACACGCCGAAACTAGTGAAAACGCTAGCGCGCAGCACACTGCGCCCCCGGCCCCGACACAACTTCCAAGCGACTCTACCGTGACAACCCAGAGACACTGATGAGCGACACCCACTATCAAACCATCAACACCGACGCCCTGCATCGTCGCGTACAGCCCGACCGCATTGCACCGTCCATGTACTACGACCCGGCGCTCTTCGAAGCGGAACTCGAGCGCATTTTCTACAAGACGTGGATCTGGGTCGCGCACGCAAGCGAGCTGCCGAACCCCGGCGATTTCCGCACCACGACGATTGGGCGTCAGCCCGTCATCGTGGTACGCGACAAGAGCGGCGCGGTGAACGTGTTGCAAAACCGCTGCCGCCATCGCGGCGCCACCGTCTGCGAGGAACACAAGGGCAACGCAAAAGGCTTTACGTGCCCCTATCACAGCTGGTCGTACGCGCTTGACGGCACGTTGCGCGCTCTACCCTATGGCGACGGCTACGAAGGCGTCTGCGAGAAAAACGAACTTCCGCTGAAATCGCTGCGCGTGGGCATCTATCAAGGCCTGATCTTCGCGAGCTTCAACGAAGAGATCGAGCCGCTGGAAGACTTTCTCGGCGGCGCCAAGCCGTGGATCGATCTGTTCATGAAGCAGGGCGCCGGCTATCCGATCAAGGCGAACGGCGAGCATAAGTTCAGATTCAAGGGCAACTGGAAAATCCAGCTGGAAAACACCACTGATCTCTATCACTTCCCGGTCGTTCACAAGTCGTGGATGAAATCGATCGACGACGAAACAGCCGCTGTGATCACCAGCTTCATGACAAGCGACGACGCCTTCTGCCGCTCGCTCGGCAATGGCCATAGCCTTGCGGTGCTCGTGCCGGAGCTGGTCGATCTCGACCACGACGACGGTGCACCGTTGCCCGAGCGCTTCAACGATCTCGCCACGAAGCTGGCCGAGCGTCACTCGCCCGATGAAGTCCGGCGCGTCGTGCGCTCGCTGATGGGCGTCGGCTTCAATCTGAATCTGTTTCCGAATCTGGCGTTGTCGATGGCGTTCTTCCGCGTACTGCGGCCGCTGTCTGCAGAGGAAACAGAAATCCGCCACGTCGCGCTCGCGATGGACGGCGGACCCGATGAAGCGAACCGCGTTCGCCTGCGTATTCATGAGCACTTCCAGGGTCCCTTCGGGTTTGGCAGCCCGGACGATGCGGAAGCGTGGGAACGCGTTCAGCGCGGCTCGCACGCCGGCCCCGATGTGCCGATCCTGGTAAACCGCGGGCTCAACCGCGAGGCCACCGCGGCGAACGGCGAAAAGACCGCACATGCCACCGACGAGACGGGCATGCGCGAAGCGTACAGGCAGTGGCGTGCAATGATGGAGCAGGCATGATGGATGAGCGCAACACCCCTTTCTCGCAGCAAACCTTCGCGCGGGCCGTCGAGTTCATCTGGCGCGAAGCCGAGATGCTCGACCGCCGCGACTACCGTGCATGGCTCGATCTATGGGATACCTCAGGTTTCTACGTAGTGCCGATCGATCCCAGCACGACCGACTACGCAGCCTCGTTGAACTACGCCTATGACGATCAGGATATGCGCGAAAAGCGCGTGCAACGGATGACGTCGGGCTATTCCGCATCGGCCTCAGATGCCGCACGAACCGTGCGCACCGTGTCGCGCTTCACGTTTGAAAGCACTACCTCGGAAGTGGTCGAAGTGAAATCGGCGCAGGTGATCGTCGCTTACAAGCGCGGCGTCACGACAATCTTTGCAGCAGACCTCTCGCACACGGTCAGCTTTGCGAGTGGCGAACCACGCCTCGTTGAAAAGGTCATCCGTTTGATCGATTCGACTGAAGCGCTCAGCGCAATCGGCTTCCTGCTTTGATTGCTCCATGAAAATGCATCGACCGTGAGCCGACGGACGATGCATACAACCGGTATCTCTCTCATGCCTACACTCGAAGTCTATTTGGCCGCGGGTCACAGCGATGCCAGGAAAGCGGCGTTGATTCACGGAATGACGCAAGCGACTGTCCGTGCGATCGGCGCGCCCGCCGAATCGGTGCGCGTGCTGCTCAGCGAGTTGCCCGCGGCGCACTTCGGTATTGGCGGCAAGAGCGCAGCCAACGGCGCGGCGCCATCCCTGCCGGTCATTGTCGCGATCCTGATTGCCGGTCGCACCGACGCGCAAAAGCAGGCGTTGATCTCTGCGCTCTCCGCCACCGGCGCTGCGATACTGGATGCCCCCATCGAGGCGACGCGCGTCATCATCAAGGACATTCCCAACACTGACTTCGGCATTGGCGGTCAGACGGCACGGGTGCTCGGGCGCTGACAGCTGACGGGGCGTGTGCCTCCCGACCTGTGGCGCTACCGGGATAAAAGCATATGTTGGTCGGGAATTGGTCGTACCGTCCGCAACGAATGCGCAGGAGTGAAGCGACATGACACGGAATGACAGCCCTCAAGGGCAGAGCACGCTCGAGGCACTCCAGGCGCGCATCTCGGCACTCGAAGCCGAACGCGCTGTCCGCAAGACAATCTCGCGGTATATGGCGCTTTGCGACGTTCCTTCAGCCGCCAGCAGCGGTGAATCTTTGGCGGCGCTGTTCGCCAATGACGCAATCTGGGAAGGTATTGGCTCCCAATACGCGCAGAAATTCGGTCGCCTGGAAGGACGCGCAGAAATCGTCACGATGCTGCAGCGGTATCTCCCGCCCACCCCGCACTTCACCACGAATGTGCACTTCCTGACGGCGGAAACAATCGAGGTCGCGGGCTCGTCGGCCAAGGGGCGCTGGGTAATGCTTCAGGCGTCCGGCTACGTCGACGCTCCAGCACAACTGATCTCCGCGCGCCTTGAAGTCGATTTCTCGCCCGCACCTGACGGCGACCGGTGGCTCATCCAGCATTTTCGCACCGAGCGTCTGTTCGACGCGCCCTGGCACGTCAATCCTCGAAACGACACGACATCATGACAGCCTTTATCAGTCAGTTTTCCTTACGTTCTAACGAAGCCGCGAGCGCGCCGACGATTGCGATCAAGGACACGATCGACGTTGCTGGCCACCCGACCACCGCGGGAAGCCGGGCGCTCGCCGGCTCACCACCTGCGGCACGCCATGCCGACGTGGTGCAAAACGTGCTCGATGCGGGTTGGCATATCGTCGGCAAGGCGAACATGCATGAACTGGCGTTCGGCATGACAGGTATCAACGATTTCACCGGCACACCGCGCAATCCGCAAGATCCAGTGCGAATTCCAGGGGGTTCGTCGAGCGGCTCGGCGTCGGCGGTCGGCCTCGAGCTCGTGGACGCGGCACTCGGTACTGACACCGGCGGCTCCATCCGCGGACCCGCAGCGTGTTGCGGAGTGATTGGCCTCAAGCCCACGTTCGGGCGCGTGTCGCGTGTCGGCGTCGCACCCGCCGAATCGTCGCTCGACTGCGTTGGCCCGTTTGCCCGTGACATGCGAACGCTCATCGCTGCGATGGCGGGGATCGACCCAACATTCGGTATCGGCGCCGCAAGCGAGGGGCGTACAGGGATCAACATCGCATGCGTGTCGGTGGAGGCCGACGCCGACATACTCAAGGCTGTGCAGAACGCGGTCGATCGGGTCGGAGGCAATACGCGATCTATCGAGCTTCGCCTTCTTCAAGACGCGTTCGACGCGGGACTCGCATTGATCAATGCGGAGACCTCGCGCGCTTTCGGACACCTGGCCGGAGCCGGTCGACTCGGCGCCGATCTCGAAGCGCGTTTGCGCCTCGCTGCCGCGACGACGGCCGCGCAGTTAGAGGCGGCGGAGCAGGTGCGGCGCCGGTTCACGGAGGCAGTCGACCACGCTCTCGCCGACGTGGACGTGCTTGTCATGTCCACCTTGCCTACTCTGCCCATCACAGTTGAGGCTGCGCGCAGCGGTACGTCGGTTATCGCCATGTCGTCACTAATTCGCCCGTTCAATCTGAGTGGTCATCCGGCACTCAGTATGCCGATACCTGTTGCCAATTCGTCGCTGAAAGCAGGCTTGCAGATTATCGGGCGCAAGGGTGCCGACGAACGGGTATGTGCTGTCGCAGCGTGCTTTGAGGCCGCGCTTGCGACGTGATTATCCCGGCGCCCATTATTCGCGATCCGGGAAGATTCTCTTCCGCAAAAGCGAGAATCCTCCGGATCCGGTCGCGCTCGTCCAGCGCTTTACGACGTGGCGTTCACCCTAAACTGTCGGCATATAGCCCCTTACGCCAGAAGATGACGATGCTGTGCGATGAACTGTTCTGGCGTCGTCAGCGGCTGACCAACGATTTCAGCCGCGCTGTTGTCGACGCCCACCAATAGCTGTTCCTGCTGATCGACCTTGATCGCCTTGAAATGCAATCTGATTTCGGAGAGCATTGAAGATGCATCGGCCAGATTGCTCGACTTCATGAAGGAAAGTGCGGCGTCTGGTAAGCCAACGACTCAATACGTCGACAGATATCTCACTGAGCAACACCGCGACGAGAGGGGAGACGGATGCCTGATCGCAGCATTGGGGAGCGAGATTGCGCGCGAGCCTGCGGCTCAAGCTGCATTCACGCGGCATGTGGAGGGTACGCTCAAAGGCTTAACCGAGCCACTTGCAAAGGCAAAAAAGAAAAATGCTCGTCGCGATGCGATCCATACGCTTTCGAGCATCGTCGGAGCCATCATTCTGGCTCGCGCGGTTGATGACCCTGAACTCTCGGAAGAGATTCTCCGCGAGGTGCGGGCGGTTCTGGACTGAATGCGTGCCTATCGGGTGATGTGCAATTGAACAGGCGACTGTCCCTCGTCACTCCCCTTCCTCACAGGAGCCCAACCTACCGACGTTTGCGGCGAAGTTCGCGCCCTGCGTATACAGCCAAAAAAAGGCCAATAAGCGTGGCCGCTACGGCCAACGATTCATCATGCCGTCCGCTGTCGATCGACCGCGTTGCATGAAACCAGAGGCTCATTCCGATCGCCGTCATGAGCAAGCCAAAGATAAGCCCCCACACCGGTCCCGCCGTACTAGAGCTTTCTAATCTGTGAGACATCTTCATCGCTGCACTTCCCCGCCCCGAGTTTTTTTGATTGCCGCTTCCTGCTAGTTCAGCCTTCGCGCCGCCTGGAAGTAGCGTACGCGATCAAAAAAAAGCCATCAACAGGCTAAAGCCAGAATACGGCGCACTGAACTATCATCAGAGTGCCGCGAGGCGCACCCTTCATCCGATGTATTAACGAGGAGCTGACGATGTCGATTGAAAACGTTATCTACCGTGCTCACGCCGATGTGACGGGAGGCCGCGAAGGCCGCGCCGTCGCGCCGGAAGGCGGATTGGACCTGAAGCTGACGAGACCGAAAGCGTTGGGTGGCGATGGCGAGAAAGGTACCAACCCCGAAGAGCTTTTTGCTGCTGGTTACAGCGCGTGCTTTATCGGTGCAATGCAGTTCGTTGGTCAGCGCGACAAAATCGCGGTCCCGGCAAATGTGTCGGTCAACGGAAACGTGGGTATCGGGCCCATTCCTAATGGCTTCGGCATCGAAGTCGAATTGAAGATCTCGTTGCCGGGCATGTCGCGCGAAGCGGCCCAGGATCTGATCAACCGCGCGCATATTGTGTGCCCCTATTCGAATGCTACACGCAACAACATCGACGTGACACTGACACTCGTCTAAGCCGTCAAGCGGTTCGATCCGTTGCAGGTCACGCTGATCGGTGACCTGCCGTCCCTTTACTCGGTTTGGAGCGCTGAAAGCCGTGTCAACGGCGCTTCATCTTGAGCACACGAGAAATCTGACCCAGCGTAAAACCGCTGTTCTTGACGTACTTTTCGTAGTCAAGGGGCGCGGTAAGTGATTCCTCAGTGACGTATTCCCCCATATAACGAAAGCGGTCGGACGCGGTTCGCACAAAGACAGGTACGGGTTCGGTCTGTCGCGCAAGCGTTCGACCGGCCGCACGTGAAGCCGCACTGCTGTCGCAAACAATGACGTCTGGGGCGTAGGGATTCAGATCTTGGCGCAGTCGCGCGGCGACTACCTTGCCACCCTTCACAGGCAAAAATGCCTGCTTGCATCCGCCCGTCACCCTGTGAATATCTTCCCGGGAATATTCTTTTCCGATTTCAAACATGCTCTCACTCCTGACAATAACGCCTGACTGAGGTCCAGTAGCGTCAAGCGGAGCGATGATATCGGTCCCGACCTAAATCCCTTGTAAAGAGTGTGAGTGCCTTGGTAAAGGACGTATACAGCCCAAGTCGAACAAATCGGCATACGTGCCGGCCGCGCGCGAACGGCACGACACGACATGGCGATGATGAACGCCGGCTCCAGCAGTTGCTCACTTGCCGCCAGTGACGTCGAGGAACGTGCCGGTAATGAAGGAAGCCTCGGCACTGGCTAGCCATAGGATCGCCCGCGCAACCTCTTCAGGCTGGCCGCCTCTTCCCATAGGGATCGAATCCTTGACGCGATCCACCCGTCCCGGCTCTCCGCCGCTGGCATGCATGTCAGTGTAGATGTGCCCTGGGCGAATGCAGTTGACGCGTATCCCATCCCGCGCAACTTCTTTTGCAAAGCCGGTAGTGAATGTCTCAAGAGCGCCCTTCGACGCGGCGTAGTCGACATATTCGTTTGGACTGCCAAGCCGCGCCGACGCCGACGAGATGTTGATCACGGCGCCGCCTGGTCCCTTGTGACGAAAGGACATCCGCTTCACCGCTTGCTGTGCACAGAGGATAGGACCGATCGAGTTGACAGCAAAGATGCGCTGCATCCGCTCGAACTCAAGATCCTCCAGCCGGGACTGCCGTGCAATGATCGCGGCGTTGTTCACCAGCACATCGATCCGCCCGAACTCACGGTCGATCGCGGCGAATAGCTGAGCGACCTGCTCAGGGTCCGCGCTATCTGCGCGCACAGGTAACGCTCGACGCCCCGCAGCTTCTACATCGGCCGCCACCGCAAGGGCGGCAGCTTCGTCGGAGACGAAACTGATCGCCACATCGTAGCCATGTGCGGCAGCAAGACGCGCAGTCGCTGCGCCGACGCCACGACCACCACCCGTTATCAGAATTAGCGGCGCCTGCGGGACGGTATTCATTTAGCGAACCTTCGTGTGTTGGTGGGATAACAATTGAGCGCTGGGACCGGCTGAATGCTGGCGGCTCATTGGCTACTCACCGACTGCCTTCGCCGATTCGCCCTAACGCAGACAGACAAGAATAACGATCGTGCGATGCAAAGACAAAGCAGATTAAATACGGGCCCGGGTTAGAAAAACTCTTTCGATGACGAGCACGTTGCCCTCCGCGTGAGGAATGACGATATGTGGCTTAACATTACGATCTGCCGGGAGCCGGCCCCTCTCATTTGCGAGCTTACGATAAACTGCTACACGCATCGACAGCAAGCCGTCCATGATGGGCTGCCAAATCATCGCAACCCTTCGATTCCTCACCCTTTCGATCAGCGGCCAGTTGTTCTCCATCGCTACTGCTGCAAACACTGCGAACGGTTCCTATGAAGCGAATCCCTCTGAATGCGCTGTTGCACGAAATCCGCGCCTGCACGATCTGCGCGCCCGTGCTGCCGCACGCCCCCCGCCCGATAGTCGCGGCATCCGAAAGCGCGCGGGTTCTGATAATCGGCCAGGCACCGGGGGCGCGAGTGCACGCGTCGGGCGTTCCGTGGAGCGATGCAAGCGGTACCCGCTTGCGCACGTGGCTCGGCCTCGACGATGCGACCTTTTACGACGACACGAAAGTTGCGCTTGTGCCGATGGGCTTCTGCTTCCCAGGGCGTGGCGCAAGTGGCGACTTGCCGCCACGGCCCGAGTGCGCTGCACATTGGCATCACGATCTGTTGGCACAGATGCGCTCGGTCCAGCTCACCTTGCTGATTGGTCAATATGCACAGCGCTTTGGACTCGGCGAAGCATGCGGGGAGACACTGACCGATACGCTCCTGCGATGGAGAGACTTCAGCCCGAAAATCATTCCGTTGCCCCATCCGTCGCCGCGCAACATTGCGTGGTTCAAGCGCAATCCGTGGTTCGAAGCCGAGGTGTTGCCGACGTTGCGTGAGCGTGTTGCGCAGGCGTTGTCTGCTTCTGCGTAGCGGTATGCGGCAGGTCACTGGCGCCACGAGTCAGAGCGCGGGACACTGCCGTAATTTTCAGCTAAGTTTTGATGGTCAATCTGTACACGGTACCAGGTACCACAACATTTAAAGCCTAACGCACGGGACGATCATGAAGCTCAGATGGACAGCCTTTTTTCTCGCGCTCATCGCGAGCGCACTGATTTCCGGATGCGCCACGCCGGTAGAACGGGCCAACGAGAAAGACGACCTGCTTGCAGCAGCGGGCTTTCATATTGTTCCGGTGACAACCGACCAGCAACGTTTGCAACTGAACACGTTGCCACCGAACCGTGTTGTGCAGAAGGTAAAGGACGGAAAAGCCGTCTTTCTCTACGCAGACCCTTATTCATGTGGCTGCCTGTATATCGGTGATGAAAACGCCTGGGACAACTACAAGCGGGAGCAACTTCAGCAACATTTCCTTGACCAGGAGCGCATGAGCGCCGAGATGAATGAGAATGCAGCGTGGAATTGGAGCATGTGGGGCCCGGGCTGGTGGGCCTACTAATCGAGCCCTTGCCCCCAAGCGCTCTGAATCACGCAAACTGAACGAGAGCGGAACGAACTGATTCAGCCTACAACTCGATCCTTGTCGTGGAACTGCTGCATCCAGTAAGGATATGGCAGCTGCGGCTGCGAAACCTGATTCAGGCGTTCGGTCTGCTCTGCGTTCAAGGCGATCTGCTGAGCGTCGAGGTTAGCGCTCAGTTGATCGTGCGTGCGCGCGCCTACGATGATGGAACAGATTTCGCGGCGCTGCAGAATCCAGGCCAACGCCACCTGAGCCGGCGACGCGTTCAACTCCGTGGCGATGTCGCGCAATACACCCACGACAGGATCCGCCTTTGCAGGATCGACCGGCGGAAAATTCAGCCTGGTTCGACGCCCCGTTTCGCCGCTGCTTCCCTGCGTGTACTTACCGCTCAGGTATCCGCCCGCGAGCGGACTCCACACTAGCAGCGCGACATCATTCGCCTTTGCCACGGGCGCGATCTCATGTTCGACGTCGCGGCTCGTCAGCGCATAGTGAACCTGATTGCTGACGATGCGGGCCCGGTGCGTGCGGGCGGTAATTCCCTGTGCACGCTCCAGATCGCCCGCGCTGAAGTTGCACACGCCGATGTGCCTCACCTTTCCCTGCGTGACAAGATCATCCAGCGCGCGAAGCGTTTCTTCGAGCGGAACAAGTTCATCGCGGTCGTGCAACTGAAACAGGTCGATATGATCGCGGCCAATGCGCCGAAGACTCGTTTCCACCGACCGCATGATGTGCGAGCGGCCGAGCCCAACGTCGTTGTGACCGGCTCCTGTGCGTAGCCGAACTTTGGTCGCGACCAGCATGCGCGATTCGTCGAGCCCGAGGTCGGCCAACACCTGTCCGACGACCGTTTCTGACTGTCCTTGCGAATAGGCGTCAGCTGTATCGATCAGGTTGATACCGCGCTCGACGGCCATTGCAACAAGCTGGGTGGCCTGCGCACGGTCGAGACCGGCAATTTCGCCCCAGATTCCGGTACCGGCACCAAAGGTCATGGCGCCAAGACAAAGACGGGAAATGCGCAGCCCTGAACTGCCGAGTGTGCTGTATTCCATAGCGAACCTCTTGATATGAATCTCTTGATGAACGATGGCGGAAAACACCCGGTGACGCGGCATCCTGCTCGCGTCACCGGGTGCGCCTGCTCTAACCTGCCTGGGAGACAAGGCTTCGCACGACGGTTTCCAGTTCCACTTCGCCCTTGACGATGCCCGCTTCCTCGCCTTCGAAGGCGATCCAGCCTTCATTGAACCCGTCGAGCATGCGCATACGCGGCAACGGTTCCTTCATCCCCTGAGAGCGGAACAGCGCCTCCCACGTTTCGCGCAGCACCACTTCCGCACGAACCGGACGACCGAGGACCTTTGCAAATGCCTCGGCCAGATCGTTAGGACTCACACGTTGTGGCCCCTCAAGCTCGACGACACGCACGCCGCGCCAGGTTTGTTGAAGCAGTTGTGCGGCAACTCGACCGACGTCCGCGGTTGCGACCATCGGCACAGCCTTGTCGAGCGGTTGCAGAAAGCTGGCGATCATCCCTTCGTCACGGGCCGGCGCAACGTCCCATGCGGCGTTTTCCATAAACCAGCCTGGCCGCAGGAATGTCACGGGCATCGATAACTCACGAAGCGCTTGCTCCATCAGCGTACGTTGCGTGAGCAGATTGGTCTCGGTGGCCTGCGCGCCGATCGTCGACAGGCAGACCACCTTGCCGGGTGCCGCGGACTCAAGCGCACCGCGCACGGCGTCAATGACAGCACGTGCCTCGGGAAAGCCAGGCAACGGATCGAAGTCGGATGGCGGCAGAATGAAGACCCCTTGCGTGCCCTCGAACGCGGCGGTGAGGGAAGCCGCGTCGTCCATGCTGGCTGTCACCACCTCACACCCTTGCTCGGCCCACGACCGTGCCCGGGCGGCATCGCGTACAACCGCGCGTACCGGTTGGCCCGCTGCGAGCAACGTGCGCGCCACCGCACCGCCGACCTTTCCTGTTATACCTGTGATTGCATACATTGCAGTTTCTCCTTGCATAGATAGTCGCGGCAGGGAAGTTGAACGGTCATCTCGTGCTCCCTGGAAATTGGAATGAAGTGAGGTTGAAACGTACTGTTGGGGTGCATTGTGGGCAAATTCGATAAGAAACTGAATGACATGAATGACACTTGTGAAATGACGGATAGTCACTAATGAGTCATAGTGCAGTTTTTGACGCACTGTGCAGGGTCAGCCCAATGAGATCGCCCAGCGAAAATCTCTCCAGCGGTATCAGCGTATTTGCTGCCGTCGTCGATGCGAAGACGTTCGCAGCTGCGTCCGAATTGATGGGCATGTCACCGCCCGGGGTTAGCCGGGCAATCGCCCGGCTCGAAAAGCGGTTGAAAATACGGCTCTTCAATCGGACGACCCGCGCCGTTTCCCTCACTGAAGAGGGCCGACGGTTCTATGAGCAGGTCATGCCGCACCTAAGAGGAATGGAAGAAGCGGCCACAGCCGCTGCAGGAGGCGTCGCGACAGTACGTGGAAAGCTGCGAATCAACCTTGATCCGGCCTTTTTGCGAATCGCTCTGAGCCCGAAGCTCGACGAATTCATGGATGCGCATCCTGAACTTGAACTCGAGTTCATTGCGAGAGATCAGCTTGGTGACCTCATCGTCGACGGCTTCGATCTCGCCTTGCGATTTGGCAAACCCCGTTCATCCAGTCTGGTTGCGCGAAAGCTTCTGGACACTGCAGTTGTTACAGTCGCAGCACCCTCATACCTCGCTCGCCGGGGTCGGCCAACGGAGCCCCAAGAGCTGGGGCGCGGCGTGCACAGGTGCCTCGAATTCCGGAACCCGGAAACAGGAAAGCCGTATCCGTGGGAGTTTCATCGCAAGCGCAAAAAGCTTGTTGTCGAAACGAATGGACGGCTCACGGTGAATGATCCAAGCGCGCTCCTCAATGCGTGTCTGGCAGGCTCCGGCGTCGCGCAGGTGTTGCTGCTCGGAGCCGAGCCCCTGATCCGCGAGGGACGGCTCGTCAACCTGTTCCCAGACTGGCCGGATGAGCGCTTCCCGCTCTATGCATACCATCCATCGCGGCACCACACGCCGGCCAAGACAAGGGTATTTCTTGACTTTATCGTCGCCTTGACGAGTACAACTTAGCAAATCGACTTCATGGGTCAATGAGATGCGGCGAAATCGTCGATCTTTGCAGCTGGGGATAGCGCGAACGATGCCCGCATATCCCGAGCTTCATCGACCGGCGAGCGCCCGAAAAAGCGCTTGAACTCGCGACTGAACTGCGATGGACTTTCGTAACCGACACGCGCCGACGCGGAGGCCGCCGTCAAGCCGTCGCGAATCATCAGCAAACGCGCCTGATGCAGACGCGTCGACTTGATGTATTGAATCGGCGAGGTCAACGTAACAGTTCTGAAGTTGACGTGAAACGCGGGAACGCTCATCCCCGCCTCTTCCGCAAGACTACTGACATCCAATGACTGCGCATAGTCGGTGTGAATTCGCCGCAGCGCTTTCGCCACCCGCCCGAAGCGGCCCTGATGCGCGAGCGCGGCCCTCATCGCTGCACCACGTTCCCCGATCAATACCCGGTAGCAGATTTCCCGCACGATTGCAGGCCCCAGTACCTCGGCGTCCAGCGGTGAACTCAGGGCTTGCAGCAGACGCAAGGTCGCTTCGGCCAGGTCTCCTTGAAGCGGCGTCGATACGATCCCGAGCGGTGTGCCTTGCTGATGGCGTCCGGAACGGTCGATCACCAAAATCAGATCGGTCAGTTCGATCAGATCGAGGCGCAACGTCACGGCCAGCATCGGCTCGGACTCGCTTGCTTCGGTTTCAGTCGAGAACGGCAGGGGCACGGACAGAATCAGATAGTGCTGGGCATCGTATACGTACACCTCTTCGCCCAGAAAACCCAGCTTGCGCCCCTGACACACGATCACGATGCTGGGCTCGTACAGCACCGGGGTGCGCCCCAGCGGCCGGTTCGAGCGCATGAACCGCACGCCCTCCAGCGCGGACTGGGTGTACCCCTCATTCGGCGCCAGTCGCTCAAGCAGACTCACCATTCTTGCAGAAGCAGCGTTGTCGGCAACGGTCACGAGAACTCCTCTCTCACCGGATCAGGTGGAGGAATTCTACTGGATGCGATCGACCGGCTGCGTCCACTTCAATAGGAATAGGCAATGCCGCAATTGTCGCGTGTATTCGCGCGCAGGCACCCGGCTCATAAGATTGGGTCATCGGTTGCACGGTGCAGCCGAAGCGCCCGGGAGACCGCGCCGCGATTGCCTTGCCGCTTCATGCGCAAACTTCGCTGCCTCTCCCTTGGACCAACCGGCACAGATTGCCGAAACGGAGAACGCAACGTGGCAACGCAAACCAGTCAACCTAAAGTCATCCTCATCACCGGAGCAAGCAGCGGTATCGGCGAAGCAGCGGCCCGCCTGCTCGCCGCCCAGGGACACCAGCTCGTGATCGGCGCGCGCCGCACGGAGCGACTCGCGGCGCTGGCCGAGGAGATCCAGACGAGCGGCGGCTCTGTTCGTTACCGGGCACTTGACGTCACGTCTAGCGCCGACGTCAACGCGTTCGCCCAGTTCGCATTGGACGCCTTCGGCCGCATCGACGTGATCGTCAACAACGCCGGCGTGATGCCTTTGTCACCCTTGAGCGCGACAAAAGTGGACGAATGGAATCGCATGATAGACGTGAACATCCGCGGCGTGCTGCACGGCATCGCTGCCGTCCTGCCGGTCATGGAGCGCCAGGGGTTCGGCCAGGTCATCAATATGTCCTCGATAGGCGGCCTGTCCGTCTCGCCGACGGCCGCCGTGTATTGCGCCACCAAGTTCGCCGTGCGCGCCATCTCGGACGGCCTGCGGCAAGAAACCGACAAGGTTCGCGTGAGCGTGATCTGCCCGGGCGTCGTGGAGTCGGAGCTGGCCGATTCGATCTCCGACGACACCGCGCGCGCAGCGATGCGCGACTTCCGCCGCGTTGCGCTGACGTCGGACGCGATTGCACGCTCGATCGCCTATGCGATCGAGCAACCGGCAGACGTCGATGTCAGCGAAATCGTCGTACGTCCGACGGCGAGCCCTTTCTAACCATTCTCATCCCTCAACTCGAAGGAGATATTCACCATGACTTCATCTGCGCAAACCAACCAGCCGTTCGCCGGCAAAGTCGCTATCGTCACCGGAGCGGCTAGCGGCATTGGACTCGCCACCACCGAACTGCTGCACTCGCAAGGCGCCAGCGTGATCGCCGTCGGACGCGGCACCAACGTCGAAGCGTTGGGCCGTCCGGGGATCGTCCCGCTTATCGCCGATGTCGCGCATGAGGAAAGCGCGGTGCGTGCCGTGTCCACCGCAATGGAACGCTTTGGCAAGCTAGATATTCTCGTCAACAACGCCGCGATCATCATTAACAAGCCGGTTGTCGAGATGACGCTAGACGACTGGAATAGCATTCAGGCGGTCAACTCCACCGGTGCGTTCCTGTTCTCGCGCGAAGCTATGCGCGCGATGATGCCGGCGAAGACCGGTGCCATCGTCAACGTTGGGTCGTATGCATGCTATCAGGCGTTTCCGCTGATCGCCGCCTACGCGGCTTCGAAAGGTGCGCTCGCCCAGTTGACGCGCGCCATGTCGCTCGAAGCGATCGATCACGGCATTCGTGTCAATGCCGTGGGATCCGGCGACGCGGTCACGAACATCACGAATCACATCCACAAGGATGGTCCGGCCTTCCTTGCCGAGCACGGCAAAAACTCGCCCATCAAACGGGCGGCCGACCCGCGGGAAATTGCTGAAGTGATCGCCTTTCTGGCGTCCGAGAAGGCCAGCTATATCGTCGGCGCGGTCGTGATGGCGGACGGCGGTATGAGCGTAGCGCTCAAGTAAGACTCGGACCAGATTCTTTTAAACCGTAGCATTTGGTTAATTCTGTACTACTCATTTATCAAGGAAATTATCATGAGCAATTCTGCAAAAATCTGGTTCGTCACTGGCGCATCGAAAGGCGTCGGCCAACGACTCGTGCGGCAACTCCTCGCTCGTGGCGATCACGTCGCGGCGACCTCGCGAACCGTGGCGTCGCTGACGGAAGCCATCGGCCCCGCCTCGGCACAATTTCTTCCGCTGCAAGTGGATCTGACCAGCGACCAGAGCGTACGCTCGGCCATTGAGCAAACCATCGACACGTTTGGCAAGATTGATGTGATCGTCAATAACGCCGGCTATGCCCAGCAGGGAACCGTCGAAGCCCTCTCCGAAGAAGAGCTTCGTCAAAATTTCGAAGTCAACCTGTTCGCGCCGCTGACGGTACTGCGGCACGCGCTCCCGCATCTGCGCAAGCAGCGTGGCGGGCATATCATCAACATCGCCTCGATCGTCGGTTACCAGGGCGGCTACGCCGGCTGGGGCAGTTATGTGGCGAGCAAGTTCGCGCTTGCGGGCTTGACCGAGTCGCTCGCGGTCGAGGTGGCCGAGTTTGGCATCAAGGCAACGGTGGTGTACCCGGGGCCGGTGCGCACGGAGTTTTTGTCGAGTGGCGCGCTGGCAGTGGCCAAACGCCAGATTGATGAATACACCGAAGCAAAGGCGTCGCTCGATCTGCACCTGGGCACGCTGCACGGCCATCAGGCCGGCGATCCGGACAAACTGGCCATGTTGATCATGCAGGCCGTGAACGTCGCCGAACCGCCGGTGCACCTGTTCGCCGGCAAGATCGCCAACGAACTGGCGGCACAAAAAGCCGCAGCGGTTCAACGCGACCTTGATGCATGGAAAGGCTCATCGGAAGCAACGGACTTTGCCGAGTAACGTCAAAAGCGGGCAGCGCCCAGCGATGGGCGCTGCTTTACCGGAGAAATCCAACGTTCAAGTAAATAGCGAGCAAAAATCCCTATCGTTTGCTCGAATCCGGCACTATCGTCATAGTAACGACGCGCGCCGCTGGATTACGCTGCCGGCCACATATTCTGCAGCATGGGTGCCAAGGTGGCTCGGCAAGAGTTAGCTGACCCGCGTGATCGAACGAGGCCATTTTCCACATGGATCACTACGTCTTTTCTGCCTTCGTGTTTGTGCTCGTTCTTTCGAGCGCAGCGCTAGGGTCGTATGTACGCTCAAGACTGGCAGATCACCACTTTGAGGAATCCTCGCTTGCCGCGATGCGTATTGCCGTTGGTCTCGTAGCGACGCTGTCGGCATTGGTGCTGAGTCTGCTGATTTCGTCCGGGAAGTCCTCGCTTGACCTGGTCAATACCGCGCTCCAACACAATGCTGTCACGATGATCCGGCTAGACCGAACCCTGTCCCAGTTCGGTCCATCGGCCGACGGCCTGCGCCTTCAAATAAAAAACGACTATGGCCGATGGATCTCCTTTCTGTTTTCCAACAAAACGGGAACGCCCGCAGAGGCAGAGACGCGAGAAATCCTCCAGAGTACTTACGACATTCAGGGACGCATTTTCGCTTTGCAGGCTGCCGGCCCCTCACAGGAGAGATTCCGTGACCACGCGATGGAACTTTGGGACGACATATTCGCCGGCCGCTGGCTCGCGTTCGAACACAGAAAGGGCCTGATTCCAACTCCTTTGATTGCGGTCCTCGTCGGCTGGCTGGTGGTCATATTCGGCATATTTGGTTTCAGCGCCCCAAGAAACTGGAGCATGTGCGTCGTGTTTCTTCTTTGCGCCCTATCGACTACAACTGCCGTGTTCGTTGTCCTCGATCTCGACACACCCTTCCAGGGCATGGTCAATGTATCGAAGACGCCGATGATGGATGCACTCAAGTTCATCGGCAACTCCTAGGGCGCATGACATGCTCCCTCTAAAGACATCGGGGCCCAGGCTGACGACTCCCCTCCTCATTCGACGCTAATAGTCGATTAATACACTTGACGTGTTGCGTCGATCATCATCGAGTCAAGGAGCGTCCATATGAACAAGCCGCTAAGATCCACGGCACTCGCGATTACATTGGCGTGTGTCACGCTGTCAACCGCCGCTCACGCGCGAACCGTGAGCTATCCGCATGAAGCGGCGTGCGTGGCGCCGTCTGCTACGTCATCGATCTATGCAGGTCATCACGAACAGATCGCGAACACACCACGCGGTCCGCTCGCCTACTACCGGTTTGGTCATGGCAGTCCGCTTCTGCTCGTCACGGGCTATCGCGCGACGGTGTCCGAATGGGACGCAGCGTTTCTCGCCGAACTCGCGAAACACCATGATGTCATCGTCTTCGACAATCGTGGCATCGGACGTTCGATGCCGGACGCGTCGAACTTCACCATCGACGACATGGCGAGCGATACTGCCGCATTGATCGACTCGTTGGCGCTAAAGCATGCGACGGTCGTCGGATGGTCGATGGGCGGCTCGATCGTGCAGCAACTCGCGATCGACAAGCCCCAGGCGATCGGCAAAATGGTGCTGATGAGTGCGTTGGCGCCGGGCCGAGCCGGCTCGCCGGTGCCTGCGGATGTCATGGCGAAACTGGCGGGCAGCCCTGGCGTCACGTTCAACGACATCATGGCCGTTCTGTTCCCGGCACCAAGCGTACAAGACGCCGAACGGTGCTTCGCCAAGGATATGTTCAAGCCGTCCGGCTACCAGTCATCCGCCATTTCCAACGCGGTTACGGATGGCCAATCCGCCTCGCTCAAAGAGTGGGAAACGGACGATGCAGCCGCTGATGCATTGCGCTCGGTGCGTATCGATACATTAGTGCTGTCGGGAACCGACGATGCCGTCGTCGCCAAAGAGAACGCCTTGGCGCTCACGCACTTATTGCCGCATGCTCATCTTCTGCTGGTTGAGCACGCGGGACACGCGATGATGTATCAATACCCGGTCGCACTGGCGCGTGCGATCGATTCATTCGCGCGTCACTGATGTGCTGCAATTGAGGACGCGAAAAGCGGCGAACGGGGATAGAGGACGTTGCGCCGCGCGTCCGATCATTAGCGCCAGTAGCCGTATCCATATCCATAGTGCCCATACCATCCGCCCGGGCGGCCGTAATAACCGACGACCACGGGCGGCGCATACACGGGCGGAGGGGGCGCGTAATAGATGGGCGCAGGCGGCGGTGCATAGACCGCCACGGGCGCGACGGGCACCGCGGCCACCATCGGCATCATTGGCACCGCCGGCACTCCGACGCTCAAACCGACGAATACATGAGCCTCGGCAACACTCACGAGGCCGACGCTTAACACGGCGGCGACTACCGCCTGGCGAATCCCTTTCATGTCTTTCTCCTTGACCTCCGGCGCAGCGCATTGACTGCATCGGTTGACATGCATTCTGGTCGATGAAAGTGAGGAGAGAATGAGGGACTGTTGATGGATGAAACGGCCGTGGATCGCGACGTAATTCGTTGAGACGGTGCTACATATGTCCCTCGTTTCTGCCCGATTCACGGCGTCTGCGATTCGTTTGTCTATGCGCAGAGGGCAAGTTCCGACCGTCACTCAGACGGTGAGCTGGTTTCCCTCATTCGCGAGATCGACGCAAAGTACCGTGCAGGGGGTTGCCCAAGAGCTTTTTTGAACATGGTGATGAATGCAGTCACGGACTCATAGCCGAGATCACCGGATACCCGCTGTACCGATGCCCCGCCCGCCAGTTCTCTGATGGCGAAGAGCAAATGGAATAACTGCCGCCAACGACCGAAAGTCAGCCCCGTCTCGGCAACGATCAAGCGGGCCAATGATCGCTCGCTCATCGCCACGCGCCTGGCCCATTGCTCGATTGTGCGGCGGTCACCTGGGTTGGCACGCAACGCGTTCTCAATCTCAGTTATTTTTGGATGGTCGCTGACCGGCAGGCAAAGCCTTTCCATTGGCATTCGTGCCAACTCATCCAGCAGCACGCGTGCGAGACGATCAGTATGGCTATCTGGTTCGTACTCTTGATCAATGCTGGCCAGATGCAGGATCATCTCTCTCACC
This sequence comes from Paraburkholderia sp. GAS82, assembly GCF_050436285.1. Taxonomy (NCBI): domain Bacteria; kingdom Pseudomonadati; phylum Pseudomonadota; class Betaproteobacteria; order Burkholderiales; family Burkholderiaceae; genus Paraburkholderia; species Paraburkholderia sp. GAS82. The sequence continues at coordinate 138,070 of NZ_JBNDLX010000002.1, forward strand.
ACCGGCGAGATCGCGAGCGTACAACACTGCTTCGGCAAATCAACGAGGTCGGGCTCGACGAACAGGTAGTACAGCTTTGCGTTTGCTGTTGTGCGATTGCTGTGGGGCAATCCTCCGGGAATCCATACGCCACAATGCGGGGGCACCATCCACAATGCCTTGTCCACCTGGCACGTTACCGCGCCATGCAGCGCAAGCACCAGTTGACACTTGCGGTGCTGATGCACCGGGATCTCAGCTTCGTATTCCTTGACCTGAAGCCGAAACGCTAATGCGGGCCGATCGCTCCTGTCGGGATTAAGCTCAGAGATGAAGGTATTGGACGTCATTTTTCGACTGCGATCTTTACTCGCGATACGTTTGTTGCTGGCAAACATTCAAGCGCCAGTTCCCGCATGTCGCATGGGCCGCGACATGCGGTGAACACGAAGACGAGGCTCGCTATTGCAACCGATCAGGCAGACATCCGCGCCTCAAATACCGATGTTAGCTCGCTTTCCCGACTGACCTGATCACCAGACAGTGCGTATCCAGCCATTGCTCCACCCTCTTCGACAAATATCGCGTACACGCCCTTGCTATCGCTATTCTGCATCTGCCACCCACCACGGGTACCGACCGGAGGCAAGACGACGCGTACTGGGTGCGCTGGAGTCTTGACGTCGATAGGCATCGGGGGATAGTGCACCGGAGTGGCCACTCCGGTCAGCGTTGCGGCCAATGCTCGCGCCCCATGCTGAACTGGCTCGAGGAACGGCAACACGCTGCCGTCCAGTTCTGCGCAATCTCCGATTGCGTAGATGTCCGGTGCGGATGTTTGCAAATAGCGATCGACAACGATGCCCCGGTTGATCTGTAATGGCGGCTCGGCGCGGACGGTTTGCGGAATGAGTCCGATTGCGGCAATCACTACATCGCACACGATATGAAGGCCGTTGTCGCCCGTTATCACAAGCTGGCGTCCATCAGTCTCTGCGGTATCGATGGATTCGATGATCGCACCGGGATGCCACTGTACGCCCTCGGCGACCAATGCTTGCGTCACCGTGTCGGCCGCTTCGGGCGGCAAGAATCGGTCTAGCATACGCATCGACACGTCGAGCAGGTCGACGCTATAGCCTCCAGCGAGCAAATCGTTTGCGAGTTCACACCCCACCAGTCCTGCGCCGATTATCGCTACCTTTGACGCGCCGTCAAGCGCGGCAAGCAACGTCTCGTACTCCGAAAGACTGTTAACAGATAGCACCCGGCTAACGGCATTTCCACCGAACTGAGGAACCCGTGCCTGCGCCCCGACTGCCAGCACGAGCTTGCCGTACCCGATCTGCCCACCCTCGGACAGATACAGACTGTGCGCGACCGGATCGATCCACTCGACGCTCAGGTTCGGCTCGATCTCGGCATTGAGCCGTTTCGCCATCTGCTCCCTGGGCGTGCCCGCCAATTGCGCCAGGCTCATCTTCTGGGCAAAAGCATTGGACAACATCGGCTTTGAATATTGGTTGCCGTCATCGCAGCTCAACATCAACAAACCTACGTTCCGGTCGCGACGTCGTAGTTCGCGGGCCACTGTATAACCCGCGAAGCCGGTGCCAACGATAACGATAGGGTATTCGGTGCCGCGGCTCATGGTGTCACCATTTCAGACGGGTACGACAATGAGTGTGTCCACGCAGCTCGAATCGAGTACGGCGATCTTCTCGCGAAAGAGCAGACCTTCCGTAGTCTCGACGATTTCGTCATGCCATACGCCGGAAAGGAACAACATGCTGTCTCCGCTCTCCATAATCCGCACGACGGCAAACCCCATGCGCGTACGGATCGTCCCATCTTCGGTGGTCTCCACGTGCAATGCACCGAGCAAATGTCGATACCGTTGTGGCTCGAAGATATTTGCCTTTTTCATCGAGTTGATCCGGTCGATCAGCATGCCCTTGCTGTTGCACTGAATAATGCCGATAGGCAACGACTTGCGACGCGCTTCTCGCGTCGTGATCTGATAAAAGCAGACATCTTCGAAAAAGTCAGGCCACTCCTGATAGCGTTCTTCGTCGATGCAGTCAGCGTAGGCGTCGTACAGCGGCCTTACGCGATGAAAAAGTTCGGTGGATCCCGACACGATTGCCTTCCTTGAATAAGTAGATCTTATGTGCGCGGCGCACCGCGGCGGCGCCGCGCGAACTGTAGAACTATTTGCGTGAACAGGTCACAGTTGCATGTACTTGCGATACGTCTGCCAGAATCCGCGGACTGACGCTTCACTGACGCGTGATTCCTGGCTTTCAACAGTTCGCCCGCCCATTTCGAGCACTGTCTCACGGCCCTGGTTGCCGACGATCGCACGCTGGACGAAGCTTCCGATCACACCGTCTTCCATCGAAACGAGGCCCGCTGGCCCCACCAGGTTACTCAGGGCTACGCGGATATCGGTCTCTTCCTGAGTATCCGATTCGTAGCCGAACATGATCCACACGAGCTCGCAGCCGTTCACACCACGCGGAATGAGCAGACGCAATGCAAGCGAGTTCTGGATTTGCTGGACGATAAGATTGGGGAAAATGCCTTGAATGGCGTGCGTGATGCCGTCTTCGAATTCAGGCCAGCTTTTGAGAATCCGACCGTCGTGCAGCGCAAATTCGTCGTTTTGCGCACGAATGCCGCCGCTCTCGTAGTCTGTACCGCTACCGGAGTCGGTCGCCATTTTCGAGTAGCTGATGTGGTGGCCACCATCGCCCTCAAGAATCAGGCCGCCCTGCATTGAAAGCCGGTTCAGCTTGAAAGTGGTGAAGAACGTATGAAGCAGGCTTGCGTGATAGGAGTCCTTTACGTTTTCCATGTACAACTTCCAGTTGTTGTGCATGTATTGCGAAAACGTACCGAGAATCCTGATCTTCTTGGCAAAAATACGCCGGATATGGGCGCACATCTTTGGTCCAAGAAACTCCTCGAGGTCTGGCGCAGTTTCGTCGAAAGATACGAACAGGAGACCACAGAGCGTTTGGACACGCAGTTTCTGAAGATTGTGATCGCAGGTACGGAAATCTTCGGGCAAGCCACCCTTGCCGCGCACACCCTTATGGAACGCGACGGTCTTCAGGTTTCCCTCAAGATCGTACGACCAGTTATGGTAGACACATGTAAAAGCATCGCGATTACCGGTTTTCTCATAGCACAGCGTTGAGCCCCGATGCGCGCAACGGTTGACGAAGGCGCTATAGCTGTCGGCGGAACTCTTCACGACCACGACGGGCGTGTCGCCGACGAAATTTGTCTTGAAGTCGCCAACGGCAGGCACTTCCACGTCGACGCCAACAAAGTTCCATATCGGCCCCTTGAACAAGGCATCCTGTTCATTTTCGTAAAGCGCATCGTCCGTATAGATCTCGAACGGAACCCGGCTCACGCCTGCTTCCGGCCATTGGATACGTTGATCCTGCAAAACTACGTCGCCCATCCTCGCCTCCTGAAGTTACATTGAGCGCGGGCCGCCTTTCGCGACATCCGCGTTCACCCTGTTGCTGCCCCGCACTCGCTGATGAGCGCCTGAGCCGATGCTTAATTTCCGGCGTCCGGAAGGTCCACCCAGACCTCGTCGCCCCGGACGTCTACCTCATAGGTCGCCAGATCGACAGTCAGCGGCGAACAAAGCGCCTTACCCGACCGGATGTCAAAGCGCCCCTGATGCAACGGACACTCGATTTCGCCGTTCTCCTGATACCCATCACTTAGCAGAGCAAACTGATGAGTACAGATATTCGACGTTGCATACACGGCGTCACCGACGAGATACACCGCGATTCGATGCCGCCCCACACTGCAGGCCGCCGGATAGTCCGGCGATAGCTCGGACAGTTTCACAACATTCAGCCAGGACACGTTCACCCCTCCCAAGGAAAGCCGCAGTGCGGCGAACAGACGTGACGACAACGGCTTGTGTCCGTGCTGCTCTTTCGACATATCGTATATCGCATTTTTTTGGATCGCAAGTTATTTTGGCACTCCGGCTCAGTTGAATCCCTATTTGTAGGGGTTCTAAGGGCATTTTTGGGCGAGATCCAGAGGAACACCGTTCGATTTCCGCATATTTATACCAAAGTATAAATATTCGGCTACAATCTGGGCGGATTGGTGCCGCGAGGGCAAAAGGACCGGATTGCCGGCTGACGAGCAGGCTGAGCGTTCTGACTGGTACTGCATCCTGTGGAGGAAAGCGCAATGATCCGCTCGGCTGTCGCGTGTGCGAGCGAGCCCGTATAATTTCGGTCTGCGCCGGAGCTTATCCAGAACATCAATGATCCGGACATGACTAGGATGGGTTGAGAGAAATGCCAGTAAAAGCTCGAATCGGGCGCGCGCTTGCGCGCCGCGAGTCGATGCATGTTGCCATTCTGGAACAGCTTCGGCTCGATATCGTGGAAGGCCGCTGGCAAGCCGGCGAGCGCCTGCCGGAACCCCTGCTTTGTGAGGAATTTGGCGTATCGCGCACGCCGCTACGCGACGCGTTCCGGATTCTGGAAGCAGAAAGGCTAGTCGAGCTGATACCGCACGTCGGTGCCGTGGTGACGGCACCCGATGCCTCGGACATCACTGGTGCATTCGAGGTGCTGGCATTGATCGAGGGCGCCGCCGCCGAATCCGTCGCACGCAGGCAGCCCCCCGAGGTGCTAAAAAAGCTCAGCAAGACGACCGAACTCATGCAGATTGCTTTGGAAAAAGGCAATCATCGCCGGTACTTCGAGCTCAATGACGACTTCCATTACGCGATCGTCGAAGGGGCTGACAACCCCGTCATGCGACAGACTCACGAGCATCTGATGTGGCACGTGCACCGCATCCGGCACACAATCAACCGCCACCGCCCATTCAGCCGTGAGGCCGGAACGGGCGAAGAGCATCAGGCAATCATTCAGGCCATTCTCGATGGAGACGCGGGACGCGCTTTTGCGCTTTCGCGCGCGCATCTACTGGGCGTGGGTGCCGCGACTCTGACCGACGCCGGACTGGTTCAACCCGAGGCTGCAGGCGAGTCTGCCTGAGGGGCAAGCTTATTTCGCAGCTGCCGCCTGCAGGCCGCCCACCACGAAGCTCGTCAATTGCTCAAGCACCTCGACCGGATCTCCGGGATTGCAAATATCCTTGGCAAGCACTTCTAGCCGGTGACTGTCTGAGAATGCGTAAAGATAGGCGCCGATCATTAGCGTCACACGCCAGTACAGATCTTTTTCGGGCAATCCCGGCAACACCTTGCGCAGCGCGTCCACGTAAGCCTTTGTCGATTCGCTATACGCCAGACTACGCAGCTTGTACGACACTTCCGGCGGTTCGGTGTGGAGCCGCGCCTGCAGCCTGATGAAGGCCCGTCCCGAAACCGTTGCGCGCAAGTCAACGATCGGCTTCAGAAAGGCACGGACGATTTGCTCGAGCTTGGCATTGTCGCCGTGTGCCTCTATCTGTTCGAGTAGCTGCACCCGGTCAGCCGATATCTTCGTCGCGCGACGCAGAAATACCTCTTCAAACAGCTGCTGCTTGGTGCCGAAATAATAGGTGATCAGCGCCTGGGTCACACCACACGACACCGCAACCTCGCGTAGCGTCGTACCCGCATATCCGCGGTGAGAAAAATCGACCTCCGCGGCGTCCAGGATGCTTTCTTTCTGGTTCTCAGTAGCCCCTGCGGGCCGGCCCAGTGCCCCGCGACGCCGCAAAGCACCCTGAGGGTGTTCTGATTTATTCATGGCTGTAGTTTTGAAAATCCACTTTGCGGAAACGATTGCCCGCGCCTCTGTTGAGCCGCGCAAATGGAATTATACGGCCGCACAGTAAAGAACGCCTCTCGTAGCACCACCATAGTGCAACCCAGCCGACCATTACCCTGGACAACGAGTTCACATCCCGCGCATTTATCGCATACGTATACCCTGAGCAGACGTAATTATTCAATCGTATAATATTGACTGAACGTCCTTGGTCCAGGTACGAATGACAGATAAGCAACCGGTTTGCATCATGCAGAGACATCCCAGGAAATGGCTTCCGGACGAAGGGGCATTGACCGTTTTCACGCTCTGCTTCGTGGGTGGATGCATGGACTGTGTAAGTTACCTGCTGCTCTTTCATGTCCTGCTGGGCGTGATGACTGTCAACACCATGATCGGCATTATTGGAATAATTCATCACACAAATATTCACGACGCCATATTGCACCTGTCGACGGTAGCTGGATTTTTAATGATGGTGTTGGGTCATCATTTAGCAGCCAGGCGAAAAGGGAAGGCTCAGACCAGTTGCGCGTTTTATTGCCTCATCCTGGAGCTTGTCATAATCCTTGCGTACGCGTGCATTGCCAGCGAGTTGCATCACAAAGGGATGCTACGAGAGCCCAACATTATTGTGTTCGGGCTGGTATGTCTGGGCTCATTTGCTGTGTATCTTCAGAACACCGTCGTGCCGTCGACCTCGGGCTTCCCCACGTCAACGATGGTCATGACAGGCAACTACATTTCGCTGCTTACGCATTCCGTGAATATGATTTTGAGCTCCGACGAAAAGGCGAAGGCCCGTCAGGCCGCTAAGCACTTTTCGCTAGTGCACGCTCACTTTTGGAGCGGGGTTGCGGTCATGGCGTGGGCGACACAATACTTCGACTTCCTGGCTCTGTTCGTGCCGTGCCTGGCGCTTGGGTTGCTGATCTGGAAGCTCAAGGGATCAACCGCGCACACTGGCAATACGATCGTGTAGGAGAGCTGCTGCGTTTTCGCTGTCGCGCCGATCGCTTCGAGCGGTCTCTCCAAACAGTATCCGGAGTCTTTTACCCCGCCGAACACCATGTCCTTGCTGGCGTCGCGGGCTGATTGACCACAGCACACCAACCTCAAGGCGCTGCGCCAAAAGCCGCTCTACGCAACGAAACTGAGCTCCAACATATGAGGGTTTACCCCAGCTATATATAATTTTATGGCTATATAATATCAAAGCGACAGCGTTGAAAGCTTTCGCGGGCGGTAAAGACATACTTTCCGTCGATGTGGCTTTAGCTGCCGGGTGTCAGCCGTGTGGCTCGCTGCGCGGCTGGCGCTCTCGCATAAGGCCTGTCCGACCTGTGGGCAGTTCGAACGGCAGACCCAACATCGCAGTGGAGAGAAGTCTTGGAAACACGGAAAGTAAACATTCACGACGTGATCGATGAACATCGTATCGGTCGCACCCAGCGCGTCGCGCTCGCCCTGTGCGCGCTGCTGATGTTGTTCGATGGCTTCAACACGCAGACTATTAGCTACATCGTCCCTGTTCTAGCCAGCGAATGGCATCTTCCTAAATCTATCCTCGGCACCATTTTTTCAGCGGCTTTCGTGGGGCTGCTGATTGGCAATTTCGGCATCTCGCCGCTTTCAAACCGGTTCGGGCCAAAGAAGATGACTGTTTTGTCCACGGCCGCGTTCGGAGTTCTCACACTGCTCACCGTCCTGGTAACTAACGCACCGCAACTCATCGCAATCAGACTCCTTACCGGAATCGCCCTCGGAGCGGCCGCACCCTGCGCGATCGGTCTTACATCCGAATTCAGTCCGAAACGGACCCGCGCAACTTTTGTTCTGCTGATCTATGTCGGCTACTCTCTCGGCTTCACTGTAGCGGGCTTCTGTTGCGGCGCCATGATCCCAAGCTTTGGCTGGGCCGGTCCTTTATGGGTCGGTGGTCTCGGGCCTATTGTGCTGACACTGCTGCTCATTCCCTTCCTGCCTGAGTCCGCCTCTTATCTTGCGCGCCGCCGCTCACCCGTCGATCTGTTGCGTGCTGCCCAGCGGTTCTTTCCCGGGTTCATCTTGCCGAAAGACGCCGTACTGACTTCGAATGAAGACGCAACCAGCGATACACGTGTAAAAGGTCTGTTCTCCAGGAATCTTCGCCTAGGGACCTTTCTGCTGTGGGGCGTGTTCGTTATCAACCTTGCGGAATTCTATTTCCTTCAGAGCTGGTTGCCGACGGTACTGCATTCGCTGTCCTATCCCTCCGCATTTGTCGTCTGGGCGACCGCTGTGAGCACGATTGGCGGCATGGTGGCCGGTCTCCTTATGGGACCGTTGATGGACCGTATAGGCCCATACATGATCCTGTCGGCCCTCTATCTGTTCGGCGGAATATCCATGCTGGCAATTTCGGTCGCGCTCGGTGCGACGCACTGGATACTCGTGTTCGCGGTGTTCTGTGGCGGGTTCTGCATCAGCGGTGGCCAGAAAGGTGTCGTCGCTCTCGGATCGATTTTCTATCCAGCCGGGCTACGGGCGGCGGGAGTTGCATGGGCGTACGGGGTTGGCCGTCTCGGAGGCGCCGGCGGAACTTACCTGGCCGGCGTCCTGTACGCAGCGAATTGGGCACCCGATGCGATCTTCCGTGTTGCGGCAGCACCGGCCGTCGGCGCCGCGATTTTCGTCGGGATCATGGGGTTGCGTTACAGCGGTGGCCGGGCGCTCGAGCCCTCGGCGGTGGTGCGAAACATCAGATAAGTCACCGGACCGTGCGCAGGCTACGTAATACGCCTGCTGCGGTACGGTGAGGCGGTGAACGCCCGTTAAGCCGGGGACGGGCAGCGCGCCGGCACAGAAAGCACGAACCCCCATTAACCAAGTCAGGTCTTTTAACAATAATTAGGAGTCACGATGAAAAAATCATTGATTGTTTTCAGCTTATGTGCTGTCACAAGCTATGCGAATGCACAAAGCTCAGTCACGCTGTTCGGTCAGATCGATGAGGCGGTCGCGTATATTAACAACGCCGGCACCGGCTCCTCGTATCGCTTACGTAGCGGGACATGGTTAGGTTCGCAATGGGGCCTCGCCGGTACCGAAGATCTCGGCGGCGGCTACAAGGCGTACTTTCACCTTGAGAACGGGTTTGATGTGAACACCGGCAAGCTTGGACAGGATGGCCGCGAATTCGGCCGCCAGTCGTACGTGGGAATTGGTAGCCCCTACGGCAACCTGAGTCTTGGTCGTCAATACGACGAGGTCGTCGATTATGTCGGTCCGATCATGGCGAATGGCCGGGGAACGGCTCCTATCTACGACATCGATAACACTGCTAACGACTGGACCACCAGCAACTCGCTCAAGTACACCAGCCCGACCTACCGGGGTCTTTCGGTGGCCGCGCTGTATGCGTTTGGCGGAGTCCCAGGTCAGTTCTCCAATGACAGCGTGGCGAGCGTCGGCGCCGGATATACCGCCGGCCCTCTCCAGATCGGCGCGGCTTACACGTCGGTGCGTGACCCATACGCGGTGTGGTATGACAGCACCGGCGCGTCAAGCATCCTGGTTTACGGGAAGTACTTGCCTACTGCGCGAGACCTGAATATCGCGGCGGGAGGCGTTGCGTACACGTTCGGTAAGCTGACTGCCCGCGTTGCGGTTTCACATTCCGACCTCACCGATTCGATCAACGGCGCAGATGCCCAGTTCAACATCTATCTGGCGCAGGCTGACTACAGGGTTAATCCATTCCTGCGCCTCGCAGCGGCGATCGATGTGATCAATGGCAGTATCGGTTCGCTAAATCAGCATCCTAAATATCTGGAATACAACCTGGTTGCCGACTATTTCATCTCCAAGCGTACCGATCTATACATGTGGGCTATCTACGGAAAAGCGGATGGCGGTGCAACACAGATGCAGATTGGTCAACTGCCCGCGTCGTCAACCGACAAACAGTTCAATATCAATTTTGGCATTCGACATCGATTCTGAGCGTGCTGCGATCGATATCGGCAGGCTCGTAGAGCTTGCCGGCCAGGTGAGGCATCGACCAGCGAGCTCAGGCTGGCGATACCTCACCCACTCTGTACCGCGTTCGATCCCTCACGACATGAAAGTCAGATTCGCAGCCACACGAGACATGGTATCCATCACACGGCCGCTTATCGGAAGAAACGTTGACAACAGCCGCTTCGGTTTTGCGATGGCGAGTGAGCCGCTCCCAAAACGCTGGCAACATGCATTCCGTCACCATCAGTGGCGCCTGCAGTCGTGTGAATACAGATCGTCGGGCAACGAACAGATACGGCAAGCGGCCTGAAACTTGAGCCGCACCCAAACCGTAAAGTGGATGACGCGCGTTGATGCGTCGACTAGAAAGCGCAGATCGGCTTACGCTAACGTCCCCGTAAAGCAGTTCGCCCAGCGGCCGAGCACGTAACCGCCGCATCGCCTGCCATACGCCAAGGCTAGCTTCGAGGGGCGTCACGCTGTGAGCAGCGACGCAGGGAACACCATCAACGGCAAGCACAACTTCGCGTATCCACGCGCGCTCGCGGGGCGCCAGTTGCAGTGCGTCACGCTCGTCGGACCAGGGCAGCCCAACAACCTCACGCGTGACACGCACATCTACCACTCCAAGCGTGCGCAGATGCGCAGTCAGCGAACCGCCCAGCGTCAGCCAGTGTTTTTGGAAAGCATCGAGGCTGGGCCTGGCGGTCGTGCACCAGCAGCAGCCGCTAGCGGAATCAAGGTGAGTCCGCCTAGCACGCATTGTGGGCTCTTCCCGTGCGCGCAGGTCCACCGATAAGCAATGGCATATCCTGGCTAAGTGTCAGCGAACGTTCCTGCCGCTGCTTTTTTCAATTGCGCCAATTGCGTCGTCGAGCGGCATAACCGCCGCATATTTCTGCGCCATATCGAAGAGATTCGCCTCGTGCGGTGCAATTGCGCGATCTCCCACGCAATCGGCAAGGACCAGCGGTCGGAAACCGTACGACATTGCGTCCACAACGCTTGCACGCACACAACCGCTTGTCACGGCACCGGCAACCAGCAAAGTCTGTACGGCGCGCTCCGTAAGCCACGGGGCGAGTTGCGTGCCGAAAAACGCCGATGGCACCGTTTTCCGCACAACCAACTCACCGCTTTCAGGTGTGAGTTCATCGACGATGGCGCTATTGGGATTGTCTTCGGTAAGCGACGCCATGCCAGGAACCTTTACCGAGAAAACGTTGTTACTGCTTCCGTCGTCGGCGTAGACAATCCGGCTGTGTGCAACAGGCCACCGATTTCGACGCGCAAGCGCAAGCGCTTCGACAGTGCGAGCGATTGCGGGACCGATGTTTCCGCCGCCGAACACATCTGGATCTGCGAATCCAATAACGAAATCGACGATCAGGAGTCCGACATTGCCTTGAACCGGCAATGGCGTTCCGAATCCTTGCTTATGGTAAACACCCGCTTCGGCATGTTCTGAAAGATCGGTCATCGTAGTCCTTGTCAGTGTTGGGCCGTATCCGCTACCCGACCATCGGCGACGACCACTTCATCGTCGATTCGCACGGTGCAGTTACGCAGTGGAATGTCAATGTGACACGTGGTGGTGCGGCTGCCGCCGCCTTCGTTGTTAGGTCCGAGCGAGAACAGGAAATTACCCTCGAAGGCGCGCGCGTCCATTCCAATGGTTGCTTCGCGGTCGTACAGACCAAGCGTCGACCAGCGCGCACGACGTTGCAGTCCCCAGCCAATGTGGGAGATCGCGTAGCCTTCGGGATCGTTGAAGGTTTCCATGTAATCGCGCAACAGTGCAGCGTCGATGCCGCCTTCGATCTTCGTCGCATAGCCCTTTTCCACCGTCAGCACGATCGGCTCGCCGACGTAGCGTTTCTGCGGCAGCAGGATGTCGCCGCGATCGATCACGATCGTGCCACTGGCGGTTCGGTCATTCGGGAAGGTCAGTGCAAAGCCGCTAGGCCAGTGGTCCCAGCGACCCGGCTTGTCGACGAAACCATATTCGGCGATCGCAGGAAACTCACCCATAGGGCACACAAGCGATGTGCCTGCTGGCGACGTAACGCGCATCTCGCGCGCGGCGCTTATCTTTTTCGCAGCGGCCAGCACGCGCTCGCGGTCGGCGTATGTCGGTACCAGCCGCGCCAACACTTCGGGCGGCTCAACTGCAAGTAGGATCTTCGTGCCGGACTTGAGGATGTCGTGTTGCTCGGGCGAGAAAAGCAACGTCATCAGATCAAGCACGAGGTCGCTCTCTTTCAGCGCGGCAATCGCCGCGCGGTTGCCTGTCAATGGCGTCGTGCCGAGGTACGCGAGCGAGTCGCGGCTAAATGCCTTCTCGCCATTTACCGGTGGTAAGTCAAGCCGGTTGACGACTGCGCCCATCGACTGTGTTGCGATGAGTGCGCAAGCGAGAGTCTGCGGGTGCGTGGAGGAACTCGTCAAGATGGTGACGGTTTGCCCGCGTTCGAGGCGGGACAGCGTAAGCACTTCCTTCCAGGCTTCGACCAGTTGATGGTCGCTGATAGGCATGGCGGCTCCTTCGGGGCTGGCAAATAGGGGGCTGGCGAGCTCAAACGAGCGGCGCGCCGAGAAAGTCACCGAACGCCGCGTAAAAGCCCGTCGCGTTGTCCCACGGAATCATGTGGCCCGCGTTCGGCACACGCACATGCTGCATCGACGGCGTCGCACGTTGCAGTTCGGCGACATCCTCGTCACGCACAACGTCGCCGCGCTCAGCCGTGATCAGCAGAGACGGCACGTGCAGTTGCGCAGCGTCCGCATGGAAGTCGTCGATGTGAAAGCCTTCAAACGATGCAATGATTGCGCGCTCGTCGCAGGTGTGCAGCCACTCGGCTCGCAACTGGAGCTCCTGATCGGTCCACGTCGGCAAAAACGCGCGCATTGCCTCCGCGCCCACGCCGGCTCGAGCGAGCGCCATCGAATCGACGTACCACGGCAGCTTGCTTGGATACTCGCGACGGCCAGGACCCGACACCGGCGGGTCCACCAGCACGACCGATTCGAGGCCAATGGGCTTGCATGTCGCCGCGCGCGCTGCAATGCGTGCGCCCATCGAATGGCCTACAAGCGTGAATCGCTTCACACCAAGCGCGTCTGCGAATGCCACTACATCGTCGGCTTGCGCGGTCAGGCTGTAGTCAAGCGTTGGCGACGCCTCTGACAAGCCGCGGCCACGCACATCGATCACGTAGGTATCGAACTCACGGCCGAACACTTCACACACAAATCCCCACGTAATGGCGGGACTCGTGATGCCTGGAATCAGGATGATCGCGGTGCGCTCACTCCGCGTCCCATGTGTTCCACCGTAGCGGAGATAGTGCTGGCGAATACCGTTTGCGGCAACGTTCGCGCCGTACTGAAGAGTCGTAAACATAGGGGCGTCCCTGTGAATTTGCGAGGCTCAGTACGCGCCGGACAGCAACGCGCCCGCACCCGGAACGATACGTTCGAGGTCCAGTTCGCGCAGCATTGCGTACGTGGTTGCGATCGCCGCAGTAACGACCGGCTTTCCTGTCATCGCCTCGACCTTTGCAACCGCCGGCAGCGATGGCATCTGCACACACGCCGACAACACGATCGCGTCGGCATCCTGGTAGCGCAACTGCTGCACGATCGCCGGCAGGTTGGCCGGGTCGTGGCGTCCGACTTCCAGGTTGTCGGGGATTTCGAGTGCACGGTAGTCGAGCACCTCGTAGCCTTCGTTGCGGACGTAGTCGACGACCAGCTCCGTCAAAGGCTTCATGTACGGTGCAACTACAACGATGCGCTTCGCGCCGATGACCTTTAGCGCATCAATCAGCGCGCCGGCGCTGGTCAGCACCGGGGCGTGGGCGTCGTTAGCAGCCGTGTGCTTTGTGAGTCGCTCCTGCGATGCACGATGGTAGCCGTGGCCCATTGCCATGATCGCAACGAGACATGCGTAGCCGAGCACATCGACGCGCGCGTCAGACAGCTCAACCGCGCAGCGGTCGGACTCCGCATCCATTGCTGCCAGTTCTTCCTTGACGACCTTCTTCATGCGCATCCGGCTCGAATGGAACGTGAAGCGCTCCGGCCGGATGGCCTCCCGCAGGCGCAACATTGCGGGAATCTCTGTTTCCATCGTGGTATTTGAGCTCGGCACAATCTGGCCGATGCGATAAGTCTTGGTCATGTGTGTTTGCCTCGAACTCTAGATTAGCTTCGCGTTAAGCCACCGCTGCTACACGCGGCTGGAAGTCCGCCGCGTTGTATGCGTACACCCAGTCAGCCTGAATGCCCGAAGCGTGCGGATTGATCCACGACTTGAACTGATATATGAGGTCGCGTTTGCGCTGGGCGAAAAGTGTCGGGAGGTGATAGGTCCGTCCACGTTCACGCGACTCCAGCTGTACCCGGCTGGTGCGTGGAATGCGCTCTGCTTCGTAATCGCGCAGGGCCGATGCGACGTCGGTGCCGTGCCCAGCGAGCGAGCGCGCCAGCACGTAGCCATCCTCGATCGCCATCGCCGCGCCTTGAGAAAGGAACGGCAGCATGGGATGGGAGGCATCGCCCAGCAAGGTGATCCGCCCTTTCGACCACGTCGTCATTGGATCGCGGTCGAACAGACCCCATTTGAATACGGAGTCAACGCGATCAAACAACTGCGTAATGTTCGGATGCCAGCCAGCGAACGCGGCGAGCAGTTCTTCGCGAGTGCTAGGCGCATTCCACGACTCTTCGACCCACTCGGCGGTCTCATTGACTGCAACGATATTGACTGCCTGCCCGCGACGAACGTAGTAGGTAACGATATGTGATTTCGGGCCCAGCCAGAACGATGAATCAGGGCTCACGAAATCAAAGTTCCCGTCCACCGGAACAACCGCCCTGAAGCACATGTTGCCGGTGAACTTCGGCGCATCGTCGCCGAACAGTTTGTTGCGGACTGTCGATCGCACGCCGTCCGCGCCCACGATCAGATCCGCTTCGAACTCCGAACCGTCTGCGAAGATAGCTGCGGCGCTATCACCTGTTTGCCTGATATCGACACACGCCGACGAAAGCGATGCAACGCCAGCTGGCAACGAGTCGACCAGCAACTGATGCAAATCAGCACGGTGAACATGAAAAAACGGGGCATTGTAGAGACGCGGACACTCGTCCGCCAGCGGGATGCGGAAAATCTCCTTTGCCGTGTCCCAGTTGCGGCCAACGATGGCCTGAGGCAGAAACGCGACTTTTCGCAGTGCCTCTCCCAGACCCAACGCCTCAAGTACCTTGACGGCATTTGGCGTGACCTGAATGCCAGCGCCGATTTCACCGAACGCGTTAGCGCGCTCAAAGGCATGCACCTCGATCCCGTGCTGCGCGAGCGCGCTTGTGAGGGCAACACCTCCGATACCGCCGCCAACCACGCCAACCCGAAGTTTTCTAGTCATCTTGCTTACTCTCCGCTGAATGCTCGAGCCGAATCAGCCATGCGGCCCGCACTATTTGGCCATACAATTAATTTATGCGACGAACCATTCTGTTCAACGGCCGCAATCCGGCGGCTCGAGACTCAATCACGACACCCTGCAACCGAATTGTTCCGCACGGACCGGAAATACCACCGCGGATCGCGCTTACCGCTGCGGCCTTCACCTCACTGGCCGGCCGCTGTGCCTGAGTCCGCCGCGGCGATTAATTCAAACCGCAACTTTACTCAACGGTGAAGAGAGACGCGCAACGCCCCACCAATCTGCTGCATGGCAGAGTGCATCGCTTCAGTCACCGTCGACTCGAGACCACTGTCCTTGGTCGCCGCAATCATGTCGTCCAGGACCTCAGCTGCATCCGCCGACGTTTGGTCGGGCAGCACCGCGGCAATCGCATTAAGGGCACCGACAAGACCAAGGATTTGTCCCCGCATCGTTTCGAGCTCATTTTCCATCGACCACTCCTCCATAGCTTCAACGCAACTGCTGTTAGCCGACGAATGACGCCCAAGTCCTCTGCATCCGCCGTTGGTTTGTACCTGCAGTTAATTATATGATCGTAAAATTAATAGCGCAAGCCCGATTTTTGCCGTGCCGATCACCGAGCATCTACATCGGCAAGCCTGCTCGAGTTCGCCGGCAAGTCGACCAATTCCCCCAGAGGCCGCTATGCCAGTGCCGTGACGGGCAACAACGCAATGGGACTTTTCATTGGCCGCGCGGGCGCAAATTCAGCGCGGCGCAAACCGACGTCAGCACGGCCGCAAGGAAGGCAATACGATCCGTTCCGCACCGCTCCGTCCTGTCACAAACATGGTTAGTGCCCGGTGTGCTGCGTTAGGCAGAATTGAGCGTTCCGCCTGAAGACGCCTGGCCCGAGCCCACGGCCGGTCCTTCCTGCCGAAGCTGCTTTTCGCTGGTCAGACGTAGCCATACAGGGTGAAAAGCAACGAGTAGGGAATTTCGTGTCCCGCAACGTCGTACGCGACAAGGTCCACCTCTTCAACGATAAACATGGATGCGAGAAATTTCCCGATTGAGGAAAGAGTACGAGTTAAAGATGCCGCACAGTTGGGCAATTTAGCTGGGCTCATTTGACTTTGGCCAAGGTAACAATGCATTAAAGAGGGATGACGGTGGTCGCTTTGCCACCAACCCGGAATTGAGTTTCTGGATTTGTATGTTTCGGATAACTGAATTACATGTGTGTCGAAAAATGCAATCCTTGAGAGATACTCTAGCGACAATCGCCCGATCTGGATTTGGCTAAAACGACAATTTACCTCTAAAAACGGTCAACTTCGTTCGGACACGTTCGCCTACGAATTCCCTGGTCGTCGATACGGCGCGGGGCAAGATGACCCTTCGGTCGATACCCCAGACTGTAGTAGGACGTGCGAGCCGTCAGAACGAAACGGGCGAAACCTTCGACCACAAGTCCGGTTTTGAACGATTGTTGGCCGAAGTGAAGCGGCGAAAGGGCAGTACACGCAGATAGACTGACTACATCAAGAATCACGGATCCTGATTTCACAGCGGAGACATGTGATGGAATCACGCAAAGTCTACATTCACGACGTAATCGATCATTCTCGAATCGGCCGCGCCCAGTACGTCGCACTAGCGCTCTGTGCATTGCTCATGCTCTCCGATGGCTTCACCACGCAAGCCTTCAGCTACATCGTGCCCGTTCTCGCAAATGACTGGCATCTTCCAAAGTCCATCCTCGGCAGCATTTTCTCGTCCGTACTCATTGGTCTGATGATCGGAAATTTCGGCATCTCGCCCTTTGCGAAACGTTTCGGCACAAAGAAAATGACGGTATGGTCAACGGCTGCGTTCGGCTTGTTCACGCTGTTAACTGTCTTTGTAACGAACGTGCCGCAGTTGATCGCGCTCCGGCTGCTTACTGGCATCGGACTAGGATCTGCCGTACCCTGTGCCGTCGGCCTCACATCCGAATTCAGTCCCAAACGGACACGCGCAACGTTTGTTTTATTAATCTACGTCGGCTATTCCCTCGGATTTACTGTCGCGGGCTTCTGCTGTGGCGCAATGATTCCACGCTTCGGCTGGACCGCTCCACTTTGGGTGTGTGGTCTCGGGCCGATTGTTTTAACGTTACTGCTCATTCCTCTCTTGCCTGAGTCTGCCTCGCATCTTGCGCGGCACAGGTCGCAAAAAGACTTGCTTCAAATGGCGCGCCGATTCTTTCCTAAATTCAACTTACCGGACGGCGCCGTCCTAACCGCCAACGCCCATAAGAATAGCGATGGGGCCGTAAGTGGCTTGTTTTCCGCACGTTTGCGTGTCGGCACGTTTTTGCTGTGGGTTGTGTACAACATCAACCTGGCGGAATTCTATTTCCTGCAGAGCTGGCTACCGACATTTCTGCACTCCCTTTCTTACTCGCCCAGAATGGTCGTCTGGGTAACGGCCATCAGCACTGTCGGTGGCATGGCAGCCGGACTCATTTTGGGTCCGCTGATGGACCGGTTCGGGCCGTATATCATCCTCTCAGCGCTATTCCTGTTTGGCGGTATATCGATGCTGGCAATTTCTATGGCGCTTGGCGCAACACATTTTTTACTTGTGCTGGCGGCATTTTGCTGCGGCGCATGTACTAGCGGCGGCCAGAAAGGGATTGTCGCATTGGCCGCCCTCTTTTATCCAGCCGACTTACGTGCGCCCGGCGTGGCATGGGCTTCTGGTATTGGTCGTCTTGGCGGTGCCGGGGGCACCTATCTGGCCGGGGTGTTATACGCGTCGAACTGGCGGCCGGAGGACATCTTCCGCGTCGCGGCAGCTCCGGCCGTCGTCGCAGCGATCTTTGTAGGATTCATGGGCTGGCTTTACAGCGGCGACGGGTCTCTCCCGTCCTCCGCATTAACTCAGGATAGCTGACCCGTTTTCAGACGGCGGGGCACGCTAACTCAATCGCAATTCGCATTTCAAGACAAGCAGAAGTCTTGACGATAGCGATTGCTCTTTCCTTTCATACTCCTATATATTCGTCGGGCCTGTATTGCTTTCTGGCATCCTGTCTGGATTTCAGATCAGACCCGACGTGCACAACTTGCTCTACCGATTCACCAAGGAAGTGGCCTGCAATCCATGGTATCGACGATCAAAGTAGATGAGCCCGCCAATCGTCTCGCCATCGCTCAGTTTTATTTCCTGCACCTCGCAAAAGAAGACCCTGTGAGTGCCTTGGCAGACGGTGTCAATTACCTTGCAGTCGAACGCTACCAGTGCATCCTCCAGCACAGGGGCACCCGTTTTCAGGGTGCTCCACGACGTTCCGGCGAAACGCTCCTCTACGCTGACGCCCGCACCGAACCTACGGGATAGCGCCTCGTGGGAAACACTTAATGTGTTCACGCACAGTACGCCGTTTTCGATCAGCGCGTTGTGTGCCGACGACTGCTGGTTAACGCAAACGAGTAGCGTGGGTGGCGTATCGGTGACGCTGCAAACAGCTGAGGCTGCAATGCCGGCTTTCCCAGCAACGCCATCGCTGGTGACTACGTGAACCGCAGCGCCGAGCCTGGCCATCCCAGCTCTGTAGCTAAGTTGTTCTTGGCTGAGCATGATGATGTCCTTTTACCTTACTGTACCGTGTCGGGCACTTCCGCCACCACGCGGCAGGAGAGCCCGCTGAAGCCGAGGAAACCTGTCCACGCAGTGTGCATCGTGAACTCCGTCTTGCCGACCGCGTTGTAGAGCTCGTCGATCTTGTTCATATTTTCGATGATGAAGCCGCCGCGGCGACCAACCAGGAGATCTGCTGGGCCATGCTGATCACCGCGACGCAGGCCGGCAAAATCCAGACCGATGAAGCCCAGCTTCATTTTCGCCAGCGTTTCGATGAAATCCCAAGACATCTGGGGATGGCCGCGGAAATAGTCACGCGTTCCGTACGAGTACTTCGACAGGTAGCCCGTGTGGAAGATAACGAAGTCGCCTTCGCGAACGTCGTATCCTTCGAGGACCTTTTCCGTGATTTCGGTTTCGCCGACGTCGCCTACATGAACGATTACGCCTCGGCGGACGGCGTATTCAGCCGGCGGACGACCTTGTCCCTCATACACGTCCAGGTGCGTGCCGATGTGCCCCTGGGACATGAAGCTGTTCTGGTCTTGATTGGCCTTGCCAACAACGGGATCGTGCATGTCGATGGCCAACGTGAGATCGAGGAACATATTTTTTTCTCCACTAGAATTGTGAAGTACCAATGTAAGCTCCCGGGCCAGGCAGGCACCCTCTAACATAGGTCACAATCCATTCAAAACAGGACAACCGATGCAACCGAATCCGCCACTTCTCGCGGTACGTCGCGATAACTTTCCTGTCAGCGCGGTGATTCGCGAGGGAGACGCGGTGGATTTCGAGGCGCATGTGCACGCATGCGGACAACTGGTTTTCGCACAGCACGGTCCCATGCTGTTGGAGACACGCAGCGGCATCGTGCGGATGGGACCCGACCGTGCGGCGTGGCTACCTGCTGGAGAGTCGCACGCGGTGTTTCTGGACCGTCGATTCCGATATCACAGCCTTTACATCGATAGCGACTTTTGCTCGCGCGGGACGTGCGGGGTTTTCATTCTCACCCCGCTGCTTCGTGAACTCATAATCGATGTGTCGTTGTGGCCTGAGAGCAATCTGACGGCTGACGAGAAGATGCGGCGCGCGTACGTCATCGTGGACGAAATCGTGCGAGCCCCGCGAACCGGCTCATCCGTTCGCATTCCTGAAGACAAGAAGCTTGGCGTTATTTGCAGGGCAATCGAACGAGACACCTCCATCGAAAAGTCGCTCGAGGATTGGGCCGTCGAGGTTGGCGCCAGCACCAAAACACTACAGCGACTTTTTCTGGCGCAAACGGGTATGGCCTTCCAGCAGTGGCGCAATCACGTGAGGATGACAAGGGCTCTTGAAATGCACATGGCTGGCATGCGGGAGCTCGACGTTGCGCTGGCAGTAGGGTATGCCACAGAAGGCTCCTATGCGCAGGCTTTCAAGAAGTTCTATGGCCATCCCCCAAGCTTCCTGAAACGCCGTGCAACGGCCTAGGTTTCTGCCGGCGCACGGCAAGAGCCTCCCGTTGGTCTTCCCTTGTGGGAGACACGTGAAACGCACGTCGGTCTGGACGAAAGCCTTCACCGTATCCGTGCAGCGCTAAAGAAAGTACAGCAATCTGCCGATATCCTGGTGTCCTCTCCCTTCAGGTAGCCGACAATGATTGTGAACGGAAACGTAACCACTACGGGACTCGTTCCCCTACCGACGACGAATACCCCTTCTTCGAGCAATGCCGCGTCAAACTCCGCGCAGGGCACCTCCACAACAACGGATGCAAGTAGTGATGCATCCGGCACGGCGTCTGGCACGAAGCCGGCTACGGGCAGTACATCTGGAGTCTCGGGCGCCACATCGACTACCTCCTCAAGCGACTCCGGGTCAGCATTGGCCGCAGCTCAACTGCGGACAATGAAGACATGGCCGTGATGAATGTCGAGGCGTTCTCGACTGTCCACTCCTTCGATTGACCGGTAATGTTCTTCATGATGGACTTCAAACGCCGAGGGTGGCTTACCACACGGATCTCGGAGGTGATCTGGGTGTCAAATACCAAGGGTGCCATTTCCAAGGGCAGCGCTTTCTGCACGCTTGAATCCTTAGGGCGCGGCCGCATTCCCTGCCAAGTGACGACAATTGCAGATTTGGATCGGGCACGAGACGCCCTTGGATGCAGGCTTCTGTCGCGATGGAGCATTCCGGACCGAACCACCGAAGCGCCAACGGCCAAGAGTAAACAGTTGATAGAATCGATCGGCGACGCTTGCACCAATAAGGCCATCGCGGAGGAAGCTTCCCCTGGAATCGACATGGACACGTCCCTTTCCCCAGGTTTCTAACAGCGACGAGGCATCCACATGATCTCTGGAACGCCTTCTTCTTGGGCTCTTGCCGCTTCCGGTCTTGTCGCGCTCGTGGTCGCGGCGGTGATTGGCGTCGCCTGGTATGCAGGGCTTGTCGACCCGAAGGAAATGATCCGTGCCGTGATTTTCCTCGACACGGACAGGCCCCGGTTGGAGGGGCCCTATGCCGTCGGCTTCGCCAGTGTTGATGTGAAAACGGGGAGCGACGGCCCTTCGCTTCCGGTCGACATCTGGTACCCCGCACAGGCGCCCGGCGATGGCATGGGGCGCTCAATTCTGCGATGGGTCGCAGCAGTCGGACATCCTACCTCACCGCCGTTCACGCGAAATGGAAAGCTGTCCGAAGCCCGTGCTAAATATCCCCTCATCATTTACTTCCCATCATGGTTCAGTGTTCGCCAACAGAGCACATTTACGCCCGCAAACCTGGCGAGCCATGGTTTCATCGTCGCTACGGTGGACGACATCGTGCACGCCCCTCGTCTTCCCGGACGAGAGGGCACAGCTCAGGCATCGGAGATCCCCGGCGATTCGATGGAAAGCTTCGAGGCTTATCGCCCCGTCGCAGCCCTCCGGGCTGAACTGGCGGCGAAATCGGGCTCTGCCATCATCGACGCATTTCAGAATATTCCGGTGTTTGGACAACGTTTGGATATGGCGAAGGTCGGTGCCGTCGGGTTCTCGTTCGGGGGCGCGACGGCAGCGCAGATGAGTAGCGACGATCGACGCATCAAGGCCGTCGTGAATTTTGACGGCTCCTTGTATGGGCGCCCTGAACGCGGCAATGTCGAGGTGCCTTACATGATGTTCTATAGTGGTTGGACCTATCCGACTTGCGAGGAACTCCTGCATAGTGACTTCGCCACGCGGATCAACTCGGTGCTGACGGTCGAGTCAGTTGCGCACCAGATTCGCCAGGCCACGCTCCCGAACAACTGGACCTTCACGGTAAAGGGTACGGTACATGATGATTTCGCGGACAAGCTCGCGAAGCCCCCATGGAAGGCCGCATTCGACAAAACTGCAATCAACAGGGCGAAGACCTGGTCCGAGATCAATCGCTATGTTGTTGCATTCTTCACCCGCTTTTTGCTAGGCGAGAATCAGCCTTTGTTGAAGGAGCCAGCCCCGTTCGCAGAAATACGGCCCTTCATGGAGAACCAGGCGCCGCCACAAGACCGGGCATCGGCCACTGGATCCACACAATCCCGCTGTCCTTAGATCACAACGCGTTTTTGCGCGTCTGGTCGACCAGAGTTAATCTATTCGACGCCGACTCCGGCCATGGCTTTGCCACGCCGGTATATTGAGGCGACATCCTCTGCTCGTTCGAAACCAACGAAACGCGACAATGCCTTGAGATAGGATGGACTTAAGGGCAGGAAGCGTCCGAACATCTGGTCGAGTTGTGCGAGGCGGGCCCGGAACGCCCCGATATCGTATCGATACAACAGCCGCATGTATGACGAGAGGCGTTGCTTGAGCATTTCCTGATCGTCCTCCGAAAGCATGTCTAAAGAATGCCGGTGTCCCTCAGTGATCCTGAAGAAGTTCTCCATATATTGTTCTGTGAGGTCTATGGCGTTGTAGCGCGCTCCCCGGAGCCCAAGACGGCGGTGTGGTTGCTGTCTCCACGCGAAGAGCGGGTCTGCGCTCTCGACCGTCAAAACCTTTGCGCCTTTTTTTGCGAGCTTTAGCAGAAAGTCCTGGTCCTCATCTACCTTGATATTCTCGTCGAAGCCGGCCACATCCGCTATCCATTGTCTTCTGAATACGCTCTGGCCCAAATGTATTAGAGGTCCCTTGGCGAGAATTTCCAGTTCGCTCGGCTGTGAAGAAAACGCTGAGCACTCGGCGAGGCGAACCCTTCGCGCAGCATCGCCTTCGACGATGACCTCTTCCCATCGCGACATCACATAGGCGACACCCGGATCAGCAGTCCGGCAGGCGATCGACTGAAGCTGCAGTTTCGTAGGGGCCAGGAAATCGTCGGCATCCAGAAACTGAATCCAGTCTGCTGTCGTCGATTGCCATCCCAGGTTTCGGGCAGCACTAACCCCCTTGTTGGGCTGCGTGAGAATCGTCCACCGATGGCGGCAACCCTCGAGGTGCTCCCGAGCCTTCGAGACGGTATCGTCCGATGAGCCGTCATCGACGATCAGGATTTCAACCTCGTCATGCGTCTGTGACGTTACCGTCTGCAACGTAGTGTCGACATACGCGGAGGCGTTGTAGCAAGGAATGACGATGGCGATTTGCAACGATGCCCCCATTGATGGATAACTTTCGATCTCATCGCGCCAGGATTTGCGAGAGAGTGCGAAGTGTCAGTTAGCGGTCCTCAAAAGTAACGATCCACCGTCAGAGCCGGTGGCTTTCCATGGCTTGCCCCTCAAAGGGGCCTGTTCGCCATCTGTAAAAGGCAGCAACGTCAGCCGGAACAGCGGCTGACTGCTTCGGTTGTAGCGTGGCGGCTGCGCAACCCCGCCCAACCCTTCACGATTAAACGGCTGAAGCCGTCCGCCCTTACATCCCTTTCAATTTCCGGCTACAGCTGTTCAAGCCATAGGCCTGTATAAGCTCCTACACTCGAGGAGGGGCGATCTACGACGGTGAGCCCGAGTTCTGCCGCCTGCCATTCACCCAGCACCTCGTAGCCGAGGCGCTTGAAATCAGCAACGAGTTTCGAACGGTTGTAAACCTTGCAAGCGACACGAATTATTCCCGCATAATCTTGAACGACAGCGAATTCTGGACCTTCTGTCAGCGGTGATCGATTTATCAGGATATATTTTGGACGTTGTTTGATATTTTCAATGAACTCCGGCAATGGTTTGTCGAAGTAGTGAAGAGCCCCGCTCACAATCAATAAATCAAGACCTTCGGCCTGCTGCAGGTCATCGGTAAATTGAAGGTTGTCTACGTTCTTCTCGCTGGCCAATGCCCGCCCGCGCAGGATATTATCGGGCAGATCGTACACAGTCCAGATTGCGTCCGGTCTCAGGGGCAAATAATCTCGATAGCGATAGTAAAGATTGCCAACATTGCCCCCCATATCGAATATCTTTTTTATGCAAGGGATCCGGTCGCGGAGGTAATAGAAGGCGGCGTAGTCACTGGGTTTGGCCACGCGGTTGAGCTCGAACTGGTTGAGCTCGAACTGCAAGGCCGAATTTACGGGATGTTCATGGCCTCCTTTCGCATAGGGCCTGACTGCCCTTTCGGCTTCGTCAAGCGTTCGGAAGCTGCGTCTGTATCCCAGCATGCATCCGAAAATCGCGGCTCCTGAGCGAGTGCGTTCGATTCCTTCTATCAATCGGCGGCTATAACCGATCGTTCCGAGAACCCTGAAAACCTTCGCGGTCCTGACGATTTGCATATCGCGCAGCCTGATCTTCGCTTCCATTGATAGACTCCCATGCGAACATGTGCTCGCCGCTCGTAACCAGACGTCTTCCGTGCGCGAAAGTCATCGCGACACACGACCAGATTCGACAAGCCAAGTCATCCATCTGGCATAAAGTGTTGCCGATCTTCGCCCTGGCGAATGTTCGGCGTCGCTCATGCCACGCTACTTCGACAAGGATGCCGGGGGTCGCCTCAGAATAGGTCTGAGGGTTTCGAGTAGCGAGGCAATGTGCGTCGCCGTCAGCGGGCTAGGCTGGAAGGCTCTTGAGAACGGCGAGGAATTCGACCGGCTGCATCGGCGCGGCATGCAATCGTGGGAAGAGCATGATCGCACAGTCGGTGGGGCCAGGCTGCGTGCTAGATCTGCCGTAGCCTATGTGTAGCCTGGAAGGAATCGTTGAAGTCGCTACGAAGTATGAAAAACGGCTGAAAGCCTTGGTGGGCCGGGTGGGAGTCGAACCCACGGTGTCCTTTCGGAGGCGGATTATGAGTCCGCTGCCTGCAACCAGCACGGCGTCCGGCCCTGAGATGATGCGAAACCAACAAAAAGACCCGGTCTAAACAGAGGCCGGGCCTATTCGCTGATTGGCCGACATACTACACGAAAAAGGGGCTTCCGTGACCGCTCCGCGTGAGCAAAACGATCCGAAAGCCCCTATATCCGCATCAGTAGCCGGCTGCTCCTCGATCAGTTCCCTTCGAGGAACGACTTCAGCTTGTCAGAACGGCTCGGGTGACGCAGCTTGCGCAGCGCCTTCGCCTCGATCTGGCGGATCCGTTCACGCGTCACATCGAACTGCTTACCGACTTCTTCGAGCGTGTGATCGGTGCTCATCTCGATACCGAAGCGCATACGCAACACCTTCGCTTCGCGCGGCGTCAACGAGTCCAGCACGTCCTTCACGACATCGCGCATGCTCGCATGCAGCGCCGCGTCGGCCGGGGCAACCGTGTTCGTATCTTCGATGAAGTCGCCCAGATGCGAATCGTCGTCGTCACCGATCGGCGTTTCCATCGAGATCGGCTCCTTCGCGATCTTCATGATCTTGCGGATCTTGTCTTCCGGCATCTCCATCTTTTCCGCCAGCGTTGCCGGATCCGGCTCGAGACCGGTTTCCTGCAGAATCTGACGCGAAATACGGTTCATCTTGTTGATCGTTTCGATCATGTGAACCGGAATCCGGATGGTACGTGCCTGATCCGCGATCGAACGCGTGATGGCCTGACGGATCCACCAGGTGGCGTACGTCGAGAACTTGTAGCCGCGACGATATTCGAACTTGTCCACGGCCTTCATCAGGCCGATATTGCCTTCCTGAATCAGGTCCAGGAACTGCAGACCACGGTTCGTGTACTTCTTCGCAATCGAGATCACGAGACGCAGGTTGGCCTCGGTCATTTCGCGCTTGGCCTGACGCGCCTTCAGTTCGCCAGCCGCCATCTGACGGTTGGTTTCCTTCAGGTCCTTCAGCGGCAGCACGACGCGCGCCTGCAGGTCCAGCAGGCGTTGCTGCTGTTCGCGAATCGCCGGGATGTTACGCGTAAGAATCGCGCTATACGCGTGACCTTCCGTCACGATCTTGTCGGCCCACTCGAGATCCGTTTCGCTGCCCGGGAACCGCGCGATAAACTCGGCACGCGGCATACCGCACTTGTCGACCACCGTATGCAGAATCTGACGCTCGACCTGACGCACTTCGTCCACCTGGGCACGCAGCGTGTCGCACAGACGCTCGACGGTACGCGCGGTGAAGCGGATGGTCATCAGCTCGTTCTGGATCGTTTCCTGAGCCTTCAGATACGACTTCGACTTGTAGCCTTCCTTCTCGAACGCACGACGCATCTTGTCGAACCATTCGCTGATGAGGGCGAACTTCTCGAGCGAGGCACGCTTCAACGCTTCCATCTGCGCTGCGTTGGCCGTGGCTTGCGCCGCGCCATCGTCGTCTTCCTCGTCTTCCTCTTCACCCTCTTCGACTTCTTCCTCTTCGCTCTCGATCGCTTCCGCTTCCTGCACGGAGAAGCCATCCGCGTCTTCCGCGTTGGCGTCGATCAGGCCGTCGACCAGTTCGTCGATACGGATTTCCTCGTTCGCGACGCGCTCAGCCATCGCGAGGATGTCGGCGATGGTCGTCGGGCACGCGGAGATGGCCATCACCATGTGCTTCAGGCCGTCTTCGATCCGCTTTGCGATTTCGATTTCGCCTTCGCGCGTGAGCAGCTCGACCGTACCCATTTCGCGCATGTACATGCGGACCGGGTCGGTGGTGCGGCCGAATTCGGAATCGACGGTGGACAGCGCAACTTCCGCTTCCTCTTCGACTTCGTCGTCAGACGAAGCCGCCGGGGCATTGTCGTTCAGCAGCAGCGTTTCAGCATCGGGCGCCTGCTCGTAGACGGCCACGCCCATGTCGTTGAACGTGCTGATGATGCCTTCGATCGCCTCGGTCTCGGTGAAGTTGTCCGGGAGGTGGTCGTTAATTTCGGCGTACGTCAGGAAGCCGCGCTCCTTGCCGAGCTTGATCAGCGCGCGCAGTTTCGAGCGACGCTCTTCGAGTTCTTCGACGGTGCCAGGCTGGGTGGACGCGAAAGCATCTTTCAGCAGCGCTTTTTCCTTCGCGCGGCGGTCGCGTGCCTTGGCCTTTTCGCCTTTGCCCGGAGCTGCAGTAGTTTCCTCGCTCGGGGTTGCGTCGTCATCGACGGATACTTCGTTCAGCTTTTTCGTCATGGAGTTCGCCGTACCGGCTGTAGTCTCGACTCGCGGCTGTTGGACAACAGCCGGCGGAACCGTGGATACTGGAGTCTCGCGCGTTACCGCATCGTCCTGGGCGGCAACGGCTTCCCTTGCGCTTCTGGCACTCGGCCGCTTCGCAACCGGCGTGGCGGCTTTCGCCGTACTCACCGACGCCGCTTTCGCGGCGGAAGTAGTCGAGGATTTCTTCCTCACATCCGGCGTAACGCTTGCGGCAGACGCTCTTTTCGCGGAGGAAGCGGACCTGGCCCCTGTGACCTTGATGGTTGGCTCCTCGGAGCCCGTGCCTGTCCCTTTCTTTCCGCCTGTAGTCTTTGCCATTGCAATCGCCTTTCGCCTTTTGCCTGGAAAACAAACCGCTGAAAACCTTTTATTGTAGCACTCGGCCTCAGCCCACCCTTCTTACAGCCCGAGCTGACGCTTCATGTCAGCCCGTTTCTGATTCAGATCCGTCAGTTCGGCAAATTCCTCGGCGGTATGCCTCGATTGCCGCGAAAGTTGCTCGAGCCGCTCACAATAGGCGTCATAGCGCATCTTCAGGATTGCGGCCTTCAGCTCTTCACCGACAATCCTTTCCTGCTCGCGCCGTTCCTCAATAACGGCCGCATCCGTAGGGTCCTTCAGCAACAAATCCCGAACGTTTTCATCATAGTCCAGAATTTTGCGAAAGATTTCCTCGAAAGTCGGGGCGTTAGCGCCGTTTCGCAAGAGATCGGACAGCAACTGGAACTCCGCCGCATCGCCGAGCGCGCGGGCGTGCGTCGCCACTTCCTCAAAGAGCTCGCTGTGGCGCGTAATCGTCAGCAGCGCCTGCTCGGCCTCCTCGTCCAGCACCGCGACCGTCCGCGGATGCATCACCAGGTTACGGAGCGTTTTTTCCTCGATTCCGGTCACGCTGCGGCGGTCTTTGCGGGCCGGCGCCTGGCGCGCGGCCGCGGCGATCCGGGAATCGACCTCGCATAGCGCCGCCACCTCGTCGAACGGCACGTCGAGCCGGTCGGCGAACATATGCATGATCTGCGCACGCAGCGCATTGGCCGGCAGCGCCTGCAGCAGCGGCTTCGCGTCGAACAGCGCGCGCGCCCGGCCTTCCGGCTGGTCCAGCTCCTTGCCGGCCAGCACTTCGTTCAGCATGAACTGCGACAGCGGCATGGCCCGCTCCACCTGTTCGGCAAATCCCTCTGTGCCGAACTCCCGCACGTAACTGTCCGGATCGTGCTCCGTGGGCAGGAACAGGAAGCGGATGGTCCGGTTGTCCGCCGCGTGCGGCAGGCAGGCGTCGAGCGCCCGGCGCGCTGCGCGGCGGCCCGCCGAGTCGCCGTCGAAGCTAAAAATCACTGTATCCGTCTGACGCAGTAATTTTTGCACGTGAATCGGCGTGCAAGCCGTACCCAGCGTGGCGACCGCGTTCTGGAACCCTAATTGAGCCAGCGCGACCACATCCATGTACCCTTCGACCACCAGCACGTACTGCTGTTCACGAATCGCCAGACGCGCCTCGAACAGCCCGTACAACTCGCTGCCCTTGTTAAATAGAGGCGTTTCCGGCGAATTCAAATACTTGGGCTCGCCGCCGTCCAGCACCCGGCCGCCGAAGCCGATCACCTGGCCTTTGACGTTGCGGATCGGGAACATGATCCGCTCGCGAAAGCGGTCGTAGCGGCGATTCTGGCCCTGTGCGTCCGCCTTTTCGCTGACGATCACCAGACCTGACTCCACCAGCGCGTCGTCCCGATAGTTAGGAAACGCGGTTTCCAGATTCTGCCAGCCGTCAGGCGCGTAACCCAACCCGAACCGGAGTGCGATCTCGCCAGTCAAACCACGTTTTTTCAGGTACTGGATCGCGTTGGGCGCGCCGCGCAACTGCTTGCGGTAAAAATCGGATGCGGTCTGCATCACATCGGACAGCGCCGTCGTCACGGCCTTCGAAACCGCCGGCGCATAACCGCCGCCCCCACCGCCCTGATTCGGCGACGGCTCCTGCGGCACCGTCAGGCCCACTGACTGCGCCAGATCGTTGACCGCCTCGGGAAACGTCAAACCGGCATGCTCCATCAGGAAGCCAATCGCCGTGCCATGCGCGCCGCAGCCAAAGCAATGATAGAACTGCTTAGTCGGACTAACCGTAAATGAAGGACTCTTTTCGTTATGAAACGGACACAGCCCCATGAAATTAGCGCCGCCCTTTTTCAGTTGCACGTACTTACCGACCACGTCGACGATATCGACGCGGTTCAGCAGATCCTGCAGGAACGAATGCGGAATCACAGTGGGGGGCGCTACCTTTAAAACCTGAAGGCTGCGCGGCCAGCCCGTCCAGAAGCAGGCCGCACAGACCGAAAAACACCGGAAAAGCCGAATTACTTCGCCAGCGCAGCCTTGACCAGCCCGGACACAACGGTCATATCGGCGCGGCCTGCGAGCTTCGGCTTGAGGACGCCCATCACCTTGCCCATGTCCTGCGGGCCGGCGGCGCCGGTTTGCGCGACCGCTGCCTGCACTTCGGCTGCAATTTCCGCGTCCGACAGCTGCTCCGGCATGTACGCGGAGAGGATGGTGAGCTCGGCGCTCTCCTTCTCGACCAGATCCGTGCGGCCGGCCGCTTCGAACTGGCTGATGGAGTCTTTGCGCTGCTTGATCATCTTGTCGATGACCGCGGTGATAGCAGCGTCGTCGAGCACGATGCGCTCGTCGACTTCACGCTGCTTGATCGCGGCGAGCAGCAGGCGGATGGTGCCGAGACGCTCGGTTTCGCGGGCCCGCATGGCGGCCTTCATGTCGTCGTTGATCCGATCCTTGAGACTCATTACTCACCTGAATGCGTTGGAATGTAAAAAGATCTGGCCATGCGCGGTGCATCAACACAAAAACCCGCTTGGGACTGCTTCCTCAAGCGGGTTGGCGCGAATTCGCGGAGTAGATGCGGCTTGACCAGGATGGCCCTCACGGCCAGGTTGTCCGAACAGGGCTGCGTTTAGCGCCGCCACCGGTTACGTGCCGCCGCTCCGTAGGACCCGCAGCGGCGTCAGAATCAGTAAAACTTCTTTGGCAGCATCTGGCTGCGCAGCCGCTTGAAGTGGCGCTTCACCGCCGATGCCTTCTTGCGCTTGCGCTCAGCCGTAGGCTTTTCGTAAAACTCGCGCGCTCGAAGTTCGGTCAGCAGGCCGTTCTTCTCGATCGTGCGTTTGAAGCGGCGCATCGCGACTTCAAAAGGCTCATTTTCTTTTACGCGGATGATCGTCATTTTGCAATAACGGAACTTTGTAAAGGTTGAGGATTATAGCAAACCTTTCTCACAAAGACACGTCCGCGTCAAGCCCCCTTTACGTACTCTGCGGCGGCCTGGCCCGCGGCCACGCCGGAAGCCCACGCCCACTGGAAATTGTAGCCGCCAAGCCAGCCCGTGACGTCGACCGCTTCGCCGATAAAGTACAGGCCCGGTGCCCGGGCGCTCATCATGGTGGTCGACGACAGGTCGCGCGTATCGATCCCGCCGCGTGTGACCTCGGCTTTGCGGTAGCCTTCGGTGCCGTTCGGGGTAAGCGTCCAGCGTGACAGCGCCTCGCCGATGCGGCGCAGCGTCTTGTCAGGCAGATCGGCGAGGCGCGCGTCGGCGGGAATCTGGTGCGTTTCCAGCCAGACGTGGGCGAGCCGGGCGGGCACCCATTCGGCGAGCAGGTTGGCAATCTGACGTTTTGTGCTGGTCTTCGCTTCCAGCAGCGCGGCGGCGGCGTCCTGCTCAGGCAACAGATTGACGTGAATCGGCTCACCTGGCTGCCAGTAGCTCGAGATCTGCAGCACACCTGGGCCGGACAGGCCGCGATGGGTCAACAGCAGATCCTCGACGAATTCCGCACCGGTTTTCTTGCTGCCGGTCTCGATCCGCACCTCGAGCGAGACGCCAGATAGAGCCGCAAACGGATCCCAATCGGCTGCCGCAAACGTTAGCGGCACGAGAGCCGGGCGTGTGTCGATGAGCTTGTGGCCGAACTGCTTGGCCAGCCGGTAAGCAAAGTCCGTCGCGCCGATCTTCGGAATCGACAGACCGCCGGTTGCCACCACCAGCGCACGAGCGCGGATCGCTCCGGCGTGCGTATCGAGCGTATAGCCCGTGGTTGCATCGTGCCGCACCTGCTCGACGGCAAGCGGCCTGCGCCACGCGATACCGCCGGCGTCGCACTCGTTTTTCAGCACGTCGATGACTGCGTCGCTCGACTGGTCGCAGAACAGCTGGCCTTTGTGCTTTTCGTGCCACGTCACGTGATGGCGCTTGAGCAGCGCCATGAAGTCGCGTGGTGTGTAGCGCGCGAGCGCCGAACGGCAGAAATGCGGATTCGCCGACAGGTAGTTGGCCGGTCCCGCGTACAGATTCGTGAAGTTGCAGCGGCCGCCGCCGGAGATGCGGATTTTCTCCGCGAGGCGCGGCGCGTGGTCGATCAGCACGACGCGGCGGCCGAGTTGCCCGGCCACCGCCGCGCACATCATGCCGGCCGCGCCCGCGCCGATGACCGCGATATCGAAGGATTCCATGGCGCGCATTGTACCTGCGGCCCCTGCCCCGCACTGCTATACTTTAGGGCTTGCTTTTTTACTTTTCGGGCACCTGAACATGCTGGTTCTCGGCATCGAAAGCTCCTGCGACGAAACCGGACTCGCGCTCTACGACACGGAGCGCGGCCTGCTTGCGCACGCGCTGCATTCGCAGATTGCGATGCACCGGGAGTACGGTGGAGTGGTGCCGGAACTCGCGTCGCGCGACCATATCCGGCGCGCGCTGCCGCTGCTCGAAGAAGTGCTGGAGCGGGCCGGCACGGCGCGCACTGAAATCGACGCGATCGCCTACACGCAAGGGCCTGGGCTGGCTGGCGCGCTGCTGGTCGGCGCCAGCATCGCCAACGCGCTCGCCATGGCGTGGGACAAACCCACCATCGGCATCCATCACCTTGAAGGGCATTTGCTATCGCCGCTTTTGGTCGACGAACCGCCGCCGTTTCCGTTCGTCGCCTTGCTCGTCTCCGGCGGTCACACGCAGTTAATGCGCGTGTCGGATGTAGGCGTCTACGAGACGCTCGGCGAGACACTCGATGACGCCGCCGGCGAAGCCTTCGACAAGACCGCCAAGCTGCTCGGGCTCGGTTATCCGGGTGGACCGGAAGTCTCGCGGCTGGCGGAATTCGGCACGCCTGGGGCCGTGGTGCTGCCTCGCCCAATGCTGCACTCGGGTGATCTCGATTTCAGCTTCAGTGGCCTCAAGACCGCAGTACTGACGAATGTGAAAAAACTTGGCGGCGCAAATATCTGCGAACAGGCCAAGGCTGACCTGGCGCGCGGGTTCGTCGATGCTGCGGTGGATGTGCTCGCCGCCAAGTCACTGGCCGCGCTCAAAAAGACCGGGCTCAAACGGCTGGTGGTCGCGGGTGGCGTAGGCGCGAACCGGCAGTTGCGTGAAGCGCTTTCGGCGGCTGCAAAGAAGCGTGGCTTCGATGTGCACTACCCGGATCTATCGCTGTGCACCGACAACGGCGCGATGATTGCATTAGCGGGCGCGCTGCGCCTCCAGCGCTGGCCGGCGCAATCGGGCAAGGACTATGCGTTCACGGTGAAACCGCGTTGGGATCTGACCTCACTCGCGCGCTAAAAGAAGGATTGCCCAAGGGCGCATCGCATCGCAATTGAAAACGGCCGCTTTAGCGGCCGTTTTCACATCAAAGCAAAGCGCGCAGCAGCTTAGCAACTAGCTAGCCCGCTTGTCGTGCTCAATCACCGCATACGCGCTGTGATTGTGGATCGATTCGAAGTTCTCAGCCTCGAGCACATACGCTACGATCCGCGTATCCGCATTCAGACGCTGCGCCACATCACGCACCAGGTCTTCGACGAACTTCGGATTCTCATATGCGCGCTCGGTGACGAACTTCTCATCAGGCCGCTTCAGCAAGCCCCACAGCTCGCACGACGCCTCTTCCTCGGCAATCCGAATCAAGTCTTCCGCCGGCACGTCATCGGACAGTTCGGCATTGATCGTCACATGCGAGCGCTGATTGTGTGCGCCGTACTGCGAGATCTTCTTCGAACACGGGCACAGACTCGTCACCGGCACCAGCACCTTCAGAAACACGCGCATCACGCCGTTGCGGGTATCGCCGGTCAGCGTTACTTCGTAGTCCAGCAGACTTTGCACGCCCGACACCGGCGCGGTCTTGTTGACGAAGTACGGGAACGACACTTCGATGCGGCCCGCTTCGGCCTCGAGCTTCTCGAGCATCGCGGCCAGCATCTTGCGGAACGTCGACGGCTCCAGCGGAGCCTTGTTCTCTTCGAGCAGCGCCACAAAACGCGACATGTGCGTGCCCTTCTGATCGGCCGGCAGGTGGACGTCGAGGTTCCACGTGCCAACCGTCGGCTGCACATCGCCGCCCTGTGTGCGCACCGTCAGCGGATGACGCACGGCCTTCACGCCAACCCGTTGAATAGGGATCTGGCGGGTGTCGACGGTGCTCTGCACGTCGGGCATCACAAAAGCGGGATTCATTTGATTCATGTTGTTTTCCTCAGCGGCCGAGCGGAACGACCCACGCAACGGCGAACGCCGGCTGGTGCCGGCGTTGCATGATGGGCCCGCAGGCCGATCGATTCAAGTTGGAGATTGCTATAGCCGCAATAGCGCCTGCACACCCGGCGCCCGGCTCGGCCTTGCGGCTCGCTCGCCGGCTCTCTCTTACGCGACGCGCTTGACGGACTTGCCTGCGGCGCCCGTGGCGTGATCCATGAAGCGTTCGCGGATCGACTTGGCAATGCCCGCGCTATCCAGACCACACTCCGCGAGCAGCTTGGCCGGATCCCCATGATCGATGAAGCGATCGGGGAGGCCCAATTGTAGTACGGGACGCATAACCCCACTGGCGAGCAGGGCTTCGACGCAGGCCGAACCCGCGCCGCCCATGATGCAGCCTTCTTCGACCGTGACGACGTAGTCGTGGGACTCCGCAAGTTGGCGTACCAGCTCGGCATCCAGCGGCTTGACGAAGCGCATGTTCGCTACCGTCGCGTCCAGTTGCTCCGCTGCGGCGAGCGCCGGCGCGACCATCGTGCCGAACGCCAGAATCGCGATCCGCTTGCCGGCCGGCTGCGTAGTCTCGCGACGCACTTCGCCCTTGCCGACAGGAAGAGCCGTCATCTGCTTGACAGTCGCCACACCCGATCCAGCGCCGCGCGGATAGCGCACCGCCGTCGGCCCCGGCTGCTGCAACGCCGTGTGGAGCATCTGACGGCATTCGTTTTCGTCAGACGGAGCCATGACGGTCATGTTCGGAATGCAGCGCAGGAACGCCAGGTCGTATGCGCCTGCGTGTGTGGCACCGTCTGCCCCAACGAGACCCGCGCGGTCGATCGCGAAGACCACCGGCAGATTCTGCAAGGCGACGTCATGAATCAACTGGTCATAAGCGCGCTGCAGGAACGTCGAATAAATTGCCACGACCGGCTTCATACCGTCGGCGGCGAGGCCGCCTGCGAACGTCACCGCATGCTGCTCCGCAATGCCCACGTCGAAGTAACGGTCCGGGAAGCGCTTTTCGAATTCCACCAGACCCGAACCTTCGCGCATGGCCGGCGTAATGCCGACGACGCGCGAGTCGAGCTCAGCCGCATCGCACAGCCATTCGCCGAAGACATGCATGTAGGCCTTCTTCGACGGCGCAGTGGCCGGCTTGATCCCTTCCGCCGGATTGAACTTGCCCGGCCCGTGGTACAGCACCGGGTCGGCTTCGGCCAGCTTGTACCCTTGACCCTTCTTCGTCACGACGTGCAGGAATTGCGGACCGCGCAGTTCCTTGATGTTCTGCAGCGTCGGGATCAGCGAGTCGAGGTCGTGACCGTCGATCGGGCCGATGTAGTTGAAACCGAATTCCTCGAACAGCGTAGCCGGCACGATCATGCCCTTCGCGTGCTCTTCGAGCTTGCGGGCGAGGTCGAGCATCGGTGGCGCGACGCGCAGCACGCGCTCCACGCCGGCGCGCGCGGCAGCGTAGAAACGGCCCGACATCAGACGCGCCAGATGGCGATTGAGCGCGCCCACCGGCGGCGAAATCGACATGTCGTTGTCGTTGAGGATGACGAGCAATGGAACGTCGTCTTCGACGCCCGCATTGTTCATTGCCTCGAAGGCCATGCCGGCGGTCATCGCACCATCGCCGATCACGGCGATGCCCATGTGGCCCTCACCCTGCAGCTTGCTGGCGACGGCCATGCCGAGCGCCGCGGAAATCGACGTGCTGGAGTGGGCGGTGCCGAACGTGTCGTACTGCGACTCGTCGCGGCGCGGAAAACCGGAGATGCCGCCGTACTGACGCAGCGTGTGCATCTGGTCGCGGCGGCCGGTCAGGATCTTGTGCGGGTAGGTCTGATGGCCGACATCCCAGACGATCCGGTCGCGCGGCGTGTCGAACACATAGTGCAGCGCAATCGTCAGTTCGACCGTGCCAAGATTGGACGACAGGTGTCCACCCGTCTTGGAGACGCTGTCGAGCACGTAGGCGCGCAACTCGTCTGCAAGCGGTTGCAATTGGCGGCGATCGAGGCGGCGGAGGTCAGCCGGGTCGTCGATGGTTTTCAGCAAGTCGTACATCGTCGTTCCATTGTAGGAAAACTTACGCGCCCGCACTTCATTCACGCATTCGTCGTAGCAAATGCGCGGCGGCGGGCTTTCGCGTTCAGCTCACCCGGTTCACCACCAGGTCAGCCAGTTCGGCAAGACGCTGCGCCCGCGCGCCAAACGGCGCGATCGCAGCGTGGGCGTCGGTGCGCAGTTGCGCGGCGAGTTCGCGCGACGCCTCGAGCCCAATAATCGACACGTAGGTCGGCTTGCCGTCCTTCGCGTCTTTGCCTGCCGTTTTGCCGAGCGTCGCGGAATCGGTCGTGACGTCGAGAATATCGTCCACGACCTGAAACGCGAGACCCACAGCGGCCGCGTAGGCGTCGAGCGAACGCATTGCGTCCGCGCCCGGCGCTTCGCCCGCCAGTGCCCCCATGCGAACCGAAGCGCGCAGCAGCGCGCCGGTCTTCATGCGGTGCATCGTTTCGAGTTGCGGCCGGGTCAGCGTATGACCGACGCTCGCCAGATCGATCGCCTGGCCCCCAGCCATGCCGATCGAACCGCTAGCCAAAGCCAGTTCGCGCACCAGCGCCGCCTGTTGCGCCGGCGGCAGCACGTCAGCCGTCAGCGTAACGAAAGCTTGCGATTGCAGCGCGTCGCCGACCAGCAGCGCGGTCGGCTCATCATACTGAACATGCACCGTGGGTTTGCCGCGACGCAGCGCGTCGTCGTCCATGCAGGGCATGTCGTCGTGCACAAGCGAGTAGACGTGGATCATCTCCAGCGCTGCCGCGGCCGCGTCGAGGCATTCGACACGAGCGCCGGTCAGCTCGCCGGCAGCGTGGCAAAGCAACGGGCGCACCCGTTTTCCGCCGCCCAGCACTGCATAGCGCATCGCTTCGTGCAGTTGTGCCGGCTCGACGGCCGGCTCCGGCAAGTAGTGTCCGAGTGCCGTCTCGACGCGCTCGAGTACCGAGTGCATCCATTGTTCGAAAGTCATAGGTCGTCCCCGCTCTCTGTAGCGGCTGTGCCTGCGCCACTCATGGGCAACGGTTTGAGGGTCTCGCCGTCGAGGACCCGCACCTGCTGCTCGACCTTTTCCAGTTGTTGCTGGCAAAACGTCACAAGGCTCGCGCCGCGCCGGTACGCGGACAGCGATTCCTCCAGACTCAGACTGCCGCCTTCCATCCGCGCAACAAGCCCTTCCAGCTCCGCCAGCGCCGCTTCGTAATTCTCGGGCAGCGGCGTGCTGTCGACGCCCTCAGGTGTTGCAGCGGTGTCCTTCGATGCGGTCTTCGCCATGAATGGTCGCAAAATTAAAACAAGTCGGACATTCTACGGCAAAAGCGACTTATCCGATCCGCTCGACGCCCTCCGCCCCGCTTGCTCCCCTTACGGCTCAACCAGAGCGTGACAGAAAAAAATCCTTTTTGCTCGGACGAAAGGAGTGAACCATCTTCACAATTTTGACCCAAATCAGACACTTAGTCGCCCCAAGCAAGGGGAAACGGGTATAATCGCGGGCTCCCTAAATCGAATCTTCGATGGTTGGGTTGTTCACTGCTTTCACGTCTTCATCGGGAGTGGGAATGTCCAATCTGAGCAATGCATTGCAGTTGCGGTCTGTTCACAGCCAGCTGCCAGTCACGGCTTACTTTGACGAAGCGCTTCTAACGCGCGAAATCGAAACCCTTTTCAAGAAAGGTCCTCGCTACATCGGCCATGAACTCATGGTGCCAGATGCGGGGAGTTATTTTGCTTTGCCCAGCGAGAGCGAAGGGCGTGTGCTCGTCCGTAACCAGCAGTCACAAATCGAACTGCTGTCGAACGTGTGCCGCCACCGGCAAGCCATCATGCTGAACGGCCGCGGCCAGACGGAGAACATCGTCTGCCCCCTGCACCGCTGGACCTACGATCTGAACGGTCAGCTCCTCGGCGCACCGCATTTTGCGGACAACCCCTGCCTGAATCTCGGCGCCACGCCGCTGCAGAACTGGCAAGGGCTGCTGTTCGAAGCGCAAGGGCGCAACGTCGCCAAAGATCTGGCACGTCTGGGCACCAAGCAGCACTTCGACTTCTCGAACTTCATGTTCGATCATGTCGAAGTCCACGAGTGCAACTACAACTGGAAGTCGTTCATCGAGGTCTACCTCGAGGACTACCACGTCGCGCCGTTCCATCCGGGCCTCGGCAGCTTCGTCTCCTGTGACGATCTCGAGTGGGAATTTGGCGAGTGGTACAGCGTGCAGACGGTTGGCGTCCACAAGGGACTCGAAAAGCCGGGCAGTCCGACGTATCGCAAGTGGCACGATCAGGTGCTGCGCTTCCGCGAGGGCAAAGCCCCCGACTTCGGCGCAATCTGGATGGTGTACTACCCGGGCCTCATGATCGAGTGGTATCCGCACGTGCTGGTCGTTTCATGGTTGATTCCGCGCGGTCCGCAGAAAACCACCAACGTCGTGGAGTTCTACTACCCCGAGGAAATCGCGCTGTTCGAGCGTGAGTTCATCGAGGCCGAGCGCGCCGCCTATATGGAAACGGCCCGCGAAGACGACGAAATCGCCGAGCGGATGGACGCCGGCCGCCGCGCGTTGATGGAGCGGGGCGAGTCGCAGGTTGGCCCTTATCAGAGCCCGATGGAAGACGGCATGCAGCACTTCCACGAGTTCCTGCGCCGCGAGCTCGGCACGATCTGACCGGCAGCGTCATATGGCGCACGCGGTGATAGCATTCATGGAAAGACGGGCTTCGGCCCGTCTTTTTTTGTTTAGACTTAACACATCAGTCGGTTGAGCGGCTTGGGCATCGCTACATGTCCCCGCTGCACGCACCGAAGTCGTCCGTTCCGCAACTATCTTGCATGGGACCGGGGTAAGCGCTAAAGCGCTCACTCCGGCCGACAGAGGAGCCGTCATGCCGCACACTCATTACACCACGTTGATCTCCGCGACGAATCTCGCGGAACGGCTCGCCGCTGCGCCCGGCAGCGTATTCGTGATCGACTGCCGTTTCGATCTGGCCAATCCCGAAGCGGGTGCAAAGGCCTATGCCGAGGGCCACGTGCCCGGTGCGCAGTATCTGAACCTGGACCACGATCTGTCGGGCCCGAAGACCGGCGCCAATGGCCGCCATCCACTGCCGGACCGCGCCACGCTGGTCGCCGCGCTGGCCGCACGCGGCCTGAGGCAGGGTCAGCAGGTCGTTGCCTATGACGCGCAAGGCGGCATGTACGCCGCGCGCGCCTGGTGGCTGCTGCGCTGGCTCGGGCACGACGCGGTCGCGCTGCTCGACGGCGGACTGCAGGCCTGGCAGGCAGCGGGTTACGCACTGTCACAAGATGTTGCGCCGCAAAGCCCAGGCGATTTCAAGGCGGGCGCGCCGCTCGCGGTCACCTTCGACGTGCAGGCGGTGGAGCGCAATCTCAGTACGCACGAGCGGGTGGTGATCGACGCACGCGCTGCGGATCGCTATCGCGGCGAGAACGAAACGCTCGACGCGGTCGGTGGACACATCCCGGGCGCGTTGAACCGCTTCTTCAAAGACAATCTGACGGCCGACGGCCGCTTCAAGCCGGCTCATTCACTGCGAGAAGAATTCCAGGCGCTGTTGCCGGGCATCGCGCCCGATCACGTCGTGCTGCAATGCGGCTCGGGGGTGACGGCCTGTGTCAACGCATTGGCCATGGAGGTCGCGGGTCTGCATGGCGCAGCGCTTTACGCGGGATCGTGGAGTGAATGGAGTTCCAATCCGGCACGACCGGTTGCGACCGGGCCGAATCCGTAAGAGCAGATGGCGGACGGCGGGCGCGCAGCATGGCCGCCGTCATCCGCCGCGCCTTACCGACCCTTACCGGCAACGCCGACGCTATACCCCGTGCTGCTTGAACCAGACCAGCGCGCGGCGCCAGCCATCTTCGGCGTCGACCTTCTTGTAGCTCGGCCGGTAGTCCGCAAAAAACGCGTGCCCCGCATCGTCATAGACGACGAACTGCGAGCCTCTCCCTGCCTCCGGGCCCTGCGCAATCAGTTGCTTCATCTGCGCCAGCGTGTCCTGCGGAATGCTCTGATCCTGTAGTCCGTAGAGGCCCAGCACGGGCGCATGGAGATCCGCCACGCGGTCGATCGGATTTTCGGGCGTCATTGCCGTGTGATCGCCGGCCACCCGGCCGTACCACGCCACCGCCGTCTTCACGCGCGGATTGTGTTCGGCGTACAGCCACGTAATCCGCCCACCCCAGCAGAAGCCGTTGATGCCGAGCCGGTTCAGGTCGCCACCGTTCTGCCCAGCCCACGCGACCGTCGCATCGATATCGGCCAGCACCTGCTCATCGGGAACCTTGCTAACGAGTTGCTCGCTCAGTTGCTGGATCGTCGGATACACCGACGCATCGCCTTCCCGCACATAGAGGTCCGGTGCAATCGCCAGATAGCCCTGCTTGGCGAAGCGCCGGCAGACATCGGAGATATGTTCATGCACGCCGAAAACCTCGTGCACGACGATGATCACCGGCAAGTGCGTCTTGCCCGCTGGCTGCGCGCGATAGGCCGGCACCAGCGTGTCGCCGGAATGCACGGCGATTTCCCCGGCTTCGAGCCCGTCGCTATCGGTATGGATGGTTTGTGCGGACACCGGCAACACGGCGGCGGCGAATCCGCTGCCGAGCGCGGCCTTGATGAAGGTGCGTCGATTGAAGGGGACGTGTGGAACCAGGCTGTCGACTTCGGGCTTCAGCATGCGGCACTCCTTGAGTGATGGGCAGTGAACGGCGGTGACGGACGAGGCAAAGGCCACAGGATACGCTCGTGCGCATCCTCTTGCAGTGGCTTGCCTGATGTCCGTCCGGCGCCCGAATGGCGGCCTCGAGCCGCCTTCTGCACCAACCTCAGCCTCAGTGCAATTTCACCCGCGGCAGCGTCGTACGGCGCAGCCAATGCGCAAAGGTGTCGAGCACCATGCGGGCGTACCCATGCAGCGCGGCAATATGCAAGCGGTACAACGACATATACATAAAGCGCGCAAAGAGACCTTCGATCAGCATATTGCCGCCGATCACCCCGCCCATCAGGTTACCCACCGCGCTGAAATGCCCGAGCGAAACGAGCGAGCCGAAGTCCCGATAAGTGAACTCCGGCAGCGGCTTATTTTCGAGCCGCGCTGCCAGCGCAGTCAGCAGAAAACTCGCCTGCTGGTGAGCGGCCTGCGCGCGCGGCGGCACGTTGCGTTCGTTGCCCGGCCACGGGCAAGCGGCGCAATCGCCAAGCGCGAAAATGTTGTCGTCGGTTTCGGTTTGCAACGTGCGGCGCACGACCAGCTGGCCGAGCCGGTTGACCGGCAGGCCGTCGAGCTGGCTCAGGATTGCGGGAGCCTTGATGCCCGCTGCCCACACCGTCAGATCGGCACGAATCGCCTTACCGCTGGCAGTTCGCACCACTCCGGGCGCGACTTCGGCTACGGTTTCGCCGGTCATCAGCTTTACGCCCAGCTTCGTCAGCAGTTCCGCGGTCGCGGTCGACACCCGCTCCGCCAAGGCCGGCAAGATCCTTGGCCCCGCCTCGATCAGCACAATGCCGACGTCGTGGCGCGGATCGAGCTTATGCAGTCCATACGCGGACAACACCTGAGCGGTGTTGCGCAATTCCGCTGACAATTCGACGCCTGTCGCTCCGCCGCCGACAATCGCCACCTGAATGCGCGGCTCCGTCGACGGGGTCGTCGCGTCCGGCGTCGACTCCACCAGCTCGTGCGCCTGATGCTCCGCGCGCACGCAGGCCGCGATCAGGCGTTTGCGAAAGCGCTCGGCCTGACTCACCGTATCGAGCGCAAGCGAATATTCCGGCGCGCCTTGCACGCCGAAGAAATGCGTGGTGCTGCCGATGGCAATCACCAGCGTGTCGTACTCCAGTTCGCGTTGCGGCAGCAGTTCCGCACCGTCCTCGTCATCCATCACGGCCGCAAGCGTGATGCGTTTCGCCGCGCGGTCAAGGCTCTTCAGTTCGCCCTGCTGAAACTCGAAGTGATGCCAGCGCGCCTGCGCCGCATAGGCGAGTTCCTGCGTGAACGGGTCCATGCTGCCGGCCGCCACTTCGTGCAGCAGTGGCTTCCAGATATGGGTTGGATTGCGATCGACGAGCGTGACCTGCACACGCTCCTGGCCTTTGTACTTGTGTGAGGCATAGCGATCGCCAAGACGGGTCGCCAGTTCCAGTCCTCCCGCACCTCCACCAATGACGATAAAACGATGCATCGCAGTTCTCCGTATTTGCCGATCGGTTGTGCGTCGAGACGGCCCGTGTCATCCGCGTAGGGACCGTCTGTCAGAGATTGTCTGCGAGCAGCAGGGTTTGCCACAAGCCATCAAGGCGCATATGTGACATGCGCACGACGATATCGCTTGATAGTCAACTCTGCGTCAATGTGCCTCTTCCCAGTTCATGCCCGCACCCACTTCGGCGACCAGCGGCACTTTCAGCGCGGCTACGCCGCACATCAGCTCAGGTAAGCGCTTGCGTACTTCGGACAGTTCGCTGTCGGGCACTTCGAGGATCAGTTCATCGTGCACCTGCATGATCATGCGCGTGCCGACCTTCGACGCCTCCAGCCAGTCCTGCACGGCGATCATCGACATCTTGATCAGATCGGCTGCGGTGCCCTGCATTGGCGCGTTGATGGCGGCGCGTTCCGCTGCCTGACGACGCGGTCCGTTGCCGCCGTTGATTTCCGGCAGCCACAGGCGGCGTCCGAACACGGTCTGGACGTAGCCCTTTTCCTTCGCGCTCGCGCGGGTCTCGTCCATGTAACTTGCGACGCCGGGATAGCGCGCGAAGTAGCGGTCGATATAAAGCTTCGCCGCATCGCGCGTGATGCCGAGGTTGGCAGCCAGACCGAACGCGCTCATCCCGTAGATCAGGCCAAAGTTGATCACTTTGGCGACGCGCCGTTGATCGCTCGAAACTTCGAGCGGCGTCACGCTAAAGATCTCCGCAGCGGTGGCGCGGTGGATATCCTCGCCCTGCGCGAAAGCACGCAGCAGCGACGCATCGCCTGAGATATGCGC
Organism: Paraburkholderia sp. GAS82; assembly: GCF_050436285.1. NCBI lineage: Bacteria > Pseudomonadati > Pseudomonadota > Betaproteobacteria > Burkholderiales > Burkholderiaceae > Paraburkholderia > Paraburkholderia sp. GAS82. Next base: position 181,045 of record NZ_JBNDLX010000002.1, read on the forward strand.
CATGATGCGCAGTTCGATCTGCGAATAATCCGCGGAGACGAGCTTGTGACCCGGCGCAGCAATGAACGCCTCACGGATGCGACGGCCTTCCGCCGTGCGCACGGGGATGTTCTGCAGATTCGGATCGTTCGAAGCAAGCCGTCCGGTGACCGCCACCGCCTGCGCATAGTTGGTATGCACGCGCCCCGTTTGCGCATTGACCATGCGCGGCAGCTTGTCGGTATACGTGGACTTCAGCTTCGACAGGCCACGGTGTTCAAGCAGCAGCTTGGGCAAAGGATAGTCTTCAGCCAGCTTCTGCAGGACTTCTTCATCGGTCGAGGGCGCGCCGCTCGGCGTCTTCTTGACCACCGGCAATTGCAGTTTCTCGAAGAAGATCTGCCCGATCTGCTTGGGCGAGCCGAGATTGAATTCGCCCTCGGCGAGGACATAAGCTTCGGTCTCCAGTTCGATCAGCCGCGCCGCAATTTCATTGCTTTGCTGGCGCAGTTTCTCAGCGTCGATCAGCACACCATTGCGCTCCATCTTGCGCAATACGCGGGACGTGGGTACTTCGATGTCGCTATACACGCGCTTCAAACCTGCGTCTGCGGCAACCTGCGGATACAACGCCTGATGCAAACGCAACGTGATGTCAGCATCTTCCGCTGCGTATTCCGCGGCCTGTTCGAGCGCGACCTCGTCGAAACCAATCTGCCCTGCACCCTTGCCCGCAACCTCTTCGTACTTGATCGTCTTGATGCCGAGATGACGCAGCGCGAGACTGTCCATATCGTGCGTGCGATGCGATTCGAGCACATACGATTGCAACAGCGTGTCGTGCTCGATGCCGTTCATCGCGATGCCGTAGTTCGCGAGCACCTGCTCGTCGTATTTCATGTGCTGACCGACTTTCTTGTGCTCGGCACTTTCGAGCCACGGCTTCAGCTTCGCGAGCACTTCGTCGCGCGGCAACTGCACAGGATGATCCGGCCCGCGGTGCCCCACCGGAATATACGCGGCCGAGTTCGCCTCGACCGACAGCGAAATGCCGACGAGTTGCGCCAGCATCGGATCGAGCGCGGTGGTTTCGGTATCGAACGCGGTCAGTTCCGCCGCATTGATTTTCGCGAGCCACGTGTCGAACTGTTCCCACGTCTGCACGGTGTCGTATTTGCGCTCGCCGTCGATCACAGGCGCCACGTCCACGCCGGCGCCAGGGCCTTCCACGACCTCCGCCACTTCGACTTCACGCAGCCACGTCTTGAAGCCGTGACGCGAGAAAATATCGCGCAGTTCATCGCGCGCTTCGGGACGGCTTGTCAGGCTCTCTTCGATCGATGTGAGATGCGGCGTCAAATCGCAAGCCGTATCCACGGTTACGAGCTTGCGCGCCATGGGCAGGAAATCCAGCGCGCGGCGCAGGTTGTCGCCTACTGCGCCTTTGATCTCGTCCGCATGAGCGACCACACCGTCGAGCGTTTCGTACTGCGTAAGCCACTTGAGCGCCGTCTTTGGACCACACTTCTCGACGCCGGGGACGTTGTCGACCGTGTCGCCGATCAGCGACAGGTAATCGACAATCCGTTCCGGCGGCACACCGAACTTGGCCACTACGCCGGCACGGTCGAGCGTCTCGTTGGTCATCGTGTTGATGAGCGTGACCTTGTCCGTCACGAGCTGCGCCAGATCCTTGTCGCCGGTCGAGACGATCACCTTCATGCCGCGCTTCTCGGCAGCGACGCTCAACGTGCCGATCACGTCATCGGCTTCGACGTGGTCGATCATCAGCAGCGGCCAGCCGAGCGCGCGCACCGCAACGTGGATCGGTTCGATCTGCCGGGCAAGGTCTTCCGGCATCGACGGACGGTTCGCCTTATAGTCGGGATACCAGTCGTCACGGAACGTTTTGCCCTTGGCGTCGAACACGCACGCGCTATACTCTGCTGTGACTTCCTTGCGCATGCGCCGCAGCATGTTGATGATCCCATACAGCGCACCCGTCGGTCCGCCATCGGGTCCGCGCAGATCAGGCATCGCATGGTAGGCCCGGTACAGATAACTCGAACCGTCAACCAGTAGCAGGGTCTTACCTTCCAGCTCAGCTTCCAGGATTCGTTCTTCAGGCATTATGAACAAGAGAAAAGTGATTCCGAGTCTGCGATCGCTCGCAGATCAAGAGCGCGCGACAGCCAAAAAGGCCCGCGCATCGTGGCAGATGTTCACGATTATGGCAGAGTTTATTGAGGCGACCGAGTACCTCTCGGAGATTCGCCCGGCTGTCAGTATCTACGGTTCGGCGCGCCTGAAACCGGCCTCGCCGTACTACAAACTCGCCACGCAAATCGCACGCAAGCTCTCCGATGCGGGCTTTGCGGTGATCTCCGGCGGCGGCCCCGGCATCATGGAAGCGGCCAACAAGGGCGCTCATGCAGGCAAGGCGCCGTCAGTGGGCCTGAATATCGAGCTGCCGCACGAGCAATCGGGCAACCAGTGGCAAGATATCTCCCTGCGCTTCCGCCATTTCTTCACGCGTAAAGTGACCTTCGTGAAGAACTCGGACGCGGTGATCGTGATGCCGGGCGGCTTCGGCACGCTGGATGAACTGGCCGAAGTGCTCACGCTCATTCAAACCAAGAAGTCGCGCCACGTGCCTATCATTCTGGTGGGTGGCGAGTTCTGGCAAGGCCTGCTGGCGTGGTTCAAGGACTCGCTGGTGCCGATGGGCCTCATCAATCCGGACGACATGAACCTGATGCAGGTGATCGACGATCCGGACCAGGTGCTCGAAGCGGTGCTGAAGTTCTACGAAGACCGCGACGAGGCAGAACCGCATCCTGCGAAGTCCGATGAAGACCGGATGTTCTATCTGTAACGTGAGTTGATCAGGCGGGCGAAGCATCCCCAGCTTCGTCCGCCTGATCGCCCTGCTCCTGTAGCCAGCGGCAAAACTGCTCGACCACCGGCGCGTGCGCGACTTCGCGGCGCGCCACCCACCAATAGCCGCGCGCGTCGGTTCGCGGAGCGTCGAGCGGCATCACGAGGCGGCCGGAAGCCAGTTCATCGGCCAGCATCGGCAATGGTCCGAGGGCGACGCCCAGTCCATCCACAGCCGCTTGCAACGCCAGATAGAAATGATCGAACGACTGCTTCTTGCGGCATTTCGCCTTCACGCCTGCCGCCGTCAGCCAGTTGCGCCACGCATCGGGCCGCGTATCGGAATGCAGCAGCACATGACGCGCGAGATCGTCGGCTACCTTGATCGGCGAGCGCTGTAATAGCGCCGGGCTGCACACGGGCAGCTCGCTCTCTCCAAGAAAGTGTCCGCTCACACAGTTCGGCCAATGTTCGGGGCCGCGCCTGACCGCGACGTCATAACCTTCCAGCATCTCGAACGGCACGCTCGACGTCGACAGCCGCAATTCAACATTGGGCATCTTGCGCTGAAACTGGTTGAGCCGCGGCAGCAGCCATTTCATGGCAAACGTAGGCAGCGCGTTGATGCGCAGCACATGCACGACGCCGCTATCGCGTAGCTGATTGGTCGCGAGGGCGATGCTGTCGAATGCGGCCTGGACGGTTGCCAGGTAGCGGCGACCATCGTCAGTGAGCCGCACGCGCTTGCCGATACGATGAAATACCTGCACGCCGACCCACGCCTCGAACGCGGCGACCTGCCGGCTAATTGCACCGTGAGTCACATGAAGTTCGTTCGCAGCCGCGGTGAAACTTTCATGCCGTGCCGCGGCTTCAAAGGCACGTAGCGCCGGAAAGGGGGGAAGATTGCGAGCCATGCTTGTGATTCTAGATCACAAAGAGACGCCCGAAAAATCGTTTTGCCCAAAGATGAATCGGAGTTAACCTCCGCAGCATGGACAACGCGGCGCACACCATGGATCAAAACCTCACTTCTACCGACGCCAGCCCTGCGTCACCGCCCACCGTCGGCGAGATCTTCAGCGGCTTCCTCGGTCTCGGGCTGATCTCGTTCGGCGGCGCCCTGCCATTGGCGCGGCGCGCGATCGTCGAGCGGCGCCGCTGGCTCAGCGCCTCGGACTTCACCGATCTGCTCGGCCTGTGCCAATTCCTGCCGGGCGGCAACGTGATCAATCTTTCGGTGGCGATCGGCATGCGCTTTCGCGGCCTGCCGGGCGCACTGGCAGGCCTGCTTGGGTTGATTGCGGGGCCGTCGCTGGTCGTGATCGGCCTCGGTGTGCTGTACGAGCACACGCAGAACGATCCGCATATCCGTCATCTTTTTGCGGGACTCGCGGCCGCGGCTGCGGGCCTGCTGATCGCGATGGCGGTAAAGATCCTGCTGCCGCTATGGCGCAAACCGGCCGCGATCGCTATTGCCGCACTGGGCTTCGTGGCGATCGCGCTGCTGCGTTTCCCTCTGCTGCCCACCATGCTGGTGCTCACACCGCTGAGTATCTATCTCGCATCGAGGGCCGCACGATGAGCAGCACCCTGATTTCACTCGCCATCATTTTCAGCCAGTTATCGCTGCTTGCCTTCGGCGGCGGCAATACGATCCTGCCGGAGATGCAGCGCCAGGTGGTGGACGTGCATCACTGGATGCCGGCCAGCGAGTTCAGCGCGCTCTTCGCGCTGGCACAGGCCGCGCCCGGCCCGAACCTGATGGTCGTGACGCTGGTGGGATGGCACGTGGCCGGATGGGCGGGGATGCTGGTGACCTCGGTTGCGAAGTTCGGTCCGTCTTCGATTGTGACGATCCTCGCGCTCAAGGCCTGGGAGCGCTTTAAGGACCGCCCGTGGCGGCGCTATGCCCAAGCCGGACTGGTGCCGGTGACGGCGGGGCTAGTGGCGGCAAGTGCTGCGCTGATCGCGCATGCGTCGGATACGACGTTGATTGCATGGGCCATTACCGCCGTATGCGCCGTGCTGGCGATCAAGACGCGCATCCATCCGTTGTGGCTGCTGGCCGCCGGCAGCCTGATAGGGCTAACCGGCCTTGGCCAGTTCTAGAGCGAGCAGGTTACGGTTATTGGAAGGCCACCTCAGCAAAGCTGCGCAGCTTGCGGCTATGCAGACGATGCAGACCGTTCATGCGCAACAACTCCATCGCCTTCACGCCGATCTGCAAGTGCTGATCCACCTGCGCCCGATAGAACTGGTCGGCCATGCCCGGCAGCTTCAGTTCGCCATGCAAGGGCTTGTCCGAGACGCAAAGTAAGGTGCCGTAAGGCACGCGGAACCGGAAGCCATTCGCGGCAATCGTCGCGCTTTCCATGTCCAGCGCAATCGCCCGGCTCTGCGAGAGACGCTGCACCGGTTCGCGGTGATCGCGCAATTCCCAGTTGCGGTTGTCGACGCTCGCCACCGTGCCAGTACGCATCACGCGCTTCAGTTCGACGCCGTCGAGCTGCGTCACCTGCGCGACCGCCCGCTCCAGCGCCACCTGCACTTCTGCGAGCGCAGGAATCGGCACCCACAATGGCAGATCGTCGTCGAGCACGTGGTCTTCACGCACGTAGCCGTGCGCCAGCACGTAGTCGCCCAGACGCTGCGTGTTGCGCAAGCCGGCGCAGTGGCCAAGCATGACCCACGCATGCGGGCGCAGCACGGCGATGTGATCGGTAATGGTCTTCGCGTTCGACGGGCCCACACCAATGTTGATCATCGTGATGCCGCTGCCGTCTGCACGCTTCAGATGGTATGCGGGCATCTGCGGCAAGCGCGGCGGTGCCGTGCCTTCGACGGCCTGTTCGCCGAGATTCTCGTTGTAGGTGATCACGTCGCCCGGCTCGACGAACGACGTGTATTCGCTGCGATAGGCGCGCAACTCTTCGTCGTCCGTATGTCCCATCATCGTGCGGCCGAGTTTGACAAACTCGTCAATGTAGAACTGGTAGTTCGTGTAGAGCACGTAGTTCTGGCAGTGCGTAGGCGACGTCGCCGTGTAATGCTTGAGCCGATGCAGCGAGAAGTCGACCCGCGCGGCCGTGAACAGCGCGAGCGGATGCGGCTCGCCGGGCCCCGGCTCGTAGGTGCCGTTGACAATGCGATCGTCCAGAAAGCGCAGATCTGGCGTATCGAACACATCGCGAATGCCAAGCAGCCGCTCGCGATCGAGGTCACCTTCGAGGTGGATCCCTTCCGCAAAGGCGAAATGAACCGGAATGGGCTGATCCGACACGCCCACTTCGATCTGCACGTGATGGTTTTTCGCCAGCAGACGCAGCTGCTCACGATAATAGTTGCCGAACAGGTCGGGCCGCGTCACGGTAGTTTCGAACACGCCCGGGCCAGCCACGAAGCCATAGGACCGGCGCGAATCGATATGCGTGTTGACCTCGGTCGACACCCTGACAAACGGGTAACACGCACGCACCCGGCGCTCGAACAGCTCATTACGCCGGTAACGCGCGAAGGCATCGCGCAGGAATGAGGTGTTGGCTTCGTAGATAGCAGACAGGTGAGTCACGGCATCCGCAGCGTCGTCGAAGGCCTCGGTCGGGAAGTCATTGGCGGGTGTCTGCACCGCGCGCTGATTGGTGTTGTTGTTCATCTTCGTTCGCCTCGAGTGATGAATCCACATTACCACGGAAACCTGACCGTTTGGTCATCCGGGGACGGACCAGCGGGCGTCGGCACGTTTGAGCGCATGCCGCGCACACGAAGCGCGAAAGCGGCGCAAAATAAGCCTGACGCTCCGCGTGGGCAAGGCTGGATTTGCTAGAATCGGGGCACCTTATTGGAGAATGACCATGAAGCCGCTCCTTCCCGTCGCCGTTGCTTTGGCGCTCGCCATCGGCAACACCGCGATGGCTGCCCAGCCCGCAGACGCAACGCCGCCCGCCAGCCCGCCCTTGTCCGCCAATGAACAGGCCGGGCTGCCTGACCTGGCCGCGATCAACCGTCCGGCCGCTGAGGTCAGCTCGAAGGTCGAAATCAACCAGCCGCGGCTGCCGAGTTTCTACGAAAAGAGCCCGAACGGCACTGAAATTACCGAATATCGCGACAAGGGTAAGCCGGTAGAAATCGACGTGCATTCGAATTTCGGCACGAGCTATCACATGGGCGCACCGCTCGACACATCGCCTACCGCAAACAACAGCGGCCATCCGAGCACGCGTCTGCCGTCCATGAGCCTGAGCTACTAATCGATCGTTTGAGTGCGGCCCAGCAGCGGAGCGCGGGTGGCTCCGCTTGCATGCAGTGAATCGCCCGCGGCCTGGCGCCCGGGCCTTCAACCGGTTTGTCCCGCTTGCCCTGATTACCCATACCTTGCCGCACTGGCCGCACCGCGCCAGCCCGACCACCTGATCCGACGTTTCCCGCATGGCTGTCTTCACTGCTGTCACCGAACCCCAACTGGCTGAATGGATGCGACATTACGATCTCGGCGAAGTCGTCGAGTTTCGCGGCATTTCCTCGGGTATTGAAAACAGCAACTTCTTTCTGACGACGACGCGCGGCGAATACGTCCTCACGATTTTCGAAAAGCTGACGGCCGGGCAACTGCCGTTCTACCTCGACCTGATGCAGCATCTGGCCGCGCACCAGGTGCCGGTGCCGGACCCGATGCCGCGCGAAGACGGCGACCTGTTCGGCATGCTGCACGGCAAGCCAGCCGCTATCGTGACCAGGCTTGAGGGTGGACCGGAACTGGCGCCAGGCGTCGAGCACTGCATCGAGGTCGGTCAGATGCTGGCGCGCATGCACCTTGCGGGGCGCGACTACCCGCGTCATCAGCCGAATCTGCGCAGCCTCTCGTGGTGGCAGGAAACCGTGCCGAGCGTGCTACCGTTCCTCACCGACGCACAGCGTGCGTTGCTCAGCGAAGAACTCGCGCACCAGCAGGCTTTTTTCGCCTCAGCGGACTACGCCGCACTGCCCGAAGGTCCGTGCCACTGCGATCTGTTCCGCGACAACGTGCTGTTCGCCCACGCGGCGCCGGCCAGCGGGCACACAGTGCGTCTGGGCGGCTTCTTCGATTTTTATTTTGCCGGCTGCGACAAATGGCTGTTCGACGTGGCGGTAACCGTCAACGACTGGTGTGTCGATCTGACGACCGGCAAGCTGAACGACGCGCGCGTCGAGGCGATGCTGCGCGCCTATCAGACTGTACGGCCGTTTACCCCCGCAGAGAACCGTCACTGGGGCGACATGCTGCGCGCGGGCGCGTACCGCTTCTGGGTCTCGCGCCTGTATGATTTTCATATGCCGCGTGCGGCCGAACTGCTCAAGCCGCACGACCCGGGCCATTTCGAGCGCATTCTGCGCGAACGCCTTTCCGGCGTTGCACTTCCAGGCATCCATACCTCATGCAACTAATTGAAGTTCCCGCGAAGACCGGCTATGTATGGTTTCGGCAAGGTATCTGGCTGTTTCGCAAGAACCCGCTCGCCTTCCTGACGCTGTTCTTTGCGTATCTGCTGGTGATGACGCTGGTCGCGCAGATTCCTTACGTCGGCGGCGTGCTGCCGCTCGCGTTCATTCCGGGCGTCGCGGTGGGCTTTATGGCCGCCTGCCGCGACACGATCGCGGGCAAACCGGTGTTTCCCACCATTCTGGTAGACGGCTTTCGCTCGTACGGCTCGGTCGTCGCCAAACGCCTGCTTCTGCTTGGGGTGCTGTACCTCGTCGCGATGGCGCTCGTGCTGGCCGGCTCGGCGCTCGCCGATGACGGCATGCTGCTCAAGGTCATGCTGGGCACGACGACGATGGACCCGGACACGATCGTCAACAGCAACATCACGATGGGCTTCCTTGCAGCGCTGGTCTTCTATATTCCGGTGGCAATGCTGTTCTGGTTCGCGCCGATCCTCGCTGCGTGGCACGACGTGTCGCCCGTCAAGGCGATGTTTTTCAGCATCGTCAGTTGCTGGCGCAACCGCGGCGCCTTTATCGTGTTTGGCGCGCTGTGGTTTGCGGTGGCCACTACCGTCTCGTTCGGACTGACGGCGCTCATGCAGGCGCTCGGCGCGGGAGATTTCGCAGTCGCCGCGCTGATGCCGGCCACGATCATCGTCACGACGATGCTCTACTGCTCCTTCTATGCTACCTATCGCGGATGTTTTGGGGTGCAAACGTCCGACACGCCTGATCTGCCCACCACGCCGGCTAGCTGAAGTCTTATCTTTACGCGCTGCGCCCGGATTGCTGTCCTTAGCCGGTCGCATGCTGCGTGCACGGCGGAATTACGTCACAATTGCTTTGTGCGCAATCCATTTGCGTGCATCCTTTTGACTGAGCCGCGTCATGACCCAACGCCCCGCCCTTCCGCTTACGCTCGACGAGCAACTCTGCTTCGCGCTCTATTCGACCTCGCTCGCCATGACGAAGGCGTATAAGCCGTTGCTCGAAAAGCTCGGGCTAACCTATCCGCAGTACCTCGCCATGCTGGTGCTCTGGGAAAGCGACGATGTGACCGTGAAGGACATCGCGGCGCGGTTGAATCTCGATTCCGCCACCGTCACGCCGCTGTTGAAACGGCTCGAAACGCAGGGTTATCTCGAGCGGACGCGCGGCGTCGAAGACGAGCGGCTGGTTTATATCCGGCTCACCAAGCAGGGCGCGGCGCTCAAACGCATGGCGCGCGACGTGCCCGCCGATATTTTCTGCGCTACGCAACAGTCCCCGGAATTCCTCATCCAGTTGCGCGACGATCTGACACAGTTGCGTGGCACGCTCAACGACTATCTCGACCACTAGTTCGCACGACCTGCAGGGCAGGCTATCATTTTCATTTGCAATTTCGTTTGCACACTAATGATTAGTGAGCTATCTTTATAGCATGCCGATTCGACGATGGTCAGCGCGAAGCGCGGCAATCTTCCGACCCAAACCAAGGAGCAGCGAAATGAGCGTACTTTACAAGGCAACGGCAACCAGCACGGGTGGACGCGATGGCCGCGCGGTATCGTCGGATCAGGTTCTGGATGTCAAGCTGGCTGCGCCGCGCGAACTGGGCGGCAATGGCGCGGTCGGAACGAATCCAGAGCAACTCTTCGCCGCCGGGTACTCGGCTTGCTTTCTTAGTGCGATGAAGTTTGTCGCCGGTCAGCGCAAGCAGGCGTTGCCCGCGGACACGACGGTCACGGCAGATGTCGGCGTAGGCCCGAACGACAATGGCGGCTTTGCACTGGACATCGAACTGCGGGTGTCACTGCCGGGTCTCGAGGCCCAAGCGGCCCGCGAACTGGTGGACGCGGCGCATCAGGTCTGCCCGTACTCGAACGCCACGCGCAATAATGTTGACGTGCGCTTGCAGGTCGCCTGACCTGAGACTGCGCTCCCACTCCATCAATCGATACTCATGACGCGCGTCCGACGCCTGAATAACGAATTCGACACCGGCCTCGTCTGGTTTCGCCGCGATCTTCGCAGCACGGACCAGGCCGCGCTTTACTACGCGCTGAAGCATTGCCGACGGGTCTGGTGCGTCTTCGTATTCGACACGACGATCCTGCAGCCGATCATCGAGACATGGCGTAGCCGCCGGCCGGATCATCTACCCGAAGACCGGCGCGTCGAATTCATTCGCGCCGCGCTGGAGGAACTCGATCAGGCGCTGCGTCAGAATGGCGGCGGCCTGATCGTGTTGCATGACGATGCCCGCCATGCGGTTCCTGCACTGGCGGCGCAACTCGAGGTCGAAGCGGTCTTCACGAACCATGATTACGAACCCGCTGCGATCGAACGTGACGAAGCGGTACACGAACAGTTGGCCGAGCAGGGTCGCCAGTTGATCACGTTCAAGGATCAGGTGATCTTTGAACGCAACGAGATTCTCACGGGACAGGGCAAGTCGTTCACGGTGTTCACACCGTACAAGAATGCGTGGTTGAAGCAGCTCAACGCCTTCGATCTCAAGCCGTATCCAGTCGAGACGTATTTGGCGCATCTGGCCGCTCCGCCGACTGGGCTGGATCGCGGCCTGCCCACGCTCAAACAGTTGGGCTTCGCGCCCAGCAATCTCGCCGAACTGAAATTGCCTACCGGCATGAGCGGCGCCCAGCATCTGCTCGACGATTTCCTCACCCGGATCGCGGGCTACGGCGAACGTCGCGATTTCCCGGCCGTAAAGGGTCCGAGTTATCTCTCGATGCATCTGCGTTTCGGTACCGTGTCGATCCGCACATTGGCGCGGCTCGCGCACGAGATCTCATTGCAGCCGGACGGACAAGGCGCGGCGACATGGCTCTCTGAGCTGATCTGGCGGGATTTCTATTTCATGATCCTGTCGTATCACCCGAAGCTATCGAGCGGGTCGGCATTCAAGGCCGAGTACGACAAATTACGTTGGGAAACCGGTCCGCAAGCCGACGCCGCGTTTGCAGCATGGTGCGATGGCCGCACCGGCTACCCTCTGGTCGACGCAGCCATGCTGCAGCTGAACCAGACGGGCTACATGCACAACCGGCTGCGCATGGTAACGGCGAGTTTTCTGGTGAAGGATCTGGGAATTGACTGGCGCCTCGGCGAGCGCTATTTCGCCGAGCAATTGAACGACTTCGATTTTTCGGCCAATAACGGCGGCTGGCAATGGGCGGCGTCAACGGGCTGCGATGCGCAACCGTACTTCCGGATTTTCAACCCGGTGACCCAATCGGAGAAATTCGATCCGGAAGGGCGCTTTATCAAACGCTACCTTCCGCAATTGTCGAACGTGCCGCCGAAGTGGATTCACGCGCCCTGGCTGGCTGGCGTGGAACGTCTGGCGGACTTCGGGGTGACGCTTGGAAAAAACTACCCGGCGCCGATCATCGATCACGCGGAAGCGCGTGAACGGACCTTGGCCCGATTCGGCAAGTAACTCACTCGGGCGATTCACCCGCTAGTAAGCACTCACATGATCGAACCACAGTAACGCAGGTAAAGCTACCTACAGCCTGCTTAGTGCTGGGTCATCCACGCCGGGTGACGCGTCGCGGCTTCACGGTCGAGCTTGCGCATACGAAACTCGAGGTCGTACAGGTCCGTGGCTTCAGCCAGGTAAGCGTCGCTACGCTCTTTGGCCATCTGGTCAGCGGATTTCGTCAGGAACAGGAACAAGCGGGTCAAGAGATACATGGTGAACCTCGGACAGTGATCTAGGGTTAATTCCTAGTGGATAACCCGTATTATAGGGAAAACCCTATGCCCTGCCAAGATATCTTTTCCGAGGTGTTGCTCTACTGCTCTCCGGCTTCAATCTTTTTCCCGCTAAGCCCGTCCCGACGCGGCTCCCACGGAAACACGCTCGGTCTCGCGAGTCGCCGTCGCGCGTCGCTGATATTTGAAAAACTCCCAGATCAGCGCGGTGGCATCGGGTCCTTTGGACGAATGGAACGGCACCGCGTCGTCGCCACCGCTCCACGCATGACCCAGAGCCTGAACGCGGCACATACGCACCACGCGCCGTCCGCCCCGGATATAGTCGCGCGTCACGACACCCGCTTTGCGCTCCTCCCGCTCTTCACCCGCTATGAGCTTGCCCTCGGCATCCACCAACCCGTTCAGGCGCAGAAACTGGGCCGTCAACTGCTCCGCATTGGCCGGCGCGACCACATGATCCGCGTCGCCATGGACAATGACGGCGGGCATACCGGGAAAACCTCGGACATCGACAGCTTCGTCGACCAGCACGATCGGGTCGTGCCGTGTACCGCGCCGCATGACGTCCATTGCCGCGATCCCCGAGCGGGCCTCGCCGAACGCCGGTCCAGAATGCATCGCAACCGCGGCAAACCGTTCGGGATAGTGCGTCGCGAGCAAGGCCGTCAGCCCTGCTCCCGCCGACAACCCCGCCACATATACGCGCTCACCATCGAAGCCATGTTCGGCGACCAGCGCGTCGACCAGCGACACCACGGCGCGCGCCTCGGCGCCGCCGGCGGTGTCACTGGCGTCGTACCAGTGCCAGCAAAGGTGCGCGTGGACATGCTTGGACTGCTCGGGGTACACCACTGCAAAGCCGAACCGATCGGCGAGCAGGTTCATGCGAGTGCCCTCGGCGAATTCGTCGATGGACTGCTTGCAACCATGCAGCATCACAACGAGCGGCAGCGGCGCAGACGGCGTCCCCGGCGGCACATACAAGCCATATTGCAGATGATTGACCAGGCGCCCCGGCGCAGCCGGCGCCGAATGGAACGAGCGCGTCCACGATCCGCTCGCCCAGGCGGCTGCCCGCGGACGCACACGCGATTCGCGCGCGCCCGGCCGGGGCGTCTCGCGTTTGGCGGGCGTACGCAGTGTGGGTACGGGTTTGACCGGTTTGAGCTTGGCGGACACTTTGCCCGTCGGCCGGGTTGGCCGCGCGGCCGTGCGCTTGACGTCGCGCGCGTGTTTGGCCTGAATCGACATTAGACGCTTCAGACCGCCGAGCCAGATTTTCGTCAGACTTTTTGCCATCGGATGGTGACCTCGCAAAAAGGGACCGATACTGTTCTACAAAACCTCAGGTTCGAACCGTAGGTCGTTGTGCAATGCACAATAACACCAATTCCGATGCTGCGCCGAACGCCTGGCGCATCCCTATTTCCGGGCTCGCAGTCACGCAGTGTCTGGCTGTCCGCGGTGGTACGGCGCATTGCCAAGACTTTTTGCCCAGGGTTTCATACGTAAGCAGGAGTAACCGGCAGATCGGCGCCTCCCGCCAAAACGGCGCCAAACGGCCGCCCTGCAAACTCCGTCGGGCACTCCCGTCTATACTGACAGTCAGATAGATTGAACACGTAAACCCTGTCTTGATCCTTGTCGGCCAGATGGACGGCTGGCGCGTTAAATATAACTACGGTCCTGATTCTACGCGGCGCTTACCACGTTTCCCTTCCATGCCTGACTTGTCCTATCACCTTTGGTATTCGATCACCAGCCTCGGCGGCGCCGGCCTGACGCTGCCGCTCGCCATTGCGATCGCGCTGTGGCTGGCGCTCGGCTACTCGTGGCGCATGGCGGCGGGCTGGCTATTGCTGCTGAGTGCGGCAATCGGCGTCGTGACCGTCACCAAGCTGGCTTTTCTCGGCTGGGGCGTCGGCGTGCGCGAACTGGATTTCACCGGCCTGAGCGGTCACGCCATGCTGTCCACCGCCGTCTATCCGGTTGCCCTGTTCCTGATGCTGCTGCCCGCACGGCCCAAGTTTCGCCTTGTGGGCGTGTTGCTCGGACTGGTCGCGGGCATCGCGGTAGGGATGTCACGTGTGGTGCTGAGTGCGCACTCGCCTTCTGAGGCGATCACCGGCTGTATAGTCGGTGCGGTGACCGCGCTGCTGTTCGTGCGCTGGTCGTGGGATGCAGAGCCGGGCCGCTTGTCCGCGGTGCCCGTCGCTGTCAGCCTCATGATGCTGACGGTCGGACTGCACGGCGTCCATGTGCCGACACAGCGCTGGGTGACGCACATTGCCCTCAAGGTATCCGGCCACGATCGGCCGTTCATTCGTGCGCGTTGGAAGGCGGGTCGCTACGACTCTCCGAGTGCCGCGCCGCTGTCGCAAACTCAAAACACCTTGGCGCCGCCGGTTCTTTTGAACAACGATAGCGTGTGACGGCGCGGCAGCGCTGACCGTCGGGGTCAGGTCGCCGCCATCACAGCAGGCGCAGCCGCTCACAGCAGGTAGAGGAAAGAGGCATAGCCTCTTTCCGGTCATGCTACATAGCCCGCAAACAGCCGGGTCGCACCCAAATCGATTCGCCATCCTATGCGCCAGGATCGCCAAACAGCTCGATCCTAAGTCGCGTACTGCCCAATCCCATTACCGAACGACCAGTTTTCCTTCGGCACGTCGACGAGATTCACAAACACGTCTTCCGGCCTCACGCCTGGACTTTCCGCCAGAAGCTCCGCGATCCGCCTGTACAGCGCCTTTTTCAGCTCGACGGTGCGCGTATTGTTCGCGGTGATCTGGATCAGCACGAGATCGTCGCTACGGTTGATGTCCAGGTAGTGCTTGCCATAAAAGAAGTTGTCCTCATCGTGCTCGGTGACGACCATGAACAAGTCGTCCTCCGGCACATTGAACACCTCAATCAACGAACGTTGAATGCCTTGTGTGAGGGCCTTCCGGTAAGCCGCCGGCTTGCCGGCGCGGACAGCAATTCGGGTGAACGGCATGATGAAAGCTCCTTTCGATGAAGATTGAGTACACAGCTTAGGCCGCATCGATCATAATTGACAGACATCATCGGCTATTTCATATATTTTCAATTGAAATGAAAGTACTCGATCTCGATGCGGTTCGCGCGTTCGTTCTGGTCGCCGATCTGCACAGCTTCACTCGCGCGGCGGATGCGCTCGATACCACGCAGTCGGCCGTAAGTCTGAAGCTCAAGCGGCTGGAGGCGCATCTAGGCAAGCAGCTGGTAGAACGCACGCCGCGTGTCGTACGGCTGTCCGCGGATGGCCACGCGTTTCTCATGGCCGCGCGCGATCTGCTGAACGCACATGAACGGGCGCTTGGTTCGTTGTCGGTGGAACGGCGCAGGCTGGCGTTGGGGTTGAGCGAGCATGTCGCCGGCAGAGACCTGCCGGACTTGCTGGCAAAGCTCAACAGCTACGATCCGGGGCTGGTAATCGAACTGCATCTGGGCATGTCGTCGGCACTGCTGGCACAGTTCGACGAGCGACGGCTCGACGCGGTGATCGTCCGCTACGAGCCTGAGGATGCGCCGCGCGACGATGCGACGGTGCTTTCCAGCGAACCACTCGGCTGGCTCGCGGCGCCGGAGTGGCTGTTGCGGGTCGGCGAGCCGCTGCCGCTCGCGCTACTCACTGCGCCGTGCAATGTGCGCGCTGTGGCAATTCATTCGCTGGACGAAGCGGGCATCGCGTGGCGCGAAGCGTTTGTTGGCGGTGGAGTGGCTGCTGTCGGCGCAGCGGCGGCGGCCGGTCTGGCTGTGGCGCCGTTGGCGCGACGGGTGGCCCCGCGGAGGTTGATCGACGTCGGTGAGAGGCTTGGCTTGCCGCCGTTGCCGGAATCGCGCGTCACACTGCATTCGCGGTTGCGGGACGCGCGATCGGTGGAGACGCTGAGATTGCTGGCCGGTGGGTTGGGAAGTGGGGTTTAGAACGCCAGGTAAAAGTACTCGCCACCAGCGCCGGCTCGGGCACCAGGCCAAAGAGCAAGCCCACTCCAACCACACGAACTCAGTGCAGGATCGGCGGCAGATTGCTGCTCTGGGCTACAGGTCTTGCCGCCGTATCAGCCATCGTGGCAACCGGCTGCGCAGGTGCCGGTCTCGGCGCGACGCCCGCCATTGTGGACGCCGGTTGTGTCGAAACTGGTTTTGCAGCGACTTTCTGCTGCTTGCGCGGCATCGCCTTGGGATGTACTGCCGCCATCTGCACATGCCCACCACCGGAGCGCGCCGTCTTGACCGGCTTGTGCGATGCGCTCCTGGCGCCAGCCATCCGTACAGTTCCAGCATGTGCAGACCTACCGGATGCACCTGCACTTGCAGCGACCCTCACGGGGGACGTCGCTTGACGCGCGAGGTGCGTCTTGGCTCCAGGAGCAGCATGGACCGACGCCACCTTTTTGAGAGGCACCGCCTTGTGTCCCTTACCTGCCGTCACGCCCTTCCTCGCATCCACAGGCACAGCCGTACGCCCCTTGGCCCGCTTTACCGGATGCGCCGCCTCAGGCGGATTCCACACCTCCGAATACTGGGCCGCCTGCGCTTGCGCCGTCGCCACACCACAAGCTACTGCCACCACCGCTACCGCCACTGCTCGCACCCACATCGCCCGCCGCTCCTCGTCATCCCGTTCGCTTGTTGGGACGCGATTATACCCAATTATCCTTGCAATAATCCATATCTGGACTAATATTGATACAAAGTACAGATAAGGACCAGACCACATGCCTCACGCCGCCCGTCTCACCCCCGACGATCCGCCGCTACGCCGGCCCGTCACGGAACCCTCGCTGACCGAAATGTCGGCGGCGGGCCTGCGCGCCTTCTTCAAGATCGCGCGCGACTGGGATCTGAGCACAGACGAGCAGATCATCCTGCTCGGCTCGCCGGGACGCTCGACGTTCTTCAAATGGAAGGCCGAGCCGCAAACAGCACGGGTGGGGCGCGACACCGTCGAACGGCTTTCGCTGCTGCTCGGCATTTACAAAGCATTGCAGATCCTGTTGCCGCAGCCCGCCGCAGCCGACGGCTGGATCAAGCGCCCCAACAGCGCGGCGCCGTTCGGCGGCCGCCGCGCGCTCGACCGGATGCTCGCCGGCAATATCAGCGACCTCGTCGCCGTGCGCCAATATCTCGATGCGATGCGAGGCGGCTGGGCGTGACAGAACTGTATTGGCAGGACCGCTGGCGCGTGACGCCGCTCGACTGGTCGCCCGCGTATCGCGTCATTCCGACGCGCTTCCCCGCGGTGAATCTGTACGACCGGGTCGCCTCTCCCGAAGACTTCGACGCGCTTTACGCGCTCGAGGCAATGACCAATGACCGCTTACGCACTGAAGTCGGCGAACTCGATCTGGTGCCGCGCGAGGAACGACGCTTCGGTCCCGGATATGGGCCGATCATGGCCGCGTTCACGCATCTGAATCCGCTTGGCAGCCGCTTTTCGGACGGCAGCTACGGCGTGTTCTACTGCGCCCGTTCACGCGCCACCGCGATCGCGGAGACGCGCTATCACACCGGCAAATTCCTCGCGGCTACCGCCGAGGCGCCGACGCGTCAGCAGATGCGTCTATACACGGTGATCGCGGGTGGCGAGGTGGCTGATCTGCGCGGCGACGCATCGCTAGATCCCGCGGTTTTATCACCGCACGACTACAGCGCCGGGCAAGCGGCAGGTCGCGCAATACGCGAGGCGGGTGCGCCAGGAATCGCCTATCCGTCCGTACGCGATCCCGGCGGAGAATGTCTCGCGGCGTTCAGAACCACGCTGTTGCGAGACTGCCACCACGCGGCCTATCTGGAATACAACTGGAACGGCAACGCCGTCGATATGGTGTTCGAACTGAATCAGGTGGGATAGGAGCGACCGCTAAAGCGGTCCGCTCAAGGCAACGCGAGCGCTGCGGCGCCTACGGCGCGCGCCGTCTCGACAGTCACCGACCAGCGCTCGATCTTGCGGGCCTCGACCAAAGTCAGCTTGCCGCCCGGCCCGAACGCCCCGGTGTCGATGAACACCTGCGCACCGATCTGCTGAACTTCACGCATCGGCGTGTGGCCGCAGTAAGTGAGCGACAGACTGCGCTGCCGGCTCGGGTCGCCGTTGCCCATGGCAAGCCGGCGCCCCCACAGCATTTGCTGCCGTTCGTCGGCGGAAAAGTCGGCGAGGTCGAGATCGGTGTCTGTACCGAAGAATTCCGCATGCAGCACATTGAAACGCTCGCGGCCGGTGCCGACCACGCGTGCCAGCGGCAAACGGGACAAACGTTGCGCGTAGTGCCGCAGCTTCTCATCCGGCAATTCCGCCGCCCAGGTGCCGCCAATGCCGTACCACCACTGCCGGCGCAAGCGCCCTTCGGCGACGGCACACAGCGTGTCTTCGTGATTGCCGAGCACGGCGTAAAACCAGGGCTTGTCGAGTAACGCCAGCGCCTCCTCGGACTGGGTGCCGCGATCGATCAGATCGCCAACCGAAAACAGCCGGTCCCGCGACGGATCGAACTCCACCTCGCGCAACAGATAACGCAACGCGTCGACGCAACCATGCAGATCGCCCACGACAAAGTCGCGGCCGGTGCGGTTGACGTCGTGATGCTCGACGGTAGTAACGATTGCAGGAGTCATGGGGACCATAATAGAACGCGAACGCAAAGTGCGTATGCGCGCTTTCCATCTTTTCTTAAACGGTTGCTGCGCGGCATGACCTGCCGCGGTCTGCTTTTTGTTGGATCAGCGATGCAACCCGGAAAGGCATCCCGGACTGCACCGCAATTTTCAGACCTGAACGGTCATTGTTGCTGCGCCCGCAGTTTCGCCACCTGATCGACGGACAATGTGGCTTGCGGGTTACCAAACTGCTTCGTCACATAGTTCGTGATCGCCGCCACCTGATCGTCAGTAAGTTCTCCGCCGAATGCCGGCATCAGCACATCGGACTGCTTCGTCGTGCGGCTGACGCCGTGCAGGATCACCATCGCCAGATTCGCCGGATCGTTCGCGCCGGCCGTCGAGTTGTGGAGCAGCGAAGGATACGCCCCGGGCGCACTCGCGCCGGTACCTTGCCCCGTCCAGCTATGACACGACGCGCAGTTGGCGACAAACAGTTGCGCGCCGTTCACGCCGGTAACCTCGGTGCCGCGCAGCGCGGTCACGTCGCTGGCGGGCGTACCCAGCTGGTCGCGCGGATGCGTTTCGCCGCCGCTCACCGGTGTAACTGAACGCAGGTACGTCGCGATCGAACGCAGATCTTCAGGCGTCAGATACTGCGTGCTGTCCTCGACGACCTGGCCCATCGGTCCCGCCGCGTTTGCACGGCCCGGCACGACACCCGTCGACAAGTATTTGACCAGATCATCGTCGCTCCAGTTTCCGATGCCGCTATTTTTATCCGGCGTGATATTGAATGCGTGCCAGCCGGCCTGGGTTGCGCCAGAAAAGCGATCGGTCGACTTCAGTCCTTGCAGGATGTTGCGCGGCGTATGGCACTCCTCACAGTGCGCGAGCCCTACCACCAGATAAGCACCGCGATTCCATTCCGCGCTCTGCCTGGGATCGGGCACGAAGCGCCCTTCGGTGAAATTGAACATATTCCAGAACACCATCAGCCAGCGCTGGTTGAACGGAAAGCGCATTTCGTTGCGCGGCGGCGCGTAATGGATAGGCGGCAGCGTGTTCAGATAGGCGCGAATCGCCTGCACATCTTGCCCGGTGACCTTCGTGTACTCGGCATAAGGGAATGCCGGATAGAGCCGCTCGCCGCCTTTGCCGATGCCCTCATGCATCGCGCGCTGGAAATCGGCGTCGGTCCACTGGCCGATACCGGTGTCCGGGTCCGGTGTAATGTTCGGCGTATAGATCGTGCCGAACGGTGTGGCAATCGGCAAACCGCCGGCAAACGGGCGGCTTTTATCGGCCGTGTGGCACGCCACGCAATCGCCGGCACGCGCGAGGTATTCGCCGCGCTTCACCAGATCCGGATCGGAGGATGCAGTCCCGCTCGGCGCGGCGTCCCCGGATGACGGCGAGTCATCGGCCATCGCCTGGGTAATCGGCGATTCGTCGTCGCGACGCACCGGCGGACCATAGGCGTTGTCCCACGCGAGATACATCGCAAACAGCGAGAAAGCAGCGGCAAGCGTCGCCATCCGGATACGGCGGCGGCGCACGCGCTGTGCGAGCAAACCGGCCGGCTGCACGCGAGACGTTTTGTTCGTCATTGTGGCTCTCCGGCTCGGTTCAGATTTCATGCTTGAGCTTGTCGGCCAGCTTGAGCGACAAGGCCGCAATCGTCAGCGTGCAGTTCACCGAGGCAGCCGTGGGCATGACACCGCTGCTCGCGATGAACAGATTCGAATGGTCGTGCGTACGGCAATCCGCATCGACGACGGAATCCGCCGCATCGTTGCCCATGATCGTGGTGCCCATGATGTGATTGTTCGGCGCGAAGGTGTCGTCGAACGAGACCTCGGTGCCGCCGAACAGCGCTGCGATCTGCGCATACAGTTCATGCGTGTTGGCTGCGCTCTTCTTTACGTAGTCGTTGATCGAGTAGTAGATCTCGGGCTGCGGAATACCGAGCGAATCCTTTTGATCCGCGGAGGGCACGATACGGTTCTGCGGTTCGGCCAGATGCTCGTGGAAGCTGTTAATGTTCAGCGTGCGCGCCGCGCGGTCGCGAATCTCACGGTCCAGTTCGGCGCCCGTCACGCCTTTTTTGATCAGACCGGCGGTGACCGCCATCGTCGGCACGCCGTTGGAGAGATGCAATTTTTTCGCTGCGTATTCGGAGCGGAACGCGCCGTCGCGGAAGTTCACCACCGAGGTCATTTCCATCGGCCCGCGTCCCGGCCACAGCGGTTCGTTGGCAAGGAAAGTCACACCCGTGCCTGGATGGTCCATCAGATTGCGGCCCACCTGGTCGGAGCTGTTGCCGATGCCGTGCGGAAACTTATCGGAGGTCGACATCAGCATCAGTTTGGGTGTTTCGATGCCGTTCGCCGCGAGCACGAACAGCTTGCCGCTCACGCGGGTGCTGTTGCCGTTCGGATCCTTATAGTGGACCGCGGTAATGAGCCCACTGTTGTCCGCTTCGACGCGATACACGACGGCTTCCGGGATCAGCTTCGCCCCCGCTTGCTCGGCCTTCTCCGCATGCACCACGCCGTTATACATGGCGGCGATCGGGCAGATCGGCATGCAGTTGTTGTTGCCGCAACAGGTGGGGCGAGCGTCGTAGGGCCGGCTGTTGCGCGCCACCGGCTCGGGCACCACCTTGAAGCCTTGCGCGTTGAGCACGTCGCTAAAGCGCTGATCCATGTACGACAACGGCAACTGACTCATCGGATACGGCTTCGAGCGCGGCGAGCCGAGATCGATCCTGCTGTCCGGACCCGACACGCCAAGCTGCAGTTCAGCAGCGGAGTACCAGGGTTCCAGCGTTTCATACGGATATGGCCAGTCGCGGCCCACGCCGTATAACTTCTTCAACTGGAAGTCCGAGGGAAGCAGGCGCCACGCGGCAGCCGCCCAGTGCCAGGTGGTGCCGCCCACCAGCCGCACATACTGCGAGTTGTACGGATACTCGCCTTTCTGGATCAGGTAGTTGTTGGCCGGCGCATACTCGGGATGCGGCGCGTACGGCGTGGAGGGATAAGGTGTCGCAAAGTCGTCTTTGACTGGCGAGTTACGGAAGTTCTCGACGATCTGCCAGCGCGGAATACGCGGCCCGGCTTCGAGCACGATCACCGAAGCGCCGGCCAGTGCCATCTGATGCGCGACCAGACCACCCGCAACGCCCGAGCCGACTACAACGACGTCGGCGGAATTGGAATTTGCCATTGTTGCCCTCTGTTGCTGCTTGCTTATTTATGCATGCCGCAGTCGCAGACGACGCGAGCCACGACACGTTCGAGAGGCATGCTGTGCTTCAAGCGCCGGCTGGCTTTTGTGTCCAGTAGAACGGCACGTCGCGGCAATAGGACGGAATGGTCAACACGTCCCTGACCGGATCGAACATCAACGCGCTTTCGTAGGCCACCACCTGGACATGCGGCATCTCGCCGACAAGTCCGAGATACCACGCGCGCATGATGGCGCTCACCGTCTTCGCGAGCACCGGTTGATCGGTCTGCAGCGCTTGCGTGACCGTGTCCGATGGCACACCGCCGTGACCTTGCAGCCACGTATTGAGCGCGCTGACGTTCTGCGGGAACTGGGCGTCAGCGTGGACTAACGCATCGTAGACACGCTTGGCGAGGACCGGGTTGAAGCTGGTTCGAGCAGTTAAATGCTGGGACAACGCAAGGAAAGCATCGAGTCCGCCGCCTGCGGGCGCGTCGGCAAAGGCGGAAGGAATGCCGAATGACATCCCGAAGCGTCCAGCGCTCGTGAACGCCAGCGCAGCAGCCGCTGCGCATGCGCCGAGCAGCCACGTTCGGCGGCCGGCTGATTGGACATACGTCACCCTGGGGTGCGCATGATTTTTATCGTTATGTTGGACATCTGTCATGGCGGCTCCACAGATGATGAATCGATTTTCAACCGGCCAACATTGCGGGTATTGGCATGCCTACCCTGCAAGTTGTTCCGGTCGCCCGCCCCAAACCTGGTCTGCGCCGCTTAAGCGGTCTCGTCTTAATGCTGCTGCGATATGAAAAGAAATGACAAAGTGAAAGCCCGGCGCAAGGCCGTTGCGACAGACTATAGCTGCCTCACGAGCATTCGACAATTGGCGCCGGAAGCTCAAGGTAGAATCCGCCACCCTCAATCCTGCTTGATACCGCACATGCCAACGAATTTTTACCCGCAGGTTCTACGCAACCGTCCACGCATGGTTGTCGCGCTTGGAATCGGTATCATCGGCGCGCTGGTGGTGCCCGCCCACATGCGGCCGATGGTGCGCGTGCTGGCTGGATGGGACATCACAGTCTGGTTGTACCTCGTGCTCATCTGGCTGCATATGGCCAAGGCAGATGAACACGACGTCCGCGAATTCGCGCAACGCGACGACGAAAATGCCGGCGTCGTCCTGTTCGTCATCTGCCTGGCGACGCTGGCGAGCATCGCGGCCATCGTCCTCGAACTGGCATCCGCAAAGAATCTCGCCGCCGCGTCGACGCTCGCGCACTACCTGCTCACAGGCCTGACCATGTTCGGCGCATGGTTCCTGATTCCGACCATTTTCACGCTGCACTACGCACGCCTCTACTACACTCCGGACGCGCACGAAAGCGCCTTGCTATTCCCGGATGACAAGCTCGAACCGAACTATTGGGACTTCCTGTACTTCTCGTTCACCATCGCGGTGGCGTCCCAGACCTCGGATGTGGTGCTGCGATCGCGCACGATCCGGCGTGCCGCATTGGCGCAATCGATCCTGTCGTTCTACTTCAACGTGGCCGTGCTAGGCCTATGCGTCAACATCGCGGCCGGACTGCTCGGCTCGTAACGCAACTGGACCAGCGCACCAGGATGCGCCCATAATCAGACCCGCCGGCATCGTGAATTGTTAACGGTACCGGCCGCAGAAATCCGTTTCGTGTAAAACCCGCTGGGCGCTCACCCGATTTACACGCCGGCCGCGGACCAGAAAACCTGCGGCACCGACGCGCTCCCTGAGTACTCGCACTTCCCTCCGTTTTCGCGGCAGCTATAGCCGCTGGCACAGCGTTTGCTGCAGACTTTACATTTATCTGGTCCAGAACCGCGCGACTGGCGCATGCGCGTGCGTAGTGTTCGTTACTGCCCGGCGGGCAAGCGATCTTTGCACTACATTGACCAGTACGCACGTTGAATTCACGCAGCGTGCGGCCTCCGGCTCTGGAAGCCCCAAACAGCGGTGTAATCGCATCCCGATGCATCTACATCGCGGCAGGACGAATCTGGAAACGACCGATGGAACCTTCACCAAGGTATGCGCCGCGGATCTATTTTCTCCACTCTCTCCTCGTCGGGCCGCTCGACGCGTGGCCAGCGCAATTTGCGCACGCCGCCGAGCTAGGCTTCGACCATGTGCTGATCGGCGCGCTGTTCCAGCCCGGACGGGCGGGACACGCGCAGATTGTCAGCGATCACCGTAAGCTGCACCCTGTCTTCGGCACGCAGCAGGACGCGCCCGAAGCGCTACGCGGCCTTACCGCCGCGGCGGGCCAGCACGGCCTGAAAGTGCTGACGGACGTCGTGATCGATCGCTTCGCGGCAGACAGCGCCCTCTTCTCCGAGCACCCCGACTGGTTTCATCCGTTCGAATCGGAAGAGGCACGACTCGATCCGCGCCACGCGCATCGCGAGGACAACGTCGCCTATGTGAACTTCGGCAACGAGGGCAGCACCGCCGCCCTTCTCGCCTGGTGGACTCGCGAACTGATCGGGCTCGCCGAAGCGGGCGTCGCCGGTTTTCGTTTCGATTCGCCGCACCGCGTGCCGATCGCGTTTTGGCGCCAGCTTGGTGCAGCCGTGCGGGAGCAGTATCCGGAGATCCGCTTTCTTGCGGCCACACCGGGTCTCGCACGCGGCGATCTGCAACCTCTCGACGACGCGGGCTTCGACAGCGTGTTCTCGTCAGTGCGCTGGTGGGACTTCCGCTCCAGCTGGATGACCGACGAGCATGCCGCGCTGATTCGCATCGGCGCACCGATCGCGTTTCCGGAAGCGCCGTATGGCACTCGCCTCGCCGCCGATCTCGACGACGTACACGATGCCGCGATGCTCGAGCGCGCCTACCGCCGCGCGCTGTTCACCGCCGCGTCGACCGGCACTGGCTGGCTGCTGCCGATGGGCTTCGAATACGGCGTCGCGACACCGATGTCGTACACACGTGCCAATGCCGCGCAATACGGCGAGCAGTGCAAGACGGCGCGCTTCGACCTGTCAGGGCCGGTCAAGCACATCAACGAAGTGTTAAGTGCGTCCGAGCCGCTGCAGAGCGTCGGCGAACTGCGCGCGCTGAGTGGTCCGAGCGCGCCCGCGGCAGTGCTGTTGCGCGGCGATCGGCTTGATTTGCGCGACAGTCAGCAGGCGATCCTGATCGTCATCAACCCGGACTTGGGCACGCCGTTGCGGGTCGATCCCGCGCGTTTCCTCGCCGGGGTGCCTGGCAACTTCACGCGCTTCGTACCGCTCGATGCCGCCGCGAACGCCAAACCCGCGACGCTGAGCCCCTTTACGCTCGGACCCGGCGCCTGCCGCCTGTTTGGCGCGCAAGCCGAAAAGCCGGTGCGGCTCGCCCCGCCCATCGACAAGGCGGGCAGCAAACGCAGCGGCCGCAAATCGGTGCTGGAAGCCATCTCTGCCCCACGCGTGGCGATCGAAAGCGTGACGCCGTCGGTCGACAATGGACGCTTCGTCGTTAAACGCAATGTAGGCGAGCGGGTCGAGGTGAAAGCTGCGATCTTCGCGGAAGGGCACGACAAGATCGCCGCCGCCGTGATGTGGCGCGCCGCCGACGAAACCGCCTGGCACGAAACGCCGATGTTCCCCGCACCACCCGCCGGCAACGACCTGTGGCACGCGCGCATCCCGCTCGAACGAGTGGGCCGTCATGAATTCACGGCGCTTGCATGGCGCGACGACTTCGCCTCGCTGGTCGAGCACGTGCAGAAGAAGCTGAAGGCCGGGCAAACGGTGGAGCTAGAAATCGCCGAAGCGGGCCATCTGTTCGCGCTGGTGCTGGCCGAAGTGGAAACGGTGGAAGGCGCGGTAACTGAACCGCTCGAACATATCGTCAAGGTCTTCACCAAAGCCGACGCGGACACCAAGCTCGCCCTGCTGCTCGCCCCCACCACGGCCAAAGCAATGGCTGCGGCTCGTCATCGGCCGTTCCAGACACGCGATCCGGTCACGTACCGCATCGATGCCGAACGGACCGCCGCGCGCTTCGCAAGCTGGTACGAGATCTTCCCGCGCTCGATGAGCGACGACGAAACACGGCACGGTACCTTCGCGGATGTCACGAAGAAACTGCCGCGCATCCGCGACATGGGTTTCGACGTGCTGTACTTCCCGCCGATCCACCCGATCGGCGTCGCGAATCGCAAAGGCCGCAACAACACGCTAACCGCGCAACCGGGCGACGTCGGCAGCCCCTACGCGATCGGCGGAGCGGAAGGCGGCCACAGCGCCGTCCATCCAGAATTGGGCACGCTCGAAGATTTCAAGCAGATGCTGGCTGCCGCACACGAGCATGGTCTCGAGATCGCGCTCGACTTCGCGATCCAGTGCTCGCCGGATCACCCGTGGCTGAAGGAGCATCCCACCTGGTTCGCGTGGCGCCCCGACGGCACGCTGAGGTACGCCGAGAACCCGCCAAAGAAGTACCAGGACATCGTCAACCCGGACTTCTATGCGCACGACGCCAAGCCCGACCTGTGGCTCGCATTGCGCGACGTCATCCTGTTCTGGATCGAAGCGGGCGTGCATATCTTCCGCGTCGACAATCCCCATACGAAACCGCTGCCGTTCTGGGAATGGATGATTAACGACGTGCGGGCGCGCTATCCCGACACGATCTTCTTCGCAGAAGCCTTCACGCGGCCGCGCATGATGTATCGCCTCGGCAAGATCGGCTACTCCATGTCGTACACGTATTTCACGTGGCGCGAATCGAAGCGCGAGTTCACCGATTACCTGACCGAACTCACGCAGACCAACGTCCGCGATTACTACCGGCCGAACTTCTTCGTCAACACGCCGGACATCAACCCGCGGCATCTGCAGTCCTCGGGACGCGCGGGCTTCGTGATGCGCGCCGCACTGGCCGCGACGCTTTCGGGCCTGTGGGGCGTGTACAGCGGATTCGAGCTTTGCGAAGCAGCGGCGCTGCCCAACAGCGAGGAATACCTCGACTCCGAAAAGTATCAACTGCGCGCGTGGGACTGGGACCGTCCCGGCAACATCGTCGGCGAGATCACTGCCCTGAACCGGATTCGCCGCGCCAACCCCGCGCTGCAATCGCATCTGGGCATCACGTTCCTACCGGCGCACAATGACCATATCCTGTTCTTCGAGAAAGCCACCGAGGCGCGCGACAACGTGATCGTCGTCGCCATCAATCTCGATCCGTTCAACGAACAGGGCGCGGATGTCGAGCTTTCATGGGACACCTTTGCGCATTGGCATTTGCACGATCACGCGGCGCTCGAAGTCGTGGACCAGATGACCGGTGCCCGCTCCGAGTGGTACGGCCGCTGGCAGCATGTACAGCTGAACCCGAGCGTCATGCCGTTCGCGATCTGGCGCATTGCGCCAGCCGGCGGCCTGCCACCCGAGCCCCCCAGCGCAGACGACGATAGCGGCAGCCATGCAGACGCTGGCGCCCAACCCCCGACCGAAGGTGCCTAATGAAACGTGACGACCCGACCGAGAGCACGTCGCAAGCCCTCACCGCAGAAGCTGCAGTTACAGGCACGGGCAGCCGCGCGGCGAAACCGAAGCCAGGCCGCCGCGGCAAGGTTTCGACGCTTAGCGACGATCCGCTCTGGTACAAAGACGCGATCATCTATCAGGTGCACATCAAGTCGTTCTTCGATGCGAATAACGACGGCGTGGGAGATTTCCCCGGACTGATCGCCAAGCTCGACTACATTGCCGAACTCGGCGTGAACGCGATCTGGCTGCTGCCGTTCTATCCATCGCCGCGCCGCGACGATGGCTACGACATTGCCGACTATCGCAACGTCCATCCGGATTACGGCCAGCTTTCCGATGTGAAGCACTTCATTCAGGAAGCGCATGCCCGCGGCATTCGTGTGATCACCGAACTGGTCATCAACCACACGTCTGACCAGCACCCGTGGTTCCAGCGCGCCCGTCTTGCGAAGCCCGGATCGAATCATCGCAACTTCTAC
This sequence comes from Paraburkholderia sp. GAS82, assembly GCF_050436285.1. Classification (NCBI taxonomy): domain Bacteria; kingdom Pseudomonadati; phylum Pseudomonadota; class Betaproteobacteria; order Burkholderiales; family Burkholderiaceae; genus Paraburkholderia; species Paraburkholderia sp. GAS82. The sequence continues at coordinate 208,950 of NZ_JBNDLX010000002.1, forward strand.
GTCTGGTCCGATACCGATGAGAAATACACCGGCACGCGGATTATCTTCATCGATAGCGAGCCGTCGAACTGGACCCACGATCCCGTGGCCGGGGCGTACTACTGGCATCGGTTCTATTCGCACCAGCCCGACCTGAATTTCGACAATCCGGCCGTGCTGAAAGAAGTGCTGCAGGTCATGCGCTTCTGGCTCGACATGGGCATCGACGGGCTGCGTCTCGATGCAGTGCCTTATCTGGTGGAGCGCGAAGGCACCAACAACGAGAACCTGCCGGAAACGCACGCAATCCTGAAGAAGATTCGCGCCACCATCGACGCGGAGTATCCGAACCGCATGCTGCTCGCCGAAGCGAACCAGTGGCCGGAGGATGTGAAGGAGTATTTCGGCGACGAAGACGAATGCCATATGGCATTCCACTTCCCGCTGATGCCGCGCATCTACATGTCGATTGCCAGCGAAGACCGCTTCCCGATCACCGACATCATGCGGCAAACGCCGGATCTCGCCGAGACAAACCAGTGGGCCATTTTCCTGCGCAATCACGATGAACTGACGCTCGAAATGGTCACGGATTCGGAACGCGACTATCTGTGGAACACCTATGCGAGCGACCGCCGCGCGCGACTGAACCTCGGCATCCGGCGCCGTCTTGCGCCGCTGATGGAACGCGACCGTCGCCGCATCGAGCTGATCAACTCGCTGTTACTGTCGATGCCCGGCACGCCCGTGATCTATTACGGCGACGAACTCGGCATGGGCGACAACATCCACCTCGGCGACCGCGACGGCGTGCGTACGCCGATGCAATGGTCATCGGACCGTAACGGCGGCTTCTCGCGCGCCGATCCGGAGCAACTGGTGCTGCCGCCGGTGATGGGTTCGCTGTACGGCTTCGATGCGGTCAACGTCGAAGCGCAGAGTCGCGATCCGCACTCGCTGCTGAACTGGACGCGCCGCATGCTCGCCACGCGCCGCGCCAAGCAGACCTTCGGGCGCGGCACGATCCGCTTCCTGAAGCCGGCCAATCGCAAGATTCTCGCGTATCTACGCGAATTGCCGGGCGAGCCGACCATTCTGTGCGTCGCGAATCTGTCGCGTGCACCGCAGGCGGTCGAACTCGATCTCTCCGAATTCGCGGGCTCCGTGCCGATAGAGATGACCGCGGACTCCGTATTCCCGGCGATTGGTCAGCTCACCTATCTGCTGACCTTTCCGCCCTACGGCTTTCTGTGGTTCCTCATCTGTCCGGGAACCCAGCGTCCGACGTGGGCACAACCGCACTCGGAGCCGTTGCCCGAGTTCGTGACGATTGTGATTCGCGAAGGCCAGGCTGGCCCGACGCCGGAGAACGTCCGGCTGCTCGAATCGGAAGTGTTGCCTTCGTGGTTAAGCCGGCGCCGCTGGTTTGCGTCCAAGGATGAGCCGTTGCACGCCGTACGCCTTGCGGCACTGACGACAATCCCGAACGGCGGCTTCGCCTTCACCGAGATCGAAGCAGACGTTGGCGATCACACCGAACGCTATGTGTTGCCGATTGCGATTACATGGGGCGGCGAAACCACCACGCCTCTGTTCATGCAACTGGCACTGGCGCGCGTGCGCCGCGGCCGCAACGTCGGCCACCTGACGGATGCGTTCGCACTGCCGATCTTCGCCCACAACGTTCTGCGCAAGCTGCGTGAACGCGCGGTCGTGCCGACGGTGCAGAAAAGCGAAATCTGCTTCATCCCGACCGATCGCTTCGACGCACTCGATCTGGGCGACCGCCCCGAGATTCGCTGGCTGGCAGCCGAGCAAAGCAACAGCTCGCTGATCATCGAGGACGCCGTGGTCCTGAAGCTGGTACGGCGCCTCGTGAGCGGCATCCACCCTGAAGCGGAAATCAGCCGCCATCTGACGAAGATCGGCTACGCGAACACCGCGCCGCTGTATGGCGAAGTGGTGCGTATCGATCCCGCCGGTGTGCCGCACACGCTGTGCATCCTGCAAGGCTTTATCGACAACCAGGGCGATGCGTGGAACTGGGCGCTCGATTATCTGCGCCGCACGATCGACGATCTCGCGCTCGCCGTCGATGCCGACGACGCTGTCCCCGATCCGGAAAAGGAAGCGCAGGCTATCGAAGGCTACCGGGCTATGGCCGGCATCATCGGCAGACGCCTCGGTGAGTTGCATGTCGCGCTCGCCGCGCCGTCGGACGATCCAGCGTTCGCACCGGAGCCGGCCACACCCGAGCAGATTCGCGCGTGGACCGAAGGCACGCAAAGCATGCTCTCCACGGCGCTCGACCTGCTCTCGCATCGCATCGATCAGTTGACCGACGATACGAAAGAGCTCGCGCAGAGCCTGCTCGATCGTCGTGGAGCCCTCACCGAAGCAGTGGCGAAGCTCGTACCTGCGGATGCGGGCGCCTTGCGCACACGGATTCACGGCGACTTCCACCTCGGGCAAGTGCTGGTCGCCCAAGGCGATGCGTATCTGATCGACTTCGAAGGCGAGCCGGCGCGCACGCTTGACGAACGTCGTCAGAAGTCGAGTCCGATGCGCGATGTCGCCGGTCTGCTGCGCTCGTTTTCGTATGCAAGCGCAGCGGCGCAATCCACTACGGAAAGCGCTCCGCAACAGACCGCAGACCGCAAGCGCGCGCTGTTCGACCGTTTCCGCGTCTACGCTGCCGAGAGCTTCCTCGGCGAATACCGTGCAGCGATTGCCGCTGCCGCACAACCGCTAGTCGCGCCCGCGTCGGAACAGGGTCTGCTCGATCTCTTCCTGATCGAAAAGGCCGCTTACGAAATCCGCTACGAGGCCGCCAATCGTCCGACGTGGCTCGGCTTGCCGGTGCGTGGTCTAGCCGCGCTCGCGAGCCGGATGCTCGGCGATACGGGTACTCCCCACGATACATCGACGCCAGGCTCCTCTGGCGCCACACCGCCTAACCCGGCTGAGGGCGATTATGAGTGAATACGATCCGACCGCCGACCTGCAACCGCTCGATCTCGACGCACTAGTCGAAGCGCGGCACCCTGATCCCTTTTCGCAACTGGGCCTGCATCAGAGCGACGCGGGACCCGTGGTACGCGCACTCTTGCCGAATGCCGCGCATGTCACGGTCATTTCACGCGCCGACGGCTCGACACTCGGCGAGTTGCAGAAGATTCATCACAACGGACTGTTCGTCGGCCGCGTCAGTGCAGCCGTTCCGTACCGGTTGCGCATCGACTGGCACGGACCGGTGCAGGAAATCGAGGATACCTATTCGTTTGGGCCGATCCTCGGGGATGAACCGCTGCACCGCCTGGCCAACGGCGACCCGTATGCGGTGCTCGAGTGCCTCGGCTCGCGTCCGATGGAAATTGACGGCGTGCCCGGCGTGCGCTTTGCGGTGTGGGCGCCTAACGCACGGCGCGTCTCGGTGGTCGGCGACTTCAACTCGTGGGACGGCCGACGCCATCCGATGCGCCTGCGTCATCAGGCCGGCGTGTGGGAGCTGTTCGTCCCGCGTGTCGGTGCCGGCACGCGCTACAAATACGAACTGCTTTCGCGCGACGGCCATCCGTTGCCGCTGAAAGCCGACCCCTGCGCAATGCAGACCGAGAAGCCGCCGGCGACGGCATCAGTAGTCGCGCACGTCGATGAGATCGAGCAGTTTCCGTGGACCGACGCCGCATGGATTCAATCACGTGGCGCCAATCAGACGCCACGCTCGCCGATCTCGATCTACGAGGTGCACGCCGAGTCATGGTTGCGAATCGCCGAAGACGGCCACCGTGGCCTCGACTGGAGCGAACTCGCAGACCGGCTGATTCCGTACGCCCAGGGCATGGGGTTCACGCACATCGAATTCATGCCGATTGCCGAGCATCCGTTTGGCGGCTCATGGGGCTATCAACCGTTGGGGCAGTTCGCGCCGTCGGCGCGCTTCGGGAAACCCGAACAGTTTGCGCAGTTCGTCAATCGCGCACACGAAGTCGGGCTCGGCGTGATCCTCGACTGGGTGCCGGCGCACTTTCCGAACGACGCGCACGGCCTCATCAATTTCGACGGCACGCCGCTCTACGAACACGCTGATCCGCGCGAGGGCTATCACCAGGACTGGAACACGATGATCTACAACCTCGGCCGCAACGAGGTGAGCGCGTTCCTGGTGGCCTCGGGGCTGGCGTGGCTCAAGCGTTATCACGTGGACGCCTTGCGCGTGGATGCCGTTGCCTCGATGCTTTATCGCGACTACTCGCGCGCCGCTGGCGAATGGGTGCCGAATATCTATGGCGGCAGAGAGAATCTCGAATCCATCGCGTTTCTCAAACGGCTCAATCATGAAGTCGGCTATGTGCCGGGCGTACCTGGCGCGATCACGATCGCCGAAGAATCCACGGCGTGGCCGGGTGTCACCGCGCGCGTCGAAGACGGCGGCCTGGGCTTCGAATTCAAGTGGAACATGGGCTGGATGCATGACACGCTGAACTACATGCACGAGGACCCGGTGTACCGCCGTTACCACCACCACAACATGACGTTCGGGATGGTGTACGCGTATTCAGAGTGCTTCGTGTTGCCGCTCTCGCACGACGAAGTGGTACACGGCAAAGGCTCGCTGCTCGGCAAGATGCCGGGCGACCGCTGGCAACGCTTCGCCAACCTGCGTGCGTATTTCGGCTTTATGTGGACCCATCCCGGCAAGAAGCTGCTCTTCATGGGCGGTGAGTTCGGTCAGATGGCGGAGTTCGATCACGACGGCTCGCCGCATTGGCATCTGCTCGACGATCCGCTCCACCACGGCGCGCAAAAACTGGTGCGCGACCTGAACCACCTGTACTGCGACGAGCCGGCCCTGTACACGCTCGATTGTGAACCCGGCGGCTTCGAATGGCTGATCGGCGACGATAGCGACAACAGCGTGTTCGCTTATCGACGCGTCGATGGCGCGGGCCGCGAACTGGTGGTGGTCTGCAACTTCACCCCGGTGCCGCGTCTGGGCTATCGCCTCGGCATGCCGCTCGCCGGACGCTGGAGCGAAGTGCTCAACACCGACGCCAGCGTGTATGGTGGCTCGAATGTCGGCAATGCCGGGCTGATCTATACCGAGGAGATCTCGAGCCACGGCAAGCCGCAATCGGCCTCGCTGATTTTGCCGCCGCTCTCGACGATCGTACTGCGCGCGGATAATTAGGCCACTGACTCAAGCCAACCGGACTGAGGCGGCTAAGACAAAGAACGGGTGGGCGCCCCGCAAGACACGACCAATCAGAACAAGGACGGGAACCATGTCGCATGTATTACCCGACCGGCTGTTGCCGGGCTCGCCCTATCCACTAGGGGCGAGCTGGGACGGCCTCGGTGTCAACTTCGCGGTGTTTTCGGCCAATGCCCAGCAGATCGAGCTGTGCCTGTTCGATCCGACCGGCCGCAAGGAAATCAGGCGCTTTACGCTGCCCGAGTGCACGGACGAGGTCTGGCACGGCTATCTGCCGAACGCGCATCCCGGCACCGCCTACGGCTTTCGCGCGCACGGCCCCTATCAGCCGCAGAACGGACACCGTTTCAATCCGCACAAGCTGCTGCTCGACCCCTACGCGCGCAAGCTGGTCGGACAGTTCCGCTGGTCCGATGCGCTGTTCAGTTACCGCGTGCATTCGAACCGGCTCGATCTTTCGATCGACCGGCGCGACTCGGCGCCGGGCATGCCGAAGTGCGTGGTCATCGACGAAGCGTTCGACTGGTCGCACGACGCACGGCCGAACGTGCCGTGGGGCGAGACCGTCATCTACGAAACGCATGTGCGTGGTGCCTCGATGCTGCGGCCCGATCTGCGCACGCATGAGCGCGGCACATTTGCGGCACTGTCCTCGCCGGAATTCATCGACCATCTGCAAAAGCTCGGTGTAACTGCGGTCGAACTGCTGCCCGTGCATGCGTTCCTGAACGACCGCTTTCTGGTGGAGCGCGGGCTGCGCAACTACTGGGGTTACAACACCGCGTCGTTTTTTGCACCGGAGCCGTCGTATCTGAGCACGCACCGGCTCGACGAAATGCGCATTGCCGTGCGGCAGTTGCATGCCGCGGGCATCGAAGTGATCCTCGATGTGGTCTACAACCACACCTGCGAAGGCGGCGAGATGGGCCCGACGGTCTCGTGGCGCGGGCTCGACAACGCCAGCTACTACCGCCTCGTGCCCGGCGACGAGCGTCACCATATCAACGATACCGGTTGCGGCAACACGCTGAACCTGCCGCATCCGCGCGTTCTGCAGATGGTGATGGATTCGCTGCGCTACTGGTCGACAAAATTCAACATCGACGGCTTCCGCTTCGATCTCGGCGTGACGTTAGGCCGCGAGCACTCGGGCTTCGATCCCGGCTCGGGCTTTTTCGACGCACTGCGCCAGGATCCGATCCTGTCGCAACGCAAGCTGATTTCCGAGCCGTGGGACATCGGCCCCGGCGGCTATCAGCTCGGCAATCATCCGCCGGGCTTCGCCGAATGGAACGACCGCTTCCGCGATACCGTGCGCCGTTTCTGGCGCGGCGACGCAGGGCTGCGGCCCGATCTTGCGGCGCGCCTCACAGGCTCCGCGGATCTGTTTAACCGCCGCTTCAGAAAGCCGTGGGCGTCGGTAAATTTCGTCGCATCGCACGATGGCTTTACGCTCGCCGACATGACTGCGTACGAGCAAAAGCATAACGAAGCCAACAACGAAAATAACAACGACGGGCATAACGAGAACTGCAGTTCCAACTGGGGCGTGGAAGGTCCGACGGAAGATCCCGCGATTCTGGAAACTCGCGCGCGCGTGGCGCGCTCGCTAGTGGCGACGCTGTTCATGGCGCTCGGCACGCCGATGCTACTGGCCGGCGACGAAGCCTGCCGCACGCAGAACGGCAACAACAATGCCTACTGCCAGGACAACGAATTATCATGGATCGACTGGGAGCGCGCGGGCTCGGAAGAAGGTCGCAGGATGACCGAGTTTGTGGCTCGCGTGATTGGCTTGCGCAAGCAACATCCGCTGCTGCGCGAGACGCGTTTTCTGTTCGGCGACCGCGAAGTGCTGCCCGGCCTCTACGACATTGGCTGGTTCGACGAGCGCGGTGATCCCTTGACCATCGAAGCCTGGCAAGACCCTGAAGGACGCGCGCTGACGTTGCGCCGCGCCGGTCCCGGAATCAATGGCGAAACCGAAGTATTGTTGATGATGCTCAATGCGTCGGGCGACACGTTGCGTTTTTCGCCGCCCCCGCCGCACCTGGAATGGCGCATGCTGCTAGATACCGCGAACCCCGATTCGCCAACTCATCCGCTGGCCATGCCGGAGGTCGAAGTGGCGGCACACGGCCTCGTCATCCTGGCCGCGCAAGCGGTAGGAGATGCGGATTGGCAGGCCGGCTGGAAAGCGGGTCCGCAACACGGTCAGCGGCTATTGACGGCGTTGCCGCCTGATCCGGGCACGCAGTCGCCCACCGACGGCGAATCGCACACGTAATGTCGTGCGGACCCGAGGTGGCGGAGCAAAACCGAATGGTGATGAATCATGTCCGAAAGTCCGATTGATCCTCATGCGCGTCATCATGCGCATTGCCTGCCGTTTGGCGCGCAGTTGCTCGGCGCAGCGAGCGCCAGGCCGCGCACGCGCTTTCGCTTCTGGGCGCCGTCGTGCAAGGCGGTACAGCTAGAGATCGAAGGCCCGGCGGCTGCTGCCGGCACTCACGAAATGACGTCGACCGGTAACGGCTGGTTCGAAACTGAGGTCGATTGCGGCGTGGGCACCTTGTACCGCTACCGGCTCGATGGTGAACTGGCCGTGCCCGATCCTGCTTCGCGCTTCCAGCCGCAGGACGTGCATGGTCCAAGCGAAGTGATCGATCCGCGCGCCTACACATGGCAGCACGCGCATTGGCATGGCCGGCCGTGGGAAGAGACCGTCTTGTACGAATTGCATGTCGGCACGCTCGGCGGCTATGCCGGCGTGATGAAGCGTCTGCCTGCGATTGCCGAACTGGGCGTGACGGCCATTGAATTGATGCCGCTAAACGACTTTCCGGGTGAACGAAACTGGGGCTACGACGGCGTGCTGCCTTACGCCCCTGATTCGGCCTATGGCCGCCCCGACGAGTTGAAAGCGCTGATCGACGCGGCCCATGGTCTCGGTCTTAACGTGTTCCTCGACGTCGTCTACAACCACTTCGGCCCCGACGGTAACTATCTGCATCAGTACGCCAAGCCGTTCTTTCGCGAAGGCACGCATACGCCCTGGGGACCGGCGATCGATTTCAATCGCACGGAAGTCAGCGATTTCTTCTGCGATAACGCGCTCTACTGGATCAACGAGTATCGCTTCGATGGCCTGCGCTTCGACGCCGTGCACGCCATCGACAATCACGATTGGCTGCGCGATCTCTCGGACCATATTCGCGCCAAGGTGAGGCATGGTCGTCATGTGCATCTGGTGCTCGAAAACGAGCACAACTCGGCCAGTCTGCTCGAAACGCATTTCGATGCGCAGTGGAACGACGATGCGCACAATACGCTGCACGTTTTGCTGACCGGCGAGACCGAAGGCTATTACCACGCGTTTGCGGATCAGCCGATCCGCAAACTGGCTCGCGTGCTTGGCGAGGGCTTTGTGTACCAGGGCGAGCCTTCACCGATCCACGACGGCAAGCCGCGCGGCGAACCAAGCGGACACGTGTCGCCCACTTCGTTCGTGATGTTCCTGCAGAATCATGACCAGATCGGCAACCGTGCCTTTGGCGAGCGTCTGCGCAAGCTCAGCACTCCAGACGCGCTGCGTGCTGCCACCGCCCTGTTGCTGCTATCCCCGCAGATTCCGCTGCTGTTCATGGACGAGGAATTCGGCTCCGACCAGCCGTTCCTCTTCTTCACCGACTACGCGGGTGACCTCGCCGACGCCGTGCGCGAAGGACGGCGCCGCGAGTTCGCGCGCTTCGCTTCCTTTAGCGACGAAAAACGCCGCGCGCAGATTCCCGACCCCAACGCGCCGCAGACCTTCGCCGCATCGTCGCCGCCCGTGGATAACGCTGCACACCCTAACGCTCAGGAACGACTCGACTGGATGCACTTCTATAAATCCGCGCTCGCCGTGCGCGCCAAGCTGATTACACCGCGCCTCGAGCATTCAAAGGCACTCGGTGCAAGCGTGCTCACTGCGCAGGACGGCAGCGACACCAACGCGCTTGTCGCCCGCTGGCGGCTTGACGATGGCGAGACGCTTTCCATTGCGCTCAATCTGGGTTCCGACGACGTGAAGCTTTCCGACATACCCCCAGGCAAGGTAATCTTCGAGACCCCGCCGCGTGCGCGCGATCGTATCGAGGGCCATCAGCTACCGTCGCATACATGCATCGCGTGGATGACTGGCGACGTCTGCGAATACGCCAACACTCACGATGCGCGCAAGGTGATCGAACGGGAGTGGCACGCATGAGCCCCGCTCGTCGCCCTGCCGGTTCGATCGACAACCTCGCCGCCCGCGCCGGCTTCGAAGTCGAATGGGAAAATGCGCACCACGTTACGCAGCGCGTACCCGAAAGCACGCTCTCCGTGCTGCTCGACCGCATGGGTCTGCCGTGCGGCAACGCGACCCAGACGCGCCAGAGCACCGCGGCGCTCGAAGCAGAACTGTCCGGCCGCAAGCTGCCGCCACTGATGACCGCCGAATGCGAGCGCGGCATCGCGCTGCCGCTGGCCGCGGTCAAATCCGGCAGCCACTATCGGATCGAACTCGAAAGCGGTTCGCAAATCGATGGCCGCTTCACGGCGCCAAAAGGCGAAGCGGCGCTGCTGTCGCCGATCGATGAACCCGGTTATCACACGCTCATCATCAACGATCACCGCGTCACGCTCGCGGTCGCGCCGGCACGCTGCTATACGGTGGCGGATGCATGGCAGGCGTCGCGGAACGAGCCGATGCCGCCGTTGTGGGGCGTGGCTGCACAACTCTACGGCTTGCGCCGCACCGGCGACGGCGGCATTGGCGACTATTCCGCGCTGGCGCGTCTCGCCGTCGAAAGTGCGAAGCGCGGCGCCCACGCGCTCGCCGTCAGCCCCACGCATGCGATGTTCAGCGCCGAGCCGGAGCGCTTCAGTCCGTATTCGCCGTCGTCACGCTTGTGGCTCAACGTCACGCATATCGATGTCGAGGCTGTGTTCGGCGCGCAAGCGGCACGCGCTGCTATCGACGCTGCTCAAGCCGGCGATACGTGGACGCAATTGGAAAGGCTGAACCTGATCGACTGGCCGAAGGCGGTCCGACTGAAGCTGAAGGTGCTGCGCACATTGTTCGAACAGTTCTGCGTGCACGATCGCGCTCAAGACGCGCCGCTTGCGCTCGAATTCAACGCGTTCTGCGTGCACGGCGGCCGCTCGCTGGAAGATCACGCGCGCTTCGAAGCGTTGCAGGCGGTACAGCTTGCCCAAGCCGAGCCCAACGGACACTGGCGTAATTGGCCCGAAGCGTGGCGCAATCCGCGCAGCGCGGAAGTCGAAGCGTTTGCCAACGCGAACCGGCATGAGGTGGAGTTTTATCTGTTCCTGCAATGGCTCGCCGCCAAGGGACTCTCGCAAGCCCAGCTCGCGGCCCGCGATGCGGGAATGGCGGTCGGCCTGATCGCGGACCTCGCCGTCGGCTGTGACAGCGCGGGCAGCCATGCGTGGTCGTATCGCGACGACATGCTGCAAGGCGTGTCGGTCGGTGCACCGCCGGATCTGTTCAACCAGGCCGGTCAGGCGTGGGGGCTTACCACGTTCTCGCCGCGTGCCATGCGCACCCAGGGATTTTCGGCGTTCATCGACATGCTGCGCGCCGCGTTTGCGCATGCGGGCGGCGTGCGCATCGACCACATTCTCGGACTGCGCCGGCTGTGGCTCGTGCCCGATGGCGAAAGCGCGGCTAACGGCGCGTATCTGCGCTATCCACTCGAAGACATGCTGCGGCTAATCGCGCTCGAATCGTGGCGCCATCGCTCGATCGTGATTGGCGAAGATCTCGGCACAGTACCGCCGGGCTTCCGCGAGCGGCTCGACGAGCATGGCATCGAGGGCATTCGCGTGCTGTGGTTCGAAGGCAGCGAATCGGGCAAAGGCTTCAAACCGCCGAATCGTTGGGATCGCAATGCAGTGGGCACGACCACCACCCACGACCTGCCGACCGTCACCGGATGGTGGCGCGGCGCCGACATCACCTGGCGCAACCGCATCGGCCAGACCATGCCGCGCGCCGATGGCCGCGACCCTGTCGAAGTGGCGCAAGCCGAGCGTGCCGAGGATCGCGCTTTACTGTGGGATGCGTTCCAGCAAGCAGGCGTCGCCGCGAAGGATGTGCCCGCGCCGCCGCCCGAAAGCGCACCTGTGGATGAAGCGCTTGCCTTCGTTGCCGCTACGCCGTCGCCGCTCGTCACGTATCCGCTCGAGGATCTGCTCGCGCTCGAAGATCAACCGAACCTGCCGGGCTCGATCGACGAGCATCCGAACTGGCGCCGGCGTCTCGTGCTGCCGATCGATGAGCTGTTCGACGAGCCGGCCTTCAGCGACCGGCTGCTGGCGGTCGACCGGGCGCGCAGCACCGCTGCTTCGGCTGCCACCCCGGCTTCTGCCTCCGCCACTTCAGCTTCCGATTCCACCACCGCTTCTTCGGGGCCCGACACACCATGACAGTCCCGCGTTCCACACTCCGGCTTCAGTTCCACAAGGACTTCACGTTCGATGATGCGCTCGCACGCGTCGAATACTTCGCTGCGCTCGGCGTCAGCCATCTGTACGCGTCGCCGATCACGACAGCCGAGCCCGGTTCGATGCACGGCTACGACACGGTCGACTACACCCAGGTGAGCGCCGAATGCGGCGGCGAAGCGGGCCTCAAACGGCTCGTCGACAAACTGCGCGAACGCGGCATGGGACTGATTATCGATGTGGTTCCGAACCATATGGGTGTGGGCGGATCGAGCAACGCATGGTGGCTCGATATTCTCGAGTGGGGGCGTCACAGCGCCCACGCGCGGCATTTCGACATCGACTGGCATTCGCCCGATCCGGCATTGCGCGGCAAGGTGCTGATGCCGTGTCTCGGCGCACCGTACGGCGACGAACTCGCGGCCGGCCGGATCGAACTGCATTTCGCCGCCGACACAGGACGCTTCTACGTGAGCTATGGACCTCACGTGGGACCGATCTGTCCGATCGACTATCCGTCGATTCTGCAGAGCGCCGAACGCGCCGATCTGGGTGCACTCGCCGAACGCTTCCAGGGCTTGACCACACAGCCCGCAGACCAGCCCCGCGCCGCCGAAGCGTGCGAGTTGCTACGAGAATTCGTCGCGCAGAACGGTACGGAAGCGATCGACGCGGCGCTGGCAAACTATGCGCCCGGCGAAGCAGTCACACGCGATCGGCTGCATCGTCTGCTGGAACGGCAGCACTTCCGGCTCGCGTGGTGGCGCACCGCGTCGGACGAAGTGAACTGGCGGCGTTTCTTCGACATCAGCACGCTGGCAGGCGTGCGCGTCGAGCGGCCCGAAGTGTTCGACGCGGTGCACGCGCTGCCGTTTCGCCTCTACGCGGAAGGCGTGATCGACGGCGTGCGGATCGACCACGTGGACGGCCTTGCGGAGCCGCGCGAGTACTGCCAGCGGCTGCGGCAGCGGCTCAACGAATTGCGCGAAGGCGAACCGTATATCGTGGTGGAGAAAATCCTCGCGCGCGGCGAGCCGTTGCGCGACGACTGGCCCGTCCACGGCACAACCGGCTACGACTTTATGACCGACGTCGGCGCGCTTTTGCACGATCCGGCCGGCGCCGAACCGCTCGCCACGACATGGGCCGAGCTGAGCGGAAGAAGTGTGGATTTCGCCGATGAAGCGATGATGGCGCGACGCAAGATTCTCGCGGAGAACCTTTCGGCAGAACTGGACCGCGCAGCGCGGGCGTTGCACCGGATCGCGCGCGATTCGCTTGGTACGCGCGACTTTACGTTCACTGCATTGCGCCGCGTGCTGACCGAGCTCGTGGTGCACTTCCCCGTGTATCGTGTGTATCCGCAGAATGGTCTGCGTACCGAAGCCGACAACGTCTATTACAACCAGGCGCTGGCTGGCGCGAAACAAACGCTCTCGCCTGCCGATCACGCCACATTGGAACAGGTCGACGCCTGGTTAGGCGGCAGCGCAGCTGAAGACGCCGCGCCGGTTCGTTCAGCCGCCAACGCGCAGCCTGGTTCGAACAACGCGCCGCTCAGCCACTCGGGATCGTCGCGACGCACTGCGCAGACGTTATTTTCGCAACTGACTGCGCCTGTGGCCGCAAAAGCGGTCGAGGATACGGCGTGCTATCGCTATGGACGCCTGTTGTCGCGCAATGAGGTGGGTTCAGACCCGGCTGAGTTCGCCATTTCGGTCGATCAGTTTCATACATCCAACCTCGAACGCGCGCGACGTTTCCCGCATGCGATGCTTGCGACCGCTACGCACGATCACAAACGCGGCGAGGACGTACGCGCCCGTCTTGCAGTGCTCAGCGAAATCGCTCAGGACTGGTGCGCAACGCTGCGCGCATGGTCGACGCTAAACGCGCCACACCGCCGCGCGCCCGACGGCAGCGTGGGCACCATGGACCACGACTGGGCGCCCGGTCCAGCAGCCGAGGCGATGCTGTATCAAACGCTGGTGGGCTGCTGGCCGCCCAATCTTTCGCCCGACGACGAAGCCGGCGTGAAGGCCTTGGCTGAACGGGTCGCGCAATGGCAGTTGAAGGCACTGCGCGAAGCGAAACTGCGCACGTCCTGGCTTGCGCCTGACGAAGCGTATGAGAACGCGTGCCGCGATTTCCTGTTCGATATCCTCGCACCGCAACGGCGCGACGGCTTCCTGAGCGAGCTCTCCGGACTGGTGGCACGCATTAGCCAGGCCGGTGCGATCAATAGCCTGCAACAGACCGTGCTCCGGCTCACGTCACCAGGCGTCCCGGATCTGTATCAAGGCACCGAGTTGTGGGATTTCAGCCTCGTCGATCCCGACAACCGGCGTCCCGTCGATTTTGCACAGCGCCAGGCGTGGCTCGTTGAGACGCCGCCGTCGGAGTTTTTGCCGGACTGGCGCAGCGGACGAGTCAAGCTGGGTGTCATACAGCGCTTGCTGTCGTTGCGCGCGCATCTGCCCTCGTTACTGAGCGATGGCGCGTATCTGCCGCTGACGGTCACGGGCAAGCACGCGGCACACGTGGTCGCGTTTGCGCGCAGGCATAACAACGCCTGGGCCGTTATCATCGTCACGCATCTCGCTGCGGGTTTGCTGGGCGCAGATAGCGATTTACCGCTCGTCGATGCGGCACAGTGGGACGATACTGCGGTCGCGATGCCGGATGAGTTAACATCACGTGCGCTGTTCGACTGGATGAGCACCGCCGCGCCCAAAGTCGAGGACGATGGCGTGCTCTATCTGCGCGACGCACTGGCGACGATGCCGGTAGCCGTGCTGGTAGAGGACGGGGTGCCGCGAGCTTAGTGTTTTTGCACGCCAGAGCCAAATGATGCTCATCGGCGAGTCTAACGGCCACCTTGCAACCTTGACTGCGAGAAAGCCTATGACGCTGGACTGGTCGAGTATCCGTAGCGGCGGAGCCGATGCACTGCACGGCGCGATCGTCGAACTATCCGGCTGGATGATCCCGCTCGACGCCACAGCGGATAAAGCCGACTATTTTCTTTTGGCGGCGGATGCTCCTTGCTGCGGCGGTTGTTTGCCGCGCGATCCGCTGTCGTCCATCGAGGTGTATGCGGCCGCGCCTTGCGCGCCGCAGGAGCATGCCGTCACTTTCACGGGGCGCTTGCAGCGACTGATCGACGATCCTGCGGGTTGGCGCTATCAACTCATTGATGCCACACCACTCGATTTGCAGCCTGAACGTGAACCGCGCAGCGCGAGTCGGCGCGCGTTTCTCGCTTCAGGCGCTGCGCTGGGGCTCGCGGCCTGCGCGCCTGGGCGCTTCGCCGGTTACACCGAGAAACCGGATGCTGGGGCAGTCCATGCCGGGGCTTCGGACGCCGCTGCGTCGAGCGCTGCTCGAGCGTCGGATAGCACGCTCGCCTGGCGCACTCCCGACACGCTGACCATGGACATGCACAGCCACGCCGGACGCGTGATTGTCTCGCGCGATCCGGCGATCGGCGCTAACCGCCCTTTTCTTCCCCTCGCAGCGCCGATGCGCGCCGGCGGCATGAACGTCATCTGTCTCGCCATCGTCACCGACACTACAGTGACTCACGTCACTGCAGACCACAAGCGTATCGAAGCATGGCGCATTCCTCAGGATGGCGAACTATACGCTCTCGGGCAAGCTGAATTCAAACGTGCCCATGAGCTGGTTGAACGCGAGCAGATGCAGGTTGTGACGAACACGGCGTCGCTGTCTGCGAACGCAAAAGCAGGTCCGAGTGTCATCATCGCCGCTGAGGGTGCGGACTTTCTGGAAGGTCAAGTCGATCGCGTCGATGAAGCCTATACGCTGCATCAACTGCGCCATCTGCAGCTCACACATTACCGGGTCAATGAACTCGGCGATATTCAGACCGAGCCGCCGGTGCACGGCGGGTTGACCGACTTCGGCGCGGACGTGGTGCGCCGTTGCAACCAGCTAGGCATTGTCGTGGACGTTGCGCACGGCACCTACGATCTGGTCAAGCGTGCCGCCGATACAACGACGAAGCCACTCATCCTTTCGCATACCGCCTTGGCGACTCACCCATCAGCGCGTAGCCGTCTTATCACACCGGACCATGCGCGCGTGATCGCAGGCACCGGCGGCGTGATCGGCGTGTGGCCGAGTTCAGGAACGTTCGCCGATCTGCAGGCCATGGCGCACGGCTACAAACGCATGGCCGATGTGGTGGGCGTCGAACATGTCGGGTTAGGCTCGGATATGCTCGGCTTCATCTTGCCGCCGGTGTTTCGCAGCTATGAGCAATTGCCGTCGCTGGCCGATGCGTTGTTGGCGGAGGGCTTCAGCAAAGACGAGGTGGGAATGATTCTCGGCGCCAATTACCGGCGGGTGTTCGAGGCTTCTGTTGGTTGAAGGCGGCAAGCGTCGACCGCGGCCGTTGCCTCACGTCGCAGGGCTACCGTCTACCGCCCGGCCGCCCACAGCAGCGACAGACCCGAGGACAACATCAACCCGTCGACCACCAGCTTGAACGTGTTCGGACTCATGCGCACCACCACGTGGCGCGCGGCAAACGAGCCGGCCATCAGCGCCGAACCTGTAATCAGGCCATCGAATATCACATGCAAGGGCAACGCGCCAAAGTGCTTGAACACAGCGACTTTGGTGCCGTACACCGCCAATGAACCCGCGGCCTCAGTGGCGAGAAACGCACCCTTCACGAGCCCGTACGACATGAACACCGGCACGGTAATCGGCCCGGTCGAAACCACGATGCCCGTCAGGAAACCCACCACGCCGCCAATCAAGGCGAGATGCAACAGCGAGAACTTGATGGAACGACGCGCGAGCCAGCGCCGTGTCGGCACCATCGCCAGGAAGAAGATGCCCAGGGCGAGTTCGACGGCATGAGGCGGCAACGCCAGCAGCGTACGCACGCCAAGCGCAGCGCCCGGCACCGCAGTCGAGCAATATGCCGCACAGGCTCGCCAGTCGACTTCACGCCACCACGCGAGGACCTTGCCGAGATTGCCCATGATTGCGGCAATCGCCATGATCGGCACCGCTTGCTGCGGACCGAACAGCATGACGAGCACAGGCATCAACATCATCGACGAACCTGTGCCGATCACGCCGCTTAGCATGCCGGCCAGCAGACCTACGCCCAATACAAGCAGATATCCCATAGCAGGCGCCCCTTAACCGCCCTCATCATCGAAATGTTTTGGATAAACCCGCACCAGCAGAATGCGCGGCCCCTTCATCTTCTTGACGACGATATCGAAGCGATCGAACTCCACGCGCTTACCCTCCGTTGGAATATCGTTGAGCGCCTGGATCACCAGACCGCCGACCGATTCGGCCCGCCCCTCGTCAATATCGATCCCCAGCGCCCGTTCCAGCGACACCACCGGCAAACTGCCCTTGCCCATCAGCGTGCCGTCGTCCATCCGCGTCCAGTCGGCATCGCCCTGGCGGAATTCGTCGTGAATCTGCCCGACGAGCGCGCCAAGCAGATTGTCGAGCGTGAGAAAGCCGATCGGCGCCGCGTTCTTGTGTCCTACCAGCGCCATATGCGGCGCGCCCTTGCGGAACCGTCGGAACAGCTCAAGCGCGGGCATATCCGGTTTCACGTACTGAACCGGGCGGACATACTTCGAGAGATCGTCGAGCGTGCTCCCGGCCTGGCGTGCCAACAGCAGATCCTTCAAGTGAATCATGCCGGCCACGCGCTCGCCTGAGTCGTCTTCGAACAGCGGATAGCGGCTGAAGCGATGCCGCGCCACCACCTGCATGTTTTCGCGCAACGGCAGATCGCGCCGCAGTCCGACCATCTCGTGAGCCGGCCGCATCAGATCGGAAACCGTCATGCGCGAGAAGTCCAGCGAATGCGCGATCGTGTTCCATTCGTCCTGGCTATACGCGCCTTCAGTCGCGCCCACGCCGGGTGCGATATTGGCATGGCGGCCACGCAGGATCAGTTTCAGTTCTTCGGTGGAGTAATGCGCGTCGCCGCCATGATCCGCCGTCAAGCCCGCGAGACGAAGCACCGCGTTGGCGCTGGTGTTGAGCACCCAGATTGCCGGATACATCGTCCAGTAGAACGCATACAGCGGCGTGGCAGCCCACAGCGAAAGCCTCTCGGACTGACGGATCGCCAGTGACTTCGGCGCCAGCTCGCCCACCACGATATGCAGGAACGAAATGCACGAGAAAGCGAAGAACAGCGAGACGCCGTGAATCACGTTCTCCGATTCGATCCCCAGCACGCGGAATATCGGCGTCAGCAGATCCGCGAAGGCCGGCTCACCGATCCAGCCAAGGCCCAGCGAAGCAAGCGTGATACCGAGCTGGCACGCCGACAGGTACGAGTCCAGATGCCCATGCACCTTCGCCAGCAAGCGGCCGCGCACGCCGTGTTGCGCGGCGAGACTCTTGACGCGCGTTTGCCGCAACTTCACCAGGCCGAATTCGGCCGCGACAAAGAACCCGTTGAGCGCAACGAGCAATAACGCGCCGATAAGGGCGAAGACCTGAGTCAAGTGAAAAGGCTCCGGCAACAAAAGTCGTCAGTATAGGGGCGAAAGCAATATGAAAGAGTTTCGGCGGGCGACGAAGTTTGCGCGCCGCCTGGCACTGTGCCTTCAAGGCGCGGCGAGCGGAATGCGCAGTGCAAGCGTCGCCGGTTGGCCGTCCTGCATCTCGCCTTGCTCGAAGGTGCCGCCGTGGGCTTCGGCCACACGCTTGCACAGCGCCAGCACCCACGCGATCCGGCCCGCTTCACGCGGCGCGCGCGCCTGGGCACGTGCGAACGGTTCGAGCAGGTGTGGGAGCGCAGGATCGTCGAGGACCGCCGGACTTGCGTCAAAGGTGACCAGCGCGTGCCATGCGGTGGCGTCGGCACTGGACGCAAGCGTGACCTTCGCGCCATCCGCGCTCGCTTCGACCGCGAACGTAAGCATCAGCCACAGCGCCGCGGCGAGACGCTCGCGGTCGCCGCTGAACTGCTCGGTGGAAAGGCCCGAGTCGAACGCGACCGACACGCCGCGCGACCTCGCGAGTCCCGAACGCACTTCGTCAGCCGAATCCGAGAACAAAGCCTGCAGCGGAAACGGCGAGCGGGCAAGCGCCAGGTTGCGCGTTCCCGCGCGGGTCGTATCGACGATCGATTCCAGCAGCTTGACCTGTTGATCCACCCCGCTACGGATACCGACGATGGCGCGCTGCGCGGCAGGGTCGTTGGCGTCGAGCTTGCGCTCGAGCACATACGCCCAGCTATGGATCGCATTCAGCGGACCGCGTAAATCATGCGAGACCAGCGACAGCACGTGGTCGCGCATGAACAGCGCAGCCTCGGCGCACAGATGCGCAGTGCGTTCGGACAAGGAAGCGCCGGAAGCGGTCTGCTGGCCGCTGCCGGCTCCGGTGGAAGACGTTGTCACGATCTGGGCCCTCTAGGCAGTGCATATGGATGAACAGAGTCCTCATTATAGGCACGCTCCCCCGCGAATCAGGACGCAGTTGTGTCGCCAATGCGTCGCACTGTCCGCTCATGCGCCGCATGCCCGGCAAGAACCCGGGTGTTCTGGGCGATGCCGCCTCAAACGCCTACAATGTCGGTTTTTACGACTTGTCCCAAGGAGCAACTCATGTCGACCGTGACTACCGATTCCGGCCTTAAATACGAAGATCTGACCGAAGGCACCGGCGCTGAAGCGAAAGCCGGCCAGACCGTCAGCGTCCACTACACGGGCTGGTTGACCGACGGCCAGAAGTTCGACTCCAGCAAGGACCGTAATGATCCGTTTGCGTTCGTGCTGGGCGGCGGCATGGTCATCAAGGGTTGGGACGAAGGCGTGCAGGGCATGAAGGTGGGCGGCGTGCGCAAGCTGACGATTCCGCCGCAACTCGGCTACGGCGTGCGCGGTGCAGGCGGCGTGATTCCGCCGAATGCGACGCTCGTGTTCGAAGTCGAACTGCTCGACGTCTAAGTTTTCCCCGCTTGCTTGCCGATGAGCCACGCCGCCGTCACCGGCCCCAGCGTTTCGTTGCGCCGTTATGGTGCGATCGAAGCGACGGACCTGCACGACTTTCATCAGGTCGTGCTGGGGCTCGACGGCGCGATGGTGATGACGGTGGATGGCATCGGCCAGCAGATCGATTCAGGCTCGGCGTGGCTGATTCCCGCGGGCGCGCAGCATGACTACGCGGGCATCGGCGAGAACCGGCAACTGGTGCTCGATTTGCCCGCGGCGTCGATGGCCGTGCCGGAGCGTTTGTTTGACCGCGCGCGAGCGGTGTCGGTAGATGCTTCGTTGAAGCAGCTTGTACATCGCATCGCCGCAAGTGCGATGGGCCACACACCGGCCGCCGACGATGTGAGCACGCGGCGGTTTCACTGGGATGCCGCCGCGCGTTTGTGCGCGGCCATGCTGGCGGATGCCGGTACGACGCGATCCGCGACGGTCAGTGGCGCGCTGGGCGCAGGTCTCGACTTCGCACGCATCGACCGCTGGTTACGCGCGCATTTGTCGGAGCCGTTACGCATCGCCGATCTTGCCGCGCATTGCGGCTTCGGCATGCGGCGTTTCCATCAGTTGTTCATCGAAGCGTTCGGTGAGACGCCGAATCGCTATCTGCAGCGTCTGCGGCTCGATACCTCGATCACCCTGCTCGCGGATCCCCGGCATTCGTTGACCGATATCGCGCTTGATGTCGGCTTCGGCGATCAAAGCGCCTATACGCACGCTTTTACGCGGCGTTTTGGGCTCGCGCCGGGTCAATGGCGCGCCGTGCGCCACTGACCCCAGCTGCGGGCCCGAAAACAACTTACGACCTGAGATTTACCCCGCCAGGCCGCGCGCCAGATCGTTGCGGATATCGCCCGCATTCTCCAGCCCGACCGCCAGACGAATCAGCCCTTCCGAAATGCCCGCTGCCGCACGCGCTTCGGGCGTGATGCGGCTGTGCGTCGTCGTAGCAGGATGGGTGATGGTCGTGCGCGTATCGCCGAGGTTCGCGGTGATCGAACAGATCTTCGTACCGTCGATCACGCGCCATGCATTCGCACGCTGCGCTTCGGGCGTGTCGCCCTTCAACTCGAACGACACAACCGCGCCACCGGCTTTCTGCTGACGTTTGGCAATTTCGTACTGCGGATGCGATTCCAGCCCCGGATAGAACACGCGATTCACCGCCGGATGCGCTTCCAGCCAGCGGGCGATTTCCAGCGCGTTATCGGACTGCTTTTCAACGCGCAGTGAAAGCGTTTCCATGCCCTTGAGCAACACCCACGCGTTGAACGCGGACAGTGTCGGCCCGGCGCTGCGCACGAACGGGAACACCTTTTCCATGATGAACTGCTTCGAGCCGACCAGCGCACCGCCAAGCACGCGGCCTTGGCCGTCGAGGAACTTGGTGGCCGAATGCATCACGACGTCCGCACCGAGCTTCAACGGCTGCTGCAGCGCCGGGCTGCAGAAGCAGTTGTCGACCACGAACAGCGCGTTCGACGCCTTCGCAATCTTGCCGATCGCTTCGATATCGGCGATCTCGGTCAGCGGATTCGATGGCGTTTCAAGGAAGAACATCTTCGTCTCGGGACGCACGGCTTCTTTCCACGCGTCCAGATCCGTCGGATCGACAAACGTAGTCACAATGCCGAACTTGCTGAAGATCTGCGAGAACATGCCGAGCGTCGAACCGAACAGGCTCCGCGAGCTGACGAGGTGATCGCCCGCCTGCAACGCCGACATCACCACCGACATGATCGCGCTCATGCCCGAGGCCGTCGCGATGCAGGCCTCGCCGCCTTCGAGCGCGGCCAGACGGTCCTGGAACATCGTGACCGTAGGGTTCGTGAAGCGCGAGTAGGTGTAGTTGTCCTCGGAATTCTTGAAGCGTTCGGCAGCGTCGGCGGCGCTTGTGAACACAAAGCTCGACGTCAGGAAAATCGCTTCCGAATGCTCGTTGAAGTCGCTGCGCAGCGTGCCCGAGCGGACTGCGAGGGTGTCGAAATTCAGGGAGTCGTCCATGTTGGTTCTAGTTCCATTTTCCACGTGTCGTCACGTGTTGCCACGTTTTCCAGACCGGCGCTTAACGCGTATTGCTTGCCGTCCATCGTCAGGCTGAATGAACGTCAAATGCGCCGGCAACAAAAAAGCCCGCTTTGCGTCGGCATAAGCGGGCTTCATGTGCGGGGGAAAGCTGGAGCGGCGGCGGACGGTTGCTACATTTCCACCGTTCGCTTTAGCTGTTTTGGGTTGCCCCGCGTCCGCAAGCTGAGATCAAATCGACGCAAGCCATTATCCTAACATGCGTGGCGCGCGGCGTGCATCTGCATGGCCCGCGCGCGCCTCATGCGATGGATTACTCCACCGACAGTTGCAGGTGCAGTTGCGAGCGCGCTGCACCACCTTCCATTGCTTCGCTGGCGGTGTCGCGGTCCGATTGCGCCGATGGCGCGAGACGCGCGGTTTCAATGCGGTCGAGATACTCGGTGGTGACGTCGCCGGTGATGTAGTTGCCGTCGAAGCACGACGCTTCGAATTCCTTCAGCGCCGGGTTGATGTCGCGCACAGCCTGCTTCAGCGCCTCGACGTCCTGGTACACCAGGTGATCCGCGCCGATCATGCGTGCGACTTCATCATCGGTGCGGCCGTGAGCGACGAGTTCACCGCGCGTCGGCATGTCGATACCGTAGACGTTCGGGAATTTCACCGGCGGCGCCGCCGAGGCGAAGATGACCTTGTTTGCGCCGGCGAAGCGCGCCATCTGCACGATTTCGTGCGAGGTGGTGCCGCGCACGATCGAGTCGTCCACGATCAGCACGTTCTTGCCCTTGAATTCGATCGCCATCGCATTGAGCTTCTGACGCACCGACTTCTTGCGCACAGCCTGGCCCGGCATGATAAACGTGCGGCCAACGTAGCGGTTCTTGAAGAAGCCTTCGCGATATTCAACACCGAGCTTCTTG
Source organism: Paraburkholderia sp. GAS82 (assembly GCF_050436285.1). Taxonomy (NCBI): domain Bacteria; kingdom Pseudomonadati; phylum Pseudomonadota; class Betaproteobacteria; order Burkholderiales; family Burkholderiaceae; genus Paraburkholderia; species Paraburkholderia sp. GAS82. The sequence goes on from NZ_JBNDLX010000002.1 coordinate 231,590, forward strand.
GCGACCTGCATTGCCGCAGGGCGCGACGAATCGGGAATCGGCATCACCACGTCGATCGGCACATCTGGCAGTTCACGCTTGATCTTCTCTGCGAGGTAGTCGCCCATGCGCAGACGCACGTTGTAGACCGGCACGCCATCGAGCACCGAGTCCGGACGCGCGAGATACACGAGTTCGAAAATACACGGATTCAGGCTCGCGTTCGGCGCGCACTGTTGCGAATGCAGATTGCCTTCGATGTCGATAAACAGCGCTTCACCCGGCGCCACATCGCGCACGAATTCGAAGCCGATGCCTTCAATGGCTACCGATTCCGACGCGACGATCCACTCCACGCCATGCGCCGTTTCCTGCTTGCCCAGACACAGCGGGCGGATACCGAACGGGTCGCGGAAAGCCAGCAGGCCGTAGCCGGCGATCAGCGAAACGATCGCATACGAACCATGCACGCGGCGATGCACGCCAGAGACCGCCTTGAACACAGATGCCGGATCGATTTGCAGGCCGGAAGTGGAGAGTTGCAGTTCGTGCGCGAGCACGTTGAGCAGCACTTCGGTATCGGAATTGGTGTTGATGTGGCGGCGGTCGACGCGGAACATCTCGTCTTTCAGTTGCTGCCAGTTGGTCAGATTGCCGTTGTGAGCGAGGATGATGCCAAACGGTGCGTTCACGTAGAACGGTTGGGCTTCTTCTTCACTCGACGCCGAACCGGCCGTCGGGTACCGCACCTGGCCGATGCCAGTGTTGCCGGGCAGGCTGCGCATGTTGCGCGTGCGGAACACGTCGCGCACCATGCCGTTAGCCTTGTGCATGTGGAAATTGCTGCCGTTCGCCGTCGCGATGCCGGCTGCGTCCTGACCGCGGTGCTGCAGGAGCAGCAGGCTGTCATAGATCAGCTGATTGACCGGAGATTGGGAAACTACGCCTACGATGCCGCACATGGCATGTCCTTCAAAGGTACGAAATTCGTGACGGCGGCCGGTGCCGGGGAAGCATCCGGGTCGCGCCGATGTCCTGCGTACTTCCTGCAACGCCTCGCCGGCTTGTGATCGTCACACACGGACGTAAGCAGCGAGTGTCTCGGGAAGCAGCGGTTTCAGTTCGTGCACGCCTTGGACCGCGTAGGGCCGCAACAAGGCGTTGCGCCAGAATTCCTGCTGGGGCAGTTCGGTCAGGCCTGCGAGGGCGACCAGAATCAGCACCAGGATGACCCCGCGAACGAGGCCGAACATCAAGCCCAGCGAGCGGTCCACACCGCTCAGACCGGACGCCTGCACGAGCCGGCTCAACAGCGCGTTGGCGACACCCACCACCAGCATCACGCCGATCACCAGCAAGGCAAAAGCCAGCAGCCATTGAGTCAAAGCGCCACCCGGCCACCTGGCGGGCATATACGGCACCACATAGCCGACGAAATGGCAGGCAATCAAAAACGCTGCAACCCAACCGATCAGCCCGAATATCTCGGACAGAAAACCGCGCCAACCGCCCCGCAGGGCCGACAAACCTATCACCGCCATTACAGCGTAGTCGAAGGCAGTGAACATCGCTGACTTACTGTGCCGAGCCGTTGTTCGAGCCCGACGTCAGGCCGGCTTCACGGACCTTCGCAATCGCTGCCGAAGCGGCGGTCCGGTCAGCGAACGGGCCTGCGCGCAGAAGCGTACGGGTCGTGCCGTCAGCCTGTTTCCTGTGCTCGATATATGCGGGCACTCCCGCTGCTTTCAACTTGGACGTCCAGGCTTTCGCGCTCGCGTCGTCCGGGAACGAACCCAGTTGCACCGCGAAACGGCTGCCCGGCGGCGAGGCCGGCGTGCCGGAATCGGCATCTGCGGCGGCCGCGTCGGGGTTGCTTGTGGTCGCGGTTGCGTTCGTATTGTTCGTGTTGGCGGCGCTTTGAGTCGGCGCAGGGGCCGGCTTAGACGGCTTCTTCGAAGCAGGCACTTGCGTCGACGCCACAGCGGACGCCTGCGACTTGCTGCTCTTGCCGGCTTGCGCCGGTGCAGCGGCCGTGCCCTGCTGCGTCATGGCGTTTGTCGGAGCGGGCGCGGCCGGAGCCGGCGCTACGCCTGAGGCTGCGAGTGCGCTATTTGTGCTATCTGGGGCCGGATTATCAGGTGCGACACCTGCCTGGGTGTCTTCATCGGCAGCGGCCGCTTTGGGCGCCGGACGGGTGGGGATATCGATGGCGATATCGTCCGTCACAGGTTTCGGATGCGAATCCAGCACCATGGGCAGGATCACGACCGCTGCCACCACCATGGCTATCGCGCCTACCAGGCGGCGACGCGCGCGCTGTTTTTCAGGCAACGTAGGGTCGAGCAGCATTGCATCGGCGTCAGGCCGTTCCGTGCGGCGGGTGGCTCGCCGCTCCACGCGCTCGCCACGGGCGGCCCGGGTGGAACTCGTATTTGCGCCACGCCGGGTAGGCGTGTCGTCTTTCTTGCCGAACGAGAAAATTCCCATGAATGGCTTGGTTCGAGGCTGCCGCCCGTTCAGTGTTGCTGCGATTTACGGTAGGCCATTACGCCGGCTACCGTATAGAAACTGCCGAAAACCACGATTCTATCATTCTCCGAGGCCCGTTTTAGCGCGTCTTGGAAAGCCTCGGCCGGCGATTCGAACCGCGTTATGCTGCTATCGGGACCATCCGTTACACCGCACTCGCGCAGGGTGGCGTCGAGAAACTCGGCGGACGCCGCCCGTGGGCTCGGCAGACCGGTTACGCACCAATGGGCGACTTCGCCTTTCAGGTGTTCGATCACGCCAGCGATGTCCTTGTCGCGCATCGCGCCAAATACGGCATACGTGTACGGAAAATAACCCATATTGCCGAGATTCTGCGATAAAACTGCAGCAGCATGTGGGTTGTGACCAACATCGAGGACGATGGCCGGTTTGCCCGGCAGCACCTGAAAACGGCCCGCCAGTTCGACGTTCGCCAGACCCAGACGGATGTCCTGCGCGGAAACAGGCAGACGGTCCCGCAAAGCCTCGAGGCCCGCCAGCGCGGCGGAGGTATTGATGAGCTGATTCGCGCCGCGCAGCGCCGGGTAGGCGAGCGCCGAGCGGCGCAGCGTGCGGCCCACATAGCTCCATTGCTGACGCTCGCTGCCGGCCTGGCCTTCATAGCGAAAATCGCGGCCGAAGAGCCATAGATCGGCGCCGATCGCTTCTGCATGGTCAATCAGCGTTTGCGGCGGCACCGGGTCCGCGCAGATCGCCGGCCTGCCGGGGCGGAAAATGCCCGCTTTCTCGAAGCCGATTTTCTCGCGCGTATCGCCGAGGTATTCGGTGTGATCGATGTCGATGCTCGTGACGATCGCACAATCGGCGTCGAGGATGTTGACCGCATCGAGACGTCCGCCGAGGCCCACCTCGAGAATGACCGCATCCAGCCCGCTCGCGGCAAACAGATGCATGATGGCCAGCGTCGTGAATTCGAAGTACGTCAACGAGACCGGTTCCGCGAGGCTCAGGCGCGCCGCTTCGACCGCCTCGAAATGCGCCAGCAGGTCGGCGTCGCTCGCCACCTCGCCGTTTACCCGCGCCCGTTCGTTGAACGTGAGGAGATGCGGGGAAGTGTGGCAACCCACTCGATAACCTGCGCGCAGCAAGATCGTTTCGAGGATCGCGCACGTCGAGCCTTTGCCGTTGGTGCCGCCCACCGTGATCACCGGGCAGTCGAACGACAGTTGCAGCGCGTCGCGCACCTTGCTGATCCGCGTCAGCCCCATGTCGATACCGACCGGATGCGCGGATTCGAGGTGCTTGAGCCAGGCGTCGAGAGTCGGGAATGTGGTGGTCATCTGCTGCGTCGGTTAGGCGGTGTTGCGAACTTGCGCGAGACCGCGATTATCCCGGAAATGACAGCGCGCCGCTTGATGACCTCTCGCGGCGCGCTGTTTTTACACTGCCGTGCTGTGTGGCACGGCATCGAAGGCCTGTGTGGCAGTTGCGTTCGTTACGTTCGCTGCGTTCGTTCAGGCTACCGCGTCAGCCGGCTGGCGGGACATCAGAGCCATCAGACGCGCGATTTCCTCACGCAGCTTGCGACGATCGACGATCATGTCGACCGCGCCCTTCGTCAGCAGGAATTCGGCACGCTGGAAACCTTCCGGCAGCTTTTCGCGCACGGTTTGCTCGATCACTCGCGGGCCGGCAAAGCCGATCAGCGCCTTCGGCTCGGCGATCACCACGTCGCCGAGGAACGCGAAGCTCGCCGACACACCGCCCATGGTCGGATCGGTCAGCACCGAGATGAACGGCAGCTTGGCGTCGGACAGCTTGGTCAGCATTGCCGTGGTCTTGGCCATCTGCATCAGCGACAACAGGCTTTCCTGCATCCGCGCGCCGCCCGAAGCGGTGAAGCAGATAAACGGCACGTTCTGCTCGAGTGCGTTCTGCGCGCCGCGCGCGAAGCGCTCGCCGACTACCGAACCCATCGAGCCGCCCATGAATGAGAACTCGAAGCAGGCCACCACGCACGGCAGCGTGTGAATCGCGCCACCCATGACGACCATCGCGTCGGTTTCGTCGGTTTCATCCATCGCCTCTTTCAGGCGTTCCGGGTACTTGCGGCTGTCCTTGAACTTGAGTGCGTCGACCGGCAGGATCTCCTGGCCGATTTCGTAGCGGCCTTCCGGATCGAGCAGACCGTCGAGGCGCTCACGTGCGCCGATGCGCATGTGATGGTCGCACTTCGGGCACACGTGCAGATTGGCCTCCACGTCGTTGCGGTACAGCACCGCTTCGCACGACGGGCACTTGATCCACAGGCCTTCCGGAATCCCTTTACGGTTTTTCGGATCGGTTTGCTTGATTTTGGGTGGCAGCAGCTTGTCGAGCCAGCTCATGGTGATTCCTTCCTGGGTCTTCGGTACGCACAACGGCGGGGATAAACCCCGCCGCAAGCCTACAGCAGACAAAAAATAACGGTTATCGGGCGGTCGCGCCAATGCCGTCGAGCGCCTCGCGGATCTCCGCGATGAAACGCGTCAGCGTCTCGGCGGCTGTCTCCGGTGCGGCTTTTTCGAGCAATTGCACGATACGGCTGCCGATCACGACGGCATCGGAGACTTCGGCCACCAAGCGCGCTGTCTGGGCGTCCCGGATGCCAAAACCGACGCCCACCGGCAGGGGAACGCGCGACTTGATGGCGGGGATTTTACTCGCGATGCTGGAAACGTCCAGATTTGCCGCTCCGGTGACCCCTTTCAACGACACATAGTAGACGTAGCCGCTGGCGATTTTGCCGACTTCCGCGATGCGATCGTCAGTCGACGTGGGGGCGAGCAGAAAGATAGGGTCGATGCCAGAAGATCGCATCTTTTCGGCGAAGATCACAGACTCTTCCGGCGGATAATCGACCACTAGCACACCATCCACGCCGGCTTGCTGCGCCGCTGCAGCGAACGCCTCAACGCCCATCCGTTCGATCGGATTGGCGTAGCCCATCAGCACCACCGGCGTCTTGTCATCGCGCTCGCGAAACCTCTTCACGTCGGCCAGCACGTGGCGCAGCGAGACGCCATGCGCCAGCGCGCGCTCGGACGAGGCCTGGATGACCGGGCCGTCGGCCATCGGATCGGAGAACGGGACACCCAGTTCGATCACGTCCGCGCCGCCGGCTGCCAGCGCGTGCATGAACTCGACAGTGCGAGCCGGATCCGGGTCGCCCGCCGTCATGAATGGGATCAGTCCTTTCTTGCCTTGCGCAGCCAATGCTGCAAATGTGTTCTTGATACGGGACATGGAAATTTTCTCGAAAATAGTTAGCTGCGCGTTCGAAGCTTTTTGGAGCCTATTCCCTGATTTTTACAACCCGTTCGGCGCTGTATGCGCGCTTAGGGGGCGTTAACTCAGGTTTCAACATCCGCAGATGCAACGGGCGTGGCGGGTTCGGTCAGCGCAACCGGCGCGGCCGCGCTGACGCGTTCACGCGCTATCGCGCAGTAACTTTCATTAATTTCATAGCCGACGAATTCGCGCCTCTGACGTGCGCAAGCGACTGCCGTGGTGCCGCTACCCATGAACGGGTCAAGCACGCGACCGCCCGGCGGGCAGCTCGCGAGCACCATCCGCTCGACGATCTCCAAAGGTTTCTGGGTCGGGTGATCGACCCGCTCGGCATGCTGCCGATGCAGGCGCGATACCGACCAGACATCCTTCGGGTTGTAGCCTTGCTCCAGCCACTTGCTGCCTTCGAACAACTTGCGCGAACGCGCCTTCTTCGTGATAGCATCGTACGGGATGCGGACGGGATCGAGATCGAAGTAGTAATCCTTCGACACCGCGAAAAAGCCGATGTTGTCGTGCACGGACGTAAAGCGACGGGTGGTGCCGCCCATGCTCGGCACGCGCCGGTCCCAGATGATCTCGTTGACCATCGTGAGACGAGTCTTCAGAAAGCAGAAGATTTCCGGCGCGTATTGCCACGTGCAAAAGATATACAGCGAACCGGACGGCTTGAGCTTCGGGATCGCCAGCTCAAGCCAGCTTCGCGTCCAGGCGATAAAGTCGTCGCCCGAACGCATATCGGAGTCGTTGCCGTAGTCCTTGCCGAGCCCATACGGCGGATCGGCAAGGATCAAGTCGATCGACGCATCCGGCAGGTTCGCCACATCGGTCAGAAAATCGCGGTTCAAGAGCTGAATACCGGCGGGCCCCACAGGCAAAGCAGCCGGAGACGCCAATGCAGGTGCCTCGGTTGCTTCGACCTGGGGCGTTTCGGCTTGAGCTGTTACAGCCTCGGCCATCGCGGCCTCAGTCGCTCCAGCCTCGGGGCCGTCGATCGCCGGTTGCGGCTCGTCGAACTCGTCGCGCATCGTCGCGGCGCTCAGAACGTGATACCCGATCGCTCAGCGACCGTGTGCATGTCCTTGTCGCCGCGACCCGACAGGTTCACCAGAAGGCACTTGTCCTTCGGCAAGGTCGGCGCGAGTTTGGCCGCATAGGCCAGCGCGTGGCTCGATTCGAGCGCCGGAATGATGCCCTCGATCCGGCAGCAATCGTGGAACGCCTTGAGCGCTTCTTCGTCGGTGATGCCGACGTATTGCGCACGGCCAGTTTCGTGCAACCAGGCGTGCTCCGGGCCGACGCCCGGATAGTCGAGACCCGCCGACACCGAATGCGTCTCGATAATCTGGCCGTTTTCGTCCTGCAGCAGATAGGTGCGGTTACCGTGCAAGACTCCCGGGCTACCGCCGATCAGCGAAGCCGCATGGCGACCCGTGTCGAGGCCATCCCCGGCAGCTTCAACGCCGATCAACTGCACTTCTTTGTCGTCGATATATGGGTAAAAGATGCCCATCGCGTTAGATCCACCGCCCACGCACGCGATTACCGCATCCGGCTGACGGCCGACCAGTTCGGGCATCTGCACCTTGCACTCATCGCCGATCACGCGCTGGAAATCGCGCACCATCATCGGATACGGATGCGGACCCGCGACCGTGCCGATGATGTAGAACGTGCTTTCGACGTTGGTGACCCAGTCGCGCATCGCTTCGTTGAGCGAGTCTTTCAGCGTTTTGGATCCCGATTCGACCGGCACAACGGTAGCGCCAAGCAGTTTCATGCGATACACGTTGGCGGCCTGCCGGCGTACGTCTTCCGAACCCATGTAGACCACGCACTCCATGCCGAAGCGGGCAGCAATGGTCGCCGTGGCGACCCCATGCTGACCCGCGCCGGTTTCCGCGATCACTCGCTTCTTGCCCATGCGTTTGGCGAGCAGGGCCTGGCCGATTACGTTGTTGATCTTGTGGGCGCCAGTGTGATTCAGGTCTTCACGCTTGAGGAAAACCTGAGCGCCGCCAAGCAGTTCGCTCCAGCGCTGAGCATGATAAATCGGGGAAGGACGGCCAACGAAGTGCTTCAGTTCGCGTTCGTATTCAGCAACGAACTCGGGGTCTTTCTGGAATTTTTCGTAGGCTTCACGCAGCTCGTTGAGTGCATGGACCAACGTTTCAGCGACGAACACGCCGCCAAATTGGCCGAAATGGCCTCGTTCATCGGGCAAGTTATACATGGTGTCACTCTTCTCAGTGTGCCGGACCGCTCGCGTCATGCGAGGCCGGCTCCGGCGCAATCACTCTGCGTCCGCCGCGCGCACTGCGCGCACGAACGCCGCCATCCGGGCGTGATCTTTCACGCCCTTGGCGCCCGCTACTTCGATGCCGCTCGAGACATCGACCGCGTACGGGCGCACGCGATGAATCGCATCACTGACGTTTTGCGCGTTCAACCCACCACTCAAAACGGCCCGACGCGCGAGCTCTGCTGGAATAAGTGACCAATCGAAAACCTTCCCGCCGCCGCCATAGCCTTCGACATGGGTGTCGAACAGAAGAGCGCTGGCAGCTGCATAGTTAAGTGCCGATTTTACCAAATCGGCTTGCTGAGTATCGGCCTCAACCCGCAAAGCGCGCAACCAAGGCAAACCCGCAACGCTGGCGAGCGCCTCGCATTGCTGAGGCGTCTCGTCGCCGTGGAACTGTAGCAGGGTGAGCGGAACGTTGCTTACCACCTCGCGCATCCACTCGGGCGACGCGTTCACGAACAGCCCTACCACCGACACGAACGGCGGCACGTCCCGCACCAGTTCGAGCGCCTGCCCCACATTGACCGAGCGCGGGCTGGGCGGATAGAACACGAGGCCGATCGCATCCGCGCCGAGGTCGATGGCGTGGGCCACGTCCTCAGGCTTCGACAACCCGCACAACTTGATGCGGGTCCGATGGGGCGCCGCGGCTTGCGTCGCGCCCTGCTGCTGGGGTGCACCGGCCGCGGCCGGCTGGTTCAAGGTGGTTGAATTCATGATTGCGCTGATTCGGTCCAAACGGTACTCCACGGCACACTGGCCGCCTGCGCAGCGGGCACCGCGAATTCCTGAGGATAGCCCACTTGCGCGAGATATAGGCCGTCAGGCATGAAAGTAGGGGCGGCCTGATTGCGATCGCGGCTCGCCAGCACATCGGCCATCCACGCCGCAGGATAGCGCCCACGTCCGACTGCCACGAGACAGCCCATCAGATTGCGCACCATGTGGTGCAGGAAGGCGTTGGCGCGGAAGCGGAAGTGGATGAAGTCGCCCTGCTGCCGCACGTCGATCTGGTACAGATGCTTGACTGGTGTTTTCGCCTGGCATTCCGACGAACGGAACGCTGAAAAATCGTTCTCGCCGATCAGATAAGCGGCGGCGGCGCGCATCGCCTCGACGTCGAGCGGCGTGTGCACCCAGCCGGCGCGTTCGGCCAGCATCGGCGAGCGGACCGGGTGGACGTACAGCGCGTAGTAATAGGTCCGCTCGAACGCCGAAAAGCGCGCGTGGAACGTCTCCGGCATCGGCTTCGCCCACTGAACCGCGACCGTTTTGGGCAGAAACGCATTGGTGCCGCGCACCCACGAGAAATCCGTACGATCCAGTTCGGTGTCGAAATGCACGACCTGTCCGAGGCCGTGCACGCCGGTATCGGTACGGCCGGCCACCACTGTCTGCAGGGGCGTCCGCGCAAATTCGCGGAGCGCTCTTTCGAGCGCATCCTGGACCGTCTTGCCGTGCGGCTGCGACTGCCAGCCGCAAAATGCCGAGCCGTCGTACTGGATTCCTAACGCAATCCGTGTCACGGCGGGCATTACGACAAAGGCCGCAGCGTCGACAGCAACGCCCGCGCTTCGCTGCGCGTGGCAGCGTCGTTCGTATCAATCACTTCCTGGATCAGCGCTCGCGCGCCGGCCAGATCGCCCAGTTCGATGTACTCGGAGGCCAGATCGAGCTTGTTGCGGGCAATCCGGACCAGATCATGCGGCGTGAACGACGGCAGCGGTTGCGCGGGACTCGGCGGCAACTCCAGATCGAAGTCCAGATTCAGCGCGCCGAAGCCGGCAGCGCCTAGTCCGGCGACGGCCGCTGGGCCTGCCGTGCCAGCAGCGATTTCTTCGGCGGCAGGGAGTGAGCCCGCGGAACCGTGCATGAAGGCGTGCTGCGCGGTGATTTCGGGCTCGACCACCGGCTGCGTCGACAGCGAAGCAGGCGGCGTTACCGGCGTGGCTGGCGATACTGGCTCGGTGCGCGGCGGCAAAGCCATGTCGAGGCTGCCGAAGGCGTCGACTGCATCGCGGGGGAAGCTGCTTGCGGCGGCCGGCTCAGCCGGGGCGTCGCTGAGGGGCTGCTCTGCCGGGGATGCGTTTTCCTCGACATTCAGCGCGTCCGGTTGCTGATCGGTATTCGCTGCTTCGTGCAGTGCCTGTTCGAATGTTTCGGGCGCGGAAGGCTGTTCGTGCGCCGATGGAGGGAATGCCTCCGGCGACAGCGATTCTCCATGCGGCACCGATTCGGATGCCTGGGGTGTCAGCGGCTCGCCCCACTCCGGCTCAAGTTGCGGCGGCGAGGGGAGCGGCTGCGGGGCTCCTGTGTGATAGAGCGACGGCTCGGCAGGATGTTGGCCGAATGACGACCCCGTTTGCGGCTCACCAAGCGGTGCCGGTGCACCGAAATCCATCTGCGGATGCGGCGGTTCGTTGCGTTCAAGCGGCGGCTCTTCGGCGGCACTTTCCTCAGAGGGATGCTCCGCGGGCTCGGTCCATTGATTCGGGCCGGCCGGCGCAGGATGGCTCGGATGCTCGATCGCTGGGTGGAACTGGTCTGGACGCAATGCGTCAGTCCCGGGTTCTATGACCGGGGCGTGATCGGCCGAGGCGGTGGTGTCTTCGAAGGAGAACGGTGCAGAAGTGTGATCGGCCGGTTCGTACGGCGCTGTTTCGCTCTCTGCTGACTTCCGTACTGCGGCCTCGTGTTCTTCCACTTCATGCGAGGCCGCTTCTTCATGAGATGCCGCGTCATGAGCCGCTGCCTCGTGCTCTGCGATCTGCCGGGCCGTTGCCTCCCGATCCGCCAATTCACGTGCAGCTGCTTCTTCGTGCGCAGCAGCCTCGCGAGCCGCTGCTTCGCGCTCTGCAGCCTGATGGGCTGCCGCCTCACGCTCCGCGGCTTCACGTGCAGCCGCTTCCTCGTGTGCCGCAGCCTCACGGGCTGCTGCCTCGCGCTCTACGGCCTGCTGGGCGGCTGCCTCCCGCTCCACCGCTTCACGGGTAGCCGCTTCTTCGCGTGCCGCAGCCTCGCCAGCTGCAGCTTCGCGCGCCGCGTACCCGCCGGCAACCACTGGGTCAGACGTGCCAATCTCATCATGCGGCGCGAAGTTATCTCGCGCCAGCACAGTCTCCGGCCCCGCCACGGCTTCAGTTTCAGACGCCCCAGCAACCTCCGCCGACGTCACGCGACTCGCACGCCGACGCATCCCGAGCGCAGCCAGCAAGGCGACCGCCGCTGCGCCGATTGCAGCGGCAAAGCCGAGGTTCACCGGGGACAAGTCGAAGCCGCCACTCTGAGTGTGCGAACTCGCCACAGCGCCCGTGCTCTGCACATGAGTCCCGCTGGCAACGACCGCCGGACTGCTCTCAACCGTCGCAGGACCGCTCGCCGAAGCAGGCTGCGCCGGCTTGCCGCCGATGCCATGCTTTTGCAATTCCAACAGCACCCGGCTCTTCAGCGCGAGCAACTGTTGCAGACTGGAAACCTGCGTCGGAGCCTGCAAGGCCTGCGGAGCGGAGGAAGGCGTAACCGGCAGCGTCGCAGACGCAGACGCCGCGGAGGCGACCGATGCGCCGGTCGCCGGCTGGATCGAGCCCGTCCAGACATGCGCACCCACCGCCTGCGAGACAGACGGCGCGACGGCTGTCGACGAAACGCCGGCAGGCGCCGAAGCCGCGCCAGACACCGCACCGGACGCGGCCATAGCGGGCCCACTGCCGGCCAACGGCGCGCTAACGCCAGCGCCAGCAGCGGTGGCCGAACTCGCCTGAACGGCCGCACTCGCCGGCCCAGAGACGGCCGGAGCAGCCTGCATGGCAGCACTCGCTGCATTCGCCTGTCCACTGGCAGGCTGCGATGCAGCGCTGACCGCAGTACTTGCCGCAGGTGCCGTGGCCGCCGTAGCGGGTGAAGCCGCCGCCGACGACGCACTCGCCGCTACAGCCGAACTTGCTGCCGCCCCCAACGGTGCCGGGGCGACCGCAGCATCCGAAGCCACGATCGCCGCGCCCGTCGCATCCAGCGCCGGAATCGTCAGCACTGACCCCAGTCTCAGCCGGCTCGGGTCGTGCGACATAAACGCGTTCGGGTTTGCGTCGAACAAGGCCTTCGAGGCGCGCGCCAGCGTCGCGCGATCGTGCGACTGCGTGGCCGCGATCGCTACGTCATTCAGCGATTGCCCCGGATGAATCGAATACTGGCTGCCGGCGGCGAGCGGCGCGGAAGCACCGGCTGGCGCGCTGGCCGCGTCGACAGTCGCTGCCTGAGCGCCGGTTGCACCCCCACCCAGGCCGCCCAGCACGAAGGCCAGGCTAGCCGCGGCGGCGAACCGGCACACACTGCTGCGCGCGATAGCGCGACGGTAAGCGTGTCGGACGGTCATCTGGACCACGGGCGCGTCAGCGCTCAGCCCTTGTTTGCGGTTGGATTGAGACAAGATTTTGGGAGCACACCAATGAAAAAAGCGCCGCGCGAGCGCGACGCTTTTTGAGTTTTTACGCGTCGTAGCCGCGTAGTTTACTTTACTTGTCGAGCAGAATGCGCAGCATCCTGCGCAGCGGCTCTGCGGCGCCCCACAAGAGCTGGTCGCCAACCGTGAAAGCCGACAGATATTCGCCGCCCATCGCCAGCTTGCGCAGACGTCCAACCGGCACCGTCAGCGTGCCCGTGACCACCGCCGGTGACAGATCGCGGATCGACGCTTCGCGCTCGTTCGGCACAACCTTGACCCAGTCATTGGCCGAGGCGAGGATGCTGCTCACCTCGTCGAGCGGCACGTCTTTCTTCAGCTTGATCGTCAAAGCCTGCGAGTGGCAGCGCATGGCGCCGATGCGCACACACAATCCGTCCACCGGGATCGAACCGGGCGTGCCCATGGCCGGCTTGCCGAGGATCTTGTTGGTTTCCGCGCCGCCTTTCCACTCTTCCTTGGACATGCCGTTGCCGAGGTCCTTGTCGATCCACGGAATCAGCGAACCGGCGAGCGGCACGCCGAAATGCTCGGTCGGCATGCGGTCGCTGTTCATCGCGGCGAGTACGCGGCGGTCGATGTCCAGGATCGCCGACGACGGATCCGCCAGATCTTCCTTGGCCGAGCCATACAGCGTGCCCATCTGTTGCAGCAATTCACGCATGTTCTGCGCGCCCGCGCCCGATGCAGCCTGATACGTCATGGCCGTCATCCAGTCGACGAGGTTTTCGCGGAACAGGCCACCCAGCGCCATCAGCATCAGGCTAACCGTGCAGTTGCCGCCGATAAAATTCTTCTGACCCTTCACCAGCGCGTTCTTGATCACGTCGAGGTTGACCGGATCGAGAATGATGACGGCGTCGTCCTTCATACGCAGCGACGAAGCCGCGTCGATCCAGTAGCCGTTCCAGCCCGCTGCGCGCAGCTTCGGGAACACGTCATTGGTGTAGTCGCCGCCCTGGCAGGAGATGATGGCGTCGCACTTCTTCAGGTCGTCGATGCTCGAGGCATCTTTGAGCTTGGTCTCGTTTTTAGCGAACGACGGCGCGTTGCCGCCCGCGTTGCTGGTGCTGAAAAACACCGGTTCGATCAGATCGAAATCGCCTTCCTGCTGCATACGCTGCATCAGGACGCTGCCGACCATGCCGCGCCAACCTACGAGACCTACGTTCATGACACTTACCCTTCGAGTGGAGGCTTCCCCGCATCTTTGCCCGCAGTGACCGCGCGGGGAAGATGGGCGGGCACGACGGACGATCAGCGAATCGTGATCGTTTTCGGGGTAATTGCTTTAATCAGCGTTTTGACGCTAATGGCGAGCTCAACCACACGGGCCGTTTTGCCGTGATGGTTAGAAATCGAGGTGATTTGGTGAGCGCTAGCCATTTCTACAGTCTACACGAAAACCGGATTTGGGCGGCCTGATTCGCCGCTTTTGCGCGCGAATGGGCCGGATTTCGGGCCATTCGCGCGTGGGCGCGTCTCGAACTTACGACATCGTCCCTACGTCTTTACGGGCCACGAAACGTTCGCGGCCCGGGTAAAACACAACGCCAACAACAGTCTTAAAGCGCGGCGACGACAGCATCGCCCATCGCCGCAGTACCGACCTGCTTGCAACCCGGCGTGAGGATGTCGCCAGTACGGAAGCCTTGCTCCAGCACCTTCTTCACGGCGGCTTCGATGCGATCGGCCTGTTCGGCCTTGTTCAGCGAATAACGCAGCATCATCGCGGCGGACAGGATCGTGGCCAGCGGATTCGCCACGCCCTTGCCGGCGATATCCGGCGCCGACCCATGCGACGGCTCGTACAAGCCCTTATTGTTCTTGTCGAGCGACGCCGACGGCAGCATGCCGATCGAACCCGTCAACATAGCGGCTTCATCGGAAAGGATGTCGCCAAACATGTTGCCGGTGACGATTACGTCGAACGACTTCGGCGCCTTCACCAGTTGCATGGCCGCGTTGTCGACGTACATGTGCGACAGCTCGACGTCCGCGTATTCCTTCGAGACATCAATCATGATGTCCTTCCAGAATTGCGACGTTTCGAGCACGTTGGCCTTGTCGACCGAAGTCAGTTTCTTGCCGCGCTTTTGCGCTGCCTGGAAAGCAACGTGCGCGATGCGGCGCACTTCCGGCTCCGAATAACGCATCGTGTCGAAACCTTCCTTCGCGCCGGCAAACGGGCCGTCCGGTGCGTCACGCAGACCGCGCGGTGCGCCGAAGTAAATATCGCCATTCAGTTCGCGCACGATCAGGATGTCGAGGCCCGAAACGATCTCTTCCTTCAGCGACGACGCACCCGTCAATTGCGGATAGCAGATCGCCGGACGGAAGTTCGCGAACAGTTGCAGATGCTTACGCAGACCCAGAATGGCCTGCTCGGGACGCAGCGCGCGTTCGAGCTTGTCGTACTTCCAGTCGCCGACGGCGCCGAACAGGATCGCATCGGCTTCCTTCGCGAGCGCGAGCGTCGAATCGGGCAGCGGGTGGCCCTTGGCTTCGTAACCCGCGCCGCCAACGGGCGCTTCTTCAAGCTCGAACTTCTCGCCGAGCACGTTCAGAACCTTGACGGCTTCCTTGACGATTTCCGGACCGATGCCGTCGCCGGGCAACACTGCGATCTTCATGCGAATTTCCTTGATTGTTTTCTTTTAAACCTGGGCACGCAAAAGCGCTAACGCCTCAAACTCAGGCGTGCACTTAACCGACGATTCGGTGGCCCAGCCACGGCTGCTTCGTCAGACGCTCTGCTTCGAACTGACGAATCTTGTCAGCGTGACGTAGCGTCAGGCCGATATCGTCGAAACCATTCAGCAGGCAGTACTTACGGAAGCCGGCAACTTCGAACGGATACTCGGTGCCGTCGCCGATACGCACGGTCTGCGCTTCGAGATCGATGGTCAGCTCGAAACCGTTGAACGCGTACGTTTCGTTGAACAGATGATCGACCTGTTGATCTGTGAGCACGATCGGCAGCAGACCGTTCTTGAAGCAGTTGTTGTAGAAGATGTCTGCGAAGCTCGGCGCGATGATCGCGCGGAAGCCGTACTGCTGCAGCGCCCACGGTGCGTGCTCACGCGAGCTGCCGCAGCCGAAATTCTTGCGCGCCAGCAGGATCGACGCGCCTTGATAGCGCGGCTGGTTCAGCACGAAGTCGGGATTCAGCGGGCGCTTCGAATTGTCCTGACCCGGCTCGCCGTGGTCGAGGTAACGCCATTCGTCGAACGCATTCGGACCGAAGCCGGTGCGCTTGATCGACTTGAGGAACTGCTTCGGAATGATCGCGTCCGTGTCGACGTTTTCGCGATCCAACGGCGCCACGACGCCGGTATGTACGATGAATTTATCCATGGCCCATCACCCACCAGAGTAAAGACCGGCGGCTGCGACACTGGGCGCGCCGCCGGTGGAATCGAAACAGAATCGCAGCGGCTTAGCCGAGCTTGCGAATATCGACGAAGTGACCTTCGATGGCAGCAGCAGCAGCCATCGCCGGACTCACGAGGTGGGTACGTCCACCCGCGCCCTGACGGCCTTCGAAGTTGCGGTTAGACGTGGACGCGCAACGCTCGCCCGGATCCAGCCGGTCCGCGTTCATCGCAAGGCACATCGAGCAGCCTGGCTCGCGCCATTCGAAACCGGCATTGGTAAAGACCTTATCCAGCCCTTCACGCTCGGCCTGCGCCTTCACCAGACCCGAGCCCGGTACGACCATCGCGAGACGGATGTTCGGCGCGACGCGGCGGCCCAGCTTGCGCACGACATACGCTGCGGCGCGCAAGTCTTCGATACGCGCGTTGGTGCACGAGCCGATAAAAATCTTGTCCGGCTTGATGGATTCGATCGGCAGATTCGGTTCGAGCGCCATGTACTTCAGCGCACGTTCCATCGCGTCGCGCTTGACCGGATCTTTCTCGCGTTCCGGATCCGGCACGCGACCGTCGATTGCGGTCACCATCTCCGGCGACGTGCCCCATGTAACCTGCGGCACGATTTCCGCAGCATTCAGTTCGACGACGCGGTCGAACTTCGCACCGTCATCCGATTTGAACTGCTTCCAGTATTCGACTGCGTGATCCCACTCGACGCCTTCCGGCGAGAACGGACGACCCTTCAAATATTCGATTGTCGTGTCGTCAACGGCGACCATGCCAGCCCGCGCGCCGCCTTCGATCGCCATGTTGCAGACGGTCATGCGGCCTTCCATGCTGAGCGCGCGGATTGTCGAACCGCCGAACTCGATGGCATAGCCCGTACCGCCTGCCGTACCGATCTTGCCGATGATGGCGAGCACGATGTCCTTCGCGGTACAACCGCGCGGCAATTGCCCTTCGACCTTCACCAGCATGTTCTTGCTCTTCTTCTGCAAGAGCGTTTGCGTAGCCAGCACGTGCTCGACTTCCGACGTGCCGATACCGTGCGCGAGCGCGCCGAACGCGCCGTGCGTGGACGTATGCGAGTCCCCGCAGACGATCGTCATGCCCGGCAGCGTAGCGCCCTGCTCCGGCCCGATGATGTGCACGATGCCCTGACGCAGGTCGTTCATCTTGAACTGCGTGATGCCGTAGGAATCGCAATTCGTATCGAGCGTGTCGACTTGCAGCTTCGACACCGGATCGGCGATGCCATGACTGCGGTCCGTAGTGGGCACGTTGTGGTCGGACACGGCCAGATTCGCGCTGATCCGCCACACGGGACGCTCAGCCAGCTTCAGGCCTTCAAACGCCTGCGGGCTGGTGACTTCGTGCAGCAGGTGACGGTCGATGTAAAGAATCGTCGTACCGTCTTCTTCCGTGTGGATCACATGTGTGTTCCACAATTTGTCGTAGAGAGTCTGTGCCATGGTATGCGGGGTAGTGATGACTGCGGGCAAGCTGTGTGTGCGATTGATTATGCCACGCTGATCTGCGATTTTGCGCACCGTATAACGGAAAAACCCAGAAAAAACAGGGAGTTGGGTGGTAGTGGCGATACCTGTATCGATGGCACCCGGCAAGGTGCGGCGCACAAAGTCACGCCTGATCTGACCCGCCATCAACCCCAAAAGCAAAACGCCCCAACGTTTAACCCGTTGGGGCGTTTCCTTAACCGCAGCGCAGCATCACGCGTAGTACACAGCAGTCTGAATCGCTTAACCGCTAACTACACTACGCGACAATCTGCACCTGCTTACCGGTCCGAAATAGCCTTCGCTTCACGCGGCGTATCGCCAACGAACAGCTGACGCGGACGGCCGATCTTCTGTTCCGGATCCGCAATCATTTCGTTCCACTGCGCAATCCAGCCCACCGTACGTGCCATCGCGAAGATACACGTGAACATCGACGTCGGGATGCCCAGCGCGCGTTGCACGATGCCCGAGTAGAAGTCAACGTTCGGGTACAGCTTGCGCGACACGAAGTACTCGTCTTCCAGTGCGATCTTTTCCAGCGCCATGGCCAGCTTGAACAGCGGATCGTCGTGCAGGCCCAGTTCTTCCAGCACTTCGTGGCAGGTTTCGCGCATCAGCTTGGCACGCGGATCGTAGTTCTTGTACACGCGGTGACCGAAGCCCATCAGCTTCACGCCCGAGTTCTTGTCCTTCACCTGCTTGATGAACTCAGGAATGTTGTCGACCGAGCCGATCTCTTCCAGCATGTTCAGCGCGGCTTCGTTCGCGCCACCGTGTGCCGGGCCCCACAGGCAGGCGATACCGGCTGCGATACACGCAAACGGATTCGCACCCGACGAGCCGGCCAGACGCACCGTCGACGTGGACGCATTCTGTTCGTGATCCGCATGCAGGATCAGGATACGGTCCAGCGCGCGCACCAGCACGTCGTTGACCTTGTACTCTTCGCACGGGTTCGAGAACATCATGTGCATGAAGTTCGCGCTGTACGACAGTTCGTTCTTCGGGTACGCAAACGGCTGGCCGATGCTGTACTTGTACGCCATCGCCACCAGCGTCGGCAGCTTCGCGATCATGCGAATCGCCGACACGTCACGGTGACGCGGGTTATTGATGTCCAGCGAGTCGTGATAGAACGCCGACAGCGCGCCGACTGCGGCCACCAGAATCGCCATCGGATGCGCGTCGCGACGGAAGCCACGGAAGAAGAAGTGCATCTGCTCGTGCACCATCGTGTGCTTCGTGACGGTCTCAACGAACTCTTCTTTCTCAGCTGCGTTCGGCAGTTCGCCCTTCAGCAGCAGAAAGCACGTTTCGAGGAAGTCGGCATTCTGTGCGAGGTTGTCGATCGGGTAGCCGCGGTATAGCAGCTCACCCTTGTCGCCGTCGATGTAGGTGATGGCCGAGTTACACGCCGCCGTCGACATAAAGCCCGGGTCGTACGTGAACTTGCCGGTCTGGCCGTACAGTTTGCGGATGTCGATCACGTCCGGGCCCATCGTGCCCTTGTAGATCGGCATTTCAACGCTCGGCGAGTTGTCGCTGAACGATAGCGTGGCTTTAACATCTGACGGGGTCATGGCACATCCTCAATCGAAGTATGGAAACAGGGTTTCGATAATTGCACGCGTGGAACAACGGACTGGCTTTACTCAAGCAGTGCGCAGCAGCTCCAGCAACCGGATCACATCCGGCTCTGCAAGGTCGCCTTCTGGTTCCTTGCGCGCGAGGAGCAAGTCCATCAGGTCGTTATCGCTCAGCTCTAGCAGGCGCGTAAGTGCGCCTACGTCGGCGTCGCTGAGGTCATGCTCGTATTTGCTGAAAAAACGCTCGAAAATCAGATCGTTTTCCAGCAGGCCGCGGCGGGCGCGCCAGCGAAGGCGCGCCCGCCGAAGCGGGTCAGCTTGATGCGAATCTTGCATGTCAGTACGCGCCGGGCCGCCCCAAGCGTACTGACCGCCCCCTTGGGGGGCAGCGAACGAAAGGGAGCGTGGGGGTTGTTTCATTAGACTGCACGGCGAACCATCAATTCCTTGATCTTGCCAATCGCCTTCGTCGGGTTCAGTCCCTTCGGACACACATCGACGCAATTCATGATCGTATGGCAACGGAACAGACGGTACGGGTCTTCCAGATTGTCGAGACGCTCGCCGGTCGCCTGGTCGCGGCTATCCGCGATGAAACGATAAGCTTGCAGCAGACCAGCCGGACCGACGAACTTGTCCGGGTTCCACCAGAAGCTCGGGCACGACGTGGAGCAGCTTGCGCACAGAATGCACTCGTACAGGCCGTCCAGCTCCTCGCGCTCTTCCGGCGACTGCAGGCGTTCCTTTTCCGGCGGCGGCGTATCGTTGATCAGGTACGGCTTGATCGAGTGATACTGGTTGAAGAACTGCGTGAAGTCGCAGATCAGGTCACGCACGACGGGCAGACCCGGCAGCGGACGCAGCACGATCTTCTGCGGCAGATCGTTCATGTTGGTCAGGCACGCCAGACCGTTCTTGCCGTTGATGTTCATTGCGTCCGAGCCGCACACGCCTTCGCGGCACGAACGACGGAACGACAGCGTTTCATCCACTGCTTTCAGCTTGAGCAGCGCGTCGAGCAGCATGCGTTCGTGCGAGTCGATTTCAATCTCATACGATTGCATGCGCGGAGCTGCGTCCTTGTCCGGATCGTAGCGGTAGATTTCAAATGTACGCTTGGCCATTTCTGAATTCCTTTGACTTGTGCCTTAGAAGGTACGCGCTTTCGGCGGCACCGATTCGACGGTCAGCGGTTGCATGTGAACCGGCTTGTAGTCGAGGCGATCGCCTTCGCTGAACCATAGCGTATGGCGCAGCCAGTTTTCGTCGTCGCGATGTTCGAAGTCGTCCTGTGCGTGCGCACCACGGCTTTCCTTGCGCGCTTCTGCCGACACCATCGTGGCGCGTGCCACTTCGATCAGGTTCGCCAGTTCCAGCGCTTCAACGCGGGCCGTGTTGAACACCTTCGACTTGTCCTTCAGATGCACGTTATCGACGCGCTCGGCCACTTCGCGGATACGCTCCACGCCTTCGGAAAGCAGCTTCGAGGTACGGAACACGCCGGCGTGTGCCTGCATCGTGGCGCGGATGTCGTTGGCCACGTTCTGCGTGTATTCGCCCGACGAGGACTTGTCGAGCTTGTCGAGACGCGAGAGCGCGAAATCAGCGGCGTCAGCCGGCAACGGCTTGTGTTCCTTGATTTCCCGCACGTGCTTGACGATATGGTTGCCGGCCGCGCGGCCGAACACCACCAGGTCGAGCAGCGAGTTCGTGCCCAGGCGGTTCGCGCCGTGGACCGACACGCACGAGCATTCGCCCACTGCGTAGAAGCCGTTGACCGGCTCTTCATGACCCTTCGACGTACCCACGACCTGGCCGTGAATATTCGTAGGAATGCCACCCATCTGATAGTGGATGGTCGGCACAACCGGGATCGGCTCTTTAATGCAATCGACGTTCGCGAACTTCAGCGCGATTTCGCGGATCGACGGCAGACGCTTCAGGATCGTCTCAGCGCCGATGTGCGACAGGTCGAGCAGCACGTGATCCTTGTTCGGACCTACGCCGCGACCTTCCTTGATTTCCTGGTCCATCGAACGCGAAACGAAGTCACGCGGCGCCAGATCCTTCAGCGTCGGCGCGTAGCGTTCCATGAAACGCTCGCCGTTCGAGTTGCGCAGAATGCCGCCTTCGCCACGCACGCCTTCGGTAATCAGCACGCCCGCGCCCGCCACGCCGGTGGGGTGGAATTGCCAGAATTCCATGTCTTGCAGTGCGATGCCCGAACGTGCAGCCATACCCAGGCCGTCACCGGTGTTGATGAACGCGTTCGTGGATGCCGCGAAGATCCGCCCTGCGCCACCCGTAGCGAACAGCGTGGTCTTGCCTTCGAGGATGTAGACGTCGCCCGTTTCCATTTCCAGCGCCGTCACGCCGAGCACGTCGCCTTCGGCGTCGCGGATCAGGTCCAGCGCCATCCATTCGACGAAGAATTGCGTCTTCGCTGCCACGTTCTGCTGATAAAGCGTGTGCAGCAGCGCGTGACCCGTACGGTCAGCAGCCGCGCATGCGCGTTGCACCGGCTTTTCGCCGTAGTTGGCCGTGTGGCCGCCGAACGGACGCTGATAGATCGTGCCGTCCGCATTGCGGTCAAACGGCATGCCCATGTGTTCCAGTTCGTAGACTGCGTTCGGTGCTTCGCGGCACATGAACTCGATCGCGTCCTGGTCGCCGAGCCAGTCGGAACCCTTGATCGTGTCGTAGAAGTGGTAATGCCAGTTGTCTTCGCTCATGTTGCCGAGCGATGCGCCGATGCCGCCTTGAGCAGCCACGGTGTGCGAACGCGTCGGGAACACCTTGGACAGCACGCAGACCGACAGGCCGGCGCGAGCGAGTTGCAGCGAAGCGCGCATCCCCGAGCCGCCTGCGCCGACGATAACCACGTCAAACTTGCGACGCGGCAGAGAATTCTTGATTGCAGCCATTCTTTTATACTCTCCAGAGAATCTGCGCAGCGTAGCCGGCACACGCCAGCAGCCAGACGATCGTCAGGGCCTGAAGGAGGAGACGCACACCGACGGGCTTGATGTAGTCCATCCAGATGTCGCGAATACCTACCCACGCGTGGTAGAACAGGGACAGCAGCGTCACGAAGGTGGCGAGCTTCATCCATTGCGTCGCGAAGATCGACGCCCAGCCGTCATACGAAAAGTCTTGTGCGCCGAAGAACCACGCGAGCAGGATGATCGTGTAGACCGCCATGATCGTCGCGGTAATGCGCTGTGCGAGCCAGTCGCGCAGACCGTAGTGCGCGCCGACGACGAGACGCTTCGGACCGATTCGGTTATTAGCTGACATTTTTTTAGAATGCTCCGAAGAGTTTGAGCGCGAATGCAATTGTCAGAAGCGACGAAACGACCAGCACGATGATGGAGGTTTGCTTGCCCTTCTCTTTCGTCGTGAGGCTGTGGCTCGTGTCCATGAACAGGTGGCGCACGCCAGCGCAGAAGTGGAACAGGAAGGCCCACGCGAGAACCAGCGTGATGAGCTTGACGATGATGTTGGAGAGGAAGCCCTTGAAGACGTCAAAGCTGAGCTCTGAAGTAAGGCTTTGATCGAAGAGGTAAAGCAGGAACGGAAGAAAAACAAACAGCAGCCCACCGCTGACGCGATGGAGAATCGACACACGCCCCGCTAGTGGGAGGCGATACGCCGTCAATATCTGCCCGATACCGATGTTCCGGAACTCCGGCCTCGGTTTTTTTACGGCTTCAGCCATGCTAGACCCCTACTATGTAGTAACACTAATCCTGAATTTTAGCGCCTTTTCATATCGCGCTGCAGCGAAAAACCCCAACGGTCCTTTCCTGCGCACGCGAGAATGGCGTTCTCAAACGGGTTCCGCGCGTTATGCCCATCACCCTTAAACACATCGATCCAGCTCGAACTTCCGGGTCTCCGACAGCCCGGTTTTAGCTGAGATCGTTCTGATAGTAGTACCCAGTTGTGACATACCATCCGCGCCGCACTTCGACAGGGCGGTCCCCATAGGTATAGGACACGCGATCCACCGACAGCAACGGAAATCCGGGCGGCACCTTCAGCAGGTCGGCGACCGTGGGGTCGGCCGCCACCGCCCGAATCTTCTCGGACGCCCGGATCATACGGGTTCCGAACTCCGTCTCAAACATCGCGTAGAGCGGACCCTTGTACTCGGAGAGCCGCTCGAGGGTGAGGCCGCGGAACACGACACCGGGCAACCAGATTTCGTCGAGAACCGTAATTTCACCATCAAACTGCAAAAGGCGCTTTATAAGCACCACTGGGTCGGCTGGTTTGAGATCGAGCTGGCGAGCGATATCGGCCGACGCGCGCAGGCGGCGGCATTCGAGCAGGCGGCTAACATGAGGGTGTTCGGCGCCGTCATCGGCCAGTAACCTGAGGAAGCGAAACTGGGCGCGATCCTCATTGTGCGTTGCAACAAAAGTGCCCTTGCCCTGACGGCGCACCAGCAGGTTATCCGCCGCCAGTTCGTCGATCGCCTTGCGCACCGTCCCCTGACTCACCTTAAAGCGGGCAGCCAGTTCAACTTCACTGGGAATGATCTCACCCGGCTTCCACTCACCCGACTCGAGGCTGTGTGTAATCAACGCCTTGATCTGCTGATACAAGGGGCTGAAAGTGGGCGATGTAGCGGGCGCAGCAGCAGCGGACGCACCCTCGCCCGGCCCCCCAGGGCCGTTAGGATTCGGAGTGCTCGCCGGGTTCGAATTCATGCGCGCATTTCATCATAAAGGCCCGTCTGCCGTCTATTACTTTCCCGGCAACAGATATGTCTTATATAAGACATAAGATACTGTTGACTTTGCGTGTGCCGACTCCTACACTCCTTGGCGAGCAAGGGTTCGAGGGTTGTTCAACGGCTTTTTCCTGGGTATCCACAGGTACTCCTGGCAGGCAGCCCAGCACCTAAAGCCGCTCTGCATCACGCTGTTGTCCCTCGCGGTCCCGCTTTCGATTCGCCGGTCTTTGTCCCGTCAGACGCTTCGGAAACACACCCTTGCAGGAGCCCGGCACCATGCAGCGGCCACCGGTGTCCCAAGCACCCGCTCCGCTGTACAGGTTTCCGGCATGGCGGTCTTGCCGCAACGCGCTTCCAGCCTCGGCTTTCGGCCTGAGGCGCCCCGCGTAACAGTGAATTCCGCCCTGTTTCACAACGCTTCGCCTAACGCGCATATAGAATGGCGTTTTCCCTAGCGTCTAACGCATCGTCCTGGAGAATTCTCAATGGCTAAGCCCGCAAAGCGCGTTGCCGTCACCGGCGCCGCAGGTCAAATCGCTTACTCCCTGCTATTTCGCATCGCCAACGGCGACCTGCTCGGCAAGGATCAACCGGTGGTCCTGCAACTGCTCGATCTGCCGCAAGCGCAAGGCGCCGTCAAAGGCGTCGTGATGGAACTGGATGATTGCGCATTCCCGCTGCTGCAGGGCGTCGTGATCACCGACGATCCCAAGGTTGCCTTCAAGGACGCTGACGTTGCCCTGCTGGTCGGCGCGCGTCCGCGTTCGAAAGGCATGGAACGTAAGGATCTGCTGTCGGCGAATGCTGAGATCTTCACGGTGCAAGGCAAGGCGCTCAACGAAGTCGCCAGCCGCGACGTGAAGGTGCTGGTGGTCGGCAACCCGGCCAACACCAATGCTTACATCGCGATGAAGTCGGCACCGGATCTGCCGAAGAAGAACTTCACCGCCATGCTGCGCCTGGACCACAACCGCGCTCTGTCGCAACTGGCTGCCAAGTCGGGCAAGCCGGTCGCTTCGATCGAGAAACTGGCTGTGTGGGGCAACCACTCGCCGACGATGTACCCGGATTTCCGCGTTGCAACGGCAGAAGGCCAGGACCTGACCAAGCTGATCAACGACGACGAATGGAACCGCAACACGTTCATCCCGACGGTCGGCAAGCGCGGCGCAGCGATCATCGAAGCGCGCGGCCTGTCGTCGGCAGCGTCGGCAGCTAACGCCGCCATCGACCACGTGCGTGACTGGGTGCTCGGCACGAACGGCAAGTGGGTCACCATGGGTATCCCGTCGGACGGCTCGTACGGCATTCCGGAAGACATCATTTACGGTGTGCCGGTAACATGCGAAAACGGCGAGTACAAGCGCGTTGAAGGCTTGGCAATCGACACGTTCTCGCGCGAAAAGATGGACGCTACGCTGAACGAGTTGCTTGAAGAGCGCGAAGGCGTTCAACACCTGCTCGGCTAAGCGCCTGATGTAGACCAGCCGGGACTCTGTTGCTTGCCGACGGGTTCCGGTTTTTTACGTCCGTATTTGATCCGAACGCGTTTTGCGCCGCTTGATGCGCTGTTTCAGCCCGTCAGGCAACACGAGGCAGAACGCGGTCGAATCCGATTCTCAACGAGCCAATACGCCCCTGACGCCGAAGATGCGCGCCCTCACACCCGCCGAAGTGCTGTTTGACGGCGAAGCGCCGCCCACAGTCCTGCCTGCCTGCGATCACTACGCCGGCAGTGAAAAGCTGATGCTGAAATCGCTCGCTTTGCAGCAGGAGTTGGGGCCGGTGTTCGACATCACGCTCGATTGCGAAGACGGCGCCCAGGTGGGCCGCGAATCCGAGCATGCGGAGCTGGTGGCGTCGCTGCTGGGCAGCGAGCACGACCGCTTCGGCCGCGTAGGCGTACGGATCCACGATTTCAACCATGCGCATTGGCGCGACGACGTGCGCCTGATCCTGCGCGCCGCCAAACGCGCCCCTGCGTATATCACCCTACCGAAGGTCCGCAGCGTCCCCGATGCCGCCGAAATGTGCGCGTACATCGAAGCGACGCGGCGTGAGCTCGGCATCGCTCAAGCCGTGCCGGTGCAGTTGCTGGTCGAAACCCATGGCGCACTGGCGCGAGCGTTCGATCTGGCCGCCCTGCCGGGAGTCGAAGCGCTCAGCTTCGGCCTGATGGACTTCGTCTCCGCGCATGACGGCGCGATCCCCGATACGGCGATGCGCTCGCCCGGCCAGTTCGATCACCCGCTGGTGCGGCGCGCCAAGCTCGAGATCGCCGCGGCCTGTCACGCGCACGGGAAGGTACCGTCGCACAACGTCAGCACCGAAGTGCGCGACATGAGCGTGGTAGCCAATGACGCCACCCGCGCCCGCAACGAGTTCGGCTATACGCGGATGTGGAGCATCCATCCGTCGCAGGTGCCGGTTATCGTTGCCGCCTTTGCGCCGCGCGACGAAGAGATCGCCACGGCCGCCGAAATCCTGCTGGCGGCGCAGGCCGCCCAGTGGGGCCCGACGCGCCATCACGACACCTTGCACGACCGCGCGAGCTATCGCTACTACTGGTCGGTGCTGCGCCGCGCGCGCTCGACGGGACGCACGGTGCCGGCCGAAGCCGCGCCGCTCTTTGCTACAACCGGTTCCACCAAAGAGTCCGCATCATGAGCGGACATACAGGAGACTGCTGGAGATGAGCGAAAAGACGCAAGCCGCAGCGATACCAGGCGAGAGCGGAGCCCCGAGCGGCTTCAAACCGAAGAAATCCGTTGCGCTGTCTGGCGTGACGGCGGGTAACACTGCCCTGTGTACGGTCGGCAAGACCGGCAATGACCTGCATTACCGCGGCTATGACATTCTCGACATCGCCAGCACCTGCGAATTCGAGGAAATCGCCTACCTGCTGGTGCATGAAAAGCTGCCCACGCAGGCTGAACTGACGGCCTACAAGGCCAAGCTGAAGGCGCTGCGCGGCCTGCCCGCCAACGTTAAGGCCGCGCTGGAATGGATCCCGGCCGCAGCCCATCCGATGGACGTGATGCGCACCGGCGTCTCGGTGCTCGGCACCGTGCTGCCCGAGAAGGACGACCACAATCTCCCCGGCGCACGCGATATCGCTGACAAGCTGATGGCCTCGCTCGGCTCGATGCTGCTCTACTGGTACCACTACTCGCATAACGGCAAGCGCATCGAGGTGGAGACGGACGACGATTCGATCGGCGGCCACTTCCTGCATCTGCTGCACGGCGTCGAGCCGTCGAAGTCGTGGGTCGAGGCGATGCACATCTCGCTGAACCTGTACGCGGAGCATGAATTCAATGCATCGACCTTCACCGGCCGCGTGATCGCCGGCACGGGCTCGGACATGTACTCGGCGCTGACCGGCGCGATTGGTGCGCTGCGCGGCCCGAAGCACGGTGGCGCCAACGAAGTCGCGTTTGAAATCCAGTCGCGCTACCAGAGTCCCGACGAAGCTGAAGCGGATATCCGCCGCCGCGTCGACGCCAAGGAAGTCGTGATCGGCTTCGGCCACCCGGTCTACACGATCTCCGATCCGCGCAACAAGGTCATCAAGGAAGTCGCAAAGAAGCTCTCGAAGGAAGCCGGCAGCACGAAGCTGTTCGACATCGCTGAGCGGCTCGAAACCGTGATGTGGGACGCCAAGAAGATGTTCCCGAACCTGGACTGGTTCAGCGCGGTGTCTTACCACATGATGGGTGTGCCGACAGCGATGTTTACACCGGTGTTCGTGATCGCCCGCACGGCGGGTTGGAGCGCGCACATCATCGAGCAACGCATCGACAACAAGATCATCCGGCCGAGCGCGAACTACACCGGCCCAGAGAATTTGAAGTTCGTGACGCTAAATAGGAGAAAATAGCGTCCGCTGTGCGCTTTCAGGGCGCGTGCAGTTCCACCCTGGCGGCTGCTCCCACCGGTAGCCGCGCACTGTTCAACCGATATTAGATAGAAAAGGCTAACTCCATGAAAAAGCTGCTGATCGCCGCCGTTGTCGGCGCCTTGTCCACGACGATGCTGATCGCCACGACGGACGCTTCCGCACAAACGGCGTCGGGCACCGCCGCGACTACCGCCAAGAAGGCCACGCCGAAAAGGCCGGCTCCGAAACGCCTGATCAAGCGTAAGCCGAACCCGAAGAAAGAAGCGCAGGTCGATCCGGTGCCGGACGGTGCAATCAAGTGGTCGTGTAACGAAGGTCTGTCGTTCGACATGAAGGGTGACATGAAGCGCGATCAGATCGTCACTGTTCACTGGGCGAACAAGAACTACAACCTGCCGCGCGAAACCACCACGACGGGCGCTGACCGCTTCCACGACGCCGCTTCGGGTCTGGACCTGGTCGTGATCCCGACCAAGGCGATGCTGTTCTCGGACAACGACGGTTCGCGTCTCGCGGACGAGTGCAAGACAGCTGAAATGTCGCAAGGCGCGCCGGCTCCGACGCAATCGAACGAGCTGATCAAGAACCCGCAGAACTAAGTTTCCCTTAGTTTCGATTCAGGAAGGAAAGCCCCGATGTCCGCTCCGATATCCAACGTACGGCCCGACCCGGACCAAGTCCTGGTCGATATCGCCGACTACGTTCTGGATTTCCCGATCGACAGCACGCTCGCGCTGGAAACGGCGCGTCACTGCCTGATCGACACGCTCGGCTGCGGACTCGAGGCACTGACTTACCCGGCCTGCACCAAGCTGATGGGACCAATCGTGCCCGGCACGATCGTCCCCAACGGCGCCAAGGTGCCTGGCACGTCTTTCCAGCTCGACCCGGTTCAGGCCGCCTTCAATATCGGCGCGATGATCCGTTGGCTGGACTTTAACGACACCTGGCTCGCCGCCGAGTGGGGCCACCCGTCGGACAACCTGGGCGGGATTCTCGCTACGGCCGACTGGCTGTCGCGTACCGCCATCGCCACCGGCAAAAAGCCGCTGACGATGAAAGACGTCTTGATCGCCATGGTCAAGGCGCATGAAATCCAGGGCTGTATTGCGCTGGAAAACTCGTTTAACAAGGTTGGGCTCGATCACGTCCTGCTGGTTAAGCTGGCTTCGACCGCCGTTATCGGCAGGCTGATTGGCCTCACGCGTGATGAGCTGATCAATGCGGTTTCCTTGGCCCTTGTGGACGGTCAGGCGCTGCGCACCTACCGCCACGCGCCGAACACCGGCTCGCGCAAATCGTGGGCCGCGGGCGACGCCACTTCGCGCGCCGTGCGACTCGCGCTGATCGCGAAGACTGGCGAGATGGGCTATCCGTCTGTTCTGACAGCGAAGACGTGGGGCTTCTACGACGTGCTGTTCAAGGGCAACGAATTCAAATTCCAGCGCCCGTACGGCTCGTACGTGATGGAAAACGTGCTGTTCAAGATTTCGTTCCCGGCTGAGTTTCACTCGCAGACTGCAGTGGAAGCGGCCATGACGCTGCATGCGCAACTGCGCGCAGCGGGCAAGACTGTGGAAGACATCAGCAAGATCACGATTCGCACACACGAAGCCGCGATCCGTATCATCGACAAGAAAGGGCCGCTGAACAATCCGGCCGACCGCGACCATTGCATCCAGTACATGATCGCCGTGCCGCTGATCTACGGCCGCCTGACCGCCGCGGACTACGAAGATTCCGTCGCGCAGGACCCGCGCATCGACGCGTTGCGCGACAAGATGAGCTGCGTGGAAGACCCGCAGTTCACCAAGGATTATCACGATCCGGAGAAGCGTTCGATCGCCAATGCACTGACGGTCGAATTCAACGACGGGTCGACATTCGACGAGGTAGTGGTCGAATACCCGATCGGACACAAGCGCCGCCGTGAAGACGGCATCCCGTTGCTGGTCGAGAAGTTCAGGACCAACCTCGCGCGCAAGTTTCCGGTCAAGCAGCAACAAGCGATTCTCGATGTGTCGCTGGACCAGGCAAGGCTCGAAGCCATGCCGGTCAATGAATACGTCGATCTGTATGTCATCTAGTTCAGTACTGTAGTTCCGCGATCAAACCAAGGAAAACACCATGGCCCACAACCTCCACAAAACGCTCAAGGAATTCGACAGCGGTTCCGGCAAAGGCAAGTTCTATTCGCTGCCGCAACTCGGCAAGGCACTGAATATCAAGATCGACCGCCTGCCGGTTTCGATCCGTATCGTGCTGGAGTCGGTGCTGCGCAATTACGACGGCAAGAAGATCGCCGAAGAACACATCACGCAACTGGCAAACTGGAAGCCGACCGCTTCGCGCGTCGACGAAATCCCGTTTGTGGTTTCGCGCGTGGTGCTGCAGGACTTTACCGGCGTGCCGCTGCTCGCCGATATCGCGGCAATGCGCGGTGTCGCGCAACGCGCCGGCAAGAACCCGAAGTCGATCGAACCGCTGGTCCCGGTTGATCTGGTGGTCGATCACTCGGTGCAGATCGATTACTTCCGTCAAAAGGATGCACTCGACCTGAACATGAAACTGGAATTCCAGCGCAACAACGAGCGCTACCAGTTCATGAAGTGGGGCATGCAGGCATTCGACACGTTCAAGGTCGTGCCGCCGGGCGTGGGTATCGTTCACCAGGTGAACCTCGAGTACCTCGCACGCGGCGTGCACAAGAAGACGGACGGCAGCGACACGGTGTACTACCCGGACACGCTGGTCGGCACGGACAGCCACACGACGATGATCAACGGTATCGGCGTGGTGGGCTGGGGCGTGGGCGGCATCGAAGCGGAAGCGGGCATGCTCGGCCAGCCGGTCTACTTCCTGACGCCGGACGTGGTGGGCGTTGAACTGAAGGGCAAGCTGCGCGAAGGCGTGACCGCAACCGACCTGGTGCTGACGGTTACCGAACTGCTGCGTAAGGAAAAGGTTGTCGGCAAGTTCGTCGAGTTCTTCGGCGAAGGCACGCGCACGCTGTCGCTGCCGGACCGCGCGACGATCGGCAACATGGCGCCGGAATACGGTGCAACGATGGGCTTCTTCCCGGTCGACGAAAAGACCATCGACTACTTCAAGGGCACGGGCCGCACCGACGCAGAAATCTCCGCCTTCGAGAACTACTTCAAGGCGCAAGGTCTGTACGGCGTGCCGAAGGCTGGCGAAATCGACTACACGAAGGTCGTCAAGCTCGACCTCGGCACGGTGGCGCCGTCGCTGGCAGGTCCGAAGCGTCCGCAAGACCGGATCGAAATCGGTCACGTAAAGTCGACCTTCAGCGATCTGTTCTCGAAGCCGGTTGCAGAAAACGGTTTTGCGAAGAAGTCCGCCGATCTGGACGCGCAATACACGACGACGAACGGTGTCAACGTGAAGAACGGCGACATCCTGATCGCTGCCATCACGTCATGCACGAACACATCGAACCCGAGCGTGCTGCTGGCTGCGGGTCTGCTGGCGAAGAAGGCTGTGGAAGCTGGCCTGACCGTGGCTCCGCACATCAAGACGTCGCTCGCCCCGGGATCGCGTATCGTCACCGAGTATCTGACGAAGACGGGTCTGCTGCCGTTCCTGTCGAAGCTGGGTTTCGAACTGGCTGCTTATGGTTGCACGACGTGTATCGGTAACGCAGGTGATCTGACGCCGGAACTGAACGAAGCGATCACGAAGAACGACATCGTCGCAGCGGCTGTGCTCTCGGGCAACCGCAACTTCGAAGCGCGTATTCACCCGAACATCCGCGCCAACTTCCTGGCATCGCCGCCGCTGGTTGTCGCCTACGCAATCGCCGGCAACATCACGCGCGACCTGATGACCGAGCCGGTTGGCAAGGGCAAGGGCGGCAAGGACATCTACCTGGGCGACATTTGGCCGACCAGCGACGAAGTCAACGACCTGCTCAAGTTCGCACTGGACGCCGAAGCGTTCCGCAAGAACTACGCACAGCTCACGAAGAAGGGCGACCTGTGGAGCAAGATCGAAGGCGAGGAAGGTCAGGTGTACGACTGGCCGAAGTCGACCTACATCGCTGAGCCGCCGTTCTTCGGCAAGGACTTCTCGATGCAGCCGGCTGACAGCATTGCAGCGGTCAAGGGTGCACGTGCACTGGGTATCTTCGGTGACTCGGTGACGACCGACCACATCAGCCCGGCAGGCTCGATCAAGGAAGACTCGCCGGCAGGCAAGTGGCTGAAGGCAAACGGCGTGCAGAAAGCCGACTTCAACAGCTACGGCTCGCGCCGTGGCAACCACGACGTGATGATGCGCGGTACGTTCGCCAACGTGCGGATCAAGAACCTGATGATCCCGGCGAAGGCAGACGGTACGCGCGTTGAAGGCGGTCTGACGATTCATCAGCCGAGCGGCGAAAACATGTCGATCTACGACGCAGCGATGAAGTACATCGACGCGGGTACACCGACCGTCGTGCTGGCAGGCGAAGAGTACGGCACGGGCTCGTCGCGTGACTGGGCGGCCAAGGGTACGCAACTGCTGGGCGTGAAGGCTGTGGTTGCTCGCAGCTTCGAGCGGATTCATCGTTCGAATCTGGTCGGTATGGGCGTGCTGCCGCTGCAGTTCAAGGGCTCGGATAGCGTTCAATCGCTGGGCATTACTGGCGAAGAAACGTTTGACGTCGAAGGTCTCGGCGACGACTTCAAGCCGCAGCAAGAAGTCACGCTGGTAATTCGCGGCAAGGACGACAAGGAGAAGCGCGTGGCAGTTCTGCTGCGTATCGATACGCCGATCGAAGTGGACTACTACAAGCACGGCGGGATTTTGCCGTTCGTGTTGCGTTCGCTGCTGGCTGCTTAACTTAACGCTTGATGCGTTAAGTAGACGTCAGACGCGAAAGCGGAAGCGGTTTGCAGGTGCTGCGTCCTTGTGGAAGGACGCAGCCGATTTGAGAGCCCGGCCTTGGCCGGGTTTTTTTATTGTCTGGCGCGTTATTGCGTGCCGCGGTCTACGTGGAAGGCAGCGGGGTCATCGGTGATCCGGCGTTGGGTCATATGGTCGTTCCAGCTGTTGTCGAGTGGCGTTGCGGCGCGAGCGGCCGGATGCCGCTGTTGGATGGACCAGTTCAGCCATGGGGTGTCGTCGGTCGATGCGCTTTCATGGGCACGCGATGCGCTGGTGGGCCATTCGGGCTGAATCGATACTGCGGGACGTGCTGCCGGATGGGTGGCGCGGTTCAGTGCGACCCGTTCGTTTACATGGGCTCCGGACAAGCGTGCCATCTTCACTCGCTTCGGCGGTTTTGTGGGCGAGGCGATGTGTGCGTCGTTTTCACGAGCGGTGAGTTGTACGGTCTGCCTCGGCACTGTCTGGATGATTTGCTTGGGCGGCGAGTTATTGATTGCGGCCGCCTTCTCCGTTTCCATGGCGGCTGGCTTACCTTCCTGTCTAACCGCCTGCAGCTTGACGTGACCCGCAGCAGCAGTGGTGCTCGCTGGAGCGACCTGAAGCGCTTTCGTCTTCTCAGCGTCCTTCATGGAACATGTAACGAGCAACCACGTGAGCGCCATCGTGCAACCGGCGAAAATCGACGCCGCGAGCAAATGATCCGAACGCGTCGAGCGCGGACGAACCGTACCCATTTCAAGATACCGCTTCGCCTCCGCCAATGCGGCGTCGTAGCGCCCAGTGTCCGCGCGTTGTGGCAGCATCTTATAAAACAGGATGTGCTTTACGCCCGGCGGAAAGGGGCCAGCCGGCCGCGGTGCCGCGGGTTGACGAACAGCGCGCTGCACGGCTTCGCGCATCACGTTCCGGTGCGACCCAAACGGTGGCGGCAGACCGTCGTACGGCCGCGGCAGCGGGATCGTCAGATCGCCCTCGATCAATGCTAGCGGTCGAGTCATTGCGAGTTGCTCCGGTGTGGCTCGACCGCCTGGTCGAGTTGCATCATCAGCGCGGCAATGCGCTTTTCGAGTTCGTCGAGCAAATGTCCCGCTGATTCGCGCTGGGTCGCGCTGGCATGCCGTAGTGCTTCCATCAGACTATGCGCGCCGACGAGACCGACTGCACCGCTCAATCTGTGCAACGAGGAGCGCATTCCGTCCATGTCGTGCCGGGTCCGCAGTCCGCGGATCTGCTGCAGATCGTCGTGCACTGATCGGCGCCAACCGTGGATGAACGCGCGGAGGTCGACGCCTTCATTCGATAGCGCGTCGAGGTAGTTGCGATCAAACGATTCGGTCGACGGGACGGGGGAATCCGCCGGAGGTTCCGCCGCAATGGGCTGTGGTGTCGTCTTCTGGAGATTTACACGGTGCGACGCGTTAAACGCTTGCGGGCGTTCAATAGTGAACGGCGCGCTGAATATGCTGCATGTGCCCCTGGCAGCGTCACTTGATACCTTGAGTTCGCCGCGCATGCATTGCGTCAGTTGCTGGCAGAGTTCCAGACTGAGAGCTTCCTCGTCACGTAACTCTTCCTCAGGCGCGGGCACGTCAAGCGACGTGGGTATGTGCATTCGCGCCGAGCAAGTGGGAGAAGCAGGCGTGTCAGCGCCTGCAGCCGTTACGCTCACGAATATTCGTTGCGAGCCGGCATTTAGCGTTTCCGCGCGTGCGATAACTGTGATCTGGCCGTGCTCAGTGATCCGCACCGCACGACTCAAGAGATGAAAAATAATCTGGCCGAGTCGGGTACCGTCGGCGAGAACTAAAGCGTCGACCGACTGATCTACGGTGATGCTCAGGCACACGCCCTTCTGCGCAGTGGTGTGAGAGAACAGCGCAGCCACCCCATCAATGAGTTCCCGCACGTCCGTCAACGTTTCATCAAAGACAACGGTGCGCGACTGGATGGGCATGGACGCGAGCATGTCCTCTAGCGCGCGTGCCCATGCGCGCACGGCAACGTGAATTTTGCCCACCAGTTTCTTCTCTGGCGGCTGCGATGATGATTCGTTGAGCTCATCCAGCAAGCTGGCCATCGCGAACAAGGGGCCACCGACGAAGTCGCGCATGGCTGCGTATACACGCTCGCGCTCCAGATTGGCGGCGACAAACGCCTGCGACGCTACACCGACCCCGGAGGCCTGCTCTCGGGACTCGACCGCTGCGAACCGGCGCTGCCATTCGTTCTCGACAGCGCGCGCGGACGAGACAGCTCGTTTGAGCAGCACACGCGTTCTGCACCATCCAACCAAGGCGATGGTTGTGAGAATCATAAGCACGGACAGCAATACGGCTAAAAATTCCCAGGCAACCGCCGCATCGCTGATGCGCAACGCTGCCAGCGGGCGGGCAATATTCGTGACATCCCATCCCGTGCCGCGAACGGCAGCCGGCATCGTGTCGGCACGCGCCGACACGATGCACAGCAACGCGAACGCAACGACGCTGCCAAATGCGATCGCATCGTGAATCGAGACCGCCCGCGCTGCGTGAGAGAAACGGCGGGCGCACGTCCGTGTGGGCACTGGAGAACCCGACCGCTTCATCATGTTCATACGCCGCCCGGTCAGTCGATCAGCTTTTGAAGGGCTGCAAATTCGATCAGCCCCGCCAACGAAGACAGACCCAACTTCTCCTGAATTCGACCTTTGTATGTACTGACCGTTTTATCGCTCATAAATAACGCATCGCCAATAGTTTTATTCGACATGCCCTTGGCAAGCATTTGCAGAATCATCAACTCCTTGTCAGAGAGCAGCTCAAGCTTCTCCTCCTCTTCACCGGCAGCCAAGGTTGGGCTTGTTCCTGTAGCCCCGATGTTCATCGGAAAAACTGTATAGGCGGCCATCACCGCTTCGACGCCGCGCATGATTTCCTTCATCTCCTGCGATTTGCCGACGAAACCCTGTGCTCCCGCACGCATGGCGCGCGGCGCAAAGGTTGAAGGGTCTTGACCCGACAGCACCAGAACGCGGATATCCGGATGGGCCAGCTTCAGCCGTGGGATGACATCGAGCCCATTAATACGCGGAATGTCCAAATCGAGTATAGCGAGGTCCGGCAAGTGCTGCCGGGCTATCTCAACGGCCGTCTGCCCATTGTCGGCCTCGAAGACATCGTTGACGCCGAGCAGTTTGGCGAGATGCATTTTGATAACGAGCCGAAATGCGGGATGATCGTCCACAATCAGGATGGTGCTCATACAGTTGTCCTCCTAACGGTATTTCGATTCAGTCGCTATTGCGCACGAAGCCAATCTCGACACGCCGGTTTGGCGCAAGACACTGTACCAGAGCGACACGATCGGTCTGGTTGCATTCCACCACTGGGCTGGCCTTGCCAAGTCCTGTGACGGTGATCGGCAAGGTCACACCGCGTTTGACCAGATAGGCCTTCACGGTCAGTGCGCGTTGAAGCGAAAGCCTCTGGTTGTACGCATCACTGCCCAAACGATCGGTATAGCCGCTAATACTCAGTCGACGAATGCCCTTCGCTTTTTGCAAGGCAGCGGCCACCCCGTTTAGCTGAGTCTTGCCACGTGGCAACAGTGCGGCGACATCGCTACCGTTGAAGCGAAACGCCGAGTCGGCTCTAAGCGTAATCGCCGGTGCGGCGACGCTTGCGGCGGGTGCGGGTGTGGATGGTTGCGCGCATTGCAGTGCTGCTTCTGCCGATTTGTGCAAATTCCCCTGAATATCGGGGAGCGCCTTTTCGGCAGCTGAGAAATTGCGGGTCCATGCGTAGTGACCGGCGAGCATCAATTCGACTTCGGCACAGGCGAGCGGCGCTTGCGCCTCCGGGCAGCGGGCGGTGACCGGATCGCTCTTGATGACGTTGACGATCTTCCACAAATCCGGACGCACCGTCGATACAGTACGCAACTCGGGATTGGCTACGGAGAGCGGCGTGTCGTTTTCCAGACCGAAGGTGATGATTGCAGCTTGACCGATGGCTTCCTCAACAAAACCCCATTGATCGTGCGCATCCCGCTGAGCTCGTCCAGCGTCGATCCAACATTGGGCCTTGGTGTGAAAGTAGCTGTTCTTGTCGGCGGGTAGGTTGTTCAGCCGCTGCTGGAGCGCGGCAAGCGCTTCGCCACCATGGCTAACCGGCGCGTAGGTGTTCAGCCATTGCGGCGTCACCGCACCCGAGGCAGTATCTTGTGCAGTGCCAAGACCAGTCTTCAGAACTGTAGGATCTTCAATGCCCAGTCGATCCCTGTCGGCCCGACTCGCGCAGCCTGTTAAAGCTAGCGCACACGCCACCATAGTTAGCTGAAATCTCATCAGTGCCCCGCGTCCAAACGCGTTTGTTTTGTAATGAGCAGGAGTATGGGGAGACGTCTACGGGCATGGAATGGGAAGAGTCTTAGAGTGGTGCCCGAAAAAGAAGAGAGCTAATGGGGCCCACCAGCGGCAGACCAGCGATGACATTGCGCAGGACCGCCACGAGCGTCGCAGCCCGGCGGTCCTCGCGACATCGGCGTATTACTTCAGGCCGAAGTCCACCCGCGTTGTGGCGCCCTTGTCCTTGATGCCTTGCGCGTCGAGTTTCGGTGCGACGATGAACACCCGGCTGCTGTCGATCTTGCCGTCGAAGTACTGCTGCACGCTCTGCGCGCGCTCCTGCGCGAGGTCGCGCAGGCTGGCATCGTTGATCGGCGCATGTTCGGCCAGGGCGCTCTTCATCTCGTCATCAGGCATGCTCTTCGTGAGGCCGACAAAATTGCGCGGCTTCTTGAAGTCGGCATCCTTATAGGCCTTGGTTAGGTACTTGTCGTAATCCTTTGGATCAACAGTGACCGTCGACAGGTCGACGC
Source organism: Paraburkholderia sp. GAS82 (assembly GCF_050436285.1). Taxonomy (NCBI): domain Bacteria; kingdom Pseudomonadati; phylum Pseudomonadota; class Betaproteobacteria; order Burkholderiales; family Burkholderiaceae; genus Paraburkholderia; species Paraburkholderia sp. GAS82. Next base: position 269,031 of record NZ_JBNDLX010000002.1, read on the forward strand.
TTTCACCATTCCCGACTACGTCCTTGATCTTTTCCTGCTTGACCAGCTTCTCCACATACTCCGTGCGCAAGGCCGGCGTGTCGACGGCCGGATCGACGCGTCCGATCACATCGATCCGGATCGAAGACTTGTCGGCCAGCGCCTTTGCAATGGTGTCGAGCTTCTTTTCCGCCGCGTCCGAAAGCTTCGCGGACCCGGCATCGAATTCGACGTAGCCCATTTCCTCACCACCTCCGCCACCGAACGCGTTTGCAAGCAGCGAGAATGGCGCGGTCACAGCCCGTTCCAGCAGATTCAACACCGCATGCCAGATCAGGCCGCCGATACTGAACTCCGGATTCGACAACGAGCCGGACACCGGAATGTTCACGTCGATCTCGCCCTTCGAGTTCTTCAATAGCGAAATCGCGAAGCGCACCGGCAGCTTGGTCGCTGTGTCATTGTCGATGTGATCGCCGAACGTCAGTTGATCGATGAAGATGTGGTTGTTCGCGCTCAACTGGTCGTTATCGAGCTTGTAGTGCAGATCGACGTTGAGCTTGCCCTTCGTGATCGGATAGCCAGCGTACTTCGCCGAGTACGGCGTGAGGTTGGTCAGTTCGATATCGTGCGCGCTCGCGGTCAAATCAAGCGCAGGTTTGGCAATCAGCGGATTAACCGTGCCGCGAATCGATAGCGGGCCGTTTGCCGCGAGCTTGGCGGAAACGTCCACCGGAGCGGACGTGGTCGATTGCGTGCCGAACGCGCCAATCGTCCCCTGAATCCCCACCAGGTTGGCCGTGAAGTTCGGCTTGATGAAGTTGTCGGTATACGTCACACGGCCCTGTTGAAGCACCAATTGGCCAAAGTGCAGCCGAACCGGACTAGCGGGCGGCTGTGGCTGTGCCTGCGCCTGGCCGGCAGCAACCGTCGCACCCGAAGCTGCCTTCGCGGACGCTACACGCGGCGCCGACGCATCCGCAGACGCCACCGTGGATGCCGGCACCGACGCCGAAGCCACCGCAGGCTCCGAGGCCGGTACCACGGCCGCCACGCCAGCAGAAGCCGGCTCCGCGGGCTCAGGCGCCGTACCAGGCGTCAACGGCACCGGCTCCGTTTTGCTCTTGCTCCGCGTCAGCGATTGCGGCGTGCCGCCCCCTTCATGAGCCACCACATCCGTCAGATTGAGCTTGCCTTGCGGATCCAGCAACACACGCCCGTAGAAGTTCGAAAACGTCACGCGTCCGGCGTCGACATCGGTGCCGTGTTCGTCGTAGTTCGCCTTCAGGTTAGTCAGCGCGAGCGATCCCCAGCCCGCGAACGAGTCCGAAGTCGCCTTGTCCAGCATGCGAACGTCGACGAGCGCCGCGTTGCCGCGATACGAAGCCTTCAGCGCTTTCGATGCCTGCGACATCGCCACATCGCCCTTCATGTTCAGCAACGCGCTCGCGATCGTCGCGTTGAGCTTGCCGCCGAAGTACGGCTCGAACGCAGCGGCATCCAGCCGGTTGGCATCCACTTTCAGCGCGAGCTTGAGCGGTGTCGCCGTGACGTCGCCCGTCACGCCAAGCGTGCCCTTGCGATTGAGCGTCGCCTGCAGATCGATCGGTAGAGGCTTGCTCAGATCGTCACTGATCTGCTGCACTTTCAGTTGCAGCGGCGAAATGGCGAGCTTGACCGGACGCGGCGTGCTGTTGTCGGTGAAGTTGGCCGTCGCGTCCTTCAGGCTCAGTTCGCCAATTGTGTAATGCCACGCCGGCCCCTGTTCCTGCGCCTGCTTGGCAGCGTGGATCGCGGTGCGTTGCTGCGCCTCCTGGTGCGGTCCGGCCAGCGCAGTGAGGTCGATGCTGCCGTCCTTCATACGCTGCGCGTTGATCACGAGACCGGTCACGTCGACGGCATTGACCGCCGCATTGCGACCCGGCACGTCCACCTGCTTGACGTCCACGTGACCCTGCGCGAGCGCCACCGCCGCCTCCTTGCCGCCGCGCGCTGCCAGTTTCAGCGATTGCAGGTCCAGTTGCGTTGCGCCCACCTGGATGTCGGGCGGCGACTTCGCCCAGTTGGCGCTAAGGTTGGTCGTCACGGAAAGCGCGCCGTCGGTCACCTGGGCGGCGGTCATGCTGTCGAGATACGGCTGCAGCATCGGCAGCGGAAGCGACTTGAGGTCGATCTTCGAATCGGCGCTTTTGGTGACCAGACCGAGCGAGCCCGCCACATCCAGTGAACCCGGACTGTCCTTGAATGCCGTGCTCACCGTATAGCGTGCCGGCGCCTTAGCCATCGTCGAAAAGTCCGCCAGCGACACCGCGAGACTCTTCAGTCCCAGCGCGACCGGCCTCGACGCAGCGTCATCCTGAACGTTGACCGTGCCGTCGTTGAGCGTAAAGCGCTTGATCGCAAGGTCGAGCGGCGCAGCGGGTTTGGCTGCGCCAGCCGTCGACGATGCCGCTGCGGGCGCACTTGCACCTGCACCTGCATTCGCACTTGGGTTTGCACTGGCTGCCTGCGCCTCGCTGGCAGACACAGGCGCTGCCGCTGCCGCCGGCGGCGCAGCAAACGTCCGCTCGACGCTCAGCACACCGTCCTTGTCCCGCGCCAGATTCACGGTAGGCGTGTCGAGACGGATATCGTCGAAGTGATAGACGCTCTTCATCGGCTCAAGCGTGGCCGCCGCGACATGCAGCGCGTGCGCGGCAAAAAACGGCTGCTTCTTCTCATCGAGGACGTCGATATCGTTCAGGTCGACGGTACCGGTCACGCGTAACGAAGGCGCGTCGTCCGACATGATGAAATTGAGCTTGAGATCCGTCGAGAGCTTGCCCGCCTGCACCGTCACCGGCAACTTCTGCGGCGAGTACGAGAGCAGCTTCGGCACGTCCAGCCCATCGAACCGCAGTGACACATCCGACTCGCGCGATGCGGCGAACGGCTTGGTCTTGCCATCGATCGCAAGCGGGCTGCCGTCGATGCGCGCGCGCAGCAGCGGTTCGACAAAGATGTCGGTTTTCGACGGCAACGTGGCGATAAACGGAATGCCGAGTTTCCACTGATCGATCACGTGCTTCACGCCGAGCAGACGGTCATCGAAAGTGATCTGGCCGTTTTCGAGCCTGATGTTCGACACAGAGAACAGCGTCGGTTTGCTATCCGGCCTGGACGGCTGCTTGGCGAACTTCTCGATCAGATCCGTGAAATTGAAGCGCTGAGCGTCGTAACGAACGATGGTGAAGCGCGGTGAATCGAGCTGCACTTCATCGACAATCGGCGCTGCACGAAACAGCGAGCTCCACGACGGCTTCACGATCAACCGCGAGATATCGACGAAATCGCCCTGGCCGCCACGCTCGCCAATATGAATGCGATCGGCTTCGAGCCTGAGTGTGTACGGATTGAGCGCGATCCGGCCAATGGTCGCGGGCCGGTCGAGCTGTTTGCTAAGTTGCTGCTCGGCGATATGGCGAATCAGCGGCGGCGCCGCGAAGAAGCCAAACAGACCGAACAACACCAGGAAGATCAGCAGGCCGATCACGATACGGCGTGTACGACGCGCCTGCGCGACACCGCGCACGGCCTGCAGGGAAGATGTCAGAGTTGCTTTATTGAGGCTTGCCATGCTCGGTCATGGGTGATGCGGCGGCAAGCCCGCCGCGATAACTGGAGTCCTGCCTCGGGCAAGTATATGTCGTGAGACGTAGGCGGGATAGAAATGTAAGCCGAAAGCAAACAAACACCCGATGCGCATGGGCGCGCGCGAGCACAAAGTTTAGTCACGCGTTTGTGACAATCTTTGCAACGCTGCGAACCCGCGTTGCGGGTTCGGAAACAATTGACTTGCGGGCTACTGGACCGCGCTGCTGCGTAAGCAGCGAAGGTGTGCATCGCAATGGCGCGATGCACACCCCGTCATCATTGACGTACGACGGCCGGCGGTTGCCAGGTGCCGTCGGTGGCTTGCGGCTTGGGTGCGTAGAGTCGCAGCACGAGTTGAAGGTCGGTGCGCGGCGCCGGCAGCCAGTTGGCCGCCCGCACGTGCGCCGACGACACCACCACGTCAAGCGATCCGTCCCGGTTGCGGTGCGCGCCGTTACGATCGCCGACGGCAAGCCGTGCCGGCGCGCTTTCACCGAGCGCGCCTTCCTTCGTGTAGGCCGTGATCGACCAGAAGCCGCGCACCGGCGGCAACTGGTTCGGCGCGAAATGGATCACATACCGGTTGGCGCCATTCAACGCGTGGCCGTCGCTATCCAGCGTGACCGTGGCGCGCACTTCGTCGTCTTTCGTGCCGATACCCGGCTGCTCGTAGGCTGCGTAAGCACGTAACGCGTAATCCGGACCGTAGTTGCCGACGCCGTCACCGAACCAGCTCCAGCCGTTCACGCTCAGCAGATTCGGCGGAGGCGTCACCACACGCTCACGGCCGTCGGCCATCCCCTCGGTAATAACGTCCTTGGCGTTCGGCAGTTCGACCGGCTCACCAGGCTTCACGCCCAGGTCGGCGAGGATCTTCAATGCGTGCGGATCGTCAGGCACAGACGGGTTGTCCTGCAACCCCTGCGCAAGCCGGTTGAAAAAGCCGCTCGCGTCGAGCGCGGCGACCTGCGCGGCCGGCGACCCGGATGCCGCCAACGCCGCAGCAGCCGCCGCGTTGCCACCCGGCGCGATCGACGCCGAACGCTTATCGCTCGCGTACGCGCTCAATGGTACGAGACGCATGCCGCGCTGCAGTTTGCGCACCGCCGTGACGTCGCGACCGGCGTTCGACTGGATCCGCACGGTCACCCACGCGTTGCGGGTCGGCACGTCAACGCGTTTGACGTTCGCCGGCAAATCGCCCTGCCAGCCAGGACCGACAAAGGCGATCGCCTGCTCCCTGATCCCGCTGGATCGCGGACCGATCTGGGCGCTGGTAGACCAGACCACGTTGGTCCACATATCGAGCGCGCGGGCATCGACGTAGCGGCCGTGCGAATCGGGCAGCGTCAGGATCACGGGTTCCGCGCTCAGGTCGAGCCAGCCGCTCGAATCGAACGTGTCGATACCGGGTGTGGGCGGATTCGCCGAGCCGACCGGCGGCAACGCCTGCGCGTGGCGCAGCGCATTGAGGGGCGCCTGACCCGGATCGGTGCCGACCGCGGCATCGCGCGCCGCTTCCATCAGCACGAGCGGGTAGCCGAACACGTAGGAGTCGGCCACCTCGTCCTTGATCCAGCCGGTGGGCTTGGGTGCGTCGATATGAGTCGAGGCACAGCCGGCGAGAAAGGCGAAGCCTGCGAACGAAGCGCAGGTCCAATGAAGCGAAAACAGTGTTCGGCGATTTTTTATCATTCGTTCAGGTGGCAGAACGTTCGGTCCAGGGACAGGCGTCGGTCGGCGGCGGCTCTGCCCACGTGGTTCCCAAGCCCCCGCGAACTCGCCACATATCTCGATCCCGACAACAACGGGTTGTATCGTATCCTTGACAGCTAGCAAGCGCAAAGGCACAACCACACCTTTTGCACAACTCGCACCTTCACGCCCCCGGAGCGCCCATGTACGTCCCTGCCCATTTCGAAGAGAACCGTCCAGAGGTCCTTCATCAACTCATCTCCGATCAGCCGTTCGGCACGCTCGTGACCACCGGTCCCAATGGTCTGGACGCGAATCATCTGCCGTTCGAATTCGCACCGGCCGAAGGTTCGCACGGCAAGTTGCGGGCGCACGTGGCGCGGGCCAACCCGGTCTGGCAGGAAGTGGCTTCGCAACCGGACACGCTGGTGATTTTCCAGGGGCCGGCCGCCTATATTTCGCCGAACTGGTATCCGAGCAAGCACGAGGCGCACCGTCAGGTGCCGACGTACAACTACATGGTGGTTCACGCCCACGGCAAGATCGTCGTACGCGACGATGAAGCGTTCGTCCGCGGACTTGTGGCGCGGCTTACGCGCGCGATGGAGGCCAATGAGCCGCGGCCCTGGAAGATGGGGGACGCACCGGCTGACTATATTTCCCAAATGCTCGGGGCCATCGTTGGAATCGAGATCGAAGTTACGCGGCTGGTCGGCAAATGGAAGCTGGGGCAGAACAAGGAAGCACGCGACCGGCGTGGCGCGGTCGATGCGCTGCTGGCTAGCGGCGGCGAGGCGCAGGAGGCTGTCGCCGAGGCAATGTTGAACGCGCCACCGGCGTTTTAAATCTGGTTTGGCACGCGGTCTGGCCCCGGTCATTATTTTGGCTGATATTAGCCCTTGACCTTCCCATCATGGGAAGGTGAATACTGGGACTCATGATGCGGCCACATGCCGCCCGAGCCCAAACCATGACTGATCTTTCCATTCCCGAAGCCGCGACGCAGGCCAGCGCAGAACTCGAAATCAGCGGCATGACCTGCGCTTCGTGCTCGGCGCGGGTCGAAAAGGCGCTGGCAAAAGTGCCAGGCGTCGCGAGCGTGTCGGTCAATCTTGCGACTGAAAAGGCGACCGTCAATCTGAGCGATGCGGCCACCGGCGTCGATGCGCTCATTGCCGCGGTGACCAGGGCCGGCTATCAGGCGACACCCATTGTCGAAGAAGCCGCGCCGGCCGCGGCAACTTCCAGCGCACAACGCGCCGAGGACCGAACCCGCCGCGAACTCGTAGCCGTCGTGATCTCCGCACTGCTGACGCTGCCGCTCGTCTTGCCGATGATCGGCGAAGGATTCGGCGGCAGCTTCGCACCGCACGGCATCGGCGCGATGGTGCCCCCATGGCTACAGTTCGCGCTCGCCACGGTCGTCCAGTTTGCGTTCGGCGCGCGGTTTTACCGGGCGGCGTACCGTGCGGTGCGGGCCGGCGCGGGAAATATGGACCTGCTGGTTGCGCTCGGCACCTCGGCGGCGTACGGCATCAGCGTCTACGAACTGGTCGCCCATCCGGGCAGCGCGGCACATCTCTACTTCGAGGCCTCGGCGGTCGTGATTACGCTCGTGCGCTTCGGCAAGTGGCTGGAAGCACGCGCCAAGCGTCAAACTACCGACGCGATCCGCGCGTTGAACGCGTTGCGGCCCGAGCGAGCGCGCATCCGCGTCGGCGAGAAGGAACATGAGTTGCCGCTGGCGCAGGTTCGGATCGGCATGATCGTCGTCGTGCGACCCGGCGAACGGGTGCCGGTCGATGGCGCGGTGCTCGAAGGCCGGACTCACATCGACGAATCGCTGATTACCGGTGAGAGCCTGCCCGTGCCGAAGCAGCCGGACGACCCGGTCACGGCCGGCTCGATCAACGGCGAGGGCGCGATGACCATCACGACGAAGGCGATCGGCGCGGAGACCACGCTGGCGCGGATCATTCGCCTCGTCGAAACGGCGCAGGCCGAAAAGGCGCCGATCCAGCGGCTGGTGGACCGGGTAAGCGAGATTTTCGTACCTGCGATTCTGGTAATTGCGTTGCTCACGCTAGTCGGCTGGCTGATCGCCGGCGCGGGCGTCGAAACTGCGATCCTCAACGCGGTCGCCGTGCTGGTGATTGCCTGCCCGTGCGCGCTGGGCCTGGCGACGCCCGCCGCGATCATGGCGGGCACCGGTGTAGCTGCGCGCCACGGAGTGCTGATCAAGGACGCAGAAGCGCTGGAAATCGCGCATCGAGTGAACCTCGTCGCGTTCGACAAGACCGGAACCTTGACCGTGGGACAACCGTCGCTGACGGCGTTCGAGCCGATCGGCATGGCGCACGACGAGGCGCTCGCATTGGCGGCGGCCGTGCAGCGGGATAGCGATCATCCGCTTGCGCGGGCAGTGGTCAAGGCTTATGAGGGCACGCGCCGCGAGGATGCCGCGTCCGGCCACGCCCTTGCGGCAGTGGCCTCCGGGGCGAACTCTGAAGCGACCTCTTCCAGCCGCTCCCTCCTTGGAGCATCCTCCAAGGCGCGCGCTGTGCCGGGACGTGGCGTCGAAGCCGAGATCGACGGCCGGATTATCGCGATCGGCAGCAGCCGCTGGCTCAAGGAACTGGGCATCGTGCTGACACCCGAACTCGCCGCCCGCGCCCAACAACTTGAACACGCAGGCAACACTGTCTCGTGGCTGATGAGCTACGCGGACCATGCGAACAGCGAAGACGCCAACGCCGCGCCCGCGCGAGCACTCGCGTTGCTCGCCTTTGGCGACACCATCAAGCCGAGTGCACGCGCGGCGATCGAACGCCTCAAGCAAATGGGTATCCGTAGCGTGCTCCTGACCGGCGACAACGAGGGCAGCGCGGCCAGCGTCGCGGCGGCGCTCGGTATCGACGAATTCCACGCCCACGTGTTGCCCGAGGATAAAGCGCGTGTGATCCGCGATCTGAAGATCCGCACCGCCGGCATAGTCGCGATGGCAGGCGACGGCATCAATGACGCCCCGGCCCTCGCGGCCGCGGACCTCGGCATTGCCATGGCGACCGGCACAGACGTCGCCATGCATGCCGCGAGTATCACGCTGATGCGCGGCGACCCCGCACTCGTCGCCGACGCAATCGACATCTCGCGCCGCACCTGGCGCAAGATTCAGCAAAACCTGTTCTGGGCGTTCGTCTACAACCTGATCGGCATTCCGCTTGCCGCGTTCGGCTTGTTAAATCCCATGCTGGCAGGCGCGGCGATGGCGTTTTCAAGCGTGAGCGTCGTGACCAACGCGCTGTTGCTGCGCACCTGGCGCGGCGCAAAGACGACTACTTGATGTGCGCGAGCCCTATGTCTTTAGGGTTGCGGAAAGCGCTCGCCACCTTGTCGCATTCACTTTGCGGCACGCCATATTCGTCGAACCAGGTTCGCCACTCACGCACGACGCTCGCGATCTCATTGATGTATGCCACAGCGTCGCCGGCCAGGATACCGAACTGGCCGGCAGCAGAAAGTGCGTTCTCGAGCGTGGCGAGCCGGCCTTTCTGGCCGACGCCAAGAACCAGATGTCGTTGTGTGGCGACCTGAGGCTTCGGTACTACGTCGTACAGGTCACTCAAGCGCCAGCCGTTCCTTGCACCGTCCCAAACGAATGCATGGTTGCGCAAATGATCGTCGTCATTCGACACGAGCACATTGAACACCATCCGCTTGAAAAGCTCGACCTTATCGAGCGCAACAAAGCCGCCGGCACCATGATTGTTCAGAACCTCGGCGAGATCGGCGTACCGCGCCGCCGCCGTATCGCTCTCGTGCAGCCTTAACATGGTCAACGCGCTGACCATATGACGGCGTGCGAACCCGCCTGTTGCCAACGGTAACCGGTCGAAGCGTTCGATCAGCATCACATCGCGCCCATCGGCAAGCCGCACGTGCGCGAGATCCGGCACGCGCAGGCCGCATTGACGAGCGAGTTGCAATGTCGCCCTCTCGATCAGCGGCACGTTGAAACCGTCATTGATTGCCGGGAATTTGGCCACCCACTGCCGCGCCTTGTCGAGCACGACGGCTTTAGGCCGCGCGCCACCAAATGTTGCGCCAACCGTAAAGTACACGTCGAGATTGCGCGGTACAGGTCTGCCCTCCTGAATCATCGCGGACGCATCGAGCAGATACTTCAGGTCTTTCGCGTCGGGCAGTTTGCCGATTTGCGCCGGCGCCGTTGGCGAGTCTCGAAAATCGAGCGCTCCTGTTCTGTGCGGGCCTGCGTAGACCAGGTAGTCGGTCTCCGGCAGCGAATTCGGTTCGGCGTCGAGACTGTTTTCGATTACGCGCCGTCCCCACGAGTCGGGTGCGGAGTCCCTTATGGCGCCGAAGAGAGCGAGCCCCGCCGGCGGTTCGAACGTGACAGGCTTACCTGTTCTGTTCGCTTCGGCCAGCGCCAGGCTTTCAGGGTCGACGGCAATCGCGTTTTTGCGCTCCCGGTATCGGTTTCCATATACGAAAGTTGAACGCACGGGCCTGATACCCTGCTCATAGATGGTAAGCAGGCCGGCGGGAACGGCCCCACTCTCGCCGTCGAGACAGATGAAGACAGTTTTCGTCCAGTCCGTTACTTCAGAAGTCGTACGGATCATCCTTTACCTTGCTCCTGCGAGGCCGCTTGCGCGCCTCGGCCTTTCGTTTCGACTCCCCTACGACGTCGGCTTGCGGAAGCGACAAGGGCTCAAGCAGCCCAAGCAAGCCGGCTCGTTCCAAGGCCTGAAGCCACGCCAGAAAATTGACCGACACGTCACCTCTCTCTATTCGCATCAGCGTGCTCGGACTGATGCTGGCCCTCTCTGAAAAGTCCTGTCGACTCATGTTCCGGGCAATACGAGCCGCGGAGATTGCCGAACCTAGCGCTTCGGAGCGGCGTCTCAAGTCCGGGGAGACAAATTCCTTGTTCTGGCGTCGCATAGGTCTATGTTGACAAATTAGGCGGGTTATTTGACCAACATAGACCAAATTTTACAGTTAATCAAGTTTCCAGCCCAAACAGAATTGGTCTATCCTGACTAAATATAGGCCTTATTTTGTCAACATAGACTAAATCACTCCTCCAAAATCGTCGGGGCTGGGCTTTTCGTCTGCGCCCGCAGCTTGCGCTGTCCAGAGTTGTATCCCTCCCCGCTGCAAACGTTTTCGACCTCAAGAAATCACCTGATCTGCCGTAAAAAGAGCAAGGGCGCACTTTGTATCGGCGCACGGCTGCGCTCTATTCCTCTCATCTTCTTACCCGCAGAAACCCATGGAACTACTCTCTTTGCGTCGCGCCAGCGTCGGGGCCAGGCTCGCCATGCTTTCGTGCACGCTGGTCGCGCTGATCTTTGCCGCGTTCACGTGGGCGCTGACCCGCTCGGCCGGCGAACAGGTGAGCGAGCAGGTGCTGGCCCGTATTGCCGAGAAAGACCGCTCGATCGCCGCAATGATCGCCCTGTTCAACCAGGGTCTGTCAGCCGAAGTTGGCCGTTCGATGACACTATTCGCCAGTCTGCTGCCGGCCACGTACACGCTCGACGAATCGCAGAAAGTCGACATCAACGGCGTCGCGACACCCACCATTAAAGCCGGCGACAAAGTCCTCAATATGGACTTCGCGATCCCCGACCAATTCCTGCAAAGCAGCGGCGCCATCGCCACCGTATTCGCGCGCACCGGCGACGACTTCGTGCGCGTCACCACGTCGCTGAAGAAGCAGGACGGCAGCCGGGCCATCGGCACGCTGCTCGACCGTAAAGGCCCGGCCTACGGTCTGATCGTTGCAGGCAGAACCTTTACCGGTCTCGCCACGCTGTTCGGCAAGCGTTACATCACGCAGTACCGGCCCATCACGGACGCCAGCGGCAAGGTGATTGGCGCGTTCTTCGTCGGCGTAGACGTGGGCGCGCAGATCCAGTCGGTTCAAGACGGCATCCGTCAGCTCAAGATCGGCGACAGCGGCTATTACTTCGTGCTCGACGCGTCGAACGGTGCGGACCGCGGCAAGTTACTCGTGCATCCGGCCGCCGCCGGCCAGCTCGCCGACGACACCAACGCACCGTACAAGCAGATGCTCGACATGCAGCAAGGCCAGCTCGAATACCGCTCGGCCGACGCGGCACTCGGCGAGAGCTCGGCGCAAGACAAATACGTGTCGTTTGCCACGGTGCCGGAATGGCACTGGCTGGTGGGTGGGATTGCACCGCGCGATGAAGTGATGGCCGAGGTCAAAGCGACCCGTAACCGCTTCCTGCTGATTGGCCTCGCGCTGGTCGTCGCGTTCGCCGTGGTTTTCCTGATCGCCGTGCGGCGTCTGGTAAGTCGTCCGATCGAGGAAGCCGCCAAGGCGTCCGAGCGTCTTGCCGCGGGCGATCTGAGCGTGCGGCTCGTGGATGGGAACAACGCCCGCGCCGATGAGATCGGGCGCTTGATGCTGGCGATAGACGGCATCGGCGAGGGCATTGCGCGCATTGTGGTCCAGGTGCGCAATGCGTCGTCCGACATGACGCAAGGCACCGCGAAGATCGCCACCGACAGCGGCGATATCGCCTCGCGCATCGCCGTGCAGGCGAGCAGCCTCGAAGAAACTGCCGCGAGCATGGAACAGATGACGTCGAACGTCCAGCAGAACGCGGACCACGCCGCACAGGCCAATACACTCGTGACGAGCGCCTCTGAAGCAGCACTGGAAGGCGGCCGCGCAGTGGAACGCGTCGTCTCGACGATGGGCGACATCACGCGCTCTTCGCAGAAAATATCCGACATCACCAGCGTGATCGAGAGCATTGCGTTTCAGACCAATATCCTCGCGCTGAATGCAGCAGTCGAGGCCGCGCGCGCTGGTGAACACGGCCGGGGATTCGCAGTGGTCGCATCCGAAGTGCGTGCACTTGCTCAACGCAGCGCCGCTGCCGTGAAGGAAATCGAAGCGCTGATCGGCGAATCGACCGCGCGGGTCCAGAGTGGCTTCAAGATCGCCGAGGAGGCGAGCGCGACGATGCACGGCATCGTTGAACGGGTCGGCCAGGTGCGCGCGATCATGGGTGAAATTAGCGTCGCGTCGCGCGAACAGTCGGGCGGCATCGAACAGGTGAATATCGCCGTTACGCAGATCGGCGAAGCGACCCAACAGAACGCCGCGATTGTTGGCAACGCAGAACAGGCCGCCGCAGAACTACGCGATCAAGCCGCACGGCTCGCGCAGGTGGTGAGCGTGTTCAAGCTGGACGCAGGGCGTCGGGATTGATCCGGAGCCGTGCCGTCCGACGTGCGCTGGGCCTGAAGCGAAACGCGAAGTTGTGAGGGTGCTTAGAATTCGACGTCCAGCTCATCGATCTCGTCGATTTCCTGCTGCGCGTCGGCGATCCATTGCTGCATCTCCGGCAGCGCGAGGATGCGCTGTCCGTATTCGACGATATCCGGGTCAAGCTTGACGTCATAGGTGACAAAGCGGGTCACCACAGGCGCATACATCGCATCGGCGACACTACGTTCTCCAAACAGATAAGGGCCGCCGTATTGCTCGAGACACTCGCGCCAGATTGCGACGATCCGGTCGATGTCGGACTGCGCGCGTGCCCACACCTTGAAACCTGGAAAGTGCGCCTTGAGGTTCATGGGCAGTGCCGAGCGCAACGAACCAAACCCCGAATGCATCTCGCCGCTGATCGCCCGGCAGTGTGCCCGGGCGCGCCGGTCGTCCGGCAACAGCTTCGCATCGGGCTGCACCTCGTTGAGATACTCGGCTATCGCCAATGTGTCCCACACCTTGATACCGTCGTGAAACAGACAAGGCACGAGAATCGATGGCGAAAGCAGGAGCAGTTCGGCGCGCGCACTGGGGTCATCCACCGGCATCACGATCTCTTCGAAAGGCAATCCGCTGAACTTCGTCAGCAGCCAGCCCCGCAGGGACCATGACGAATAGTTCTTGCTGCTGATGGTGAGCGTCGTATTCGCCATACCAATCTCCTCCTAAGCGGGAGCCCTGTCTGTGCTGCCCATGGTGTCGGGTCGCCCTATGCACGCTGTGGTGCGTGCACGCACCAAACCGCGGCAAAACCAGCACCCTGCTCGCAATGGTGCAAATGCTATGCCAGCGTGGGCGGGTGCCCGGCACTGCCTGGCGCATTGGCACACGTATTGCCTCTATTCGGGCTCCTTCCTTTTGGGCATTCGTGCGAAGGCTATGAACCTGTTCGCATATCCCGCTTACCAGGCGTTTGCCGACCTGATGCTTCCGGCTCGGCACGGCGCGGCGCTTATCAATCATTCGTTGAACGCATGGCCGGCGTTCAGCGAGACGCCACACGGCCGTTCGCTACGTGCGTCTTGCGACCTGATCACGCTGGCCGGTCTGACGCACTCGAGACCACCGTTCGAGCTGGACACCATCGAGGTGGACGGCAAGCCGGTCAAGCTCGTCGAAGAGGTCGCAGCGCGCACGCCGTTCTGTTCGTTGCTGCATTTCCGCAAGGAAAAGGCCCCCACCCCCGCTCAGCCGCGCGTGCTGGTGATTGCGCCGATGTCCGGCCACTTCGCGACCCTGTTGCGGGGCACCGTCAAGACGATGCTCGCCGAGCACGACGTCTACATCACCGACTGGCACAACCCGCGCGACGTCCCGTTGTCGCAGGGACGCTTTGGCTTTGAGGAATTCGTCCAGCACATTATCGACTTCGTTGAAGCAATTGGTCCCGGTACCCATCTGCTGGCGGTTTGCCAGCCTACGGTTGCCGCCCTCGCGGCGGTGTCGCTGATGGCCGCGGACGACCATCCCGCGCAGCCCGCGAGCATGACGCTTATGGCTGGACCGCTCGATACACGCATCAATCCGACCAAGGTCAACGCGCTCGCCAAGAGCAAGCCGATTGAATGGTTCGAACGCAATCTGATCAGCGCGGTGCCGTTCGGTTTTGCCGGCGCACACCGCCGCGTGTATCCCGGCTTCGTGCAGCTCAACGCGTTCATGGCGATGAATCTTGGCCGTCACCTCGATTCGTTCGAGACGATGTATTACGAGCGCGCCAAAGGCGATCCGGCCAAGGCGGACACCATCCGGATCTTCTACGAGGAGTACTTCGCAACAATGGATCTGACGGCGGATTTCTATCTGGAAACCGTCGAGACCGTATTTCAACGCCATGCGTTGCCGCTGCATGAACTGGAGGTGGGCGGACGCCTGATCGAACCGTCGAAGATTCGCCGCACGGCCTTGTTAACCGTCGAGGGTGAGAAGGACGATATCTGCGCGGTCGGCCAGACGCTCGCGGCGCAAGATATGTGCGACAAGCTTCGGCCCTATCTGAAAACCCATCATGTGCAGACGGGCGTCGGCCATTACGGGGTGTTCAACGGCCATCGTTGGGAGCGGCATATCTATCCACGTGTGCGGGCAGTGATCTACGACAATGAGCCGCGTGCGGCCGCGGTCAGCTCACGTGCACAGGCGATCCGGCCGGTGCCTGTGGCAGCGGCGCCGATTGCCGCGCCAGCCGCATCTGCTGTAACGGCGGCGGCTACGGACGCGTCATCTTCGGGTAAAGCGTCGCTGGCATCGCCACGAAGCAACGTCGCTTGAGTTGAACCGGTAGGAGCCGCTTCGTTGCCTGCGCCCTACCGGCGGCCTGATACGATTTCTGCCTCGTTCAAGCCGTTACGCCTTTCCACGGCGTGACGGCCGGGACGTCGCACGGCCCCTCCACGTCGATCGATTTGAAATCCGCAGGCGAAACAATTTCGATGTACTCCATATCTTCGGAGTAGTCGAACAGGTAGTGAACGATGCCGGGCGCCTGATGGACGCAATCGCCGGCGGCGACAAGCGTCTCCTTCTCGCCATACATGAAGCGCGCCCAGCCCTTCAGCATGATCACAATGTGGAAATCGGCCTCATGACGGTGCCAGCCGGTGCCTTGCTCTGGTGCATGGTTCGCCTTCACGAGCTGCGCCAGAACCTTGCCTCCCGTCGCTTGCGCGATACCGAGATCGCGATAGAGAAAGAAGTCGCGCAGCCCCTGGTCCTCATACGAAGTGTCTTGCGGACGGACATGCGAAAACTGCGTGGCGAATTCGGTAGACATGATCGCGCTCCAGGAAGATGAACGGGCAAGGAAAACGGCACGGTGAGCGCCGTTTTCAAGCATCAAGCGTTCCAGCTTCGCTGGTGGCTATTGTCAAACCGGCGAACCACAATGGTTCACGCAGTCGGGCGGATCATCTGAAACATCTCGCCGATCTGCGCATAGTCGGCGCGATAGCCCGCGCGCATGATCGGCTGGGCCGCGTGCGTGTCGAAAAGACCGTCCTTGAGATAGGCATTCTGGATATGGACGCCGACCACCTGGCCGAGAGCGAGGTAGTTATCCATCGGTGTTCCGTCGAGGGAATTCAGGCGCACGATCTGTAGCAGCTTGCATTCGAGCGCTGCGGGCGATTCGCCGACGTGCGGCACCGAAACGCTGCGGCCCGGCACCGGCGTGAGTCCGGCGAGCTGGAATTCGTTGACCTCGGGGGCAACCGGTGCGGAGCTGCGGTTCATCTGCTCGGCGAGCGGCCTGGTGGCGAGATTCCAGACGAATTCGCCGGTTTCCTCGATATTGCCGATGCTGTCTTTGCGGCCTTCACTGCAGAAACCGATGATGGCCGGGAAGGTCGCGAAGGCGCCAAAGAAGCTGTACGGCGCCAGGTTGAGGTGGCCGGCAGCACTGCGGGTCGAGATCCAGCCGATCAGGCGCGGAGCAACGATCGCCTTGAACGGATCGTGCTTGAGACCGTGGCCTGTGGCCGGGTCGTAGAAGTAGGTGTCGTTCATGTTGGAGGGGGCGGTTGTCTGGAAATTTTGGGTTAATTGCATGGCTGAGGCCGGTTTCGTGTCTGGCGGCCTGGTCTGTGGAGTGGTGTCGCAAACGCTTCGGGCTTCACGGCATCGACCATCCGGATCACGGCGGATCAACCGCGGCTAATCACTTTTTTGCGTCCTTCCTTCACCTGCGCCAGATGCGCATCGTCCCAATCATAAAAGCCGGCGCCGCTGCGAACGCCTACGCGCCCCACACCGACCTGCTTGCGTAAAAGATCGAGTACGTCTTCATCTTTTGCGAGTTCAGGCATCAGGTGGGAAGCGATATCTAGGAAGGTGTCGAGGCCGCCGAGGTCGGCGCCCTCGAGCGGTCCCACGACACCCCAGCGGCGTCCAAGCGAAGCCTTCACCACACGATCCACCACCTCCGGCGTCGCAGCGCCCGAGCGCACGATGTTGAGCGCCTCACGGAGCACGGCAAACTGCAGGCGGTTTCCGACAAAGCCCGGTATCGCCTTCGTCAGCACGACCGGTTCCATGCCGATGCTGCTCATCAAGGCGACCGTCTGCTGGGTAACGTGCGGGTCAGTGAGCGTGCCGGGCACCACCTCGACGAGCGGAATCATATGCGGGGGATTCCAGAAATGCGCGATCAGGAAGCGCTCTTTGTGACGCAATGGAGCGGCGAGCTGATCGGGAGTAAAGCCGCTGGTATTGCTGGCGAGAATGGCGTCGTCAGCAAGCAGTTGAGCGAGCGACGCGTAAACGCGATGCTTCAGTTCCAGTACCTCGGGGATCGCTTCGATGACGAATTGCGCGGCTGCCATCGTTTCGAGCGTAGTGTGCGTTTCGATGCGCGCGAGGGCCGCGCGCTTGGCTGCTGCATCAATGCGGCCAGCGTCGATCAGTTCGTCGAGCACCGCTTCCGCTTTGGGCGCGACGCTGGCGAGACGCGCCGCGTCGACGTCATGCACAATCGTCCGATATCCATGCAACGCGCTCTGCGTCGCAATACCCACGCCCATCAGGCCGGTGCCTACTACACCTACTACTGCGTTATCCAAGCTGCTCTCCCGCTGGGGCGTCGATGAAAGCGTTTAAGGATAGCGCAGAGGCGGGATTTGCGACGGACGGGCTGACATCAACCTCGCTCGCTGCCTTGTGATGGCTGTCGCATCATGGCGGCGGCTCTGGCTAGATGAGTCCAGGCGAAAGCGCCAAGAAAAGCAGAGAACACGTAGCGGAAATAAAAAACCGCCCGAAGGCGGCCTAATCACTTAGGGAAGTCACAGTGCTTCGAGCAGTCTCAGTGTCTCTGGATGTTTCTCGACCAGCTTGATCAAAACGGCCGCTTGCGCATTGGGCTTTGCCTTTCCTTGCTCCCAATTCTGATACGTACGCTGATTGACGCGCAAACGTCGAGCCATCACCGCCTGCGATGCGTGTAGCGCCTCTCGAACAGTTCTGATTTCCTCCGGCGAAACGTCAAGTGCGTCAGGAATCTCGACGTCTACCGTGCGCAGCGTCAGTTTGCCTTCGCGTTCGCCGGCAAGTTCGGCCATGCCTTCCTTCAATTCGGCAAACAGGTTCCGCTTCATCGTGCACTCCGTTGCGCAATTTCGACTTCGAGCATGCGCGCCAGCTCTTTGCGCTCGTCGTTCGTTAGATCGCTCATTTCGTCTTTGTCGTAGAGCGTGAACATCCAGAATTGGAAGCCACCGACCCAATAGTAGTAAATCACGCGCAGACCGCCACGCTTGCCCTTGTTTCGCCGCTTATCGGCAAAACGAAGCTTGCGCAGACCACCCGTGCCTCTAATGACATCTCCAGCGCCAGGCTCGGCAAGCAACTCTTCTTGCAAAAACCTGTATTCATCATCCGACAGATAGTCGCTACGATGCTTCCGGAATGCCACCAACTCGACAAAAACTGCTCTCATCTCGAAATATACGCTATTTGCGCATATTTTAGCAATCTGGCGACCTGGGCGGAATTGCAAAACGACAAAGCCGGCCCCTCATCATGAGAGACCGGCCTCGTCAGACCTCACATCGGCGCCAAAGGCGCCGTTACCACCGCACCATTACTGACGGTGGTCGTCGTGCCGATACGGATCCCGATCGTGCGGGTGGTGACGCATCCAGTCGTCGTGCGCCCAGTAACGATGGCCGTCCCAATAACGGTCGCCGTGCCAGCCGATATCGATCTGCACGCCCACCGGGATCATTCGCGGTTGGTCATAAGTCGCAACCGGGCCCGGCGCCGAAATCACGACGCGGTCTGCCTGTGCGAAAGCGCTGCCTGCAGTGAGCAATGCGCCGCCAGCTACCAGAGCGGCGAGGATGGTACGCGATGTCTTGTTCAACGTTTTCATAGTGAGACCTCCGATTCAAGGTTTGCTCAGGTGCAGGCTGGCTGATCGCCACGACGCCCGGTGCCCTGCGCTTGAAAACAACTTTAACGGGGCCAAACGATTAAAGACGTGAGCGCTTGTAAGAAGAAGTATCAATATTCGGGGATCGATGAACGAGCCTTTCCGTCGGGAAAGTGCAAGCTTTTTCGCACGTTGGCGAGCCCCTCTACGCCGATCCAGCGCGCTATGGCAGTCAGTCATCGTTACATTCATTTCGGCGTTGAAATATTCAGCAATGCATTCGAAAGCCCTGTTTTTTCTTCTGACAGCTAATTCAGGCCCGTAGATGCACGAATGCCAGGCCGTAAACGAACAAAAGCCACGGCAAGGCCGTGGCTCGTATGCAGCAGCGCGCGCCAAGGGCGCGCACTCGGCGCGGCTCACCGCGCCAGACCTGAGCGAATTAGTCGCTCAGCTTGATGCCGAACAGCGTGGACTGCGCACGACGCTGACGTTCAGCTTCACGGCTACGCGCTTCGTACGAGTAATCCGAATCCATCGGCAGATGGGGCGACGCGAAGAGGTCGCTGACCTTTTGGAACAATGCAAAGATAACGCTCATGGCGACTCCCGGTTGATTGGTTGCTAGGGTTTTCCCTTAAGAAGCATTATAGGGGTTTTCCCTAGGGAAAAGCTAGTGCGTTGCAACATTTTTTGACTGTGGTCGCTTGTCGCACCCATTCGACGGGATGTTGCGTTGCGTCATTACAACAAGAAAGCTATGCCGGGGGGCAGGCGAACAACACGCGATTCGGCCCTATCAGCTCCGCGATCATTGCAGCGTACTGGGGTGCGCCTTCCTTGTCCGCGCGGTTTTCGCCGCTGCGACACGCTTGCGCGGATTGACGACGGCTGCGTCCAACGTACCCCGCGCGGCATTTTCGGTACGAACCAGCGTGGCGCTAACGACCGATACCAGCAGCGCCGGCAACGTCTTTGCGGGGTCGATCGGGGAATTCGCGGCGGTGCCGCTCGCCAGAAACTCGACATTCAATGCCCAGTGACCCTCGTGGATGCCTTGGGCGCGCAGCAGCGCCTGAATCAGTTCGTCGATTGAAAATTTGTGTTCGCTGGTCGCCATCTTGCGCTCGTCAGAAAGCCGGCCGGGGGTCCGGCCATCGTTTGTGCTTTGACAATGCAAGTTTAAATCCCGCGATTCGCCTCAGGGGGCGTGCTGGCGTCGCCTCGCCTTACCGCACCTATCATTTGCGAGCGTCGGCGCGCGGTGTCTTTGAAAGCGGCGTGGTGGCCTGGCCTTGCGAGACGACAAGAGGGGCAACAGGTTGAGCGGGCGACGGATGCCGCAAGCGGCATCGCGTCTTCCGACCCGATTCGATCAGTGGGCAGCGGGAAGCGCTTTAGGCTTGTGCGCGTGCGTGTGCGCTTTTCGCTTGCTGGCGGGTGCAGCAGCAGGCGCCGCGGTAGCAACAGCGGGAGGAGGCGTCGCAATCGGTGCCGCGGCAGTAGACGCGGCACCTGCTACCGGATTCGCCATTGCGAGGTGTGCGTCGAGCAGACTCGTCATTGCCGTCTGCTCGTTCTGCATCAACTGTTCGATACGGTGCTGCTGCGCCGTGGTTTCACGAGTCAGACGCATCAGCAGAACGGTCTGCGTGATGCCGATCGCCACAGTCATCAGCAGCGCCCCGACGACGATCGACAGCATCCATTTCATCCGGCGCGTATGGTCGGTCGCCGCGTGGCGCTGATCGGAGATCACGCCGTACAGCGCGTCGACTGTGTCGGCGAATGCCGTCGCGCGAGCCCGGTCGAGTTCCGGTGCGCTCGCCGGCGGGGTGGATAATCCCGCCGCGTCGTTGGGCAAGGGCTTGGCCTCCTCCGTCGTGGGCCCAGTCGACGCGCGATCCAATGCCTCGCCGTTCACATCCGCCGTCTCGCTGGAGGCGGTTGCTGGCTTCGCAAAGCTTGCAGCAATGCGCTGAGACGGCAAAGCCGCCGGCTTAGAGTTGTCGGCCGTGGAGGTCGGCGTAGTCGGTGGGCTCGGCGTAGTCGTGGCGATCGACGTAGCCGGCACAGTCGGGCTGAACGATGAATCGCCGCTCGGACGCCGTGCGGTCACGCTGCGCACCAGGCTCGCCGCCGCCATCGACGGTGAGACGAGCGTCGAGCTAACAGCCGGCGAGGTCTGCTGCGAATCGCCCACCCGTGCCGCCTGCCCATCCGCCACGTCTACCACTTCAGGCACCACCCCGCCAGCGCCCGCAGCATCGGAAGATAAATCCTTAGGCGCACTCACTTTCTGCGTCGGCTCGATACGTTCAAACCCGGCCAACGGCACCGCCGCATAAGCCGCTTCGGTCCTCTCACGCGGCGCACGGCGGGCCGCCCGCGCTTCGGACGAAGTGCTCGCCGCGCCCTCCAGACTGGTCGCCGCACCAACCGCAGCCAGTACAACGTCCGGCAATTCAAAGCCATGCAGCGTGCCTTGCCGGATGTCGATATTCATCGCCTCCAGCGTCGCGCGGGTGGGATCGTCGGGGAACATGTCGAGCGTGCTGTCGTCGCGCGACGCGTCGCTCAGTTGGGCTAAGCGCTGCGCCGAGCGGGCAGCGCGTGCCAGTTTATTTTCGGTCTCGGTGGAGACGGTATTGGCGCGCCGCTTCTTCGAGCCGGCGCGGGGTGTACGGGACTGCGTGGATGCTGCGGAATCTGCCATAGAGAAAGAAGCGGTCGTCGCCGGCCACCGGGCGCCGAATGCCGCTACAAAATGCCATCAGTTTTTTTCGAGAGCGCATTGTCTCACGGCCAACCGCGCCAGCTAAAGCCCATCGCCGATTTAAACCGTCGGATCGTCCTCGCGAAGCTCCTTGACGCAAGGCAGTTCACGCAAGCGATCGCGAATCGCAGCATATTCGGTTGAGGAGACCCGGTGCAGCGTGATCATCACCACATCGAACTCGGGCGCATCGTCGCTCTGTTGCATCACGAACTGTTTGACACGCGGGCTCGCCGCACCGAGCGCATCGTGCAGCGAGTGAAACGTGAGCGCACCGCGCTCGACCAGCAACGTCAGCTGACGCCGCTGCTTGACTGTGATGAAACGCCGCTCGAGCGGTTTGATTCCCGCCAGGATGATCAGGATGATGATGGTCGCCGCGATCGACGCCGTGTACATACCACCGCCCACCGCCAGCCCGATCGCCGCCACCGACCACAGGCTCGCCGCAGTCGTCAGTCCGCGCACGATCTCGCCGCGCATCAGGATCGAGCCGGCTCCCAGAAAGCCGATACCGGAGACCACCTGGGCAGCCATCCGCGAGGGATCCAGTACGACGTTCTGGGCGCCGAGCACATCGGCAAAACCGAACGCGGAGACAATCATGATGAGCGCCGAGCCGACGCACACCAGCATGTGCGTGCGCAAGCCCGCGGCCCACGACAGCCGCTCACGCTCGATACCGATGACGCTGCCAAGCGCCGCGGCCAACACCAGCCGCGAGACCAGTTCGACATTGCCCAGCATGGTTGTTCCTCCTTATCTGAAATTATTGGAACCGCATTTGAGAGGGTCGCAAACGTGCCCTCGCTGGCGGTTTGCTTTATGCTTGGACCCGCGCTGCCTTGCCGGACCCAGCGCCCGCAACCTTGTACGGCTCTACCCCAAGCAGATTCATAGCATGAACACACCCGCCTCCGCGATCACCCTTGCCGCCGCCCTGCGCGATCATTTTGCACGCGTCGTTCTGCCCATCTGGCGCGGGCCGGGCTTCAACACCGCATTGAAACTGCCGTACGAGGCAGTCAGTGCCGAAAGCCACCGCCCCCTGCCGGCCGAACGCTACCGCGCGATGGCTTGCGCACGGCAATTGTTCGTTTTCTCCCAGGCAGGTGATACGGCCCACGCCGAAGGCTTGTTCGATGCGCTCGTGCACCACTTTCAAGACAAGCAGCGGGGCGGATGGTTCTATAGCGTCGATTCAGAAGGTACGCCGCTCGATACGACCAAGGACCTCTATACGCACGCTTTCCTGGTCTTCGCGTGTGCCGAATACGGCGCGCGTTCGGGCAATCGGGATGCGCTGGACCTGGTGCACAGTACGTCGGCGCTGATCGAAGACCGCTTCGCGGCGCAGGATGGTCTGCTCAACGCCGCGTTGGACGCAACGTTTTCGACGGTAACCGGCACGCCTGTGCAAAACCCCTTGATGCACCTCACGGAAGCGTGGCTCGCCGCACGCGCAGCGACCGGCGATAGCGCATTCGATACAGCGCTGCGCAAACTGGCAGGCGCGATCGAACACACTTTCGTGCATGCGCCGACGGGCTCCATCGCGGAGCTGCCGTTAGGGGCGGATGACAATCGTCTGGAGCCGGGGCACCAGTTCGAATGGTTCTGGTTGGTCAAGCAGGCAGGTGCATTGCTGGAAGGATCGCGGCTCGACGAGGCACTCACTCGCGCCTTTGATTTTGCGCAGCGGCATGGCGTCGATCCGGTGACAGGCGGCGTCGCTGCATCGCTCGACGAAGCTGGTCGCGTCAAGGACGCGACACAGCGGATCTGGGCACAGAGCGAATATCTGCGCGCTCTAGCTACACGCAATGACGACGCGGCGCGCGCCGTCTTGCCGGGGCAAATCGAGCATTTCCAGCAACGCTTTCTGCACCCGCAAGGATGGTACGAGTGCAAAACGGCTACAGGCGAGGTTTCGCGCGCCGACATGCCGTCGACGACGCCATATCATCTCGCCACCGCGTATGCAGCGCTGCCGGCCTGACGCGGCGAGATCTGGATAAACCGAAGAAAAGCCTGCTTAAACCGCTGCACCGAACGAAAACTCCCGCTCGTGCTCGCCGCGCAACTCGTCGAACTGCTGCATCCTTAGGACGACATCGGAAATCTCGAACACCGAGACGGCCGCCTTTAGTTGCTGCGTCTGCTGATGCAACGAGGCCGCGGCCGCAGCAGCTTCTTCGACCAGCGCCGCGTTCTGCTGCGTCATCTCGTCCATCTGCACCACGGCCTGGTTGACCTGCTCGATGCCAGTGCTCTGCTCGAGCGACGATGCGCTGATCTCCGCCATCATTTGCGTGACACGCGAGATCGACTCCGAGACATTGCGCATCGCGCCGCCCGCGTGCTCGACGAGCGTCGAGCCACCCTTGATCTCCGTGACCGACTCGCTGATCAGCGTCTTGATCTCCTTGGCCGATTGCGCACTGCGCTGAGCAAGCCCGCGTACTTCGCCGGCCACCACCGCAAAGCCACGTCCTTGCTCGCCTGCCCGTGCCGCTTCGACCGCCGCGTTCAACGCGAGGATGTTGGTCTGGAACGCGATGCCGTCGATCACCGAAATGATTTCCGCGATCTTGTCCGAGCTCTGCGCGATCCCCCGCATCTTGTCGACCACCTGATTCACGACCTCGCTGCCGCGCGAAGTGGCATCCAATGCGGTCTGCGCGAGCGCGTTCGCTTCGCGCGCATGATCGGCGTTCTGCCGCACGGTCGCAGTCAACTCTTCCATGCTCGAGGCGGTTTCCTCCAGCGAGGCAGCCTGACTCTCGGTACGCGCCGACAAATCCGCGTTGCCCGTGGCAATTTCGTTAGCGCCCAGGTAAATCGAGTCAGCCGATTCACGCACCGTCTTCACTGTGCGCGCGACGCTTGCCTGCATTCTCGCCAGCCCCGAAAACAGACGGCCGATTTCGTTGGTGCCCCGCGCGGTAATCGCCTGATCGAGCTTGCCTTGCGCAATCCGGTCAAAATGGCGGCCCGCCTCTTCGAGCGGCGCAACCACGCCGCGCCGCAGCGCCAGGTAGACTGCCACCGTGCCCGCCAGCAGCAACAGCAGGATCGCCGCGCCAACACTGCGGAACAACGCAAGCCGGCTGTCGATCGACTCGAGAGAAGCCCGGTTCGCGGCGTCCGCGAACTCTACGAAGGTATGCAGTTCGCCGAGATAGGCGTCCTGGAAAGACTGAGTGGGCTGATCGAGGAAGGCCTGGATGTTGCCCGAGTCGAGATCCTGCGTCAGTTCGACCAGCGCCGAGTGATATTTCTGATAACGGTCAGTGAGCGCTGCGGCGCGAGCGCTGTTTTCGTCGCTCGTCTTGGTGGCGTTGGTAAACGAGGTGAACGACTGATCCGCCGCCACCAGTTGGTCGCGAGCGTGCTGCACGATGTCGGCCGGTTCGGCGCTGCCCTTCACCATCCGCGTGCTGGCGCGCGACAGGTTGATGCGCGCGTCCATCAGCGCCTGGGTAGTGCGATTCACCGCATCGACCTGATTCAACGCGACATTCGACAGTTCGCCAACGTCGTCATGGGTACGCGTCAACGACCAGAACCCCAAACCTTCCGTCACCAGTTGCAGCAGGCAAAAAGCGGCCAAAACACACAGCAGGCCGGATGCGACCTTGATCTTGCTAAACATCGTGAACACCTGAATTGCATTGAATGACGGGAGAACCACGACGCTGTTTACGGCAACACCAACGTTCTCTTGAGCAAAACCCGGTGAAAGACTGTCTTGCAAGCTGATTCGCGATGCAATCACTCTATTGACATTGATTTACACAATAATCCGCGCGTCATTTTTGCGATTCACCTTGACGTGGCGCGTACGGGCTTCCTAGAGTGGGTAGGGACGCCACCACGGGCATCGCCCCGAAGGATTCGACGATGACAGATCTACTGGACCGGGCACGAGGCGCACTCCATGCCCAGCCCTTCAGCATGCTCCTCGGCGCCGAGCTGATGCACACCAGTGCCAACGAGGTGACCCTATGCCTGCCGATTCGCGACGAGTTGCGGCAACAACACGGCTTCGTTCACGGGGGAGTGATCAGTTACCTGGCGGACAATGCGCTCACGTTCGCCGGAGCGCTCGCACTCGGGCCGCGGGTCGTCACGGGCGAGTACAAGATCAACTATCTGCGGCCCGCGATGAACGGCATGCTGGTCGCGCGGGCGCAGGTCGTCTATGCCGGGCGGCATCAGGCGACCTGTCAGTGCAATATCTTTGTGATGGACGGCGATCGCGAGCGGCTCGTCGCCGTCGCGCAGGGGACAATCAACCGGATCGGCGACGGCGGGGAAACGGTGCCGTCGCCTTGAGGGATTACTCTGCTGCGTAAGTCTTCTGCTGCTGCTCGCCCAGGCCTTCGATACCGAGGCGGATCGTCTGACCCGGCTTAAGATAAATCGGGTTCGGCTTGACGCCCATGCCGACGCCCGGCGGCGTGCCGGTCGAGATCACATCGCCCGGTTGCAGGCTCATGCACTGCGACAGATACGACACGAGCTTCGCGACGGTGAACACCATCGTCTTGGTCGAGCCGTTCTGATAACGGTGGCCGTCCACTTCGAGCCACAAGTTCAGGTTCTGCGGATCGGCGACTTCATCGCGCGTGACAACCCACGGGCCGATCGGGCCGAACGTGTCGAAGCCCTTGCCCTTATCCCACGTACCGCCGCGTTCGATCTGCCATTCGCGCTCGGAGACGTCGTTGATCACGCAATAACCGGCGACGTAGTCGAGCGCGTTCGCCTCATCAATGTATTTGGCCGGCTTGCCGATCACCACGCCCAGTTCGACTTCCCAGTCGGTCTTCTTAGAGCCGCGCGGGATCTCGACGTCGTCGTTCGGGCCGCTGACCGCGCTATTCCACTTGTTGAACACGACCGGCTCGGTCGGCACCGGCAGATTCGACTCGGCCGCGTGATCGGCGTAATTCAGGCCGATACAGATGAACTTGCCGATCCGGCCAACGCACGGCCCAAGGCGCGGATTGCCTTCGACCACCGGCAGCGATGCCGGGTCGAGCTTGCGCAGTTGCGCGAGACCGGCGTCCGTCAGCGTGTCGCCATTGATGTCGGCCACCACCTTCGACAGATCGCGGATCTTGCCTTGCGCGTCGAGCAAGCCGGGTTTTTCCTGACCTTTCGGCCCATAACGAAGCAGTTTCATCGTTGCACTTCCCTATCTATCCAGAGTGTTCAGTGAAAAAACAGGCTAGTTCGACCAACCGCCGTCGATCACGTGCGCCTGGCCGGTAGTAAAGCCCGACTCGTCGGAGGCGAGATACAGCGCCAGCGCCGCGATCTCTTCGGTCTTGCCGACGCGGCCCATCGGCTGGCGGGCGACGAACGCCGCCTGCACCGCGTCGACAGTGGCGCCTTGCGCCTGCGCCTGTGCCGCAATCCGCTGTTCGAGCGACGGTGAAGCCACCGTGCCCGGGCAGATCGCGTTACAGCGTACACCACGTGTGACGAAGTCTGCAGCGACGGCCTTCGTCAAACCGATCACGGCCGCTTTCGACGCGCCGTACACGAAGCGGTTCGGCACGCCCTTTACACTCGACGCCGCCGACGACATATTGATGATCGAACCGTTGCCCTTCTCCAGCATTCCCGGCAGAAACGCGCGAATCGTGTGGTACATCGCCTTGGCGTTCAGGTTGAACGCGAAGTCCCAATCTTCTTCCGTCGCTTCGAGAATCGATCCGGCATGGACGTATCCTGCGCAGTTGAACAGCACATCGATCGGGCCAAGTTCGGCGGCCAGCGCGTGGATCGCGGCCTTGTCGAGCACATCGAGCTTGCGCGCCTCGACCGGCTTGCCGGCGAGCGAATCGATACGGATATCGGTAGCGATCACCCGCGCCCCTTCGCTGGCGAAGAGTTCGGCGGTGGCAAGACCGATGCCTTGTCCGGCGGCAGTAATCAGGGCCGTCTTCCCGGCCAGTCTTTGTGTCATCTACGGCTCCAGTTGAAATGGCTTGCGAAGTTTTATACGGGATAGCTTGCCATGAATTTCACAGACGGTAGAACGCCGTCGCGTTCGCGCCGAACACCGCTTCGCGTTCCGCGTCGGATAATCCGGTGAGTAGTGTATTCGCCACCGAATGCCATAGCAGGTAGTCACCGTTCAGATCGAGCACCGGCCAATCGCTGCCCCACATCAGACGCGCCGGACCAAATGACTTCAGCAGATGGTCGACGAAGGGTTGCAACGTGGCCTCCGTCCAACCGGACGCGGCCTCAGTCGCAAGCCCGGAGAGTTTGCAATGGACGTGCGGCAAGCTGGCGAGACGTGTGATGCCGTCGGCCCAACTTTGCCAGCCTTCATGGCCGCCGTCGCGAATCGGCGGCTTGGCGCCGTGATCGACCACGATGCGCAGCTTGGGAAAGCGCTTGACGAAGATTTCGAGGGCGTCCACATGGCGCGTAAAAATCAGCGCATCGAACGCGAGGTCGTGAGCAATCAGCGCTTCGACGGCGGGTGCGAGATCGGGATTGGCGATCCAGTCGTCGTCAGCGATGTCTTGCAGCATCGGCCGGATGCCCTTGAATTTCGCGTCACGTGCGAGTTCAGCGATCAGGGCGGGTGCATCGTTGGACAACATCGGCACCCAGCCGACCACGCCCGCAATCGACGCCTCTTCGCGCGCGAGATCGAGCAGGTAGCGGGTCTCTTCAACCGTGGGCGCCGCCTGGACGACGACCGTACGCTGCACATCGGCGCGCTCACGCAGCGGGGCGAGATCTTGTGGCCCGAAGGTCCGGTACAGCGACTTCAGATCGGGCGTCAGCCAGCCATAATCGCCGCGGGCCGGATCCCAGTAATGCTGGTGAGCGTCGATGTGCATGGGTAGTCAATCCTTGGGCGCCGGCGCCCGCGGATCCAGCAGACCCTCGTCGCGCAATGCCGTCCACAGTTCAGCAGGAATCGGGCGATCGAACGAAGCGACGTTCTCGCGCAATTCTTCGACACTGCGCGCCCCGGTCAGCACGGTTGCGACGGCTGGGTGAGCGTAGGGAAACTGCAGCGCCGCCGCGGCCAAGGGTACATCGTGCGCGCGGCATACGGCTTCGAGCCGCGCCACGCGCTCGATCACTTCTTTGGGCGCAGCGCCATAGTTGAACTTAAGATCCCCTTGAACACCGCGCGCCAGAATGCCCGAGTTAAATGCTCCGCCTAACAGGATACTTACGCCGCGCGCCTCGCAGGCGGGCAACAGGTCGTCGAGCGTTGCCTGTTCCAGCAACGTATAGCGGCCCGCCAACAGCGCGCAGTCGATGTCGAAATCCGCCATCATCTCGAGAACCGCCGCGCCTTCGTTGACACCAAGGCCGACAGCCTTGACCACACCCGCCGAGCGCAATTCATCGAGCGCGCGAAAGCCGCCGCCTTCCGTCAGTTGCTTCCAGTAGACCGGATTCTTATCGCCGTGTGTGACACGGCCGATATCGTGAATCAGCAGGATGTCGATCTCGACGATGCCCAGCCGCTGCTGGCTGTCCTCGAACGAACGCAGGATGCTGTCGTGGGTGTAATCGAAGATGGCCTCGAACGGCAGCGGGTCTTGCCAGCCTTCGCTGCCGTCATACGGGTTGGTGCGCGGCACAAAGCGCCGGCCGACCTTGGTGGACAGCACATACTGTTCACGTGGATAGCGACGCAGCGCATCGCCCAGCCGGTGCTCGGCTTTCGTATGGCCGTAATGCGGCGCAGTGTCGAAGAAACGCACGCCTGCATCCCAGGCTGCGGCGACCGTGGCGAGTGCCTGTTCTTCCGTCAGATCGTGGTAGAGGCCGCCGAGCGGTGCCGTACCCAGACTGAGCCCGCTCACCTGCAGATCACGCCGGCCAATCTGGCGGCGCTTTACGACGTTCGAATCAATCGCTGCTGTCATGCAGATGTCTCCATTGTCGCGGTCGGTCCGAGTTAGCGCTTTAGCGCTTACTCGCGCCTCATGCAGTTTTAATGCGAAGCGATCTCCACCACCCGCTGCGCAGACCCCGCGCTCGACGGCAGACACGCCGGGCCAACCGGCTCGAATGTCTTGTACGTCAGGATAAACTCCTGGTGCCCAAGCGTTTCGGACTTCGATGCTACACCTTGCGCCACCGCCACCGTCTGCTCGAACACTTCGCGGCCGACCTCTTCCAGCGTGCCACGTCCTTCGAGAATCCGGCCCGCATCGACATCCATATCACCCGCGAGATTGCGATAGGTCGCCGGATTCGCACACACCTTGATGACCGGCGAAATGGCCGAGCCCACCACCGATCCGCGTCCGGTCGTGAACAGGATAACGTGCGCTCCGCAGGCGATCAGCTCGCCGATCTCGGCATTGTCGCTAATGTTCGGAAAGCCAAAGCGCGGCTCGCCATCCGGCACCACGTCGAGCAGATAAAGGCCGCCGGTCGGCGGAACATCGCCCGGTTTGATGATGCCGACAATCGGCGACGCTCCGCTCTTCGCATACGCGCCAAGCGACTTCTCTTCCTGCGTGGTCAACCCGCCGTCTGCATTACCCACGGCGAAACTGCCGTGGCCGAGAATCGAATAGTAGCGCGCGGCCTTCGCCACACAGGCGACGATTTCATCGCCCAGCTCCGGTCGCGCGGCGCGCGTTTTCATATGGAACTCGCAGCCCACCAGTTCGCCCGTTTCTTCGAAGATGCAGCTTGAGCCAGCCTCGATCAGATGATCGAACGCGCGGCCCACGGCGGGATTCGCGGTGATGCCGCTGGTCCCGTCCGAGCCGCCGCAGATCGTGCCGACCACCAGTTCGCTAAGCGCCATCGGCACGCGTTGTTGCGCCGCCAGTTGTTTGCGCGCATCGCGTACCCAGTCCACGCCATACTGGATCGTGCTGCGGGTGCCACCCTTTTCCTGGATCGTGAGCACTTCCACGGGCCGGCCGCTCTCTCGCACCACGTCCACGAGATAGTGCTTGTTCATGCTCTCGCAACCAAGCGACACAAACAGCACCGCACCCACATTCGGATGCGTAGTGAGCTGCTTGAGCATCTTTTCCGCATAGCCATTCGGATAGCAGCCGGGAAACCCGATCAGATGAACCGCCGGATCACGCTCGGCTGCGGGGTCATCGAACGCATCGAGCGGCTCGCGAAACTGTGTGACGATTTCCCGTGCCACGTGATGCGCGCATTCGACGAGATACGCGACCGCAACGACATTGCGGATGCCCTTGCGGCCGTCGCTGCGCAAATAGCCTTGCAGCATCGGCTGCGTGCCGGCGGTCGTGGAGATCGTTGCTTCGGAAGTGTCAGTCATGATCGTTCCAGCGCGGTATTGCACCGCATCAATGATGCACGAACTCGTGACCTGCATCGTGCGTGTACGTGGGCAGGTAGTCGCTTTCGAGGTTGTGGGTATGAAGATGTTCGCCGCGCGCGACGGCTCCGGTCACGTGGCCGATGACCGCGCCGTAGCGCAGCACCTTGTCGTCTTTCGCCAGCGCGCCGCGTGCGACTTTGTGACCAAGCTCGATCGTCTTGGCGAGCGTGACGCGCTCGCCTTCGATCTCAAGCTCGGTGCCGGCTTCGAGCCGCGCCCCTGCAATCAGGCAGTTGTCCTGCGGACTTAGCAGGATCAGGCGGGCGTCGGTATGCGATGGGCTGCTCAAAATTGTCTCCGCAATGGGTCCGTTTTAGTTCTGGCCTTCGCCGCTCGCGAGGCGCGCCACCATCAGCGAGCCGAGAATAATGGCGCCGTAGATGGCCTGAATCCAGAACGACGGCACTTGTGCGAGCGTCAGCAGGTTTTGCACGACACCCAGCAATAGTACGCCGGATAGCGCGCCGAGCATCGTGCCCTTGCCGCCGTCGAGCGAAATGCCGCCGATCACTGCCGCCGCGAACACGGTAAAGATCATGCCGTTGCCCTGATTCGCGTTGATCGCGCCAACGTAGCCGGTGACGATCAGGCCGCCAAGCGACGCCAGCACGCTGCCCAGCACGAACACGCCCCACGTAATGCGTTCGACGCGAATCCCGGCCGCGCGCGCCGCTTCCGGATTGCCGCCGATCGCATACAGCGCACGCCCAACACGATGGTAGCGCAGCATGAACGCGGCGACAGCGAAGGCCACTGCGGCGAGCCACACGGAGACAGGCAGCCCAAGCACGATCGTGGTGGCGAGGGTGAAGAACGACGGCGGCATATCGAACAGCGTGCCGCCCTTGGTGGCGCCTACGAGCATGCCGCGCAGCACAATCAGCATCGCGAGCGTGACGATGAACGCATTGAGCCGTAAGCGCACCACCAGAAAGCCGTTGATAAAACCAATCACCGCGCCGACGACGAGAATCGCCAACAGACCTGCCGCAGCCGGCCATTGCCAGCCAAAACCGGCGGACGCCGCCGGCATGACGAGCATCGCGCCGACAGCGGGTGCGATCCCCACCGTCGACTCGAGCGACAGATCGAACTTGCCGGTCAGCACGATCAGCGATTCGGCGAGCACGACGAGCGCGAGCGCCGCGGAGGCCCCAAGCACGCTGATCAGATTCGCCTTGGTCAAAAAGCTCGGGCTGACGAAAGCGCCTATCACAAGCAGTAAAGCAAGCGCGGGCAGCAACGCGAGGTCGCGCAGACGCGCGAGCTCGATCCGCGCCCGGCGGCTGCGCGCGGCAGGCGCGCCGGCCGCTCCTTGAGCCGTAGCGAATGCAGGGCTAGGCACACTATTCTTCATGGAGACTGACTCCTTCAACGGATGCGATCAGGTCGTGGTCCTGCCAACCCGCGGGAAATTCGGCCGCGACGCGGCCACGAAACATGACCAGCACGCGGTCACAGGTACGCAAGTCATCGAGTTCGCCGGAAACCACGAGCACCGCTTTGCCCTCTTCACGCACACGGTCCACGACAGACAGCAGCGCTTCCTTCGATTTCACGTCGACGCCGGCGGTGGGGTCGATTAGCACGAGGACGTTCGGATCGGTCGCCAAGGCGCGCGCCATCACGACCTTTTGCTGATTGCCACCAGACAGGCCCGATACGACGTGCTCAGGACCCGGCGTGACGATGCCGAGTGCCTCGATCATCTTCTGGCCGAACGCATTCTTCTTCGCGGGCGAGGCGAGCCCGAACTTGCCGAGCAGGCGCGTGATCGTCATTGAGGCGTTTTCCGCAACCGATTGCGTCAGCACCAGGCCTTCGTGATGCCGGTCTTTCGGCACGCAGCCGATACCGGCCGCCAGCGCCGCCGGCACGTCACCACGCGGCAACGACTTACCTGCTACGCGAATGTCGCCACGGGTCGGCGAGCGCAACCCTGCGATCGCTTCCGCGACACTGGTGCGGCCGCTACTCGTCGCACCAGTCAAACCGATAACTTCGCCGCGCTTCACCGTGAACGACACGTCTTCGTAATCGACGCCGCCGAGACCCGCGACTTCCAGCGCCACATTCGTATCGGCCGGTAGTGGCTCGCGCGAAGCAGCGTCGGCGACTGCAAGGCCGCCGCGCTCGCCGGTCATGGCTTCGATCAGTTGCTCGCGCGGCAACGCAGAAACCGGCGCGCTGACGATATGCCGCGCATCGCGCAACACCGTCACCGCCTGGCAGATCTCGTACACCTCCTGCAAATGGTGCGAGATAAACAGAAACGTCACGCCTTCGCGCTGCAACTCGGTGATGCGGCGAAACAGGCGTTTGATTTCATCGCCGTCGAGCTGCGCGGTCGGCTCGTCGAGAATGATGAAGCGCGCGCCATACGACAGCGCCCGCGCAATCTCCACCAGTTGACGTGCCTCGACGCTCAGATCGCCCGCGCGCGCATCTTCGCGCACGTCGATCTTCCAGTGATCGAGCAGTTCACGCGCGTCGCGGCGCATGGCCTGCCAGTCGATCATGCCGCGCCGTTCAGGCTGACGGTTGATGAACAGATTCTCCGCGACGCTGAGGTCGCGGATGATCGTGGAATGCTGATAGACGCAGGCCACACGCTCGCGCCAGGCGTCGCGGTCCGCGAGCGAAGGCGCCGGCGCGCCGCCGAAGCGCACCTCGCCGGTATCCGGCTTGCGCAGGCCGGTGAGGATCGACACCAGCGTCGATTTCCCGGCCCCGTTCCGCCCGACGAGTGCATGCGACTCGCCAGGCATCACGCGGATGCTCACGTCGTTCAGTGCGGCGTACGAGCCGAAGCGCTTGGTCACTTCCAGCGCTTCGACCATCGCCTGGCCAGAGGCAGCCGCCGCAACGCCAGGCGCGTGCATGAGCTCGCTCATTTGACCGTATTGCCCCACAGGTTCTTGTCGTCGACATTCGCCTTCGTCACGAGCGGCGCAGGCAACTGATCTTCCAGCATCCCCGGCGCGATCTGGATGATCGTGCTGCCGTGATCGGTCGGACCCGGCTTGAAGGTCTGTCCGGCGAGCGCGGCCTTGATGTAGAACAGGCCGTACTTCGCGTACAGGTCAGCCGGTTGCGAAACGGTGGCGTCGATCTCACCCTTGCGGATCGCCTCGAACTCTTGCGGAATTCCATCGTTGCTGACAATCACGACGTGTTTCGCATCACCCACCGGAAACAGCATCTGCTTGCGGCGCAGCGTCTGCAGCGTCGGCGACAGATAAACTCCGCCTGCCTGCATGTAGATCGCTTTCACGTCCGGGTTGGCGGTCAACAGGCTGTCGAGCGCGGTGGCCGCGACGTCGCCCTTCCACGCGGCCGGAATTTCCAGCAGCGAGAGCGACGGGTAATGCTTCAGGCATGTACGGAACGCTTCCGAACGGTCACGGCCGTTCACCGACGCCAGATCGCCCTCGATCTGCACGACCTTGCCGGACTTCACATGCTCGCCGATGTACTTGCAGGCCATCTCGCCGTACGCGTGATTGTCGGCGCGGACCACCATCGCGACCTTGCCTTGGGTCGGCGCGACGTCTACGGCCACCACCGGCACGTTCTTGGCGGACGCGGCGTCGAGCGCCCGGCTGATCGCGGCCGAATCCAGCGGCCCGACGACGATGCCCTTCGCACCCAGATTCAGGATGTTGTTCATATCGGTGATCTGCTGCGCAGGGTCACCGTTGGAATTGACCGGTGCGAGGATGTCGAGGCCGCTCTGCTTCGCGTAGACGGGCAGGTAGTTGTTGTACGACTGCCAGAACGGCGAGGTGAGGAGCGGCAGATCGAGACCGATCTTGCCCGAATCGGCGGCGCGGGCAGCGCCGCTTGTCACGAGGCCGGCCACGCATGCGGCCGCTACCCCAACTGATAAAGCGCCACGAATGAAGCGATGGGCCGCGCGCGGCCCCTTAGCGAACGTCATGTCTTGTCTCCTGATAGGTGTTGTTGAACTGCCCCCGCCGCTCCGCTCAGCGGCCGGCGTATCGTCCTGCGCGTTCTTAGTTCTTATCGATATTGGTGCACGACAATTCACCAATGAACGTATTATTCATATATGCATCATTCGAAGTCAAGGCATGTCCGGTGTAACAGCCGTCCGTACTTTCCCTGGCCGCACGCGCCAATTGCGCTCTACACTCACGCGCCAGATGACAATGAAACCTGCACTGCTTTGCATGGGAGCGGCGTAAGCACTAAAGCGCCAACTCAGGTCGACACATGGAACTCCACCGATGATGGATGCGGAAGAAAGAGACGACGCCGACCGTTACCGGGCGCCCGCGCTGGACAAGGGACTCGATATCCTCGAACTGCTGGCCGAGCAGAAAGATGGATTGACGCGCGCCGAGATCACCAAGCTGCTGGGACGTAATGCGAGCGAGATGTACCGGATGCTCGAGCGGCTGGTCGCCCGTCAATATGTGGTGCGTTCGGCGGGGGGCGACCGCTATTCGCTGAGCCTGAAGCTGTATGCGCTTGCGCACCGGCACCCGCCGATGAACCGGCTGATCTACGAAGCGCTGCCGCTGATGCAGCGTTTCTCGGACCGCGCGGAGCAGTCGTGTCACCTGGTGGTGTACGACCGCGGCAATCTTCTGGTGATTGCGCAGGTGGACGGTCCGGGCACGTGGGGGATGTCGGTGCGGCTCGGTTCTCGGGTCGGTCTCATCGATACCGGCTCGGGCCGCGTCATGCTGGCTTTCCAGACCGCCGAGCAGCGCGCCCATATGCTCGCCGAGCATACGAAGGTGAAAGGCGAAGTGACGATCGACGAGGAAGCGCTCGAGGCGACCTGCGAGCGGATCCGCACGGCAGGGTTCTCGCAAAAAGACAGCCAGCAGATCTTCGGCGTCACCGATGTCACGTTCCCCATCCTCGGGCCGTCCGGGCAGGCGATCGCCGTGCTGACCTGTCCGTACCTGCGGCGTATCGACGAATACGTCGCGCCCGCGCTCGACGCAGCGACCGCGATGCTGCGGGAAACTGTCGCGGCGCTGTCGATGTATCGCGAAGAAGCGAGCTAGCATCCCCCACCGGCCTGGCCTGGCAATATTTGACAGTCTCAGGGATGCGGCACGTCAGCCGATCGCGGGGCTCGCGCGTTTTATCAGGGTCGCGCTCATGCGCGTACAAAAACCGCAGCATGCACGGCTCTCTAGCAGGCCGGATTGTCTGCGCCTCCCCGATGAACGCGGCGATGCCGCGGCAGGTCAACAGGATCAAAACGATGAAAAAACTCATTCTCTCCATGGCCGCCGTGGCCGGCCTGTTCGCAGCGAGCGCGAGCTATGCGCAGGTTCCCGCGAGCGCGCCGAGCGGCACGACGGGTCTCTGCAAGGACGGCTCGTTCTATTCCGGTGCGACGAAGAAGGGTGCATGCAAGGGTCATAAAGGCGTCCAGACCTGGTACGGCGCAGCGTCGAGCGCAGCCGCGGCTTCGGCTCCGGCAGCAGCACCGGCCATGGCGCCGGCGGCAGCCAGCAGCGCCAAAGCGGCACCCTCCAAGGCGCCTGCAGCGGCCAGCACCGCCCAGGCAGCCCCTGGCGGCGGCCCCGGCCAGGTGTGGGTCAACACCAGCACGAAGGTCTACCACTGCCCGGGCGACAAGTACTACGGCAAAACCAAGCACGGCTCATACATGAGCGAAGCAGACGCGAAGACCAAGGGCTACCACGCCCAAGGCGGCAAGGCCTGCCAGTAAATATTGACCGTCGTACAATCCTGCGTCCGTACCGGAAGGGCTGCAAAGGCTCCAACGGCCGGACCCAGGATGAGGCGTATCTCGCCTTACGTTTCAAGCTTCACACCGATACATCATCATGAAGAAATCGTCTTGTTCTCTCGTTTTGCTGGCTCTTGCGCTGGCGGGTTTCGCAGGTTCGGCTTCCGCGGCCGGCTGTCTGAAGGGTGCCGTGGTCGGCGGTGTTGCGGGTCACTATGCGGGCCATCACGCGGTTGTCGGCGCGGTTGGCGGATGTATCGTCGGACACCATCTGGCGAAGAAGAAGCAGGCTGAAGAGCGGGCGGCCGCTCACGCGCAGGAAGGCCCGATTCAATAAGGCGGAGCCGCCCGGACGCACGCACAGGCGTGGAGCCCGCCAGGTCTTTCGCCACACTCACATGGTTTAAGTCGGCATGGTTTAGAATGGCGACCCTTTCAAAAATGTCGCCGCGCGGGCAACGACCTGCGCGCGCTATCGATACCTCATGGCGAAACTTCTGACCGATTCCGAATTCCAGCGTTTTTCCGAACTCCAGCAGAAGCAGGCGAGCTTCACGATCACCAGTGAAGAAGCCGACGAACTGCGCGACATCGTGGCCCGCGCGCAGCAAAAGCGCGACGACCGCGCCGCGGCCATGCAGGCGATGGAAGCGTACATCCAGCAATTCGACATCAGCCCGGACGAACTGTTTTCGCCGGAGCAGATCGGCGACGCCGCACGCACCTATGGCCTGATTCCGGCTGCGAAGAAGGAACGCGTGCTGCCGCCGTCGTTCACGTATAACGGCAAGCCGTACCAGTGGACGCGCGCGCTGCCCGACGATATCCGCGTACCGCTGTTTGACGCGTTCAAGGCGGGTCAATCGGTGAAGGACTTCATCGCGACGCCGAAGGACGCCGCTCGCTGCGCGGCAACGATTGCCCGCCTCGAACGTGAGACGGGTGCCGTGTATGCGCAGGCGTGGCTCGAAGAGTTGTCAGTGTCGCGCAGCCAGGTGGACGAGGCGGCAGGCAAACTGCCGGCCTGAGCACGCTGCCGTCATGACGACGCCGGATGAAGCTGCCATCCGGCGTTACGATCCGGCCGTCTCAGCGATGGTGATGGTCTATCTTTGCTTGACGACTGCGCCAGAACG
Organism: Paraburkholderia sp. GAS82; assembly: GCF_050436285.1. Classification (NCBI taxonomy): domain Bacteria; kingdom Pseudomonadati; phylum Pseudomonadota; class Betaproteobacteria; order Burkholderiales; family Burkholderiaceae; genus Paraburkholderia; species Paraburkholderia sp. GAS82. Next base: position 306,565 of record NZ_JBNDLX010000002.1, read on the forward strand.
ACTTCCCAGGACTCAACATTGAGTCCCAGTCTCAACGTCATCAGGCGGCAAGGCCAGCCGAGGCCTTACGGCTTCGTGGCCGTATTGGAAGCGCCCGTTGCGGCGGATGCCTCAACCGCTGCCGATGCATGGTGCTTATGATTTTTGTGATGCTTGTGGTGATGCTTCACAGCGGACGCTGCCTCGGCCGGAGCGGCGCTCTGCTCCTGGGCGGGCGCAGCGACGGGTGCGGATGCCTGTGCAAAAGCGCCGAGCGAAAACAACCCGGCGAGAGCGGCGATAGTGATCTGCTTGTTCATCGTTAGTCCTTCCTGAAAAAATCTCGGTTGAGGGTACGACCTGATAACGGTCGTGTGTTTAACGGCCTTCTGCGGAAGCCGTTGACTCACTCATGATTTAATCTGGAATCCTTGACGATTCTTTGCAACATTGCACGCGAGATAAGCTCACGATCCAATAATCGTGATCGCCCATGCAAAGGCACACCCTGCCGGCGCTCCAATCAGACGTCCAAGCGCGCTTGCCTTGGTGAAGTCGCCAATCTGGCATTCGACACCGCCCTTCAGAATTCCCTGATGACGCAGAAGCGGTTCGACGGTGCAAACGACGGTCGCGGCAAGCCATGCAACGCCTTCGCGGCCCAACAGATGGTCCGGATCGATGAGATTGGTTAGTTGAAGCACGAAGATCGAAACAGCGCTGAAGAGAAACGCGAACAGCAGTGATTTGATGAATTGATCGGAGTCGGCGAAGTTATCCATGGGAGTATCGGTCCAGATATATCGTGGTGAGCTCAGCGATTCGGACTTGCCCGTGGGACGGCGAACGACATATGCGTTCACGCCGTGGGCGTGCTAAACGACGCCGTGATTGCGATCGCTGAAGGGAGCATAAAAATATATCGGAAGCGAGCGCGGCAAACACTCGGACGATTCTCAAAGGGACGGCACAAGAACCCGAGACGCGAGGCAATTGCTTCCGAATCAACCTTGCGCGGCTTCTGCGTCATCCAGCGCCATCCTGAACCCCACCACACCTGGATCTTCGGTGTGCGTCACCGTAAATCCACTCGCTCTGGCCAACGCGATCATCGGTCCGTTCTCGCGCAGCGCTTCGCCCACCAGCCAATGCGTGCCGCGCGAGCGCGCATAAGCGATGATCTTCTCCATCAGCAGTGTGCCGAGGTGCCGCCCCTTCTGATCGGAGCGAATCGCCACCGCGAATTCAGCGGTTTCGTTATCGGGATCCGCCACGGCGCGCACCACCCCTAACGTCCGCGTGAAACCTTCCTCGCATGGAACCGTCGCGATCAACGCCATTTCGCGGTCGTAGTCAATCTGCGTCATGCGCGCGAGTTGCGAGTGATCGAAGCTGCCTACGGCGCCGAAGAAACGCAGACGCAGATCGTCGGGCGTCATCGCTTCGACGAAGTCGTGATGAGCCGCCTCGTCTTCGGGGCGAATGGGTCGTACAGTGATCTGCAGACCGTGCCAATCGAGCGTCTCCTCGTAGCGGCGCGGATACGGCATGATCGCGAGCCGGCTGCGCTTGGCGCCGAGCCGGATAGACGGCGCGATGACAGCGACGTGCTCGCGGAATACCCGCAGCACGAGCTTTAAGCCGACTATCTCGCGTACATCGCATACCGCCTGTGAGAGCGCCGTGAAAGCCGCCAGCACCGGTTCGGGCGCAGCAACCCGCGCGTAAGGCGAGCGCATCACCATATCGCGCGCCAGCATGGGATTGAGCGGCGGCAAGCCGAAGACCCGCTCCGGCGCCGACACGCCATCCGCCAATGGCGTCGTGAAACGGAACACGGGACCAAAGTTATCGTCGTCGTGCAGTTCGACGTCGATGTCGACGATCTTGTCCTGCATCGCATCGAGCGGTTCAACATGCAACCCGAAGTGCGCGAGCAGATGTGCTGCGGGTTCCTTCGTCAACGTGTCCTCACCCGCAGCCAACGCCGCGCGCGCCTGCGCCTGAGCGGCGTCGGTCTCAGCGGGGATCTGCGCCGGCAGCCCTTCCGGCGTTTGCATCAGCAGCTCGCGCCCCAGCCGGTAATCGACCAGACGAGCGAACGCCCGGGCGAGGCGCTGCGGGGTCGTATGCACCGGAATGCCCTGCGCATGCAATGCATCGCGCGTCGCCGCGTCCACTCCGCCAAAGAAGCACGCCAGCAAACCGCGATACGCGAATCGCTGATTAGCGATCAGCGCCTGCGCGACCTCGCCGACCGGCGCGTTATGAGTCGACGCGTGAACCACGAACGCCGTCCCGGTCGCCCCTTGCTGCGCGAGAACCTGCAACGCCGTGCCGAAGTGCTCGGCACGAGCGTCGTCGCCGAGAAGCAGCGGGTTGCCCGGGACCGCGTGCGGCAACGCCTTGGTGACCTCGTCCACGGTCTCCGCGGGCCACTGCGCAAGCGTGTCACCGGCCGCCGCGAACGCATCGCAGGCGAGCGTCGCCACGCCGCGGTCGCTGGTGATCAGCGTCGCCGTCGCGCCGGCCGCAACGCGGCCAACACCGAGCGTTTCGATCTCGTCGAGCAGATCGTCGAGCGAGTCGACGCGCACCATCCCGGCGCGGCGGAACGCAGCTGTGTACAAGCCATCGGCGGGATCGGCGCGCCCCGAGCGCAGCGCAAGGACCGGCTTGTTGCGAGCCGCCGCCCGCGCCGCCGACATGAACTTGCGGGCCGCGCGTACCGTATCGAGTTCGAGCAGGATCGCGCGGGTACCTGGATCGCTCGCCAGGTAGTCGAGCACGTCGCCCGCATCCACATCCGCCTCACCGCCGAGCGCCACCGCGTGCGAAAAGCCCAGTCCACGCGCATACGCCCAGCCCAGCACGGCATTGGTCAGCGCATTGGATTGCGAGACCCACGCCACCCCTCCCGCCTTCACGAGGCGCGACGGCGCGCCCAGATGCGCCCGCAGTGCCGGCGACATCACCCCGAGACTGCCCGGTCCGACAATGCGCAGCAGATGCGGCCGCGCCGCCGACAGCGCGTGCCTGAGCGCGGTGCGGTCCTCGTCCGTGTGGACTTCCCCGACGATGATCGCGGCGCGCGTACCCAGACCGCCAAGTTTGTGGATGATCCCTGGCCACGTCGACGGCGGTGTACAGATCAGCGCCACCGTAGGCGCCTCCGGGAGGTCGCCGGCATCGGCCACGGCGGCGTGACCGTCGAGTGCGTCGTATTTCGGATTCACGGGCCACAAGGGGCCATCAAAGCCGCCGCCCAGCAGGCTCGTCCACACCATCGCACCCGTGCTGCGCGGCCGTCGTGAAGCGCCGATCACGGCAACGGATTTGGGTCGAAACAGCGCATCGAGATTGCGAACGGTCACGGGACACTCCGCGAGTCGAAAGAGGGTGCGTTCAGGAGCAACGCGCATCCCCTCAGGATAGGCGATGCCGGCACCGTTGTGCGGCGCTTCGGGTCAGGAAAGCGCACCGACGGCGCACACTGTCAGACGTGTTCCCAGGCGAGCGAATTTTGTTGCTTGTGCCCGCTCAAACACCATCCGAAATGCGACAATCCACGCCATGACAATCATTGCGGGCGGTAGGACCGCGCCAACCCGGCGCACCGCCGGACGACCAGAAAAACGGAAGGTGAAGTTATGCGGCGCTTGCCATCGCTGATTGCGTTGCGCTTCTTCGAGGAGACGGCACGTCATCTGAGTTTCAATCGCGCGGCGAGCGCCCTGTGCGTGACGCAGGGCGCTGTAAGCCGCCAGATCAAGATACTCGAGGAGTCGCTCGACGCGAAGCTGTTCGAGCGCGACCACAAGGGCATCCGCCTGACCGCGGCGGGCTTGCAGCTGCTGCCGTGCGTGTCGGAAGCGTTCGATACGATCGAGCGCGGCACGCGTCAGATCACCACCGCCAAAGGCCGGCGTCGCCTCGTGCTGTCAGTGCCGCCCACCTTCGCGACTCAATGGTTCTCGCCGCGACTTGGCTCGCTAGCGGTGGAACTGCCCGATGTGGAACTGTCCATCCGCACCGAGCCGACTGAGGATTGCCACTGCAACATCCGCTTTGGACGCGACGCACTGCCGGACGCGCATTCCGAGTTGCTGATGACGGAGCGCCATACGTTAGTGGGAGCGCCGCAGTTGCCCGGGCGCCCGCTCGACACGCTGCTCGCAACGATGCCCGCGCTGCATGTGCTGCACAACGAAACGCGGCTCGATTTGTGGCCGAACTGGCTTGCAACCGCAGGTATGCCGGCGCACCACGCTGAGAACGGCATCGAGTTTTCGAATCTGGAGCAGGCCATTCACGCCGCGCGCAAAGGCGTGGGACTGGCCATCGTCGACCGCAACATGATCGTCGAAGAACTGGCGGATGGAAGCCTGGCGCAGATCTCCGAGATCGAGGTCAGCGGCCCGTTTGGGTACTGGCTCGATATCGCGCATCGGCACGAGGCGCTCGAGCATGTGCAAGCGTTTGCCGGATGGTTACGGGAAGAGGTGTTGAAGATGGGGTGAGGAGGCAGAGCCGGCGATCGGAAAACCCTTCACTACGCTCGACACCTTATACTTTCGTTGCCGTCCATACAGCGGCAGTGGGGTTCGACGGCCGGATCTGTCCAGGACTGCCCGGAACCCTGTCCAAGGAAGCCAATCATGAATGAAAGCAAACCCCGTCTCCCGGAAGCGCTGGAAGCACCTGCCAGCGATCAGCTGCTCGACGGCATCCTCGCAAAGGCCGCCAACGCGGGGCAGCGCAACGCGGAACAGTTCGCCAAGCTCGCTGCGCTCGCCCGGGCCATCGAGCAATGCAATTCATCGCCGGCCGCGCGCGCAAAGATGCTGTTCCGCTTCGAAGAACTTGCCAGCAGCGCCGAGGCCGAGGCCAGGCTCGACGCAGAATTTTTCGAAGGATTGCGCGACGGGCAAGTCATGAAGCAGCAATTGCGTCGGGAACACGAGCAACGCGAAGAGCCTGCTCCCGAGGTCACGATTCTCGCGCCGTCTACGACGACGAAGCACTGAGGGCTGCGTTACATCGCCTTCTTGAATGGCGCGCCCGAATGCTCGCGCAATTCGTTGAAGACGATCTTCGGCCACGCCTTCTGCGCAACTTCGATCTCGGAGATGTGTGAGGCGAGATACGTCGGCGCGTTCGATGCATCGAGCGCAATCCGCGCCGCATACGCATCGGTGAAACGACGCAATTCAGCCGCGTCGTCGCAGGTCACCCAGCGCGACATCCGATAGCGCGCCGACGCCATCCGCACATCGACCTTGTACTCGGTCGACAGACGGTGCGACACCACTTCAAACTGAAGTTGGCCAACCGCACCCAGAATCATCAAGCCGCCGCCCACCGGGCGAAACACCTGAATTGCGCCCTCTTCGCCGAGTTGCTTGAGCGCTTCGCCAAGTTGCTTGGCGCGCATCGGGTCCACCACTTCGACTGTCTGGAAGATTTCCGGCGCGAAGAACGGCAAACCGACGAACTGCAGGGTCTCGCCTTCGGTCAGGGTATCGCCGAGGCTCAGTGTGCCGTGATTCGGAATGCCAATAATGTCCCCCGGATACGCTTCGCTCACGGTCTCACGACGCTGCGACAGGAACGTCACCACGTTATTGGCGCGGAACGTCTTGTTCGAGCGCGTCACCTTCAGCGCCATACCGCGTTCGAAATGCCCCGAGCAGACGCGGATGAACGCCACACGGTCGCGGTGCGCCAGGTCCATGTTCGCCTGCACCTTGAACACGACACCGGTGAATTTCGGCTCATCCGGCTCGACCGAGCGCTGCACCGCCATGCGTGCCGACGGCGGCGGCGCCAGATCGACCAGTGCGTCGAGAATTTCCTTCACGCCGAAGTTGTTGATCGCTGAACCGAACAACACAGGCGATTGCTGACCGGCGAGAAACTGCTCGCGATCGAAATCAGGCGAGGCGCCGGTGATCAGATCGATTTCTTCCTTCGCCTTGACCCAGGCATGACCGAAGCGGCGCTCGCCTTCTTCGTCGCTGAGCGCGTGGATTGTTTCGACCTCGCCGCCCGCCTTGTCCTGTCCGGCGCGAAACAGACGCACCTGATCGCGCTGCAGATCGTAGACACCCTGGAAGTCCTTGCCCATCCCGATCGGCCATGTAAACGGCACGGCGGCGACCCCCAGATGCTGTTCGATCTCGTCGAGCAGCTCGAGCGGCTCGCGCACTTCGCGGTCGAGCTTGTTGATGAAGGTGACGATCGGCGTCTTACGGCTACGGCAGACCTCGAGCAGCTTCAGCGTTTGCGCTTCGACACCGTTCGCGCCGTCGATCACCATCACGGCGGCATCGACCGCCGTCAGCACACGGTAGGTGTCTTCCGAGAAGTCCTCGTGGCCCGGGGTATCGAGCAGGTTGATGACGGCATCACCATACTCGAACTGCATCACCGAACTGGCTACGGAAATGCCGCGCTGCTTTTCGATCTCCATCCAGTCCGAAGTCGCGTAGCGATTGCTCTTGCGGCCCTTCACGGTGCCGGCAATCTGGATCGCGCCCGAAAACAGCAACAGCTTCTCGGTCAGCGTGGTCTTGCCCGCGTCCGGGTGGGAAATGACCGCGAACGTGCGGCGGCGTTTGAGTTCAGAGACTGACATCGGATCGGGCGGTCACAGATAGAGGTTCAAGCGGTATACGGGGCATCGCCGGCGCAGAACCGCGCAGGGAACGAATGATACACGTCATGGGAAACGACGTAGAGAAACGGGGGGCGACGACGGCGGCCGCAGCGGCAGTTTGCGGCGCGACGTGTCGGGACAACCACGCACGTCGACCGCCAATGTCCTGGCAGATAAGACACTGCGGCGTGAGAAACGGGTGAATCGAAAAGCACAATGATCGCAAAAGGCATAACGGCCCTGAAAACACGGCGGCGACTTGCAGATGAATCAGAGCTACATGCAATTACCGGAAGATGCAAGCAAATAACTTGTTTGCGAATTTTTACTACATCACCTAGGATTAATCGCGGTGATTGAAGGGCCTAACGATCACTAACCCCCATTGGTTCCTCGCCATGGGACCTTCGGAAAACCTGGAGGTATGTGTATGTCCGACGATAACAATCCGGCTTCCTCGACTAAACGCAGGGAATTTTTAAGAGGTGTCGCCACCGTTAGCATTGCGACGGGTTTCGGTGCAGGAGTGGGTGAGGCGTTGGCGCAAAGCCCCGCAGCGCCTAGGCCAACCGGAATTGGTTCAAAGCCGCCTACTAAAGCAACACGAGATGCCAATTCGGTTTACGCCAATCAGCTGGCATTTAACGATACGCAGGATTTTCAGGACGCCACGCGTGGACTGATTGCTACATTACCCGATCCTGGCATTATTCCCAGTTCTAAAGGGGGTGCCGCCTGGGATTTAGGCCAATTCTCATTTATTACAGGCGGACCAGAAAATAACGCACCGGATTCGGTTAATCCCAGCTTATGGCGAAACGCCAAGCTGAATATGAATCATGGATTATTCGAGGTCGTCGACGGTATCTGGCAGGTTCGCGGTTACGATTTATCGGTGATGAGTATTATTCGCGGCGATACCGGCTGGATTGTTATCGACCCGCTAATGACCGAAGATGCTGCCGTGGTTGTCTGGAAGCAGCTGGTTATTCCACACCTGGGCGATCGCCCGATTACTCATATCATTTACACCCACAGTCACGCAGACCATTATGGCGGCGTTCGCGGCGTGGTCGACGAAGCGGATATCAAGGCCGGCAAGGTAAAGATTTACGCGCCGGCGGCTTTCACTGAAGCCGCGGTGGGCGAAAACGTGATTGCCGGCAACGCCATGAGCCGGCGAGCCGCCTACATGTACGGCAATCTGCTGCCGAGAAGCCCGACGGGCGTGGTGGACGGCGGGTTGGGCAAGACGACCTCCATCGGCGCAATCACGCTCATCGTGCCAACCGATTTCGCCAACTCGACGGGCCAGAAGCTGACTCTGGACGGTATCGACATGACCATCATCATGGCGCCGGAGTCCGAAGCGCCGTCAGAGTTCATGTTCTACATCCCGAAGTTCAAGGCCTTCTGCGCCTCGGAAGACGCCACCCACACGCTGCACAACCTCTATACGCTGCGTGGCGCGAAGGTTCGCGATGCATTGCTGTGGTCGAAGTACCTGCAGGCTGCCATCGATATGTTCGGCGGCGAAATGGAAGTCCTGTTCGCCTCGCACTACTGGCCGACCTGGGGCAACGAGCGCATCGTCGACTTCCTGCGGGCGCAACGGGACATGTACCGGTATCTGCATGACCAGACCATGCGTCTCGCCAATACCGGCCTGACCCCGCTGGAAATCGCCGACACCCTGCACCTGCCCGATAGCCTCGCCAGGCACTGGTACTGTCGGAGCTATTACGGCACGGTCTTTCATGACCTGATCGCGCAGTACAACTTGCGGCTGGGGTTCTTTGACGGCGTGCCCGCCAACCTTCACCGGCTGCCGCCGGTCGACAACGGCAAGCGCTATGTCGAGTTCATGGGTGGCCCCGCAGCGGTGCTACAAAAGGCGCAGCACTACTACGACAAGGGCGACTACCGTTGGGTCGCCGAGGTGGTGAACCACGTGGTCTTTGCCGATCCAGACAACGTGGCCGCCAAGCACATGCTGGCCGACGCTTACGAGCAGATGGGCTATCAGGCCGAGTCGGCCAGTTGGCGCAACTTCTATCTGACCGGCGCAATGGAGCTGCGTAACGGCGTCCATAAGGTGCCGTTCGGCAGCTCGCAAAGCCCGGACACCATCAAGGCCATGCCTCTGGAGATGTTCCTCGACTACCAGGGTGTGCGCCTGAACGGAGCGCGCGCGGCTGGCAAGACGATCAGTTTCAATTTCGTCATGACCGACACGAATGAGAGTTATGTGGTCGGTGTCGAAAATTCCGCTCTGCATTATTCCAAAGGTAAAACTTCGGATACGGCGGATGCGTCAGTGACGATGACGCGCACTGATCTCAACGAAGTGATGATGGGTAATACGTCAATGGAGAAACTGGTCATGGCTGGTAAAGCCAAGATTAGCGGGAGTGCACCGAAATTAGGTGAATTTGTCTCCTGGCTCGATAATTTCGACTTCTGGTTCAATATTGTCACACCGTAAAAACCGACTAGCCCTAAACACGGAATCAAGACGATGTGTGCAATCTGTGAGCTGAAGATTGAATTTAATATCGGGCATCCTCAGGCGCTCACGGTAGCCGTTGCGACGCGAGAAGCAATGGATACCGGAGCATTGCCGGAAACGCAGGCCGAGGGCGCGTTGAGCAATATGAAGCTGCGATTGGCGGCTATTGATGCGCTCAAGGGCCTGCAAGACCGGTTAGAAGCCGCTGTACCGACTACGCAGTTAATGGCGCTCCCTGATTTCTATGTGCTTCTGATTGAAATCGGAACCTGGGGATTTTTCCATGCTACTGAGACTGGCTTCGACCCCGACATTCAGCCCGAACCACCCGACGTGACCTCGGAAAATCAGGCTGATCGCGATGTGGTGTTTGTTTCATCCGAAGCAACGATGCAGGCCATTATGAATGGGAAATTAAACATCGACACAGCGTTCGACGATAATCTGCTCATTCTGGATGCAAGCGAGACGCATACGAAACTACTACGATCCGTGCTTGATCGCGCGTTTCCTGTAGAAAGGGGCCGAGCAGTTAATTTCTAGAAAAGGTGCAATACCAAAGACTGTTTCTATTTCATCAGCATTGCTGTTACGGAATATGGCCGAACATTTAACGTTCGGCCATATTTTTTGGACACGATGGATTTTGTCTGAAGCAATGCAACGCTATGCGCCGCTCGCCTCATTCAACGTCAGGTGCTTCGTTTCCGGCGCCCATGCGATCGACACCACCATGCCAATCAGGAGCACTACGGCTAGCGCCATCATGGTCGCGTGGAAACCCAGCTGTGCAATGCCCAGCGGTAGCAGAAACGTCCCCACCGCCGAACCGAGCCGGCTACAGGCAATAGCGAGACCCACACCACATGCCCGCACCTCAGTGGGAAAGCACTCCGGCGGAAACACGCCCACCAGATTCGAGAACGCCGACATGGTCAGCGTGAAGATCGCGAACGCCACGATCATCGCAATCGTCGACGACTCCGGCAGCAGACTCAGCGCCACCAGCGACAGGCAAGTCACCGCGAACGAACCAATCAGAAACACGCGACGCGGCAGCGCAATGGTAAGCCAGATGCCGATCAACGCGCCCAGCACGAGGAATCCATTCAGCAGAAGATCCGCTCCAGAGCCGTCGTTCAGATGGATCGCCTTGAGGACGGTCGGCAGGAATGTGTAGACCGCGAAATAAGGAATCACCAGGCACACGAAGAACGCGCAGTTGAAGAGCGTACGGCGAATCAGATCCTTTTTGAACAGGCGTGCGAATCCGCCCTGCACTTTGCTGTGATCGTCGGCACCGTTGCCGTCGAGCGTCACGTTCGGGCCGAAGTGTTTGAGCAGGACGGCCTTGGCCTCCGCAATACGCCCTTTGCCGTGGAGCCAGCGCGGCGACTCCGGCGTACCCATACGCATTACCAGCACGATCAGCGCGGGAACGCCAGCCGAAGCCAGCAACCAGCGCCACGCATCCGGTGAAGCGTGCGCGTACTGCATGCCGAGTACGTTCGCAACGACGTAGCCGACTGTCCACACCACACTGAACGAACCGAGCAGCGTCCCACGATGTTTGCGCGGCGAGAACTCGGCCAGAATCGCATGGCCAACCGCGAAGTCGCCGCCCATGCCAAACCCGATCAACACCCGCAACACGCACAACTGCGCCGGCGAGGCCACATAGAACTGCGCGAACGCGGCTGCCGTGATGATCAAAAAGCTCAACAGGAAAATTTTCTGGCGGCCCATGCGATCCGATAGCCACCCAAACACAAGACTGCCCAGAAAGATGCCCATCAGAGCGGAGCTGCCAATCATGCCCATCCAGAACGCGTCGAGCGGCATCTGGCGATTCAGCGAGGCAAGCGCATAGCCAATCGTGCCGAGCGCGTAGCCTTCGGTGAAGTGCGCCCCAAAGGTCAGGCCGGCAATCTTGACGTGGAAGGCGTTCAGTGGAACGTCGTCGAGGGGAACACAATCATGTGCGGACGCGGTGTGGTTTGCACGCGGCGGCGTTGAGGCAAGATCAAGTGCACTTACCTGGATATCCTGAATACTCACGCTGTCTCCTCCTTGTTCGAGCAGCCGTGCGCAGCCAGCTTGTCGCCAGTCATCGCGCACGGTACTGCGTCATCCGCTTCGCGCATGCGCAACGCGAAGCGGACCGTTACAAATAATGCGACGATCAGCGACCAAGGCCGCCCATCATCATGTACTTCAGTTCCATATACTCATCGAGCCCATACTTCGAGCCTTCGCGGCCCAGGCCCGATTCCTTGACGCCGCCGAACGGCGCCACTTCCGTCGAAAGGATGCCTTCATTGACCGCCACCATGCCGCTTTCCAGGGCTTCGGCCACGCGCCACGCCCGGCCGAGATCGCGGGTGTAGAAGTACGCGGATAAGCCGAACGGCGTGTCGTTAGCCGCTGCGATCGCGTCTTCTTCCGTCTTGAAGCGGAAGCAGGCGGCGACAGGGCCGAAGGTTTCTTCGCCAGCAACCAGCATCGACTTCGATGCGTCGATCAACACCGTCGGCTCGTAAAACGTGCCGCCGAGCGCGTGACGTTTCGCGCCTGTCAGCACCTTGGCACCCTTCTGCAAAGCATCCGCGACATGGGTTTCCACTTTCTTCAAGGCGGCTGCATTGATAAGCGGACCTTGTTCGACTTCGCCTTCGAGCGCATTGCCGACCCGCATCTTCTGCACGGCCTTCGTCAGCGCCTGGGTGAAAGCGTCGTAGACGCCATCCTGCACGTAGAAGCGATTGACGCACACACAGGTCTGCCCAGTGTTGCGGAACTTTGAAGCCATCGCACCTTGCACGGCGGCTTCAATGTCCGCATCGTCGAACACGATGAACGGCGCGTTGCCGCCGAGCTCCAGCGAGAGCTTTTTCAGCGTATCCGCGGATTGCTTCGCGAGCAGCTTGCCTACCCGCGTGGAACCGGTGAACGACAGCTTGCGCACCACCGATGAGGCCGTCAGCGCCTCGCCAATCGCAACTGCATCGCCAGACACGATGTTGAACACGCCAGCGGGAACGCCGGCCTGTTCGGCCAGCACGGCCAACGCGAAAGCGGACAGCGGTGTCTCCTCGGACGGCTTGAGAACCATCGTGCAGCCAGCCGCCAGCGCCGGGCCCGCTTTACGCGTAATCATTGCGAGCGGAAAGTTCCACGGCGTAATCGCCGCGACGACGCCCACTGGCTCACGCGTCACGATGATCTTCGCTTTCGGATTCGGGCTCGGAATCACATCGCCGTAAGCGCGCTTCGCTTCTTCGGCGAACCACTCGAAAAAGCTCGCCGCATAACCCACCTCACCGCGCGCTTCAGCAAGCGGTTTGCCCTGTTCGCGCGACATCAGTTCAGCAAGCGCATCGCGGTTCTCGAGCATCAACTCGCCCCAACGCTTCACCCGTGCGCCGCGTTCCTTCGCGGTCAACGCACGCCACGCAGGGAATGCACGTTCGGCGGCGGCAATCGCCTGAGCGGTTTCAGCAGCACCGCCTTTCGCCACGTTGGCAATCAGCTCGCCGGTAGCCGGATTCGACACGGCATAGGTCTCGGCGCCTCGATACCATTCGCCGTTGATGTAATGCCCGGTACGGAGAAAATCGCTCATGCTGCTTTTTCCAGAGTTTGGGCGAACGCCGCTTGCGCCGGCCGCGGCTCGCGGGCGATGCGCTTACCTGCCGTGTAATCGTTGATGAGATCGCAAGGCGTGTAGTTGCGTTCGAGTTCGAAGAGTTCGTCGGCGGAGAGCTTGGTGTCGAGTGCGGCGAGCGCGCTATCGAATTGCGCGGGCGTATCTGCGCCGACCAGCATGCTTGCCACGCCGCCATGATTCAGCACCCACGCCTGGGCGACCTGCGCGGCGGACACGCCACGCGCTGCGGCCACTCGCGCTACGGATGCGGCAATCTCACGCGAGGCCGTATCGCCGTACATTTGCGCGGTGAAGAAGTCGGTCTGATTGCGCGTCGAGTTCGGATCGCTCGTCAGCAGACCACGGGCCAACGGACTAAACACCGATACACCCACGCCCTGATCGTCGCAATACGGAATCATCTCGCGCTCTTCCTCGCGATAGGCCAGATTCAGTTGCAACTGCATGTTGATCGGCTTGTGCCAGCCGTTGCGTTCGCATACCTGCATGATCTTGGCGAACTGCCACGTGTACATGGTCGATACGCCGATATAGCGTGCCTTGCCGGCACGCACGATATCGTTCAGCGCACCCATCGTTTCTTCGACCGGCGCGTTGACGTCGAAGAAGTGCAGCATGTAGATATCGACGTATTCCATGCCCAGACGCTTCAGCGAGCCGTCGATGCCATCCATGATGTGCTTGCGCGAATGGCCGCCGGCGTTCTGATACGTGCCCATGTCGTAGCCGACCTTGGTCGTAACGACGATCTCTTCGCGCCGCGCGATGCGCTTGAGAATGCGGCCTACGACTTCTTCACCGACACCCGTCGAATAGAAGTCCGCGAGATCGATGAAGTTGACGCCGGCTTCGAGCGCGTGGCGCACGATCGGCTCGCTTTGCGCTTCGTCGAAAATCCAGGGCTTCCAGTCGGGCGTGCCCATGTTCATCGTGCCGAGGCATAGGCGCGACACTTTCAGGCCCGATTGGCCGAGGCGAATGTATTCCATTTTGTTTGTCTCCTGATGGCGGCGGCGCTCGTGTGGCGCGAGCGGCGGCGCGCCAGTTAGCGTTTTTAGCGTTGCTTCGGCGTATAGAACGGGTTCGACACTTCGCGCGCGGCGGCAAATACTTCGTCGCGATGCGGCAGACCCTTCATTGCAGCGAGGATCGCGTTCTTGCAGGCGCGGTAGTTGTTCTCGAACACGGCGTCGAGATCGTCGGTCTTCGGGTTGACCCAGTTCGCCGACACGACAACCCAATCGTTTTCCGCTTCCGGCGGCAGCGTGCCGTTCTCGAGCGATTCAGCCACGGCCTTGGCGATACCCGCTTGCGAAGCACCCCAGGTGGCGTTGCCATGGAAGTCGCTGCCGATCTGCGCCTTGTTCACATATAACGTGAGCGGCTTGGTCGGGACACCCGGACGGGCAATGACGACGAACGGCGCGTGACCCGCAGACGGCGTCGACAGCGCGGTAGCGAACGCCTGGCCAGCCGGGCCATTACGCGGGCCGACCAGAACGTTGATGTGCGCGAGATTCACGCCCGGGCCTTCGAAGCCTTCGCCGATAAAAAGTTGCTTTTCTGTCGTTACGCTCATGTCTGTTCCCATCAAGGGTTAGGTGGATGAGCGGATTGTGCTATTCGAGATGAGCGACCATGAATCGATGTTTTTTGATCTGGGGTATGAGACGCGCTCAACTCCGGGTATACCTGCCCGCTGGCCAGACGTGAGCCGACGTGTATCGCCCGTTACGCTGCTAGACAGACTGCAATTTACGCGCGGTCTCGTGGCGCGTCGTCAAGGTCCCGACATTCTTCCCCATTCCTTAAGGTGAGGGTTTTCGGGACCTGCACAGCAAACCGCAAAAAGACCGCTTGAGGTGACGGCCAACCTCATTGCGCATGCACCGAACGTTTTGGATGTGGGACTAGTTCGAAACGAAGTGAGGAGAGCAAAAGAGCGCATCGGACATCACTCATTCACCGCAGAAAGTGCGATGAACAAATCGCGCAAAGCCTTGTCAGACAAGGTGTTCCGACTTCACAACGACGGCGTCGACGCAAACGTCAACTCGATCGAGGCTTGCGCAATCGCACCGCGAGCATCAGACAAAAACGGCTCGCAAAAGCCCACGGCAGCGAAACGCAAAATGCAGTCATCCGCGGAATCAGTGGCTGCGACCAAACGCAAAGGTGAGAGTTTTCGGGACCACCGCGGCGGTGCGAAAAATTCTCACCGCCGCATCACTTCACTCGGAGATCAGGAAGCGTTCGCGATTCTTACCCGCCAGCCAGGCCGGCGAACGCCCACGGCCACTCCAGGTTTCGCCCGTCTTCGGATTGCGGTACTTCGGTGGTAAAGGTGCCTTTTTCGGCGTTGAACGTTTGCTCGAAAAGCCAAGTTCCTCTGCGGTAATGCCGTATTCCACAATCTTCTGCTTGATATCAGCAATCGCCTGCTCAATTTCTTTTTCGCGAGCAACCGCGACTTCCTTATGAAGTTTTTCGAGCTGCGCAGTCAATTGTTTGTAAGTGGCCATGAAGAATCGCCTCCAGTCGGTTGGATAACTGCAGTGTGACCCTATCAGACCTAAAAAGTGCCGGGTAGCATCACCTGTCCGTTTGCGGATTAGATGCGTGTGAAACGCATCCTGAGTCAGCAACGCGGCAATCACCCGAGCGCCATCCGGCATGAATGATACGTAACGTTAAGTCATCGTCAGCGACGACGTTACCGCACATTGGCTGACGCGAGCGCTAATCCTTCTCGCGCCTCAAGCGCGCTCAGTGCCACATGGAGCCGTCTGACCCGGCTCGCCAGCGACGGCACCAATGCCGCGTCCGATACCGACTTGAGCCGGTTGCGCCAATACGATAGCGGAATACGGTCAGCGGCGGAAATCCGCGTAATCACGTGTTCGAGATGCTGAATGTCTTTTTCTAATTGATGGTGATTCATTACGTCTCCCCCGATATTCCCAGGTACTATCCGACCTTAAAGCATGAAGCGTGCCGTCGAGACCTGTCGATAAGGCAGCGAGGCAATAGATCGTAAGGAAAAGAGGAATAGCGGCGATAAAGTCGCTTATGTATTCCTGATTCTTCGGGGGAAAGCATTCATGGATTCGCAAAGCGCTCATGGCATCGCATCCTGAACGCCGCGGTATAGGGAATTAAGCCGAGGTCAATACGATCGCTTTGCGCGCCGCATTTATGAAGCGGAGTGGGTGGTCCGGATCGACGCGCGGCAAAAAGGAACGCTCCGGCCTGGGCGCCGCCCGAGCCGCTTACACCGCGCTTGCCGCTGCACTTCGCCCGGCATCTTCCGGGCGAACCACTCGCTACTGGACGCCCGACTTCGCAGGACACGCGTAGATCAGGCTGTGCGTGCCCTCGTCATTTGACTGACGCACCACGTCGAACTGGCCGCCGCAACTGGCGCGCGCCTGCTGCGTACACGAATCGGAGCCCTCCGGACACTGGACCAGCGTAGTGGGCCGGCCGTCAGGCAGGAACAGCGGCGGACTGCTGCTGCAACCGGCCAGCGCCGCAAGCAAGGCGAACCCGGAAGCCGCGCCAAGCGCCGCACGTTTCACGCGGATTACATGTTCCATTCGAGCAGAAAATGAGTAGCTGCGTTTCATTGAGAACCCCGGTCCCTTTCTAATTCTTTGACCCAGCGATTGTGCCATGCGCACGCTGCACTGCGTCACTTGGGAGCCGTGTCTTCGTCGGCATGGCCATTCGCCGGATCGTCAGGCGCAGCAAGCGTCTTGTAGGGAAGCGGCCCGTGGGGATCCGCGCCGATACGCATGAAAACCTGCTCGACATCGGGAATTGCTTCGAGCTCCTGTTGCAGCGCGTGACGATCGAACGAGCGCGGCGCGCAGCCGTCAACGTAGACAAAGCGACGCTGCACCATGATCCAGATACTCGTGCCGTCGAACGCGTGGGGATCCGTGAAACGCGCGTGAATCGCGTCGGCGATCGGTGCGTCGTACAGGTACGAGTTCGGCTTCGAGCATTTATGCGCAAGCCAGCAGGTTGTTCCGCGCTCGACCCGGTAGTGCGCATCGCTTTCCATCTGCGCGTGCGTCATCAGCGGCCCGAGCGGCACCGGACAATCGGCAAAGCCCTGCGAGAGAGTGAAGAACGGATCGTTGTACCAGTTCTTGAGGTCACTCTGCTGCGCATGCAGCGATATGCCAAACAGGAAAAGCAATATAGCGACAGGCCAGGTCTTCATCGCACCTCCCGACTGCTTCGAGATCGCACCAGCGCTCAACCAGCGCTCATATTGCGCAATTCCCGCATGTTGCCGGGCCGCGCGCGCGGACACAAGAGAAGTGACGCGTCCTGGTCCTCCATTGAGACGATTCGGTACAATCGGTCGCATCGGTACAAGTAGAACAACCCAGCTTTCGGAGACTCAATGTCCTTTGTCATCGTCCTCGCCGCCCTGGCGTTCCTGATGCTCGCCGCATATCGCGGCTACAGCGTGATTCTCGTCGCGCCAATCGCCGCCCTCGGCGCCGTCCTGCTGACCGATCCATCGGCGGTCGCGCCGGTGTTTTCCGGCATCTTCATGGACAAGATGGTCGGCTTCGTGAAGCTGTACTTTCCGGTATTCATGCTCGGTGCGGTGTTCGGCAAAGTCATCGAACTGTCGGGCTTCTCCGAGTCGATCGTCGCCGCCGCGATCCGCTATATCGGCCGCTCGCGCGCCAATGCGGTGATCGTCGCGGTCTGCGCGCTGCTCACCTACGGCGGCGTCTCGCTGTTTGTCGTCGTGTTCGCGGTGTATCCGTTCGCGGCCGAACTCTATCGCCAGAGCAATATTCCGAAGCGCCTGATGCCGGGGGCGATCGCACTGGGCGCATTCTCCTTCACGATGGATTCGCTGCCGGGCACTCCGCAAATCCAGAACATCATCCCGACCACCTTCTTCAAGACGACCTCGTGGGCCGCCCCGGTGCTTGGCACGATCGGCTCGGTGTTCATCATCGTCGTCGGGCTGACCTATCTGGAATGGCGCCGGCGTGCTGCGATGGCGAAGGGCGAGGGCTATGGCACGTCGCTCGTCAATGAGCCGGAACGCGTCGAATCGAAACAACTGCCGAATCCGCTGCTGGCCGTGGCGCCGCTCGTGCTGGTAGGTGTGGCGAACTTCGCGCTCACCAAGCTGATCCCGGACTGGTACGGCGCGTCATATACGATTGCGCCGGAAGTGCTGCCCGGCATTCATGCGCCAGTCACGACATCGATCAAGGCCGTCGTCGGGATCTGGGCTGTGGAAGGCGCGTTGCTGCTCGGCATCGTGATGGTCATGCTGACCGCGTTTCCCCGCATGCGCGAACGCTTCGCCTCCGGCACCAAGGCAGCCGTCGCGGGTGCGCTGCTGGCCTCGCTCAATACGGCGTCGGAATATGGCTTTGGCGGTGTGATCGCGGCGTTGCCCGGCTTTCTGGTCGTAAGCGATTTGCTCAAGAGCATTCCGAACCCGCTCGTCAATGCCGCGGTGTCGGTCAGCTCGCTCGCGGGGATTACCGGTTCGGCATCGGGCGGTATGAGCATCGCGCTCGCCGCCATGTCGGATACCTTCATCAGCGCGGCGAACGCGGCGCATATTCCGATGGAAGTGCTGCACCGGGTGGTGGCGATGGCGAGCGGCGGGATGGATACGCTGCCGCACAACGGCGCGGTGATCACGCTGCTGGCCGTCACGGGATTGACGCATCGCGAGTCGTACCGCGAGATTTTCGCGGTGACGATCATCAAGACCCTGGCGGTGTTCTTTGTGATCGCGGTGTACTACACCACGGGGCTGGTTTGAGTAGTCTCAAGCGATCCGCATTCGCCAATCTTCATACGTCATAGATCGCCTCCAGATAAGCCGCCTCCATCTTCAACCTCGACATATGCCACGCCCAGCGCTCCGCACCCTCCCGGATGTCGAGCAACGCTGCGGCGTGATGAGCACGACCGTTCATGCAAGGTTCCGGCACGTCGCCTTCCTCCAGCAGACGAAAGGTCTTGCCGTACGCTGGTGGAAAACGGCGCTCAATCGTGAGTTTCTGCCGCGAGGTCATCACGAGAATAAAAGTCGCCGCATCGATCATCCACGGGGTGACGGCGTGAGCACGGTGATGTCGAATATCGAGGCCCTCGGAGTCCATCAAATCCACGGCCTCGCCGTTCGGCGACGCTCCCTCCACGACAAACAACCCTCCGGACAGCACCCGCGTACCCGGTAGCGCGCGGGTAAGCAGCCCCTGCGCCATCGGGCCACAGCAGACATTGGCTGTGCAGATCACAAGAATGGTATTCATCAGGCCAGTCAAACTCCAGAAGGACGATTAGCTTGCTGAAGATGTCGATGCGGCTGCTGCGTCCTGCGTTCAGGTACTGCTTCCGGTTCCACCCGTCGGCGTCGTACCGCCGCTAGCGCCTTTACCCACCGCTGCACCTGCCGCCGTCACCGACGCCACCAGGGTGGCGGACGGAGATCCGTCGCTATTGATTGCGCCTGCAGCCTGCAAAGCATCGAGCTCCGAGTCGATACCCGGCTGACCCGGTGTGAACGACGCCGTCAAAAACGATGTAGTCGAGAGCGAAATGCCATACGTTTGCTCCAGTATCTGCACAACCGCAGTTTCCGCGCTTGCGATCAAAGCGCTGTTGGTCAACGCACCCTGAAACGATGAATTGCTCGAAATACCGGCGAGTAACGCCGACAACGTCGTGCCTTGCTCCGCCGCAATGTAGTCGAGGAGCAATTCGGTCAACGGCGTCACGTTGAATGTCCCGGCCCCCGAAGCAAACGAGTCAACCGTCACAGCGCCGCTGGATGCGGTAATCGCGCAAGGTCCGTCAAAGCTGAAAGTCACGGAATATGCACCATTCGCGTCCGTGGTGGTGTTTCCCGAACCGTTCTTGCACGTTAGCTTGACCGTTGCATTGGCCAACGCTGCCCCGATCGCTGCCGTGCCGCCAACCGTGCCAGACGGAGGGTTCCCGCTAGATCCTCCACCGCCGCACGCCACGATCGTACTGGTTAGGAAAGCTACAGACCCGAATTGCAACGTGCGCCGCATTGAAGCGTTAAGAAGTTTCATTCATTCTCTCCAGGAAAAGGTAATGCACAATTGACAGAACCAGGTTCTTGGTCTGCTGTTTCGTGTGAGGGATCGTCAGTCATGCCGGCAGCGCACCGTAAGCGCGCTGTCTGTGACACACTCGCAGCCGGGCTTGGCCCGCCGGGTTCGTGTGTCCCTTCGGCGGGTTGCGCGTAACGCAGATAGGCGTCACGCATGCGGTAAAGCT
The DNA here is from genome assembly GCF_050436285.1 of Paraburkholderia sp. GAS82. NCBI lineage: Bacteria > Pseudomonadati > Pseudomonadota > Betaproteobacteria > Burkholderiales > Burkholderiaceae > Paraburkholderia > Paraburkholderia sp. GAS82. The sequence continues at coordinate 326,683 of NZ_JBNDLX010000002.1, forward strand.
GTGTCGAGAAGTACTCGCCGCTGAAGCGGCCTTGATTCAACAGATACTGTTGTGCGCCATAAGCGAACGTGACGTTCTCAGCCGCATTGCCTGGCAGATAATTGGTGGAACCTGCACGCGTGCGGAAGTCGAGCCCAAAGCTCTCGTCGCCATACAACTGCGTGATGCCAGGTTTCATGCCTTGACGCGGAGTCAGCGGGAAACTCACGGTGGCGCCCACAAAGCTGCCAAGGCCGCTATGCTCTGCGTGCACACTGAACGAGACGTCGTCGAACCAGCGCGTAAACGTGACCAACGGCCCCTTGTCCCCGCCCACATAACGCGCCACGCCCGCCTCAACCCAGACGTTCCAGTCCGGCTCGACCCAGCGATACGTCAGCACCGCATTCTTCTCGGTTGGAACGGTGTCGTTACCTGGTTCGTGATGCAACCCCGCGAGCAGCAAACGAACGACGTCCGGGCGGCCCGGTACAAACGCCGTTGTTTCGTTCTCCACACCTACGTAGTCGAAATCGAACTTCCCGATCGCTGCGACGTTGAACACGCCCGGCACTATCCAGAAGCTTTGAGCCAAAGCTGCCGATGCGAGACCGCCGCGCAGGCGGTAATCGCTATAGACATGACCGTTATCCAGGTTCTCGCTGTTGAAGAGCGGCGCAATGACGCTCGCGTACAGTTCAGCGCCTCGCCAGAGAGGAACGAACCCCTGCACGTCGGCCCCGACCGAATAATCGAAGTTGCCGTACTCGGTGCCGTACAGATATCGCGTCACGGGCAAGATCTGGATGCGACTCAGACCGTGCGGACTCTCATTGCCGGACCACGCCACCGCGGAGGAGTTGTAGGTCGGGTGCATGCTCATCGTGAGCGTCGCCCCCGCGGCTAAAGCTGGACCACCGGCCATAAACCGGGCATAGGCATCGCGCTCGACACTCACCTCGCCCAGCGGCTGGTCAGCCTTCTTGATGATGACGCGGATGCGCTGGATGTCGCGTGGCGCGCTGGAACTGGCAACTCCGAGGACAATCCCTAGCGCATCAGCCTCGTTCTGGTTGTAACGGTGATTTTCGTACTCGACGATAAGGTCGCGTCCAGCGACCCCGACACGCACGCGTTCGAGCCCTGCCGCGATCAGCCGCTGTTTGATCATGTCCAGCGCATTCGCATCGAGCGCGTCGGGCAAGCTGGGCGAAGCCGACGTCCCGGCCGTCGCGGCGTCTTCAGCAACGAGGAGCCCCGGCGATGCGAGTTCAGGTACATAGTTGATCGGTGTGGTGTCGAGAGGACTGGCCGGGGTCGTTGACGCCAGAATCGGTGGCAGGCCGGTGAGCATCCTGGTGTGAGGTGTCTCTGCCTGACCCGCGTCGGCGTTGGCGTTGGCGTTGACATCGATCGGAGCCGCCGTCGACTCGTCACACAAGCCACTGTGGCAACGCGGCGCATCGAAACGCTTGCCCAACGGAATCTGGATAGCAATCGATACCGAAGTTCTTGGCGTTACACCATCAGTACTCCGCATCGAACGCATGACCGTGCCGACGATGCTCGCATCGGCGAGCCAGCGTATCTCCGGCGAGTGATAGCGTACGCCGGCATACGGGGTTTTCGAGTCGTCTTCGGCAAGCAACGAGACCCCCGTGTGCCATACCGACAGTTCCGCGCCGCCGAACAGGCCATCGAGCCGGTCACCCTGGCCATAGCCGAGTGTGAGCGTAGCGGGACCGAGTTCCTGAGAAACGACGCCGTATTTCGAGCGAAAAAAATGCGTCTGGCCACCGACGTCCGTCATGCCAAATGCAATGGCCGGCTGATACTGGAAGAACTGAGGTACTTCCACCTTCAGATCGCCCATCAGATGCCGTAGAACGAAATGGTCGGCTCCGGAAAACGGCGCGTGCACGTCACCCGTATAATTCGCGAGGCCACCGGAGACTTCGACATAAGGCAATAGCCCGACGGCGCCCCAGTAGACCTGGCTGCCCGTCGCCACATTTCCGTAGCGCGGGTCGATATAGTTGTTGTATTGAGCTTCGACAGTGCCCGTAGGCAAGACAAAACCGTATGGAATCACCAGTCCGCCGCTTTGGCCTAGCGCGTTGAGCGTCGGGTCTGCCGACCAGGCGGCTGTCGAAAACGCCAATGCTGCGCCAAGCGCAATGGTCTTAGGCCCCCGAGTGACTGCTGGTAGAGCGCACAATCGTTTAAGCATGGTTTTAGTCGTGGCGCTCATGGGCGCTTTTCTATGAATAGAACGGTAGGAAAAATGGCAGACAACCCGCACTGTCATCAAACCCCGGTCGACATGGCGAGCATCAACGCAATCAACGCTGGCGTTTACCCCTCGCCTGGCGTCTTGCAGAAGGGCGTACCGCCCCTCCTCACTTCCCCGTTGCCAAGCCGCGCCTTCAAGAGGTCGTCCATCGCCGTCCCTGTTTTTTATTGGTGGTGCTTGTGCACCGCGTCATTCGAGAGCAACTAATGTGCCAAAAATTACATAGGCGACACCGCGCGTCGTTTGGTGGACGAACGCGCGTCGGTGCCATGCCCTGAGGAAAGAGCCGGCTCTTTAGACGCGGCGTGGCGATGCGAACGAGTTCGAAACGGGTCGTGCATTACGTAACGTTCCCCGTTACAGGCGGTAACACGCAGGGAACATGACTTCACTCCGTGAGTGCTTCCAGCAGCCTCCCGCGCGATCCGCTGTCGATGATGTTGTCGTAACCATCGCCGACGTCCTTGGCATAGATCTCGCTGAACCCGTTCACCGGCTCGCTATCTGTCGGCAGTCACCGCCACCGCATTTAGCATTGCCTCTTTTCAGAAAGGCTAAACGTTGAACATCGCTTTCATGATCGTCGCGCACCACCAGTTCGCCCACCTTGATCGACTGTTAGGCACACTAAAAACTCGCGATTCGACTTGCTATCTGCACATTGACGCCAAAGTTGCAACGCTCCCGCACCTGCGCAACGATGCGGTACTAACCGCTAAAAGATTTGACGTGCAATGGGCGGGCTTCTCACAGGTCGAGGCGACCCTGGAACTGATTCGCACCGCTGCAAAGTGTGAAGCGCACGACTATTTCATTCTCCTTAGCGGTGCCGACTACCCACTCAGGCCGATTTCGGAACTCGCGGCGTTTTTGTCGAAGCATCAACAAGACTGCATCAACCTGACGGAGTTTGGGCGCCTGGGAAAATCGATCGATCGCGTGGTGATTCCGTATCTCGAACGAGGCGGTGGACGCAACGCAGGACTTGGCGCCTCGATGAGCCGCTACGCCAATCTTTTCTTCCGACTCGCGAACCGGCTTGTAGGAGCGCGCCGCAAACTGCCATGGGGCTTCGAGGAACCCGACTTTCTGGCGGGTTCGTCCTGGTTCGCGCTGAAGAAAAGCACCGTCACGGCGATCCTGAACTTCATCGACCAACGGCCGGACTTTGTCCGCTATTGCGCGCGCACCAGCTTTGCTGACGAGTTTTTCTTTCAAACCATCTTGCGCCAGTGCGGCCTGGACAAAGACTGCCGCCCTAACCTGCACTACACGGACTGGGATAAAGCTGCTCCACCCTATCCAGCGGAACTGACCGGGATACATCTCGAAGATCTGGTGCGAGGGTTCGTTCGCGAGGACGGGTATGGTCCACAACGACCTGCGTTCTTTGCCCGAAAATTCGGACCGCGGTCCAGCGCATTACTGGAGCTTCTCGACGTGCAACTGGCGGCGCAGGCCCTCGCTGCTGCAGAGATCTGATCCGGTCAAGCCTGGCCGTAGCCGCGCCAACGGTCTCCCGGCCGGACTCAGCTTGTCGCTACTCCACTCCGTGGTCATCGCCGCGATTCGAAGATGAAAAACCGGTGATACGGATTGTCGTGCACGCGATAGGTCTTGCTGAGACCGCAAATCTTCGAGAAATCGGCAACGATTTTCTCTAACGAATAATCGCGCTTATTGACTTCCCAATAGTGCTCACCATCGAATTCATGCGCCCGTGGAGCCGAAAACGGCTTGGGAAGCAAAAAGTTGATGATCCCAACCTTCGGAAGCTGAAAGGAATGAGGCCAGACTGCTTTGGAGTCCGGAAGACTGATCACGACATTCTTGCGGGTGACGCGTACCATTTCTCGGAATGCGGCCAGTGCATCCGTGTAAGGCAGATGTTCGAGCATCTGGAAAGCGCAGACGACGTCGTACGTCTTGTCCGCGAACGGCAGCGCTGTTGCCGAACCGACGTAGTCAGGCATGAGCTCCGGATCGAGATCGACGGTCTCGACCTTCAGACCGAAAACAGACGCGGTGTTTTTGAATACTCCGGTTCCAGGCCCGATCTCGAGTACATGTTCTGGGGCGAGCTTGATTATTTCATCAAGTTGATGCCATACGCTGCTCCAGCGCCTCTTATCCATGTATTGGCCAAAAGCATAGTGTGAGCGGCTAACCTGTTTCATTGATCCTCGCTGCTTTTATTCATGTCAGGTCCGCTGCAGGATGCCGAACTTTGATGCCAGCGAATGAGGGTAACGAACCATCTTCTTCGCGAGCGCTCTTAGCAGCCCCTTCGCCGTGGCGTTATGCAGCAACCCATCTGGATGACAATATTTCCTCAACACGTCCAGCTGAATGGACTCTTGCACTGTCAACTGCGCAAAGAACGCATCCATCTGTACACCTGCTGTGTGCCGCCCATACCCCGATCCTTTCGGATGCAGGATCGTAATCGACAGGTCGCGCAGCACCAGCAGGTTGTTAGCCATCGAGTAAGCGATAGCTGCCCATTCGACGCCCCAACCCATATTGTTGACGTCGTAGGCAAGTTCGCTCAAACGGCGGACCACAGACTCCGACATACTCCAAACCACCCCATCCGTATTGGCGACCGCAACCGTTTCGGCGCTATCGACGCGCCTGATTGAAACCCGCTCCGTCCCCCACGCATTAAAGTCGACGTTCGGTGCCCATACACCGACGTTGGGCTGCGTCCGGTATGTCTTTCGGCATTTCTCAACTACGGCCCTCCAATCGCGAGAGCTGGCATCCGCCTGGATTTGCAGCATCACCCCGGAGGTATGCCGACGAAGACATTCCTCGAACTTCTTTCCATAAAACCATTCGTTTGGGACTTGAATCCAATGTCCCTTTCCGGTTTCGATCGAATCGTCTTCGTTTGAGTAAATCACCGTTACATCGTCGGCAAATTCAAACACCGCATCGGCTATGTCACTTGCGCGGCGCTGCATCCCTTTCCAGCTGATGATGAATGCATGAACCCTCACGTGAGGGTTGTCGTGGCCGGCGATTTTTTTCATATCAAGTAACCAGGTGAGCGTAGTGATAGCGAACCGATCCTCATCGACACTGCACATAGCAGTGCTCACGGCGCCGGTGGGGAACGTAACCACTAAAGCTATAAGCGTGCCAGTAGCCGCGCTCGCGGCAGCGCTGGACGAATGGCAGGAACCCTTGAGTCAGAAGCGTGGTGTACCCGTAACATCGCGGGATGTTACGTCCGGGCTATCAAGACATAGGCTAAAACGGCAACACAAAGCATCGTCCTGGAGACTCAATTCCGATGGCACGCTTCTCGCTTAATCGTGATTGATCACGCGACCTCGCATTTCAGATATCCATCGTGCCCGCCAATCGCATGGGGCGACGAGGCGCAAAATAACTATCGAAATTTCGGGGAATCACGCCTGCCATGCAAACAAGCCGACCCATGCCGTTGGTGAGCGTCTATATACCCACCAAAAATCGGATTGAGCTCTTAAAGCGCGCCATCGATTCCGTTCTAAGCCAGTCGTATCCCAGCATCGAAATCGTGGTGGTGGATGACAACTCGACCGACGGTACTCGCGACTACCTGGAGGCGCTAAGCAAAACATCGCGCGTACTACCTGTTTTCATGCCGGTTAGCGTAGGGGCTTGCATTGCCAGGAACCTGGCCATCAAGGCGGCAAGTGGACACTTTGTGACAGGCCTCGATGACGATGACTATTTCGAACCCGACCGGATACAGACTTTCGTTCAAAGATGGCACGCGCTGAGCGGGGCGGAGGCCCGCATCGCGGCCCTATTCGACGGCATTCAGGTTCTTCGGACAAGCCGCCTGGATCGAACTGCATCGCCTCAACGAGCTGATCGCGACAAGCTCAAGATTCACAACGCCGTTGGAAATCAGGCCTTTGCGCCACGCGACCATCTGATCGGCGCGGGTCTCTTCGACAGTTCGATGCCATGCTGGCAAGACTGGGATCTGTGGCTACGCATGGCAAAAATGTATGGGCAGTTCATCAACTGCGGCAATTCATCTTATGTGCTGGATTTGAAAAGCACATCGGATCGAATCTCTACGCAACCCGGCTTCGTTATCCGTTATGGACTCAAGCGCTTCAGGATGAAACACGGACCGTACTCCTTGAGAGAAAGTGCCCGCATCCTCGGCGCGCTTTGCGACTACCCACAAGTGAAGCTCTCCGTTTGGGAACTCGCCCTGCTAGCCGGTTCGTTCCAGTTGCCCGCGCTAGCGCGCAAGCTTGCCCAACTTCTGCTCCCGCAATCCTTCTACTCCCGACTGCGCAATCGTTACGCTGCTGTCTCCGCCCGGACCGCCGACACGCTTGGCAGCTAGTGGATTCTCAGACCAAGGCATTGAACCGCGCCTTTCAAACATTGAGCCACACGGGGCAGAACCAGGAATGTCGAACGTCAACTACGAAATTCGAAAAAGCGTTGCAGTCAACTTCGTCGGACGGTATAGCAACATTGTGATTCAGATCGCGGTGACTGCGGTACTTGCGCGAATGCTCAATCCGGCCGACTTCGGCGTCGTGGCAGCCGTCGCGGTCCTTGTGACCTTCGTCTCCTTTATCAGCGAGATGGGGTTGGGCCCGGCCGTGGTTCAGTTCCAGGATCTGAAAGCGCCGCAAGTAGCGGGGCTTTTCTGGTTCACTGTCCTGGTGGGCACAGTCGTTGCCATCCTTTTTGCCGGCTGCGGCCCCTTGATTGCGCGCTTCTACCGCGACCCGGAATACATGCGCATTGCGCTTGCTCTGGGTCCGACCATCGCCCTCTCATGCTGGGTCATCGTTCCCCTTGCGATGCTAAGGAGAGCGCAGCGGTTCAAAGCCATCGTTTCCGTTGAAGTGACCTCCGCTGTCTTGTCGGGCATTCTCGCGGTAGTTGCGGCCTTTCACCACGCCGGCGTTTTCGCACTGATTTTGAAAAGCACCGCCTTCTCTGTATTGATGTTCGGCCTGTGTGTAGCACGCTGCAAGTTCAATCCATTCATCAGACCCAGCTTTGCTGGCATGCGGCAGCTCTACTCGTACTCGGGCTATCAGTTCCTGTTCAATCTGATCAACTATTTCACGCGCAATCTGGACAAGATCTTCATCGGTAGAATCATGGGCGCCGCCACGCTTGGAATTTACGACATGTCGTATCGGCTCATGCTAATGCCGATTTACAATCTGACCCATGTCATTGGTCCTGCGCTCCAGCCAATCTACGCCGCTCAACAGCAGGACATGCGGTCGATCTTCGCTTCGTATCAGAAGGTCATTCGCTTGCTGGTGATTGCCGGCGGCTTCGTCGGAGTGGTCTCGTTCCTATGTTCGCGCGACATCATTTACCTGTTTTACGGGAGTAAATGGACAGCTGCCGTTGACGTGTTCGCGATCCTGAGCCTTTCGATCAGCGTGCAGGTCGTTCTGGCATCGAGCGGAGCAATTTTCCAGTCCATTGGCCGCACGGACCTGCTTTCCCTCTCCGGAACACTTTCGACGCTTACCTCGATCCCCGCGATCGTGATAGGCGCGTGGTCGGGTAATCTGAAGTTGCTGTCCTGGCTTCTGGTGGCAAGCTTCATGGCCAACACAACGGTGACCTTTTTCGTTCTTGCGCGGTTGGGATTCAAACGCACCGTCTACGAATTGTTCCAGCCTTCGGCAGGCTGCATTGCTGGCGTGTTGCTGCTACTCGCCGCATCTGCGGCAGTAAAAATGAACCACACCCTCGGCGAGACAACGTCGCTATGGCTACTAGGCGTTAAGGTTCTGGCTGTGGCGGGCTCGTACTGGTTGCTGATCAACTTTACCGGAGACCTCGATTTCTTGCGAAAGGCAGTGGCGCCGCGATTCAACAAAAGGACCCGACAGAGTTCCGGCTCCGCTGTGGGGCTTTAGACTTCGGCGCGCGCACCGCGGTTATCGATGACGTATGGCAAACACGCGATCGACGCACACCTGATCGTTTGAGCCGAGATTCGCGGCTTGAACGTACACTCCACGGTCGTGATCGGTACCGTAGGCGAAAGGGCCGCCCGGCACACGAATCTCGTGGTAGTCACTTTCTTCGAGCGCTGCGCCGGGCACATAGGAGAAAAGCGTCATAGGCGGGTACGATCCCACTCGCACTCCGCCCTGACTATTTGCCCGCGGTGCGGTATTGACCCGTATGCTGACGTAGAGATCCCAAAGTCCTTCGCGTGGCAAATTGTCGAACTTGAACTGAACCGCCCAGATCGATGAATTGCCTCGCATGCACGACGCGGCGCCATCGCTCGCCGTTGCATCGGCAACGATATGCGCAGAGTCATAGAGATCCAGGCTCAAGTCCTGAAAGTCTCGCCAATCCGAATCGGCAAGACCGACTGCCAACGCGGGCCTCACTGCCACGCTACGCTCGACGCTCAGCAACTGGTCGAGCTGCTGCAAATTTCCCCCTTGCCGGAATCTCACAAGACGGCTACTGCGCACGGCTTGCTTGAACCGTGCAAGGCGGTTTGAATAATCGAGTTGCCACGTGTCGCCAGCGGAGCTCGACTCATACTCGTTACGACGCACCAGAATGACGAAATCGAGCGGCATGCGCGCTTGCCGCACCCGCTCGATCAGCAACGGATTTCCGGAGACAGCTCGTTCGGCCTGAGCTAAAAGCCGATCCGCCCGCACAACGAATTCGCGCGTGTACATCTTCATGGCAACCGGGGTCTCCTCTGCCAGCACGTCGCCACTCGTCGCGATCGCGCGATGCATCAGGTCGATATAGTCGAGGACATACGGACCCGCGTCCCCGAAATAGTCGCGACAATACTGCGCCACCAAAGCATGAACATCCTGCGAGGGATCCCACAACAACCGCGCGATCAGCCATACCCGCAGACTCGCGAACTCCGCACCCGGAGTGAACCAGCTCCCCTCCGCAAAATAACCCGTGACGTGCTTTAGCGTCGCAAGCCATCGAATGCTTGCGCCGATCGGGTAAATGTTCGGCGTCGGCTGTATCGAACCTCCGAAGTTGGTGACGTGATCCCACACGAACATATGCTGGGAAATGGCGTTCCACCCCGCCAGGCCTTTGCCAAGCTCAACGTTGCGTCCCGAATCGAGCGGTGTGCTGTAGTCCACCTGAATCGTCATCGGATAGACCAGAACATAGTCCGGGACCGACATCCCGGTTGGCGGAGCAAAGCCCCAGTGATAAGCGTCGAACGCGAATCTGGCGCCGGGCAGGACCTCGCGCACCTGCGCAGCGACGTCCATCACCATGTCCAACAGCGGAGCAGACGGATTGCCACCATGAAGATCCGCGAACGCTTTACTCGCGGGGTCCATGTCCCAACCCCAATCCATATCGTGCAGACCGAACCAGACTTTGGTGTAATCGGGCAAACGCTGCATTCTCGCGACAATATTCGCTGCCAGCACTTTGCGCACCGCCGGGTTCATCATCGCGACCTGACCGCCGGCATACCACTCCGGGTGCTCCTTTGCATAACGCTCGCGCGGCAACAATTCCCAGAACGATGCATCACCGCCTTTCGCGAGCCAGCTGTGGTCCCAGTCGTCAATGCCGGCTGGCGATGCCGAAAACGAGGGACCATGCGATTCGCCGTCGAGCAGATTGTGGGCTCGAAATGCCTTGTCCTGACCTTCGCTGCTCAAGACTTCGCGATAGGCAAAACGCGGTATCTGTCTTTCATGTGGCGCAGCCATGTTCAACGTGGTCTGCCTGGGCACGTAGATCGCATCGGGCGCCAGCCATTTGACGCCCAACATTCGATCAAGAAACCAGTTGACGCCATACATGGTGCCGCGCGATGTGTTGCCTGCTATGACCAGATTTCTGCCTGACGTACACAGAACGAAGCCGTCGTCTCCTAACGTGTCGAGGTCAGCAAGCGGACATAGCGGTTCCGTGAGTCGATTGGAGCGACCGATTACGATCAGCGGTCCAGGTTGCGGTGCGTTGTCATCCGAAATAGCTGAGAAATCTGCACCGGTGATCTGCTTAAGATAGTCAGCCAGTTCGCTTGCCGCATGCAGCGTGATCGCATCTGCATCCGCGCCAACATGGATGTGGTAACGCGTCGCGCCATCTCCCGCCAACTGCAACTGCCTGGCGGGCGCACCGCCCGAACGGATCACTGCTGCGAGTGCCGCTTCGCGGTCCGCGTCGGGGAACGGTGCCCGAGAAAAGCTTGTACGCGTTTGCGCCGCCTGTATCGCGGCCGCCGTCGTGACGGGTTCATCGGTGGCTGTGAGACTAACCTGAGCAAATTGCACAACGCCCGCAGTCCCTTTCACCTTGCGTAGATAAAGCAGTATCTGAGTTGCTTGCGGCGGTGCCTGCACGACCACGTCGTAGTTTGTCCACGGACCGCTCGCTTCGCGATCCACGATTACTGCGGCTTCAAATCCCCATGGTTGCGCGATACGCTCGACACCGCGCCAGCCCGTATCTACGTTTGGCCCTCTGAAGCTGACCTGGACAAAGGCGGAGCCTGACGGTGCGTCGACAGTACGGAGCCGCAACTGGATCCGGTAGCGCAATCCTCCTTTGACGGCAATGCGATCCTGCGCAACGAAGCCGCCCGCTAGTTCCAGTGCGTCACCGACATCCGACTGCCTGACGACTTTCGCCGCGTCGCCCCACCACCCGCTACGTCCTGCTGAGAAGTCCCCGTTGATCAACAAGGACTCTTCGGCTGCATTAACTGCCAGACAGTACGCTGCGAGCAGAAGGTAAGCGAGATATCCGGCAATACGAAGGAGCGTGATCCGGGTCGCGGCCATGCCCCTCTACCTGCCGATACCGTTGATACCTGGCGGAAAGGTCAACGGCACCCGGAATTTATTGCGGAATCGAAGCAGGCTTTGCAGATGATAGCGGCTAGCACGATTCATCAATCCACCCGCTGACTGGCGTTGATGTTCATGCACAAGACGCGCCCCTGGTACGCACACCACGCGATAACCTGAATGCCACACGCGTGCGCACAGATCGACATCTTCCATATAAAGAAAGTAAGCCTCGTCCATGCCACTCAACTCTTCGAAAATTGAGCGCCGCACGACGAAGCCCGTGCCCATCACCCAGTCGGCGTCAAACGGAACACCTGGCGCCCAGGCGTCCACCATAAGGTGCCTCTTGATGCGCTCGCGCAATATTCCCGATCTTCCGAGCGACGTACGCCGCCCTACGATATCGAGCATGCTATAAAAGCGCCTCGCCGAGTACTGGCGTGTGCCATCCGGATTGGTGAGATCAAGTCCCACGAGACCAATCGCCGGTGCCGCTGCCAGCACATCGAGCGCTCTTTGCAGACTCGCGTCGACGAAGTAGGTGTCGGGATTCAAAACGAGCACGTACTCGTGCATGCCCGCCACAACGCCAAGATTTACACCAGCTCCAAAACCGCGATTCAGGGACGAACGGACCAGACGAACGCCGGCAGGCAATTGCGCACGTAGTCGCTGATATGAATCGTCGGGCGAAGCGTTTTCGACTACCACCACGTCTTCAGGCTGCGCGATCCTTAGCGCAAGAACAGAATTGATGCAATTCAACGTGAGATCCGGTGTCCGGAAATTCACGATCACGACGTTCAAGCGAACTTGAATGCTCATACTCCCCCCGGATTTGAACAACCAGTACAAGCGCAGCAAGCAGTCTTTACGCTGCTTGAGACACGCCTTCGACGATGCTCCAATGACCAGCGGCCGTCTCGTCCCAACTAAACCGCTTCGCTCTTTCGACACCTGCGCCAACGAGGTCCTCGCGCAAGGCAGGTTCATCCGCCAGACGGTTCATTGCCGTCCTGATGTCCGGAACACTCAAAGGATTCACAAGTAATGCTGCGTTGCCCGCAACCTCCGGCATCGCTGACACCGTGGAGGTCAAAACGGGGACGCGCGACGCCATTGCCTCGACAATTGGCAGTCCGAATCCCTCGTATAGCGATATGAAAGCGACGAAGAGCGAGCCCCGATACAAGCGCGGCATGTCTTCATCGGCGACCTTTCCGATAAATTTCACAAATGGCTGTATGGACAGCTTTTCTGCAAGCCCGCTGAGGTTTTGGTCAGCGTTACCGGTCAGCACGAGGTGGACGCCCTTCTCAGGCAACGTCGATTGCGCGTAGGCCGTCATTAGACGGTCAAGGTTTTTGTAGTTGCGCCGGTTACCTGGATAAAGCACATAGGGGTAAGGAAAATCGAGCGTCAGAGTATTGCGTGTGTAGGCCTCACCCACACCGTTTGGAACCACGTGCACCCGCCGGGCGTCGATCCCGGACCACGCGAGAAATTCATTGCGAGCGCAATCCGTGCCGCACACGATCGCTGCGCAGCGCCGATACATGCGACGCAACAGCACGTCGTAGTAGGTTCGGTGCCACCGTGAATAGAAATGCCGATGCGTCAAGTCGTGCACGGTCACCACGGAAGGCAAGCCGGCCCACGCAGGCGGTACAAAGCCGGGACTCCAAAATACGCCGCCTGTGCGTCTGCTCAACAGCGCCTTCGAGATCGACATGGGTGAAAGCGGACTGCCAATTGCGCCCTGCACATCCAGCGACTCGATCGTCGCTTCACCAGGCGCCCGTTCGAGACACGCAGTCATTACATTGCCGATACCCGTCTGCGCCGGCCAACGCAGGTCCGCATAGACAGTGTAGGTACGACGTGAAGGCACGCTCAGCGAGGTAGAGGTCATTTTCATCCCCTGTCGGCCCAGCCGAGCATGCGCTGCGTTGAGGCAATCCAGTAGTAGCGGGCGCGCGCGACATCTCCATCGAACAGCGCAAGCAGACACCCTGCCATCGGCCTTGCAAGCAGGTACAGGACGAAATGCCACGGATAGCCATTCAATCCGAGCACACGGCCAAAGCCCCGGTTGTACAAGCGCCCGCGCGTGAAACTCCTTTCATCGAAGCTCTGCAGCGGTTCCGGATGCGCTATGCGCAAAGCCGGGTCGTACCGAACGGCAATGCCCGCGCGCAAAACACCCAACAGAAAATTGACTTCCTCGCCGGCGCCCCACGGCGAGCCCGATCCCACGCCCAGTCTTTCGTCGAACCTGCCAGCCGCCGCGACGGCCTGTGCACGCAGGAAAATCGTATAAGACGTCGCGCTGGTCCAGACGTTAAAGCGGTCAACCAGCGTCGTCTGATTCGCCCAGCGTCCTTGTGACAACCTGCCAGTGTGATCCACGCTGCAGCCTGTGATACCACCCAGGCTTCTGTCCTCGTCAAGCCTCGTGGCGACAAAGGAAAGCACATCCCGGGCATACCAGCAGTCGTCGTCCGGGAAGGCGATGATCTCCCCGCGGACGGCCCCAAGACCCACATTGCGAGCGCGTGACAAGCCCTTTTCAGAGCGCAGATAAACAATATCCATCTGCTCGCGAAAGCGGTTCACGATCGCTTTCACACGATCGTCCGGATTCTGGTCAACCACGATCAGTTCGAAATCGCGGCACGACTGCTCCGCTAGCGAGACGAACAGACGCTCGACTTCGACGCTGCGGCCGAGCGTGGCCATCACGAGAGAGAATTTCATACGCGTCCCCCGCGGAATTGACGTGAACGTGCGTGATGAGGGAATAAGTACGAGGCGTCGGTAAACGTAGCGGTTTCGCGTGGGACGAAGACACCGCTCCCCCAGGACACCAGATAGCCACAAAACAGGTACACCATCTCGCTTTGATGCATGGGGTTCACGAGCGACCAGGCCGCGACGGGTGCCAGGCACAACATGGTCCGCCAGCCATGTCCGGCTCCGCAAAAGAACACCAGCCATAGAATCACGCCCGGTACGCCTGCGATCAGCATCAGGTCGAGTGGCGCGCAAAAGATCGAATTCGTCCCTGCACCCAGCCCGATCACACTGACCGGCGACGAGGCGAAGTAACTTTCTACGAAACCGAAGCCGTAACCCGTCCAGTCTTTAACGACCAGCGCGACGCTCATCATGAAAGCGAGACCGCGCTCCTGTTCCAGCCGAACGTTCAGTTGATCGCCTGAGAGCGCATTGTGGAAGCGGAAATAGTAAAGCGCCGCACCTGCAGCAATTGCCGCCATCTTTAGCGCGGTGCGGCCCTTGATCTGCGTCATCAGGACGATTGCACAAGGGATCAGTTCGGTCTTGGACTCGCTGAGTAACGCGACGACTGCACTCAGCACAATGAACCACAGAGCATCGGCTTTCCCGCGCTTCGACTGGAGGAACAATGCATAGCTGCAAAGAAAGAAAAACGTGGCCAGCCAGTTTTTCTCCTTGAACGAACCATGCAAAGCGTCCTGCATGAAATCCACGGTCTTATACAGAATCGGAATGTTCAGCTTTTGAAGTGCAACCTGGTATGCCAGGAACATGAATAGCGCGATGTAACCGAACGGCAATTTGTTGCGAAGATAGTGCCTGCCAAAAGCGCGGCCGACGAGATAAAACACGGGATAGACCACCACGAACTTCGCAATCTGCTCTGCCGCCTTGATACGCGGATAGCCACTCAGTGCAGTGAGCAGGAGCGCGACGCCAATGAACAGAAAGTACGCCAGCATCTCGTGACCTTTGACGCGAATCGCCTTCCTCATGACGAGTAGCGGTATCAGCGCAACGGCCCACAGCTGACCTGGCTGCGCACCGCCGATCAGCACGAACTGCACTGACAACAGCGACAGTCCCAGCACCAACTGGATGTTGATGAGTCGTCGCGGCATGTTCGGGACACCCGAACGCGACAGAACGAGTGGGTGTCCCGTGCGATAGCTAGCGGCTTTCATACGCGTAGTAGCCCGTGCTGTAACTGCCATACCCCAGACGGCTCTGCGGAACATCGGTCAGCACGACGCCGCGAACCACGATATCTGCATTGCGGATGCGCCTTGCCGCCTCGCTAATCTCGTTGACTGTCTGCTGGCCGTGGCGTACGGCCAGCAGCGTTGTACCGACATGGCGGGCAATCAACATAGCATCGGTGACAGCAAGCACGGGTGGCGTGTCGACCACCACGACGTCGTATTGCTCTGAGAGTCGATCCAGCAGCATCTTCAGCCGCGCGCCCATCAACAGTTCAGCCGGATTGGCAGGTGCCGCGCCGCGCGGCAGAAAGTCGAGACCGGGGAGCACTTTGTGCTGGATCAGTGGATCCGCCGCGTCGCTTGCGAGGGCGTCGGCAAACCCAGGAACCAAACCCGTGCCGAAGTAGGTGTGGATATTTCCGCGCCGCAGGTCAGCATCGACCAGCAAGACCCGCTTCCCGCCAGCAGCCATGACCGCCGCCAGATTCGCGGCCAAAAATGACTTACCGACGTTTGGACGCGACCCGGTGACGAGGATGATGTTATTGACTGCGTCGAACGCGCCGAAATACAACGCCGTTTGCAAACTACGAATTGCTTCGATCGCTACGTCATCCTGAGCGGTCCGGGCGAGCAGCAGTTGTCCGGCACGTCCTTTGCGAATCTGACGCTCGATCGCGTTTTGCCGTTCGCTGTGCGGAATCACCGAGTACACCGGTGTGCCGAGAATCTGCTCGATCTGCTCCGCATTTTCAATGTGAACCTGCAGTGCGCGCCGAACAAAGGGAACCGCTACGCCGACAACAATGCCGAGTACCAACGAAATGCCCAGCACAATCAGCTTGCGCGGCTTAACGGGATCGTCGGGCCGCATCGCCCAGTCTACGACGCGTACATTGCCGAGTTGCCCCGCCTCTACCACTGCCAGCTGCTGTGAACTGTCGAGCAGGTTGGTGTACAGCTCCGTATCCACCCGCACGTCGCGCAACAGCCGCAGCGCTTCCTGCTCGGTGTTAGGTAGCGCTCCCACCCGATCAGAAAGACTCTTCTGCTCACCGGCGAGCGCAGCGATGTTGTCGGTAAGCGCAACGACAGCAGGATGATCATCAGCGAAGCGCTGCTGCATTTCGCTGCGCTTCTGCTCAAGATCTATCTGCCTGGACTTCAGGTCGACGAGCTGCCCCAGCAACAATTTGCTTTCTTCGCTCAGATCGACGGTTCCCTTGCGATTGCGAAATGCGTTGTATGCGTTCTCGGAGCTCTCGAGCCTGGCCTTCAGCGTAGGCAACTGTTTGGACAGAAAGTCGAGAGTCGACTGCGCCTCATCACGCTTTCGTTTGACGTTCTGTTCTACATAGTTCATCCCGATGCTGTTGACGATCCGGGTGATCTTGCTTTTGTCCAGACCATCGAGCGTCACACTGATCACACCCGATTGCTTAGTCTTTTCTTCAATGTCGAGTTGGTCCTGCAGACGATCAATCGTCTCGAGCTCGCGGAAATGCTTGAGCGCGAAGTGTGCTCCGGTATTGGCGACCAGACGCTCGACGCGTATCGTCACCGGCTCGTCGTCGACTTTCCCGTTGCAAGCCTGGCCGACGACACAACGAGCAATCACATCGTCATTGTTATCCCGTACTTCAAACGTATGCCCCGCACCTGCAATCAGCGTAAAAGCAGTGTCGTACGGAAAATCGAACCGGCTTACATCGATGTCCTCACCACCCCAGGAAAACCGGTTCATGCCTAGCCATGGCGCAGCCAATTTACCGGGTTTGACATGCCGTGCGATAAACGCGCCTAGCAGAGGAAAGTAGTCCGGCCTGGCGTCGACGTCGAGATGCAGGTCGCGCATAGTCTTTTGCACGACGAGTCGCGACCCGACCAGTTCGATTTCGGCTGCGGTACTCGCGGTCGTGTCGAACAGCGACGCCAGTTCACCCAGCGGCGCCTTCGCGTCGGCCGTCCCATCTTCTACCTGGATCATCGCGTCCGCGCGATAGACGGGCGTGCCGAAGATCGCGTAGCTCATCCCCAGCATAAGGATGACCAGTGCGATGATCGCGATCAGCTTCCAGTTCTGCAGCACCACTGAGACGTATTCGGAAAGCGGCGGCTCGTCGGCACTCAGGAGATCATCGCGGCCGCGATGACTGGATAATCCCCCGGACGGGAGGAGGTTTTGTTCGGGGTGGTATAGGTTATTCATCGCGCGACGACCGCTCCAGTTAAACCAGCATTGATAGCGGGCAACAGCAAGCTAAGCACGCGGCTAAGCCGTACCAGACCGTTTCCATCTATGTAGACCACATCGTTCGGGAGCAACTCGAACTGGTTGGCCAGCACCATTGCGATCGGTGAGGCCGCATCCAGGTGATAGATCTGCGGAGTCGTCGACTTCGAACCACGAATGACAAAAATCTGTCCGGCGTCTGCACTGTTATTGTTCAGGCTACCCGCCTGCGTCAGTGCGTCGCTTAGCGTCAAGGTGCCGTCGCGTAGTGGCGTCGCAAACGTCGGTTTGTTCACTTCCCCCATCACGTATGCGCCGTTCTGGTCACGGGAAGTCACACGCAACACGTCGCCATTCCTCAGCACGATCTGGGAGCCGCTGATTTTCTGGTCGCGCATCGCGGTAAGGTCGACCTGATACGACTTTCCGCCGCGGACCAGCACAAGACGGCTCTCATCGGCCGAAGGTTCAAATCCACCGGCGCGATTGACGGCTTCGTAAAGCGTCATAGGCACGTCGTTGATCGGCTGGATTCCTGGCGTATGGACCTCACCCTCGACGTAAACCTGTTTGCTACGGAACGACGCAATCCGCACAGTGACCTGAGGATTCTTGAAGTAGGTAAGCGCTCTTGTGATAGCGCTTTGAGCTTCATCCGTGGTTTCGCCACTCACTTTCAGCCTGCCGATGTAGGGAAACTGCACCTCTCCGGCACTATTCACCACGAAGCCCGCAGCCGGATCGGCAGGGCGCGCCGGCGTGCTATTGAGGCCACCGGCAGTACCGGCAGCGTCGAGTTCGGGGTGATCCCACACGGTAATCTGCAGAACGTCGCCGGGTCCAATCACGTAAGGCTGCGCCGTGTCGCTCAGCAGCGATGACAGATCCGACTCCAGTGGTGTGGCAGGTGCATCGTGAAGTTGCTGCACAAGCGAGACGTCGATCTCGCGTACCGGCACGGGGAGCTTCACCGCTGCATGGTCCGCGGTCGCAGCCGAAACCGGCAGAGTCGGGTTCGGCGACATCCGCATGCCGGGCGCGACCGCACAGGCCGCCAGCCCCGCCACCAACCCCACAATCGACGCCGCACGAACACTCCATTGCCATCGCGTTGCCCTCGATACATCCATTTTTGTTTTTTGCTTGGGTCTCATTAGATCTATCCTGAAGCTAACTGTTTCGTTCACCTGGCAGGCTGGCCGGGTGTCTGTTTGTTTTTGGCGTTTCCCTCGTTGTATTTCATTAGCAAACCTATTGATCACACCGACGACCTACCATGGAGACGGGTAAACCGATGCCCCGTCGAACGGTAAAACTCCTGGCGATGCGATCAGGCCACGGGCTGGCGACGTTTCCGGCATTGCATAAACGCTGCTTGTAGTGCTCCGACGCCCCAGCGCAGATGGCCGCTTGTCTGATTCACTCGCATTACCGGTTCCGGTTTTCGTCGTGCCGTCGTCCGCATCGGCAATCAACGCTTCGGTCGGCGTGGGCGGCTCCAGACTCTTCGCACCCGACTGTTCCGACGATGCATCGATCGGGCCGCCTAAACGGTCGAGGTAGTCGTCGTCGGCATCGTTCGGTCCACCTAGAAGCGCTTGCTCCGCTAACGGCACTTGCGGATCAGTCGCGCTTCGGCTATTCCCCATGCTGCTTCGCTGGACTGCCGTAGAAGAGGCGTTGCTGGCGGGATGCGTAGTCGCAGGCGCGAGCAACTGGGCTCGTGCCGTTGACGGCATCGCGGCAGCGAACACACATATCGCCAATGCGCTCAACCCATCGTGTATCAAACCGGTTTTCTCGAGTCGGTTTAGCCACATTTCGGTATCCTCTGAATCCAGTTCGTAACGCCACTCTCGATCTGTGCGAAACACGTCTCATATGTCTCGATGGAACCGAGATACGGGTCTAGAACATCCTGATCGTCGTGCTCGCCCAGCCTGTACACCTTGCCTCGTGCGAACGGGTATGCGCGCTCTACCGTCGTGCGCTGCATCGTGGTCATGGTCAGGATGAGTTGCGCTGCTCGTACCTGCGGCAAGCCAATCAGATTCGCCACATGGCCCCGCAGGTCGTAACCGCGGGCCGCCATCAATTTCGACGTGAACCCATCGATCGTGCGGCCCGGTATCGCCCGGGTGCCGGCCGAGACAACCGTCGCACCCCGCAGTCTCCTCGCGAGAATGGCTTGCGCCATGGGGCTACGGCACATGTTGGCCTCGCATACCACCAGGATCGAATCGAACATGACTAGCACTTCCTGTCCATAGGGCGAGCGTCACAATCAATACGCGTTCGTGTGACGGAACCCGCGCCAGATAGTCGCCGCAACAATCCGCATATCCAGCGCGAACGACCAGTTACGCAGGTAATACAAGTCATGCTCGACACGGCCTTGCATCTTCTCGATCCGGTCCGTTTCGCCGCGAAAGCCGTTGACTTGCGCCCACCCTGTAATGCCGGGCTTGACCCGATAGCGATGCATGTAGCCACTCACGACTTTCCGATAGAGCTCGTCGTGTTCGATCGCGTGCGGCCGCGGCCCGACTACCGACATATCGCCGCTTAGCACGTTGAAGAACTGTGGCAACTCGTCGAGACTGGTACGCCGCAAAAAGGCGCCGACCCTGGTGATGCGCGAATCACCGCGGCTGGCCTGACTGACGACACCCTGTTCTTCGCTGTGCACGTGCATCGTCCGGAACTTGTAGATCTGGAAGACCTTTCCGTCGGCGCCCTTGCGCCGTTGCCGGAAGATCACCGGCCCTGGTGACGAAAACTTGACCGCCGCGGCGATACCAATCAGCAGAGGCGCGAGGGCGAACAGTGCGGTGGCCGCGAAGACGCGATCGAAGATCTCCTTCTTGCCAAGCGCGTGCGACGACAACGGCGACGCAACGAGGTTGATCGCGGGCACGCCGATGAGATCGATCATCCCGCTATCGAACAAGGCGAGACCGCTGACGTCAGGCATGAAGCGGATGTTCACGAGATCGTCGCGGAACTCCTGCACGACCTGCAAAATCGTGCGTTCCTCCGACAGCGGGAGCGTCAGCCACAGTTCCTGCACGCCCTCAGAGCGAACATGGCGCGCGAATTTCGCCAGATCGTCGAACACGGGCATGCCAAGGCTGGCAAGACCGGTTTCGGGGAAAATGTCGTAGGCGGCGGAAGCGCGGAAGCCACTTGCTGGGGCAGCTTCGATATTGCGCACCATGCGTTGGCAATGCGCCCCCTGCCCGACGACCGCGACCCTGCGCAGGTTCAGACCGGCCTGGCGAACGCGCCCCAGCGCGGCGTGCACCGTCAGCCGCGAGACGATCAACGCGCCACCGGTCAAACCCGTCCAGTAAGCGAACCACAAACGTGAGATCAGATCGGTTCGGTGCAATGAAAACATCAGTACCAACGCGCACGCCTGGACGACCACCCACGCGAGTGAGATCTGGCCGGCGAGGCGCAGCATGGAGCGCCCACGCCACGACTGGTAGATACCAAAGACGGGAAACAGGGAGATCGCCAGCGCGGTAGCAAACGCGACGAAAGCGGCATCCGTGTGATGCTGCAACAGATCGTCATAGCGAATCTGCGCTGCTGTTATCGCTCCGCCAACGATCAGCGCGATATCCAGCGCACGTGCAACGAGGCCCTGAAGCCCGTGCATCTTTCGCGTTTCTTGTGCGAGGGTTGCTACGTTCATCATTTTTGCTCGGCCCTCAGGATCACCTTGACGTTTGCGGATAGCATCAGGCACGCGTTACAGAACGCGGGATAGATCCGGCGTGCGGCATTCTGTTCATGTTGCATCTGTTCATGCATGGTTAGTTATCCTCTATTAGTGGGTTTGCGATCCCCCCGGATCGATCGATAACCCCACATCAGCCCATCTTTCGCAAGGCAATACTTTCCCTGCACGCGTTAAACGCGCGCCTTAGGACATTCCGCTTCGTAGCACACAGTCACAGCTTGCCGACTGCGTCCGGCATCAAACCTTCACGTCTCTATGCCCAAGGGGAAGCCAGCCTCACCGGGCTACCTCGCCGGTTGCACTGGAACGGCACGATCCGAACGAACGCCGGAACCACACCGCATGCTTGAAAACCGACCGGTTTACCCCCGGACCTGGTCGGTCGTTTGAAACTGATACTCAATGACACCCTTACTATTTTTGTCTATCACTTTGTGCGCTGCGCCATCCTTAAAGCAGCAACTATGCCAACGAGTATTTCGCGGTACGTTGTCGCTAGGGCTTACCACCGACGTACGTCAGACGGGGCTTGGCGCCCATGTTTCGAAAAGCTCGTCAACCCAATCAACCATTGCGCGCCGTGCAGCAACGTCACCGTTACGTAACGCGGCACGTAACGACCCGTGTGGCGAATCCATTCTCTAAAGTGAAGAGACCGGCGGCATCAACTCAGACAGCGCCCGCACCGGCCTCGGCCAATGGGCACCCCGAGCCATAATACGAGGCCATTGACGCAGCCAGCGCGCCTGCTCTTCAGTCTCGACACCGTCCACTACCACGCGTATATCCAGCGACTCCAGCAGCGCTAGCAGGCCTTCAACGACCTTGCACGAACGCGTGTCGTTCGGCACCGTTGCCACCAGCTCTCGCGCCAGCTTCACGGTGTCGATATCGAGCGCACCCAGGCTCGCCAGTGATGCCCGTCCCGCGCCAAAGTCGCCATACGAGATCCCCACTCCCAGATCCCTGAGGTCCGCCGTGAGCGCCCGAATCGAAAGGACACGGGCCGCGTCCTCACTTTCCGGCAATTCGAGCTCAAGCAGATTCGGTGCGACGTCATAGAACAGCGCGATGTCGCGGATGTCCTCCGCAAAGCGCTCATGCACTGCCGCCGACGCCTGGACGCCAATCGAAACCGGGCAAGGCATCAGTCCCTGGCTAAGGCAGACACTAAGCTCACGACACGCGCGCGCAATCATGAAGCAACTCATCTCATATGCGATGTCGGACTGCTCGAGCTGCGGCATGAATACGCCAGGGAGCAGCAGCCCATAATCCGGATGCATCCATCGCACTTGCGCCTCGACATGCGACAGCTGTCCGGTGCCGACCTGGTAGGTGCCGCGAAACATCAAGTAAAACTCGTCGGCGCGCAGTCCCTGCGAGATGCGCTTCGCCAGACCATCGTGTACGTGTACGTCGTTCATCTGATTTTTCTGTTGCCCCGTGACGCCGGTCGCATAGACGGAAGGGCGCCGATGCGCAGACGGATCGTTGATTTGAACAAGGTGCATGACGCGTTATCGCTAAGAATGCTAACCAGACGACCGATTGCACATTGCGTGCCAACGCCAGGTCGAAGCGAATGGAGAACCGATCAAGGCTCGGCAAAGCCTTTGCAAAACATGGCTTTACCTTGCGAGCTCGACGTGGCGTCGAGTGCACATAAAGCTCAGGGAGAGGCTGTCATGGCCGTGTTGTTACGTCGGCCACGTTACGGTGTTACGGCCAGGCGGCGCGAACACGTACACGCGGCGCTAGCCGTCGGAAGGCCGCTGGATCGAGCAGAAATATCTCGGGAGAATCAGCCGCAGCCGCGCTGCCGCTTGCACAGAAGCTCAACGGCGCGCTGCAGTTCACCTGAGCGGCGCCACGCGATGTACTTCGCGTAGCAGGTCTGTTGCGGCGGAAAGTTCGCCGGCAACCGATGCCACTTTTCTCCGGTTTGTTGAATCCAGAGAA
Source organism: Paraburkholderia sp. GAS82 (assembly GCF_050436285.1). Classification (NCBI taxonomy): domain Bacteria; kingdom Pseudomonadati; phylum Pseudomonadota; class Betaproteobacteria; order Burkholderiales; family Burkholderiaceae; genus Paraburkholderia; species Paraburkholderia sp. GAS82. The sequence goes on from NZ_JBNDLX010000002.1 coordinate 349,712, forward strand.
TGGCATTCAAAATATCGCGCGCAGCGCGGCGCGGTCTCCCACGTGGCGACGGGGATTCACGAAATAGATGCTCGACGTGCATCCAGTCGTCATCGGACAAAGGAATTTCAATCACGGGATTCTACGAATGGATAGGGGATAACGCAGACTGACCTTTCCTATAGATATCGCAGCCAGATTTCTAAAGCCAGTAAAAATCGAATATCGACCCGCGTGCTGGGGTCAAGAAGCTTTCTTTGCTTACGAGATCTCGCCACGCTCGAAGGCGAGCCAGATAGTGAAACGTTTTCGTGCTGGCTTCCTCGCGCAGGTGCATTGGGACAGACTTCGATCTCGCCTGATTTTAATCCTTCGCACTACATATTTTTTTCAATGGCATGAACTCACGCGCGCCGTGTATCTTTGACTTTAGCAAGCGAACCGTCGTGTCGTCCTCTCTACGCGAAAGCGGTGTTCGACTTCGAGTCGCGGCTCGTCGGAAAGCCCACTGCCAGACGAACCGTCGTAATGGTGCGCAGGTAATCCGGCGAACCGGCTCGATTCGTTAACTCACAGCCTTCAAATGGGGGATGGGTATTTTTTACCGCAAAATGTCACAAAGAAGTAAATTATACGAATCTTTTAGAGAATGGACCAGGAGGAGTTGCATTGCAGCGACGCAGCGCGCAATGCCAAGACGCGCCGGCCCACGGTAACCGTCCGCGGGCCAGGCTGAGGAAACTCATTTACATAACGAAAACGCTTCACGGACGGCAATGTCGCCATTGCCGTAGATTCCCACCACCGTGCAGTCCGCCGCCACGCATTCATACGTGCTGTCCTGGAACGTCAGGACGTAGTGCCGATAGCCTTCTTGCGCGGCCGCCGGCCCCCACGAATCGGCCACCAGCGACGAGTTCACGATTTCATGCGCGCAATAGCCGCGTAGGCCCTGCGCGGACAACGGATGAGCGTACAGCCCTTCGTCGTTGGGTGGCCCGAACTGATGAAACGCCGCCGCCGAAAACTCCACCGCGCAGAACGGATCGTCATCTTCATCGAACGGACCGAAGCGCTCGAAATCCGTCGCGGCAATCCGATAGGCAATCACCACACGTCGTTCATTTGCGACGACAAACGGTTCCGGGGTATCGGCGGCGGGGCTAGGCACGTCGTCCAGCAGGACGACCTGGTCCTGCTGGTAAGAATCGAGGGGGCTGGTCATCGGCTTCGCTTTACTCCTGTACGCAGTCGCTTGTGAATGGGTCGCACTATGCCACGGGCGCCCCGGCGACGGCTACCGTCACATCCGCCTCGCGTCTGCTGCACGCCGGCCGCATGGGCATTTCACGCCAGTTTCAACCAATCCGCAACCCGCCATGGCGGCTGCACAGCCTTGCCTCCCCTTCTCTCGAAATTGATTGACTTCCCAAAATTACCCCGTACAATGAGTTTTTGTTGCACTGCAACAAACCACTTTCAGCCCTTGCGGCGCGCGGATTTTGTTCACTTAGAGCCGTCTCGCACTCGCCGCCTTACCCTTTGGAGCAGTGATGAGCACGCTTACCCCCCAACAATTGATCGCCGCACAGCAAGCCAGCCTGCAATCGTTTTTCGGCTTCACGAACCTGGCGTTCGCAAGCTTCGAGAAGCTGGTCGCACTGAATCTGCAAGTCGGCAAAGCATCGCTCGCCGAAACGCAGGAAATCGCAGCCAAGGCTCTCTCGGTGAAAGATCCGAGCGAACTGGTCGCGCTGTCGGCCAGCCTGTCGCAACCGGCATCGGAAAAGGCAGCTGCATACGGCCGCCATGTGCATGAAATCCTGTCGGGCGCCCAAGCCGAATTCTCGAGCGCCGCTACCGCACAGTTTCAGAAAGCCCAGAAAGACGCACAAGGCTTTATCGAAAGCCTGGCAAAGAATGCACCGGCCGGCAGCGAAGGCGCGGTAGCAGCATGGAACTCGGCATTTTCGGCTGCCAACGCTACGTACGAATCGGCTAGCAAGGCTGCCAAGCAATTCGTGGCAACCGTTTCGGCCGGCGCATAAAGCAAAGCGTCAGACGCAAACGAAATGTTCCGGTCGCTGCCCACGGGCGGCGAACCGTTGCAAAAAGCGAACTTCGGTTCGCTTTTTTTATTGTGCGAGCGTGCTGGGGCGGTTGGCGTGAGATTGACGATGAAGTCGCGGCAGCCCGCTCATGCCGGCGCAAAGATCACGGCCTGCCGGTCCTCGATATAGCGGTGCGTCCGCGTGAAGCGATAGACCTGGCCATCAGCGGTGATCCGGTTCAATCCCGGTTCGGTCAAAGCAAGCATCTCATCCGCGAGGTGGGCCGCGACCGCGTCGCTGCTCGATAGCGCATCCAGCGAGTTGGCCGGGTCTCCGATGTACACCGAGCGATGACCCTCGCCATAGCGCATCACGACCACGGATTGACCGGCATCGAGCGCCAGTTCGAGGTAGTTGGCAAGCTCCCGCAACGACGCCGGTGTGCTCGTTCGCATCGTGTAGGCTGAACCGGTTGCTGTTGTCATCGCACCGTTCCCCCGTCAAATGTGCGAGTCAGGAAACGGCAGACCCGTTTCTTCTGTCGACCCGGCACACTTCTACTATAAGCAATCGGAGCGCAACGGCAGCGCTCTTTTTTGAAGCCGGCGACAAACTAAACTGTGCGCGACTCAGAAGCGCAGGCCGTTCAGGAATTGAAACCACAGCCCGCCGAGCGTACTCCCGCTCGTGGCCGTGGCACTGTCACTCCGTGCCGAGGCGCGGTCCGCAGCCTGGGCCGACTTGTCGTTATCAGTCACCGGTCCGGTGGACGCACTTTTTTGCTGACGTGACGCATGCAGCGCCAGCACGCTGTCGGCAATCTGGCCAGCGCGGCTGGCCTCGCACTGCTGCCCGAGCAGAACGCCGAACACCACATCGCGGTTGTAGCCTTCGTCCGCAAAGCGCATCGCGAGCGCCAACAACTTCGCGTACGCCGCCTGTTCGGCTGCGCGAGCCGCTTCTTCCCGCTCGACGCGTTCCCGCTCCATGCGCTGAACGCGGGCTTCCCATGAACGCATCTTCTGGGCGAAGACGTCGTCGTAGATTTTGCGTTGCGCTGGATCGGACAGAATGTTGTACGCGTCCTTGATATCCAGAAACGCCGCGCGTGCCGTCTCTTCGGAACCGGCGTTGCGATCCGGATGCCAGCGCATGGCCGCCTTCCGGTAGGCGCGCTTGATCTCGTCTTCAGTCGCGCTCGGCTGAACGCCGAGCTTCTCGTATAGTGTTGCCATTGCTCGCCCAACCCTCCGTCACATCGCGACCCATCGTAGCATGCGCAAAATGCCTTCCGCGTGACATTGCACGGGCCCGTTTTTGGCGAGTTACTTTCGACCTCGCCGGCAAGTCCGGCTATTTCATCATCAATGATCTGAGCGGAGAAACAGCATGACGCAAGGCCCCACCTTCTGGATGATCCCGGACGCGCCGACACCCGTGGCCCCGTTTTCACACGCAGCCGAATCTGATGGATGGGTATTCGTGACGGGACAGATGCCCACTTCACCCACCGACGACGCAGCCCCGCTACCCGAGGGGGTCGTCGCGCAGACACAGCGCGTGATGGACAATCTGAAGATTGTGCTGAAAGGCCTTGGACTGGGACTCGAACACGTGCTGAACGCACGCATTTTCCTGACGGAATTCAAGCGTGACTACGCGGCGATGAACGACGCGTACCGGGCGTACTTTCCGCCCGGCGCCCTGCCCGCACGAACCTGTATCGGCGTCACAGGCCTGGCGCGTGATGCACTCGTGGAAATCGACTTCATCGCGCGACGGCCTGGTTAAAGACGGCCGTGGCGCGATAGATCGAACGAAGGCACGAAGGCGTGCCTTAAAACCGGTACGTCACGCCAACCTTCACGATTGGATAGAAACGATAACGGTCCACGGTGTTCTGCAGCGATTGCTTCTCGGCGTCGACGTTCGCCTGACCCGCTTCGGCCACGATATCGGCGGGCACATCGAAGTCCAGATGCGGCTTGCCATAGGCAACGCCCGCGTCGAAGAACATCGAAAAGCCCTTGGTGGCGAGCGGCGAATGGCCGAAGCCGATGCCAAGGTACGGACGCACGGCCGGGTAGGTGGCCTTCGCGTGAATGCTTTGACCCAGCGTCGAATAGGCGACGCCATTGATGGTGTAGGTACCGGACGGGCTGGTTGCGGTCGCATTCACATGATCGTCGCCAATCAGCAAGCCGGCGGTAAGGCGAAACGGCACGACGCTGGGCATCGGGAAGAAGTCGCCATAAAGGCCGGCATGGATGAGCGTCGCCGTTCCGTCGTAGTGCAGGTCGCCTGAGTTGAAGCTATGCGAGAAACTGACACCGTTGACTTCAGCCCGCACGTTGGCGAGTGAGCCGAGCGGATGACCGTAGCCAATACCGGCGCCTTCGGTGCCGATCTGCCCGTACACTTCATCCGCCATCGCGAGCGGTCCATAGAGGGCGGTAAGGCCTGCAAACAGAGCGACAACCAAGCGTTTCATCGTACAAGTTCCTGTGGCGTTTTATTGGACGTGGCGAGAGGACCGAGGCGGGTAGATCTACCCAGGGGACAAGGCCACATGCGTGACGCATACGGCCCGCAAACTCGTTTACGACGCGCGCACAGGAATCTTGAGGTTCAGGTTCGAAGAAGCTTGATGGGTGACACGGGAAGGCGCCGCCTGGCGCTCCCTTCAGCGCAGCGACGCCTCGTCGAGGCCGAAGTGGCTGCGCAGACCTTCATGCAACGCCAGGGCGAGACTGGCCATCTGCTCGCTCCACGGGTCTTGCTTGCGACACAGATCCTGGAGCTCACGACATTGCGTCGCGAACTGCGGTTCGCCCACGATCAGGAAACCGCCCGCGGCACTATGCGCCCAGTCGCGCAGCGCCAGGCGGTTGTGGCTCTCGACGATGGCCAACAGCTTGGGCAAATCGGTCTCGAGATGTTCCTTAAGCATGGTGACATAACGCGCTTTGGTCTGCGCGTCGAACTCGGGCGTGGGCTTGAGCGGCACCTGCGGCGCGGCGTCCGAGGCAATCGCCGGTTCGTGGGCTACCGCCGGCTCTACCGCCTCATCTGCGTCCGTACACAACACATCGAGCGCCGCTTCCAGCTCTCCAAGCGACGTGGGCTTGGGAATGTAACCGGTGAAGCCGCGCTCATCCCATTCGTCAGTTTGCTGCGTGTCGGTAACCGCGCTGAACGCGAACACCGGCAACCCGGGATGATCCCGTCGCAGCGCCGCCAGCAGTTCATAACCGTCCATGACCGGCATGTGAATATCAGTCAATACGACGTCAACTTCCGTATGCTCGAGTATCGCGAGCGCCTGGCGGCCATCGCCGGCAAGAATCGGCTCGCATCCCAGCGTCTGCAACTGTTCGACAATCAAGGACTGGTTCAGCGGATTATCCTCGGCGACCAGCACCACCAGACCCAGCAATGTGGGCTGGGGAGCTGCTGAAGGCGCAACGGTCTTCATTGTTTCCCGAGTGGATGCCGGAGCAACGGGTAGAGCGCCGACGCGCCCTGCGCCGTCTTGCGCGCCTGTTGCGGCAAGATCCGCCGCCGCGACAATCGCTGTATGACTGAACTCGCTCACTTCGAGTACTCCCTCGCTGCGCCACGTTGGACGATCAGGTCCACCGCGTGTGATCCACACGGCGTTCACTGGCCGCACCGCGCGCAACGTTGCGATTACGTCGAGTTCATACTCGCCGGTCACCACCAGCACCTCGGGCCGGTTAGTCTGTAACCACTCCTGCGCGGAGCGCGCCGAAGTAACACTGCAGCAGAACCATCCGTAAAGCCCGAGCCACTCGCCGATGAGCTGACCCGACACCGTCTCCTGACACAACACCAGCAAGCTGCCGCGACTCGCAGGCAGGGGCTGCGCGACACGCTCTTCGTCGGATGGAACCGCCATGGGAATCGAGATGCTGAAAGCGCTCCCCACCCCCTTCACGCTTTCGACGGAGATATGCCCGCCCATCAATTCACACAGGCTCGCGCAGATCGACAAGCCGAGTCCCGTCCCACCATAGCGGCTGGACGTCGTCGCTTCGCCCTGCACAAACGGGTGAAAAATACGCGACACCATCGGCGGGTCCATGCCGATCCCCGAGTCGCAAACCCGGCAACTGAGAATGCGGCGACCCTGCGTATCGATCAGCACCTCGGCGCCGAGCATGATCTTGCCGGCAGAGGTGAATTTGAAGGCGTTGCTCAACAGGTTGTTAACGATCTGCGCAATGCGGGTCCGGTCACCGCGCAAAGTCTGGATGAGTGTCGGAGAAAGGTGGGAGTAGAAACGAATCGGCCGCCCCGGCGCCATCGGCGCATAAGACAGCGCGAGATTTTCGAAGTCGTCGATGGGCCGGAAAGACTCCGTGACCAGCTTCATTTCGCCCGCGTCGATCTTTGAAAAGTCGAGGATATCGTTAACGATGCGGCGCAGCGCATCGGCCGCGACGCCGAGCGTACGCACGCGCTGCTCGTGCGCCTCCAGACCCGGCGTGCGCACGAACAACTCCAGGTTGCCAAGCAATGCGTTCAGCGGTGTGCGAATCTCATGGCTCATCGACGCAAAGAAATTCGACCGCTCGCGCATCGCCGCTTCGGTGGCGCGCTGCGCCGTGCGCAGTTGCGCCTCGAGCGCATGCTGCGAAGTGATATCGAGGATGGCGCAGAACAGCACGTCTTGACCCGCATAGCGGGCCGGCGCGCAGGTGAACTGCAGAACCTGTGCGCCCGCGCCGTCAATTTCGTCGGGTTGAAGCGGCGCGGCAAACACGACCGTCCGCGCCTCGTCGACAGCGGGCAACGCGGCCCGGAAGGCCGCGACGATATGCGTGGGCAGCGTATCCGCAGATGGCTCACGCTGGAGCCATTGTGCAGCGAGCGCATTGCCGCTGAGAATCGAATAGTCGCGTTGCCGGACGATGCACAGGCCAATCGGCGTGGCGCTCACGAGAACATGGTTGATGGCCTCGTTCTCCAGCGCGCGCGTGGCTTCATCGTAAGCAGTGCGCAGCAGGCGCAGTCCCCAAAAATGCGCGGTCAAGGCGATGCCGACCAGCAAAAGCAGCGCGCCACACGCGATCGCCGCGAATTGCCAGCCGAGGATCGCCGCCAACCCGCTCCAGGGAAGATAGGCGATCACCAGACCGAAGCCGGACAGCAGCGGCTCGCGCAGAATCGCGCCGTGGAGCGTGTATCGATACGTATCGTTCGCCATCTGCGCGGCGTTCGTCTGCAACATATGCCCGGTTTCCACAGAGACCGGACGTGAGGAAACGACGATGCGCTGATCATCAGTCAGCAGCATCAGGGTGCCCCTCGGGAAGCGTCGGGAGAGGTGCTCCACGAGCGCATCGACGGGAATGCTCATGGTCACGAGCATCGTGGGTGTATCGCCCTCGTAGTAGGCGCTGAGCGCGGTCATGACCGGCACGCCCAACTCTGTGTCCACATATGGACCCACCCACACGCGCTGGTCTCTGGCAGGCACGCGCCGGCCGGTCTGCTCCTGCAGCTGTTGCAGGAGCCTGGCGCGGATTAGCGGAACGTCGGACGGCTGCAGCGGCCGCGCGCGGCCGCCTTCCCGACCCTCTACCGACGGCGTGATCACCGCATAGTCGTCAGTCAGCCCGATCAGCATCGCGCGATGATTCAGCTCGAAGGCCCGCTGCGTGGAAAGTGTGGACTGACCCGCTTCATATAGACGCCAGAGCTTGTCGCTGAGCGACGCGCTCCATGCGTCACGCACGGCCTGCGACACGAGCAGATCGAAGTGCGATCCATCCGTGCCTGCATCGCCACGCGCCATGCCGGTTTGCCGGATTGAAGCCTCGACGCCAGCGGGGAGGCTGCGCACATCGCCGGTCTGTTGGTAGTACTGGATAGTCAGTTCGGTGCGCCGCAGAAATGAAACCTCGCCATGCAACAGCAGCGAGATTTCGGCGACGTATTGGGTGATGAGGCCGCGGCGATAGTCGAGCTGCTTGCCGGCGGCCAGCACGGCAGCCAGCGCCGCGGAGACCGCCACGATGACCATCAGCGTAAGTACCGCCGCGAGGTAGTGGTAGCGCTGACGCTGTGCGTTCTTTGCCAGCGAAGCAAAAGCTTCGGCGAGCGACGCATGGGTACGGTCGAGGGTCTTCAGCATCGGGTCACGTCGTTCGCGTCATTCGCACAGACGGGCTACCGGCGATAATGTTTGCAAGCAGCCGTGTCTGCGGCCATACCGCACTATCCGGCGCAGTGTAGCGCGTTCGACGCATCCGGCAAACGTCGTGTAGTCGGCATAGCGAAACAAACCGCCGGGCACCGTGGCGCCGGATGCCGTTTAGTCTGATAGATCGGCGTTACTCCCACCTCGACAAAGGGTTCGGCGCGGATCAGCATAAGTCCGTCAGCGCCCTGGTTGTGCGGGGTGGCTGACCCATGTAAAACGGCGTTTTAGCGGCCCGTCCCTCTTCGGACGGGCTATTTTTTGTTGCCGGGCAGATGCCGGTCGCCGCACTTCAACGCACGTCGCGAACGTCGTGCACGCCACACTGCGTTAGAAAGCGTCGTCGGCGTCCAGCAATTCGAGCTGCCGGGGGAGTTTCGATGCCGGCCGCTCGAGCGCGAGCAAAGCCGCTTTGCGTTCAAGTCCGCCAGCATATCCGGTGAGCTCGCCCGCGTTCGATATCACGCGATGGCACGGCACGATGATCGACACCGGATTACGTCCATTCGCGGCTCCCACTGCGCGCGCACTGCCGATCGGTAGCCCGAGCCGCTGCGCGAGCCGCCCATAACTCTCGATCTCGCCAAACGGAATCTTGACGAGTTCGCTCCAGACACTTCGTTGGAATGGCGAACCGGCCATCTGCAGGCGCACGGTGAACTGTTGACGCTCGCCAGCAAAGTATTCGGCGAGTTGCTCCGCGCTTTCCGCTAACACGCGCGGCGGCTTGCCCATAGATACACCAGTGAATGTATCGGCATCGCGACCGGTCACCGTGCCGCTTGCGGTGTCGACGGCGTCCAGCGGGAAGTACTTCTGGCCGACGAAGTACACGCCCGTGAGCGCATCGTCCTCGGCGCGTAGCCACATCGCGCCGAGCGGGCTCTGAATCGTCAAGTAGTGTTTCATGCAGCGTTCAAGTAGAAACGGCAATTTGCGAATCCCGACCATCGCACGGGACGCAACGGGCGGCAATAAATACCTGCCGAGGCCACCACCAGAGAGAAGCCGCCGTCAAAGCACGGGGCGGCGCCTGAGGGCGTCGGCTTACAGCAGATTTCACGGTCCCGATTCATAGCATCAATGTAGCGCATTGCCTCGCATGCCGGTCAACGGCTGCGCGGGGTGGATCGTTTACAGCACAGGTGCCTGCCTGCGGGCGGCAGAGCCGCGCGCCGCTCATTCGCGATGCTAAGCCCTAACCCGGCTACGCGTCAGGGCCATGACAATCGGGTGGAACGGTTGCACCGCAGCGGGGCACGAAAAATGCATCCGGCGACACAATGAGTCGCGTTAAACTGGCTGACACGACATCCTCGCATCGCGCATAGCAAAGCGCAGCGCGGGTTTCGGCAGTTTGTGGGATGCTATGGGTTTGGCGGTGTGCGGCACATGGTGCACCAGGCTGCCCGTACAATGGCTTGATAAACAACGGAACGAGGACAACTTCGATGCGCACTACCGGGTCTTCCGGGTCAATGGCCCTGCTCACCGAATTCGACGACGCGACGGCGCGCGAACTTCGCTCACTGCGCCTCGAGTCGACAGAAGACGGCAAGGGTATTCTTCTGATCGAAGTGGACGAGCGCAAGCCGGGCATCCACCGCGAAGTGCGTTATGAAATCACGCCGGCGGAACTGATTGCGGCCATTCGCGCGCACGGCGCCGAATTGCCGGGTGAACAACACAATCACCGGTCGTAAAACGGAGGTGGCAGCGGTACGGGTGCACGCGAACGCCGTTCACCCACCGCCCAGCCCGCTTGAGAAATTCAGCGTTGAATGACCAGCAACAAACGGCCGTCCGGAGCCTCGGCCCAATCGCGCTCCGCACCTGCCGTGCCTGACCCGGCAAAGCTTCTCCCGCTTCATCCGCGCCCCACATTACCGGACGCTTGCACGTCTCGGAAATGCGTCCATAATCCTTAAGTTACTTCTTCGCTTCCCGCCGGAAACGGTCGCGGAAGTAAGCCGATGCTACATGACCTCGTGGAGCAGTACGGGCCTGCTCTCGTCTTCGCTAATGTGCTCGCCGCATCGCTAGGGTTGCCCGTGCCCGCGATGCCCTGTCTCGTCCTGTTCGGCGCGATGGCGGCCATGCATCCGGCCACCGTCGGCACGCAGCTCGCGTCGGTGCTGATCCTCGCCATTTTCGCCACGCTGATCGGCGACAGCGCGTGGTACCTCGCCGGCCGCATTTACGGCGGCAACACGTTGAAGACGCTGTGCAAGCTGTCTCTCTCGCGCGACACCTGTGTCAAGAAGACCGAGCGCTTCTTCGGCCGCTGGGGCGTGCGCGTGCTGGCCGTGGCGAAGTTCGTGCCGGGCCTGTCGATCGTCTCCATCCCGATGGCCGGTGCGATGGGCACCACGTATCGCACCTTTCTGACTTACGACAGCATCGGCGCCGCGCTCTGGTCTGGAACGGGTCTCATCATTGGCGCCCTGTTCGCGCAGCAAATCGACATGCTGATGGCGGGCGCCGGACGCCTGGGCAAGATGGCGGGCGTGGTAATCGCCGCATTGCTGCTGCTTTACGCCACCTACCGGTGGATCCGGCGGCGCCAGCTCATCCGCAAACTGGCTACCGCGCGCATGGAGATAGATGAGCTGGGCAACCTGATCGCATCCGGCCAACCGCCGGTGCTGTTCGACATCCGTTCGCGCGAGAAGCGCAAGCTGGATCCGTTTGTGATCCCGGGCACCCAGTTTGCCGACGAGCGCCAGCTCAACGAGATCATCGCGAAGTATCCGCCGAACCAGAAACTCGTCATCTACTGTTCCTGCCCGAATGAGATTTCGGCGGCGTGGATGGCCAAACAACTCAACGAAGCAGGCTTCGCCGACGTCCTGCCGCTGCGCGGCGGTCTCGACGCGTGGCGCGACGCGGGACGGCAACTCGAGCCACTGGAAGAGGAGCCGATGGATGAAGTGCATCCCGGCGTAGCGCCGGCGGTGTAGCACGTCCGGTTCTCCAGCAGTTCGTCTGTCGCCTGCGCTGCCTCGCTGTACCCCATGCTGGATCAAACGACAGAAGGAGTGGTTTGATGGTTGAGATTCAAGAAGCCGAAGGACAACAAGCTGTGGTCGCCGACGCGCCGTTCTCTTCGTTGGCGACACGCGAACATCAGATGTTCCCCGAACTGACGTGGGAAGAAATCAAGCGGCTGAGCAAATTCGGCGAGGTGCAGCACTGGGAACCCGGTCAACTGCTGTTCGAAACCGGTCGTGTCGGACCGGGCATGTTTGTCACGCTCACGGGACGCGTCAAGCTTTTCCAACGCGATGGCCTCGGCCGTGAGCGCCTCGTCTCCGAACGTGGTCCGAAGCAGTTCCTCGCCGAAGTGGGTCAGTTGTCGGGACGCGTCTGCCTCGTCAGCGGCGTGGCATTGGAACCCGTAGATGCCTTGCTGATTCCACCTATCAAACTCCGCGCGTTGATCGTCGCGGAAGCAGAGCTTGGCGAGCGCATCATGCGTGCGCTGATCCTGCGGCGTGTCTCGCTGATCGAAAAGGGCGCTGGCGGCCCGATCCTGATCGGCAAGAGCAACGACTCGCGGCTCGTCTCGCTGCAGGGCTTCTTGTCGCGCAACGGTCATCCGCATTCGGTACTCGACGAACGTGATGAGGAGGCGCTCGGCCTGATCGAGCAGTTCGGTGCAAAGCCTGAAGACCTGCCACTGGTGATCTGCCCGGACGGTACCGTGCTGCGTCATCCGAGCGATCCTCACCTTGCAACCTGCCTCGGCATGCTGCCCGAACTCGACGCTTCGCTGATCTACGACGTTGCCATCGTCGGCGCAGGGCCGGCAGGACTCGCCACGGCCGTTTATGCGGCTTCGGAAGGCCTCTCGGTGATCGTGCTCGACAGCCGCGCGCCGGGCGGTCAGGCGGGCGCCAGTTCGCGCATCGAAAACTATCTCGGCTTTCCGACCGGCATCAGCGGTCAGGCGCTGGCCGGACGCGCGTTTGTGCAGGCGCAGAAGTTCGGCGCGCACGTCGCCATTCCGGTCAGGGTCAAAGCCCTGCATTGCGAGGAGTCGCCGCACCGGCTCGAGCTCAAGTGCGGTGGCAGCGTGAAAGCGCGCACCATCGTCATTGCCAGCGGCGCGGTGTACCGTCGGCCGGCTATCGAAGGTCTCGAGCGTTTTGACGGCAAGGGCGTCTACTACTGGGCGTCGCCGGTTGAAGCCAAGCTGTGCAAGCGCGAAGAAATCGTGCTGGTGGGCGGCGGCAATTCGGCTGGGCAGGCCATCGTCTATCTCGCCACGCATGCGGCGAAGGTGCACGTGTTGATTCGGCGCAGTGGTTTCGAAGCGACCATGTCGCGCTATCTGATCGACCGGATCCGCTCGCTGCCGAATGTGTTTGTGCATCCTCACACAGAGATTGGTCAGCTCGAAGCTGATGAGGCCGGCCTCGCATCGGTGGTGCTGAAGGAGCCGTTACCAGACGGCACGGATCGGTTCGACACACGTCATCTGTTCCTCTTCACCGGCGCGGATCCCAACACCGAATGGCTGCAAACCTGCGGCGTGCAGCTCGATCCCAAGGGCTTCGTGCTGACCGGTGAAAGAGGCCTGAACTCCACCTGCGATCTCGGCACCACGGTTGACGGCGTATTCGCGATCGGCGATGCACGCGCCGGCTCGACCAAACGCGTGGCAGCAGCAGTCGGTGAAGGGGCGGCTGTAGTGTCGCAGATCCATCAGATGCTGGCGGTGAGCGCAGAGGAGGCGGTGGCACTGGGAGCATGACGCACGACGCTTTCGCGCTAAAGTAGCGGCTATCCGGCCGGGCGACGCATCTTCGGTCAGCCTTACGCCGCTACTACGCCAGCGCGCCACTGCGCGGGCTCCATCCATTCAGCGATCGACCGCGTGAAGACTCTCCCGTTATCCGCCGCCCGCACCCTCCATCTGGCCGCGCAAGGTCTCTTGACCCCGCCGCGCCGCAAAGCCACCAAAGCCGACGTCATCGACGCGATTCGCCGCATGGCGCAGTTGCAGATCGACACGATTCACGTCGTCGCGCGCAGTCCTTATCTCGTCCTGTTCAGCCGCCTCGGTACATACACGCCGCAGTGGCTCGACGAGCATCTGGCCGAAGGCAAGCTGTTCGAATACTGGTCGCACGAGGCCTGCCTGTTGCCGATCGAAGACTACGGTCTGCTACGTCACCGCATGCTCGACCCGAGCGGGATGGGCTGGAAATACGCAGGCGAGTGGCACAAGCAGTACCGCAAGGAGATCGACCAGCTGCTCAAGCAGATTCGCGCGAATGGGCCGGTGCGTTCGGCAGATTTCGTCCGTGAGGCCGGCAAGAGTAACGGCTGGTGGGACTGGAAGCCGGAGAAGCGCCACCTCGAAGTGCTGTTTGCCATCGGCGAATTGATGGTGGCTGAGCGGCGCAATTTTCATCGCGTCTATGACCTGACCGAGCGGGTGCTGCCGGGCTGGAACGACGAACGCGATCTGCAACCGGCGGCGGCGGTCGAGCCGGAACTGTTGCGACGCAGTTGCCGGGCGTTAGGCGTGGCGCGCGCCGATTGGGTGGCTGACTACTACCGGCTGCCGCGCCGACCGTATGTCGAAGCCTTGCACGCGCTGGCCGATCAAGGAGAGCTGGTTCCGGTTCGCGTCGAAGGATGGAAGCAGGATACGTACGTGCATCAGGAGTTCGCGCCGCTGATCGACGATGCGGCGAGCGGCAAACTGACCTCGACGGTCACGACCCTGCTGTCGCCGTTCGATCCGGTGGTGTGGGATCGCAAGCGCGCCGCGGCGCTATTCGACTTCGACTATGTGATTGAGTGCTATACGCCCGCCGCCAAACGCAAATACGGCTACTTCGTGCTGCCGATTCTGAACCGCGGCAAGCTGATTGGCCGGGCCGATGCGAAGGCGCATCGCACGAGCGGCATCTTCGAGTTGAAGGCGCTTCATCTGGAACCGGGAGTACGCGTCAGCGGCCGTCTCGCCGCCGATCTGCGGCGCGCCATCCAGCGTTGCGCCGACTGGCATGGCACGCCGGAAGTGCAGATCACGTCGGCGCCACCCGAGCTGCTCGAAGCGTTAGCAGCGCAGGAAAGTGTGGAAGCCTGAATCGACTGATCAATTTCAGTGATCGAGCTTGACCCGTAATTCGCGCGCCGTTTCCAGCAGGCCTTCATAGCCGGAACGGGCGTGCTCGGGCAAATCCGGGTCGCCCACCAGGGTGCCGAGCGTCTCGATCAGGCTGTACAGCAGACCTCTGGCTGCGCCCGATGCAATGCCGCCCGAACTCACCAACTGATCGACGTGGCTGACAGCTGCGTCAAGGTGTTCGAGATCAGGCCGTTCGCCCGCTTCCTGCTTTTGCGAAACATCACGCGTCATGATGGAGCGTCTCTCAGTTGTGGCGGTGGTGGATGAATCTCTAATGTTGTTATATACCGATCAGGATCGATCGTCCATCCGCCGCACGCCACTCCCGAACGTTCTCACCTTTACGCGTTGATGCATTGGCTTGAGTGCAATCGATTCCCGAAAAGACTCACCTCAAAGAGATGAGGGTGCACGGTGCGGCTACTCAAGCCTCACCGTGGATCGCAGAGGAATCGGCGGGGAAGCGACGGATCAGGTAGCGGCGCGCCGCGAGAAGAAGCGCCGCGTCAGATCGAACGCTACGAGGTTGCCTGCCACCACGAGTACCAGACCAACGACGGCCAAAACAGTCCAGCGATAGCCCTCGAATACGGTAGAGACCGCTAACGCCACGATCGGAAACAGCACGGTGCAATAGGCGGCACGCTCCGGGCCCATGCGTCCCACCAGCATCAGATAGGCCGTAAATCCGACCACCGAGCCGAACACGGCCAGATACGCAAGCGCACCGAGATACCGCACATCCGGTTCGACGCTGAACGGCAAGCCCGCCAAAGCGCTGCCCACGGTCAGGATGCTGGCGCCGATCAGCATGGCCCAGCTATTGGTGACGAGCGGGTGCAGACCCATCGACTGCATCCGGCTCGACAGCAGGCTGCCAGTAGAAAAGCACAACGTGCCGAGCAATGCGACGCCCATCCCGAGCCACGCGGTCTGGTCGCCGAGGTGTCCGGCCATCTGCGGCACGAACAGGCACAGGATGCCCACCAGACCGAGCAGTGCACCCAGGATAACCGTGGGTTGCAGCGGCCGTCCCATGAACAGCCGGCCGTTGATCGAATTCAGCAGCGGCGCGATCGAGAAGATCACGGCAACCAGACCGCTCGGCACGACCTGCTCGGCGTAGTAGAAGCACAGAAAGTTGCAGCAGAACAGCGCCAGGCCCTGCGCCGCGAGATATCGCCAAGCGGCGCGCGGCGGCCAGATCGGCCGGCGCATGATGCGCAGCACTGCGAACAGGATCAGCGCGGCGAGCCCGAAGCGCCAGGCAATCGACACCGGCGGCGGCACCACGCCGAGTTGCCATTTGATGGCGATCCAGGTGGTACCCCAGATCAGAACGGTTAAGGCATAAAGAAACAGGTTCATGGCAACGCTTGCGGGATGGAAATCGGGGATTCGACCACCCGAGTCTGCGCCTGCGGACCAGCCACTACTTGTCCAGGATTGCGCACTTTTTGGCCGTGCGGAGCGGCGACTGCACCGTCCGCTCTATACTGTAAGCCATGCAATCCGCCACTTCTTCAGCCGTGAACACCGCCATCCAGCCCGGCACCGCGATCGACTCCACCGAGACGCCATTTGGCATCCAGTCGGTGTGTCACACGCTGCGCGACGCCAACGCGACGCTGCAGCGCTTCGCGTGGCTCGGCGATCAATTGGCGGTGGCGGAGTGGACTCGCGAGACAGAGGAAGCCGAAACCGTCTATGAAAATCCGGGCCATCACACGCTGTCGTGCTATATCGACGGCGGATATCGCACCGAGCGTCAAAAGATGCCGGGGCTGTATGGCGCGCCGACGCGGCTATGCGCGCTGCCCGGCGACCACGAATCGCGCTGGTGGGTGCGCGGCAAGATGCATTTCATGCATCTGTATTTTTTGCCCGAACACTTCACGCAACGCGCCGTGCGGGAGTTGGACCGCGAGCCGCGGGAAGTGACGCTGGCTGACCGCACCTATTTCGAAGACGCGCGCATTGCTACGCTGTGTCAGTCGTTAACCGAGGAAAGATGGGACGACGCCGATGGTCTGCTAAGGACCAATGAAACAGCGCACGAAGTATTGAGCCTGCTGCTGAAGTCGCAAGGCGTGAGCCGTACCGATGCGGAGCTCAGAGGCGGTCTCTCGGTGGCGACGCGCCGGCGGCTACGTGACTACATCGACGCGCATCTCAGCCAGCCGCTCACGTTGGGCGATCTGGCCGAAGTGGCCTGTCTGTCGGAGTACCACCTGGCGCGTATGTTTCGCACTTCGTTCGGTTTGCCGCCGGCTGCGTGGATCGCCCACCAGCGTATTGAACGGGCTCGGCTGCTGTTGCGCACCACGGCGCTGCCGCTCGCCCAGATCGCGGCGCGCTGCGGCTATGCGAACGCCAGCCACTTTAGCCACCGCTTCCGCGAAGCGGTGGGCGTGGCGCCCGTACTGTTCCGCCAGGCGATGAGCACGGCGGCGTAAGGTCAGCTGAAGCCAACTACGCCTGGCTTATTGCCTACTTCAAGGCCATCGCCAGCACACGCGCCACGTGCACAGCGTCGACGCCGGCGCCGTCGTGAATCTGATGCCGGCAACTGGTGCCGTCGGCCACCATCACCGTATCGGCGCCGATCTTGCGCACCGCCGGCAGCAACGACAACTCCGCCATCGCCTGCGAAGTCGCATAGTGCTCAGCTTCATAACCAAAACTACCGGCCATCCCGCAGCACGACGACTCGACCGTCGACACCGTCAGCTCCGGAATCCACTTCAGCACGGTTTGCACAGGCGTGAATGCGTCGAAGGCTTTCTGATGGCAATGGCCATGCACGAGGGCCTTTTGTGTCGGCAGTGGTTTGAGGTCGAGCTTCACGCGCCCGGCTTTCTGCTCGCTAACCAGAAACTCTTCGAACAGGAACGCCGACTTCGACAGCCGTTGCGCTTCCTCACCAAAACCATAGTGGAGAAACTCATCGCGCAACGACAGCAGACACGACGGTTCGAGTCCGACAATCGGCACACCGCGATCGACAAACGGCTTGAATGTATCAAGCATGCGCCGCGCTTCCTGCTTCGCCTCGTTCACTAGGCCTGCGGCGAGGAACGTACGCCCGCAACACACCGGCCGCTCGCCCTGGCGAGTGTTGAAGTGCACGGTATAGCCAGCAGCCTCCAGCACCTGTTGCGCGGCGCGCGCATTCTCCGGTTCCATGTTGTTGTTAAACGTATCGACGAACAACAGGACTTCTTTCACTTGCGCATTCGAACCAACCGGGCGAGCCGCGCGTGTCGAAGCGGCCCCTGCCAGGAACGACTTGCGAAAACGCGGCAGCGTGCGCTCGGGCGCAAAACCCACCGTGCGCTTGAACCATCCGGACAGCACCGGCACGTTCTCAGCCAACGCCATCAGCCCCGGCACCTTGCTCGCGAACGGCGCATAGCGCGGCATGAACGCGACCAGCCTGTCGCGCACACTCAGACCATGCCGCTTGACGCGCGCCGCCCGTGCCTCGATCTTGAACTTCGCCATATCGACGCCGGTCGGGCAATCGCGTTTGCAGCCCTTGCATGAGACGCACAGGTCGAGCGTTTCCTTGACGTCGTCGCTCGCTAATCCTTCTTCACCGAGTTGTCCTGAGATCGCCAGACGCAATGTATTGGCGCGGCCGCGCGTCACGTGCTGCTCATCCTTCGTCACGCGATAACTCGGGCACATGGTGCCCGCGTCGAACTTGCGGCAATGGCCGTTGTTGTTGCACATCTCGACGGCCTTGCCGAGGCCGCCAGCGAGATCGTTGCCGGTACCCGGCAGCGTTTCCTCGCCGGTAAGCGGATCACGATCGACGTTCCACGCGGACCAATCGAGAGCGGTATCCAGCGCCCGTACGCGATAGCCCGGCGCGAAGCGGAAATTGCGCGCGTCGTCCATCTTCGGCGGACGCACGATCTTGTCCGGATTGAAACGGTTGTCAGGGTCGAAGAGCGTCTTGATCTCGCTGAACGCTTCGTTCAGGCGCGGGCCGTATTGCCATGCCACCCATTCGCCACGGCACAGCCCATCGCCGTGCTCGCCCGAATACGCGCCCTTGTATTCCTGCACGAGAGCCGCGGCTTCTTCTGCAATCGCCCGCATCTTGAGCGCGCCGTCCTGCCGCATGTTGAGAATCGGCCGCACGTGCAGCGTACCGACGCTCGCGTGCGCGTACCAGGTGCCTTCCGTACCGTGACGGTGAAACACTTCGGTGAGCTTGCTGGTGTACTCGGCCAGGTGTTCGAGCGGCACCGCGCAGTCTTCAATGAAAGACACCGGCTTGCCGTCGCCCTTCATGCTCATCATGATGTTCAAGCCGGCTTTGCGGACTTCCCACAAGGCTTTCTGCTCGTTGGCATCCGGCATCTGCACGACCGAATCGGGCAAGCCGAGATCGGCCATCAGCTCGGTCAGTTGCTTGAGACCGGCCAGCTGCTCGTCGCGATTTTCGCCGGCGAATTCCACCAGCAGGATCGCCTCGGGACGACCCACCAGAGCCTTCTCTATCACCGGACGGAAGGCCGGGTTGCTGATCGCCAGATCGATCATCGTGCGGTCGACCAGTTCCACCGCCACCGGCTTCAGCTTGACGATGTGCTGCGTCAGATCCATCGCCTGCCAGAAGGTCGGGAAGTTGACCACGCCGAGCGCCTTGTGCGCGGGCAACGGCGAGAGCCTCAGCGTCAACTGCCGGCTGAACGCGAGCGTCCCCTCAGAGCCGACCAGCAGATGCGCGAGGTTGGCGAGGCCATCATCGGTATAGGCGCGCGGATTCTGGCAGTCGAACACGTCGATGTTGTAACCGGCGACGCGCCGCAACACCTTCGGCACGCGCGCCACGATCTCGTCGCGTTCGCGCGTCGCGATGCGCTTCACGCCTTCGACGATCTCCTGCAAGCGCGCCCCTTGCGGTGCGTCTCGCAGCGACCCGAAGCGCGCCTCGCTGCCGTCGGCGAGGATCGCTTCAATGGCCGCGACGTTGTGCACCATGTTGCCGTATTCGATCGAGCGCGAGCCACACGAGTTGTTACCCGCCATCCCGCCGATCGTGCATTGCGCCGCCGTCGAAACGTCGACTGGAAACCACAATCCATGCGGCTTGAGCCAGGCGTTCAGATGATCGAGCACGACTCCTGGCTCGACCGTGACCGTGCGTGCCTCCGCATCGAACGAGACGACGTTGTTCAGCCACTTGCTGGTGTCGATCACCAGCGCCTCGCCGACCGTCTGCCCACATTGGCTCGTGCCGGCGCCGCGCGCGAGCAGCGGCACCTTTTCGCTGCGTGCCACTTCGAGCGCGATGCGCAGGTCGTCCTGATCGCGCGGCACGACGACGCCGATCGGCGTGATCTGATAGATCGACGCATCCGTCGAGTAGCGGCCACGGCTGGCGGAGTCGAACAGCACATCGCCGCGCAAGGCTTCGCGCAATCGCCTGGCGAGCGGCGTTGTCATCCGGGAACTCGACGGCACCAGATGAATGGGTTTGACGAGTAAGGGGGAAGCGGCATTCGTCATAGCGTCAGCCTGAAAAAACTTTAGAACAGCGTCACACTGATTGGAGCAAGCCCTTCAATGCGACCGCTTGCCGTGCCTGCGCTCTGCGGGAAAAACATCCCCGTGTACGAGCCGGCCGTAATCACCATCTCCGGAGTGACAGCAATGCCCCGAACCACTGCACAGTGATTCACGAGCCACGTAAGCAGCCGGCGCGGGTCGCCGGCCGGATTTTTGGCGGCCTCGACCACCACGTTGCGCCCCTCGAAGCTGAACCGTAGCGACGGTGCGACAAACGGAAAGTCTTCCCGATACGGCACGAACTCGCCGACCACCAACGCGCCGTTGTTCTGCAAATCGGCGAGTTGAGCGAGCTTGTCGACGTTCGGCCATGCGGCGTAGCGGCTTGCGACGATTTCTATCGTTGTACCGAACGATCCGATACCCGCCAGCACTTCGGCTTCGCTATAAGGCTCCTGCGCCGGTTCGAAACGGCGGCCGAAACGGAACGCGATTTCCAGCTCGAGTGCGAGCGGCGTGAAGGCGTCGCGCGGCAGCCTGGCGCCGTCTTCGTAGACGTCGGCTGCGGGCAGCGGCGCACCCTGGATCGGTCCTGTTTCGGACTTCGAACCGATCTTCCAGCCGCCGATCTCCGAGCCCGACAAGCGCAGGATCTCGTGCTGGATCGCATAGGCAGCGCCGAAATCGGCCGGTATCTGTTCCGGCGGCAGGCTGTCGAGCGTCTGATGACGTGCTCGCGCTTCGGCGAGGCGCTGGCTCAAGGGGGAGGTATCGGTAAAGTTCATCTTGATTCTTGATGAGTGATTGGTTGGAAATTGCGTGACGCGAGAGCCTGTCACAGACTCAGACATTAAGGCCCGGCGCCGGTTGAGCGCCCGCTGCCGCGCTCTGTCCGAACTTGCTTTGCGGCTGCATGCGGAAGGCCAGTACGACACCGATTCCCATCAACAGCATGCTGCCGAGAAACGGCAGTTCCCAACTACCGAAGCGGTCAATCAGGAACCCGCCCACGACCGGCGAAATGATCGCGGCTAGCGCCGAGCCCGTGTTCATCATGCCGCTAGCAGTGCCTGAATATTCCGGTGCAATGTCCATCGGGATCGCCCACATCGGTCCGATCGTCATTTCCGCAAAGAAGAACCCAGCGGACAGACACGCCATCGAGACGTACAGGTTGTGCGCAAACATCAACGGCACCAGCACGATCAGCGTCAGCAGCATGCAGATGGACACCATCCAGCTACGCGCACGTTTCAGGCTGCCTGTGCGAGTGAAAATCTTGTCCGTGACGATGCCGCCGAGGGTATCGCCGAGCACGCCCGCGAAGAACACCGTCGAAGCAAACAGGGCCGACTTCTGCAGGTCGAGGTGATAGCTATGCAGAAAGTATTGGGGGATCCAGCTCAAGAACAGCCACAAGGTCCAGCCATAACAAAAGTAGACGATCGTGACCGGGGCCATGCGACGAAACAGGGCCATCCACGGCACCTTGGCAGCTCTCGGCTTGGGTACCGGAAGCACTTCGAGTTCATCGGACGTGATGCGCGGATGGTCTTTCGGATGCTCGGTGAAGGTCACCGCCCAGACGATCACCCAGAGCAGGCTGAACAGCCCACAGATGTAGAACGACTCACGCCAGCCCCAGGTGGCCATCACCAGAACGATCGCGCCGGGCGCGACCGCATTGCCGATACGCGAGGCCGCGTGTGTGATGCCCTGCGCGAAACCGCGTTTCTCTTTCGCGACCCAACGCGCCATCGCGGCGGTCGCGGCAGGAAACGTCGCGCCCTCCCCGAAGCCAAGCAGCAACCGTGCGGCAAGCAGCGATGTGAGGCCGCCGGCGAGACCGGTCAGAATCGTCGCCACCGCCCACACCGCACCGCAGCAGATCAGAGTCCGCTTCGCACCGAAGCGATCGCTTACCCAGCCACCGATGATCTGAAACACGAGATACGGATACGCAAATGCGGAAAAGACCAGACCGATCTGCGTATGTGAAAGTTGGAACTCCTTACCGAACCCAGCTGCTGCGGTACTGACGTTGACACGGTCAAGATAGGTAATGAAGTACATGATGCAGAGCATCACTAGAACGATACTGCTCGCACTGGTCACACGAAACCGCTTCATCGTCTGTCTCCGTTGCTGCGATCGACGGCGTGCCTGAAACGGCGCGCTGCGTCGTTATTTCCCTGGCGTGCGCTGCGTGGCCGTAGCGCCTTGTGGACCGCTACGGCCGCTAAGACCGTTTACTGCAAGGGGAAGACTCCTCCTCTTCCCCCCTTTACTCCTTACCCGTGATGCGGACAGCTCAAGCCGCGGCTTTCAGACCAGCCCGTTGTGCCTCGGCAGTCAACCATTCCATCGCCGCCGGCAACCCGCTCGCCGCAAGCGGCACACCCGCCAGTTTCAGGCCCATCTCGCAACCGGCCAGCGTTGCCAGCAGCGTGAGGTCGTTGCAGTCGCCCAGATGGCCGATGCGGAACATACGGCCCTTCATTTTGCCAAGGCCCGTGCCGAGCGACATGTCGAAGCGTTCGTAGATAGTCTTGCGCACCGCGTCGGCGTCAATACCTTCCGGCATCATCACACCCGTCAGCACCGGGCTATACACGGCGGGGTCAGCACACTGGATCTCGAGACCCCACGCCCGCACGGCGCGGCGGCAGGCTTCGGCGAGACGCTCATGGCGCGCGAAGACGTTGTCGAGCCCTTCGTCGAGGATCATCTCGAGCGCTTCCGACAAACCATAAAGCAGGTTCGTGTTCGGCGTGTACGGCCAGTAGCCGGACTTGTTCATCTCGATGATCTCAGTCCAGTCCCAGAAGCTGCGCGGCAGCTTCGCCTGCTTGCCGGCGGCGACGGCCTTCGGCGACACCGCGTTGAAGCTGATGCCCGGCGGCAGCATCAAACCCTTTTGCGAGCCCGACACGGTGACGTCGACGCCCCATTCGTCATGGCGATAGTCGGCGCAGGCCAGACCCGAGATGGTGTCGACCAGCAGCAGGGCCGGGTGACCGGCCGCGTCGATCGCACGGCGCACGGCGGCGATATCGGAAGTGACGCCCGTCGAGGTCTCGTTGTGCACCACGCAGACCGCCTTGATCGCATGCTGCGAGTCTTCGCGAAGACGCGCTTCGATCATTTGCGGCTGCACGCCACGGCGCCAGCCCTCTATACCTGGCAAGCCGAGAAACTCCGGCTTCAGACCGAGGTTTTCCGCCATCTTCTTCCACAGCGTCGCAAAGTGGCCCGTCTCGAACATCAGCACGTGGTCACCGGGGCTCAGCGTATTCGACAGCGCCGCTTCCCATGCACCCGTACCCGAAGCCGGGTAGATCACCACCGGCTGCTGCGTCTTGAAGATCTTCTTGATGCCCTCGAGCACCTTCAACCCGAGCGCGGCGAATTCCGGGCCACGGTGATCGATGGTGGGATAGCTCATCGCCCGCAAGATGCGGTCCGGCACGGGGCTCGGCCCCGGAATCTGCAGGAAGTGACGGCCCGCAGGATGAAAGTCGAGCTTCAGCATGGGTCTTCTCCGATTGAATTTTGCATGCAAAAAACTATATCAGACGATCGATGACTAACCCAAGGCAAACGTGGGTTGCTGACACCAGTGTTTACCCGCTATCTTACCTAAAGGGCCGGCTTCCTATAAAATCGCCTCCAATGATAGTGAGGGTTTTTGTATGCAAAATTCGGAATTTGACGCGGATACCGCCAGCAGCCCGCTGATGCCGAAGGTTGAGCGGCAACGGTTGCATGACACCGTAGTTGAGCACATTCGGCGCTTTATCGTCGAAGGCGTACTGGAGCCGGGCAAGAAGCTTAATGAGCGCGAGCTGTGCGAGACGCTTGGCATTTCGCGCACGCCGTTGCGCGAAGCGCTGAAGGTGCTCGCGGCAGAAGGGCTGATCGAGATCTGGCCGAACCGCGGCGCGTCGGTGTCGAAGATGTCG
Organism: Paraburkholderia sp. GAS82; assembly: GCF_050436285.1. NCBI lineage: Bacteria > Pseudomonadati > Pseudomonadota > Betaproteobacteria > Burkholderiales > Burkholderiaceae > Paraburkholderia > Paraburkholderia sp. GAS82. The sequence goes on from NZ_JBNDLX010000002.1 coordinate 373,598, forward strand.
GAGGCGGAGTTGCGCGAGACCTTTGAGCTGATGAGCGGGCTCGAAGCGTTCTCGGGCGAGCTGGCGGCCGAACGTATCACCGCGGCAGAGCTAGCTGAGATCAAGGCGTTGCATTACGCGATGCTGGCGTGTCGCGCGCAGAACGATCTGGCGGGGTACTACAGCCGCAATCAGGCGATTCACGACAAGATCAACGAAGCGGCGCGCAATGGGGCGTTGCGGCAGACTTATATTTCGGTGAACCGACGGTTGCAGGCGCTGCGGTTTCGGTCGAACTTTCAGATTCCGAAGTGGGATCGCGCGGTTCACGATCACGGCGAGATGCTCGAGGCACTCGAAGCGCGCGACGGTAAAAGGCTGAGCGCGATCTTGCGGCAGCACTTGCTGGACAAGCGCGATGCGGTACTGCAGGTGCAGTCGCAGGAGGATGTGGCGGCTTCGCCGCTGAAGGCTTGAGGCGAATCTGGGGCGACGGCCTAGGCTGCTGCTACCGCTGGCGCACGTTTGATCTTCTTGGGGGCATGCTTGCGCGCGTGCCAAAGATCGTAATCTAGCTGCATGCCGAGCCACAAATCGGCGCGACCTCCACGCTCGACGCCGAGCCATTGTTCTATGCGCAGAGCCATCTCCGGCGTGATCCCGCCGCGCTCATTGAGAAGACGGGACAGGGTCACCCGGGAGACTCCGAGTTGCTCCGCTGCCTCGGTCACCGTCAGGTTCAGGGCGGGCAGAATGTCTTCGCGAAGGATGGCCGCGGGATGCGGCGGATTGAACATTTTGGACATAGCTTTAGTCACTAGTGAAATCTGATGTGCCGGACGACTCTCGCACCAATTCGTAGTAGCGGACCCGGCGAACTGATGCGCTAATGATAGTCCCTATAGTCGACCAAGATCGCATCCTCGCGCTGGGCGGTATCGCCGTCGGCGGAGCGATCTGCTTCCTCATCGTAAAGCCGCTTGCCTATCTCGACGACGACTATCTGATGATCACCGCTCCGGTACTCGCCGGCTAGATCACTTATATCGCCGGTGAAATGCTCGATGTCTCCGGTGTCATCGCTACTGTCAGTTGCGGCATGATGCTCGGTTGGTATCGGCTCTAGATTTTCTCCGCCGCGGTACGCACGCGCGGCAATGCATTCCGGCGGGTCGTTATCTACTTGACGGAAGCGTTGGCGTTCATTCTGATCGGACTATCACTGCGCGATTTTGAGGTTCCGAATCGAGGTCCCGAAAAACCTCACCTTTGACGTAACACGTGCGATATACGCACTACGCAACGCGCAAAGTCCTGGGTGTGAAATACTTCAAGGTGAGACTTTTCGGGACCACTGCAAGTGTGCGTGAAGACATCGGGGTCATCACACGAGCGTGAAGATCAAGTCCCTGGAAATCCTCACCTTTTCGACGTAGTCACAACACCATTCGAGGTCACATTCAATGCCAACCGTCGCCGTCGCGATCTTCCCCGGTGTGCAAGCGCTCGACGTCGCGGGACCCGTGGATGTCTTTTCGGAAGCCAACCTGTTTCTTCCCCCCGAAGCGCATTACCACGTGACCCTGGTCAGCGCCGAGCCAGGTGCGTTGCGCGCCTCCAATGGTATGACGCTGGTCGCAGATCGGACCTTCGAGCAGGCCGAGCAAGGCTTCGACCTGGCACTGGTGGCCGGCGGCCCCGCGCTGCCCGAGCACGAGCCCGAGCCGCGCCTGACCGCCTGGATTACCACCGTCGCCGCGCGCTGCAAGCGCTACGGGTCGATCTGCACGGGTGCCTTCGCGCTCGGCCACGCAGGCTTGCTGGACGAACGCAGCGTCACCACCCACTGGCAACACGCCGCGCAACTGGCCGCGCAATTTCCTCACGCACGCGTCGACTTCGACCGCATCTATCTGCGTGACGAACAGCTCGTCACGTCCGCGGGCGTGACGGCCGGTATCGATCTCTCGCTTGCGCTCGTCGCCGAGGATCACGGGCCACGCACCGCTCTCGCAGTCGCCAAGCGCCTCGTCGTATTTGCCCAGCGCCAAGGGGGTCAATCGCAGTTCAGTCCGTATCTGACCGCGCCTGCGGATGAAACATCGGCGGTTGCCAAAGTGCAGGCGCACGTCATGGACCATATCGGCGAAAACTTCACGGTGAAACGACTCGCGGACGTCGCGGGTATGAGCGCGCGCAATTTCGCCCGCGTCTTCGTGCAGGAGACCGGCGTGACGCCACATGAATTTGTCGAGCGCGCACGGGTGGACGCGGCGCGCAAGCTGCTCGAGAGCAGCCCGGCGGCGCTTAAGGCGATTGCCTACGACTGCGGCTTCGGCACCGCCGACCGCATGCGCATCGTGTTCATGCGGCGCATCGGCGCTACGCCCATGCAGTATCGGGAGCGCTTCCGCTCGGCGTGAACGGCGCGACGCTGCAGACTCACGGTGCATCGTGAGAAAATGCTCAGCCTCACCTCTTGCCTCAGGCGCTCGCCGCCAATCATCATGACCACATCCATTACTCGCGCCATCGTTACTGGCCATACACGTGGCGTCGGAGCTGCGCTTGCCGAACAGCTGTTGTCGCGCGACATAGCCGTGCTGGGACTTTCGCGTTCGCGCAACATAGCACTCGCGCAACGTTTCCCGCAGACACTCGAAGAAATCGAAGTCGATCTGGCGGATCCTTCGCGAGTCGCGCAATGGCTCACTGGCGACGCGCTGAGCCGCTTCGTCGAAGGTGCGCACAGCGTGCTGCTCTTCAACAATGCCGGTACGGTGCAGCCGGTGGGTCCCATCGAAACGCAGGACGCGGGCGCAATCGCCAGCGCGGTAGGCCTGAACGTGGCGACGCCATTGATGCTCGCGAGCGCTGTCGCCAAAGTGAGCGTGGCAGCAAGCGACCGGCGGATCGCGCATATCTCGAGCGGTGCGGCGCGCAACGCCTATCCGGGCTGGAGCATCTACTGCGCGACCAAAGCCGCGCTGGATCACCACGCACGCGCAGTCGTTCTCGACGCCAATCGCGCACTGCGTATCTGCAGCGTCGCGCCGGGCGTGATCGATACCGACATGCAAGCGGAAATTCGCGGCACCGGCAAAGAGCAATTCCCGTTGCGCGAACGATTCGAAGAACTTAAACGCAACGGCCAACTATCTACGCCTGCGGCGTGCGCTGCCCAGTTGATCGACTTCGTCTTGAGCGATGCGTTTGGAGAAACGCCCGTCGCGGATATCCGCGACTTGACGCAGCGCAGTTGACACTTGCACCGCCTGCGGCGTCCGGCTCCCGAATATCCTCACCATTTCGGCTGCCAGCCGCGGGCTCGCATCTCAAGCAGTGCGTCTCCGTCAGGCGATTTCTTCACCTTAAGTCACGACATCTCGCGACGCCGTCGCGCTCCCGAAAGTACTCACCTTTGACCTGGCGTCGTCGTTTCGCACCGGGCGTTCTCGCGTGACACGACGTGTCAAGGCCGAGCGAGGCAGCTTCAGATATGGGGACACCCGCACTTTGATTGACGAACCTCCGGGCCGCTCCTAAAGTTCATTGCAAACAGCGCAGCAAGCGTCGCGTTGCAAAGAGCTTGATTGAAGCGCATCAAAGGAGACACCTGTGAACAGTCCCACCAGAAAACCTCTGCGCAGCCAGGCCTGGTTTGGCAAAGCCGATAAGGATGGCTTCATTCACCGCTCGTGGATGAAAAACCAGGGACTGCCACACCATCTGTTCGACGGCCGGCCGGTAATCGGCATCTGCAATACGTGGTCGGAACTCACACCCTGCAATGCCCACTTTCGGGAACTGGCCGAGTACGTCAAGAAGGGCGTCTACGAGGCGGGGGGTTTTCCGGTGGAGTTTCCGGTCATGTCGCTGGGCGAGTCGAACCTGCGGCCCACGGCGATGCTGTTTCGCAATCTGGCTTCGATGGATGTCGAAGAGTCGATTCGCGGCAATCCGATCGACGGCGTGATTCTGCTATGCGGCTGCGACAAGACCACGCCTGCGCTGCTGATGGGCGCAGCGTCGTGCAATCTGCCGACCCTTGCCGTCTCGGGCGGTCCGATGCTAAACGGCCGCTATCGCGGCCAGACAATCGGCTCGGGCACCGGCGTGTGGCAAATGTCCGAGCAGGTTCGCGCCGGTACGATGAACATGGAGCAGTTCATTGAGGCAGAAAGCTGCATGAACCGTTCGCGCGGCCATTGCATGACCATGGGCACAGCCTCGACCATGGCCAGCATGGTCGAGGCGCTCGGCATGGGATTGCCGCACAACGCCGCCATTCCCGCCGTCGATGCGCGCCGCCAGGTCCTGGCTCACATGGCGGGGCGCCGCATCGTGGAGATGGTCAACGAAGACCTCACGATGGACAAAATCCTGACGCGTGCGGCTTTTGAAAACGCGATTCGCGCCAACGCCGCGATCGGCGGGTCGACCAATGCCGTGGTTCACCTGCTGGCGATTGCCGGACGCATCGGCGTCGACCTGACGCTGGAAGACTGGGAATACGGCTCCGATGTGCCCTGCCTCGTGAACCTGCAGCCGTCGGGCGAGTTCCTGATGGAAGATTTTTATTACGCGGGCGGTTTGCCTGCGGTGCTGCGCGAACTGGGCCACGCGGAGTTGCTTCATCGCGATGCCTTGACCGTGAACGGCCGCACGATCTGGGACAACGTGAGCCAGGCTGAATGCTTCGACCGCAAGGTCATTTTCCCGATTGAGGAACCGTTCAAAGCGAAGGCGGGGATCGCGGTGCTAAAGGGAAACCTGGCGCCCGACGGCGCTGTGATCAAACCGTCGGCGGCAACGGCGGCGCTGCTGCAGCACCGAGGCCGCGCGGTGGTATTCGAAAGCGTTGAAGATCTGCACGCACGGATCAACGACGACAACCTCGATATCGACGCCAATTGCGTCATGGTGCTCAAAGGCGCAGGACCGAAGGGGTACCCGGGCTTTGCCGAAGTCGGCAACATGCCATTGCCGCCCAAGGTGTTGAAGCAAGGCATTACGGACATGGTGCGCATCTCGGATGGCCGCATGAGCGGCACGGCCTACGGCGCGGTGGTCTTGCACGTCGCCCCGGAGGCGGCCGCGGGCGGTACGCTGGCGCTCGTGCAGGACGGCGACATGATCGAACTCGACGTAACGGGACGCCGACTCCATCTCGATGTGGACGACGCCGAGCTGGCGCGTCGCAAGGCAGCCTGGCAAGCGCCGCCGTCACCTGAGCGCGGCTGGTACAAGCTGTACGTGAATAGCGTCCAGCAGGCCAACCTCGGTGCCGATCTGGAATTTCTCGTCGGCTCGAGCGGCGCAGCCGTGCCGCGCGATTCTCATTGAACAGGTGGCTCGACGCCATGGAATCGTCCCGCACCAGCGAACCTCGAATCGCAGGCATCTATCCGATTCTCTACGCGTATTTCGATCGTCACAACCAGCTCGATCGGGAAGCCATGCGCAGACAGATGCAAGCTGTCGTCGGGGCTCGTGCGCCCGGCGTCGCCGTGTTGGGACTGGCGACCGAGGTCAACAAGCTCTCGCGCGTCGAACGCGAGCAGGTCATCCAGTGGGCGATTGAAGATAGCGGCGGCGCGTTGCCGCTCGCGGTGACTGTCAGCGGCACCTCGGTCGAGGCTCAACGCGAATTGGCCCGCTTCGCGCTCGCGCAAGGCGCAAGCTGGCTTATCCTGCAGCCGCCCTCGTTGCCGCCGGGCACCGCGCCTCAACCTGAGACTTTCTATTTCGATTTTTTCGCTGCGGTGATGGACGGCTTCGACGTGCCCATGGGCATCCAGAACGCTCCCGAATATCTCGGCGTGGGACTCTCGCCCGATAGTCTCGAACGACTCGCCGTGCGATGTCCGAACTTCCGGCTGCTCAAAGGCGAAGGGCCGTCGATCGTGCTCGCGGAGACCATTGCACGCGTCGGCCATCTGATGCCGGTGCTGAACGGGCGCGGCGGCCTGGAGTTGCTCGACAATCTGCGCGCCGGCTGCGCCGGCATGATCGTGGCGCCGGACTGCTTCGACTGGCAACAACGTGTCTACGAAGCATTTGCGAACGGCGATGTGGCTCGCGCTGAGACGCTGTATCGCGAGGTGCTGCCCGGCATCGTATTCGTGATGCAGTCGCTCGATACACTGATCTGCTACGGCAAACGGATTGCCGCGTGGCGCATGGGTTTCGAGGTACAGCACGATCGCGACACGAAGTTGCTGCCGAGCCGCTTCGGTCTCGAAGCAGCTCGGCGCTTTGCGCATACGCTCGGGCCGTTGCCGTGAGTGACGGTTGGCCGGGCCGGTTCATGGCGCGCGGCGTGCAGCGTGCGGTGATTCATGAAAACCAACTGCGTCGCACAGCGCTCGAGCGTTGGCGACATCGCTCAAACCACGCTCCCGAAAAGACTCACCTTTCGCCAGCAGCGCATTGCGACGGAAACTAAAAAGGCTGCTTTGCTGGCACCCAGCAGTCTCGCCGCTTACTGCGCCGCGTCGTGCTGCGGCGATTTCGCCGGCCGCCCTGTCTTGACCGTTTCGACGGCCGAAATCGCATCGAGCAATCGTGCAATCGGCACCCCTTCGAGCAGCAGCAGACCCGCGCGCAGCAACTCGCTCTTCTTGACGGCCACGCCCGCATCCAGACACTTCTGCTTGAGCGCTGCGAGTTTTTCGTAGTCCGACTTCGGCATGGTGAAGCTGTCGCGGACCACCTTTTCCTTCTTCAGGCGCTTTGCTTTTTGTTCTGCCGTGACGCTATCTGGCTTCGTTTCTACAGACTTGGCTGGCTTCACACGGGGAGTTTTCGGCGCCGCAGCCTTCGGCTTGGCCGGCTTGGCGGTTTTGGCCGCCCTGGCCGCTCTGGCAGGCACCGCGGGCTTCTCCGGCGCCGCAGCGGGGGCAACAGCGGGCTTGGTTCTGCCGTTTGCGCGACTCGATGCGGGAGTGGTTTTCTTGCTCGGCTTCCTGGTGCTGGGTGCGGCCATGGTTATCTCCGGGTGAGAAATACGCAAAACAGTATATATCGTTTATCCCATTTCTCCATTCACAGGGATGAAGGCCGCTACGGCAACGAAGTTGTCCACAGATTCTGTTTGCAAGGGTGTGCATAACTCGCGGGCAAGCCACGCAAGTGGTTGAAACGCATGAGGTTATGAGTCCGGCGTCAGGGATGTGCAACGCGCGCTTCGTCGAGGAGCAAATCAGGTTTGATTTTGATCGGCAAGGTGATAAGCATGCCCAGGAAAATCCTCACCGAAGATCGTCGAAAGGTGAAGGCGACACGAGCTTAAAGCCGCACCTCTTCGTTGCGAGCCTTGGCTCCCGAAAAACCTCACCTTTGGGCGCAGCTGCAATTAATCTGCATTCCCAGGTAGGCCTTTAAACAGCAATTGAGATGTCAACGGGTTGAACTCGCGACATGTTTAACGTCGCTGTGCTTTCTGCGGCAGCCCCCGAATATCCTCACCCTCGTCAATTCGGTCTCAGCCGTTTAACCATTGTTTTCAATTGCTTCAGCCCCAGCCACAGCGCCTGAGCCGAGAATCCGTAACACCGCACACGTCTCGTTACAAACCGAGAGAGCTTGTCATATGCGCTCTTTCTAGAATGCGCATGTGCCGATTTCAACCAAGGCGCCCCACAACAATCCGGAGTTGTCTCATGACGTTCCTAAAATCAAAACCGGTCGAAGACCGCGCGCGCTCCTCCCGTCAACGGGCCTCATATTCACGCGTGATGGTACGCACGCTGATCGCTGCCGCGGCGCTCGCCGCCACGGCGCCAGCCGCTTTCGCACAGGTCGTGCTCGTACCGGTTCCTGCTCCGGTTCGCGAATATGCTCCGCCGCCCCGCCCTGGATATATGTGGCACCACGGCTACTGGCAGTGGGAACATGGCCGTTATGTGTGGGTTACCGGTGGGTGGGTCACGCAACCGCGTGTTGCCTATGGTGTGTATCCGGCAACGGTGCAACCCGCGCCTGAGCCGCCCCCGCCGCCGCGCGTCGAGCGTCTGTCTGCGGACGCGCTGTTTCCTTTCGACCGGGGTGATGTCAACGACATTCGCCCCGCGGGTCTGCAAGACCTCTCGCAAATCGCGGCACGCCTGCGTGCGAATCCCTTCGGTCACGTCGAGGTACGCGGCTATACCGACCGGCTCGGGTCCGATTCCTACAACATGGAGCTATCCAGAAGGCGAGCCGAAGCAGTCAAGGCGGTACTGGTCCAGCAAGGTGTGCCGGCGCAGAAGATTCGCGCCGACGGACTCGGCAGCCAGGACCCCGTGACCCAATGCGGCAATATGGATAACGCGGATCTGGTTCGATGCCTGCAACCGGATCGTCGCGTGGAGATCGTCACGTACGTGCGAGACTAGCCGCACACACGCAGAAAGCCGGCGCAGGATGCGCCGGCCCATCCATAGCCAAGGCTTATCCTTGAGCAGTGTTGGTGGGCACCGTGATCGAGCCATGCGGTCCGCCGCCGGGACCACCCGGACCACCGCCACCGGGGCCGCCCCAACCTGGGCCCGGCCCCCACCAGCAACCGCTCAGGGTTGCCGTCAACGCAGCCAGGGCCGCTACTATCGCTAACTTTCTCATGTGTTTCTCCTTCGTGAGGTATTGCGAGCACGGATACCGTCGCTTCAGAATCCGTGAAATGCAATGCCCAGAACATATCAACCGACGAAGGATCGTGTTTGAGAACGTAGTTACAAAACCGTACAGAAGTTTGTCGTCAGCGTACGCGGGTATTCGCTGAATCACCCTTGTTTACGCACGCTTTAGCAAGACATGAGACATCGTTTGCGCAATCCGATGCTTCTACTTCCTGTTGCTCTAAGTAAGCCGATGTAAGCGCTTGAGTTCGCCTCGAGCAACAACATGCGCTGTGCGGGATCTCCTGGAACTCCTCACCTTATAAGCAGCAACTCCTGGAAGTCCTCACCATCCCGAATCCTCTCACCTTAACCAATACATTGACCAACGAGCGACCAACGTACGACGCCTTCCACCTGCAACGTACTCCCCGTTTGCACAGAGTCGAACGGGCGTAAAGTCCTGCCACAAATAAAACGGCTCTCACGCCACACCTCGTCGTCTGGCGCTACACCAATCCCCGCTCATGCAATAAACTTCGGGCTTGAGCGAATGCGCCGGACATCGCGGATCCGCCCCTTTCGCAAACGTAATTTGCGTCGGGAAGTCCACCGCGTAGCCGGCCGTCTATTAGAGAGTCGAAGAAGCAGGATGACCGAGCCCGTCTCGCGGGTGCCCCTCGGATTGGACACGACGTCCTCACGTCGCTGGCCTGTCACAGGCCACCCCAATGCATTGAAGCTGACCGCCGCCTGGCATGCCGCCGCGCTGGCCGGTTGCGCGCTCGCGCCATCATCATGGCCGTGGTGGCTTGCGGGCACCGCCATCAACCATGCCGCTGTCACGGCGGCAGGACTGTGGCCGCGCTCATCGGTGCTCGGGCCAAACTGGACCCAGTTGCCGGCGGTCGCAGGCAACGCCAACTCCATCGCGCTGACCATCGACGATGGCCCAGACCCCGTCGTCACCCCGCAGGTACTCGATCTGCTCGATCGACATGGCGTTCGCGCCACATTCTTCTGCATCGGCACGCTGGCCCGCCGTTATCCGTCGCTCACCCGCGAGATCGTGGCGCGCGGTCACGCAGTGGAAAATCATTCGCAGACGCACCGTCACACGTTCTCGGTAAAAGGTCCAATCGCACTGGCCCGGGAAGTGGCAACGGCACAACGCACGCTGACCGAACTCACCGGCGAGCGCCCGCTATTCTTCCGTGCGCCGGCGGGTCTGCGCAACGTCCTTCTCGAACCGGTGCTGCAGGCCTTCGATCTGCGCCTCGTGGCGTGGACGAAACGCGGCTTCGACACTCGCGAAACGGATCCCGGGCGGGTCCAGCAACGCCTGCTCGACAACCTCGCGGCGCGCGACATCCTTCTCGTGCACGACGGCAATGCCGCGACCGCCGCTAACGGCCAGCCTGTTCTGCTCTCTGTCCTGCCTCATGTGATTGAAGCGGCCAGGCAACAAGGGCTTCGCTTTATCACATTACGTCAGGCTTTCACCTCCGAGTAAAAAGTTCGCGACAATTCCGGCTTAATGCCAATTTGCTTCGCAGTACGCGTTAAACCTCGTCAGTATCGGCCGAGGCAGATTATTTCTATTCCCGGCCCTATATAATTCGCGCAAAATGCCGTTAACGTACCTATCGATAAACACGCTGTATCCGTGCTGCACATCGTTAGGGTCCGTAACGCGCTGTCTTTTAACGAAATTTGCCAATTCGTTCTGATGGCTAAACCCGAAGCAGTTGCAGCCTCAATATAAGAACACCGATATGCCCGATTTGCGCTGGACCATGCCGGTAGCATACTGGTCCTTCTGGTCCCCCATGTCCGCGACGAAACCCGATACAGGTTTTATTGAGCCGATGGTGCGTCGACGCCTGAGCTCCCTGTCAAAGGCGGCGCTCAAGGTAGCGCACGACTGTACGGACGGGAAACAGGCCATACGCATGGTGTTCGCATCGCGACACGGGGAGTTGCGGCGCACCACCGACATCCTGCGCAACCTCACCGCGGCCGAGCAGGTCTCGCCCAACGCCTTCAGCCTGTCCGTCCTGAACGCCATGTCCGGCATCTTCGGCATTGCGCGCGGCGACCGCTCGCCCGCGACGGCCATCTCGGCTGGCCCGGAATCGCTAGGCTACGCGTTGCTCGAAGCCTACGCGCAACACATGCAGCAGCCCTCGCCGCCAGTGCTGGTCGTCTATGCCGACGAGCCCGCCGATGCGGTGTACGGCAACGTCGCGGACGAAATCCAGGAAGGCGCCCTCGCAATCCTGGTCGACGCAGACACCGCCCAAGGTCACCTGGAATGCGCCGTCAGCGGAATGGACGAGGCAAACGGGGCCGATCCGCGCCTTTCCACACAAAGCGAGGCGCTTGTCCGCTGCCTCGACTCCCGCCAGCCCGCAGCGTGGCAAAGCGCGAACGTCAGCTGGCAATGGAGATGGCATGACCGCACGGCTTAATTACGGCTGGCGGCTCTTCGCCACGGGCATGAGCTTTGTGGTGTTCGGCATCTGCGGCATGCTGTTCTCGATCCTCGCCTATCCGCTCGTCTGCCTGTGGCCGCATGCCGCCTCCCGTCAACGTGCGGTCACGACGGTGATTCACTATTTCTTTCGGGCGCTCGTCGCGGCCCTGAAGTGGACCGGCGTGATGGAACTCGAAGTCGAAGGCGTGGCGAGATTGCGCGCCAGCGGCCCGGCCATCGTCGTGGCCAATCATCCGACGTATCTCGACGTCGTAGTGCTGCTCTCGCTGGTACCGTCGGCCTGCTGCGTGGTGAAGAACGCACACTGGGGTAATCCCTGCTTCTGGGGCATCGTGCGCGCGGCCGCTTATGTGAGCAATGCAGACCCGGTCGAATTTGTCACGGACTGCTCGCGCCAGCTCGCCGCGGGCCATACGATGATCATTTTCCCCGAGGGCTCGCGCAGTCCCGCGCCGAACCGGTTGCACGCGTTTTCACGCGGCTTTGCCTATATTGCGCTGGATGCGGGAGTGCCGATTGTCCCGGTCCTGATGAATTGCGATCCACCGGCTTTTACGAAGGAAATGCGCTGGTACGATGTGCCGCCGCGTCCGTTCCGTATCAGCGTGAACGTGCTCGATCCCGTCGGGGCCGAGCAGCTCGCGATTCAGGATGAACCGCCGTCCCTTGCAGCACGAAGCGTGACCCATGCTATCGAGAAGCACATTACCCAGCACCTGTTCGACTATGGATTCTTTAAAACTGGAAATTAAGCAGCTCCTGATCGAAGCGTTCGATCTGGAACACCTGACGCCCGCGGATATCGACGACGACGCGCCGCTCTTCGAAACGGACGGCGTCGGACTGGATTCGATCGACGCGCTGGAGATCGGCATCGTGCTGCGCAAGCAATACCACCTGGTTATCAGCGCAGATGACCCGCGCATGCGCGATCACTTTCGCTCGGTCAGCAGCCTGGCGGCGCTGATCGCCAGTCAGCAGGATACGGCCGCCGCAGTCGGCGCAACCGCAAGCACAGGGGAATAATCGTGACCGAGGCAGAAATTCTGGAGCGCATTCGCGCCATTTTCAAAGAGAACTTCGCTATTGAGCCGGCACGTGTGACGCCCGAAGCGCATCTGTTCGAAGAACTCGATCTGGACAGCATCGACGCCGTCGACCTCGCGATCAAGCTGCAGGAAATGACAGGCCGCCGTATCAAACCGGAAGAGTTCAAGCAGGTCCGCACGGTCGGCGACGTGATCAGTGCGATCGAATCGCTGCTCGCGGCACAGGACTGATGCTGTCCGTCCCCTCGTGCAAACAGCAGGCCGTCGAAGCTGCCGCGCACGATACCGAGGCTGATGAGGACCTCGCTGCACCGGCGAAGGTCGCCGTGCCTGGCGAGGGAAAAATGCGTGGCAACCGGAGTGGCAAACCAGGCGGGAAATTCAGCGGCCCGCTGAGCATCGCCACCAAGCTCGCTTACCCGCTAGTCATCCTGTGCGCCTGGCACTGGGATGCGCCGCGCTACGTCGGCTGTATGCTGTTCGCTCTGCTCTGGCTGCAACGTTGGGCCGGCACAGGTACATTCGCGAGCTCGCTGCGGCGGCTAACGCCGGTCGACTGGTGCGTCGCCGCGGTGCTCAACGTCGCGTCGGTGGCGATCGTGTGGACCAACAGCGAACTGCTGCTGCGGCTCTATCCTTCGCTTGTCAATCTTGGCCTGCTGGTCGCATTCGGCGCCACACTCGTCGACGGCCCGTCGATGGTCGAAAAATTCGCCCGTCTGCACAATCCCGATCCGACTCCGCAAGTGATCCGCTATACCCGTCGCATCACGCAGCTCTGGTGTGTGTTTTTCACGCTGAATAGCGCGTTCTCCGTCTATACCGCATTGTGCTGGCGGCGCGAAGCCTGGTCGCTGTATAACGGTGCGCTCGCCTATGTGCTGATCGGCGTGCTGCTGCTAGCCGAGATCGCGTGGCGCCGCTTCGTCATGCTGCCGAGAGCCGCGGGTTCGGGGGCATCATGATCGCGCTGCATGACCTGCTGGTCTCGGCGCGCGCCGATCACACACCCGTGTGCCGCGACGCCGACACCGTCCTTGATTTCGCTTTCTTCCGGGCCCGCACGTTGCGGCTCGCTGCCGCGCTGCGGGCGCAGCCGGCAAAGCGCTACGCGTTGTGTCTCGACGATCCGTTCGACTTTGCCTGCACGCTCTTCGCGTTGCTCGCGAGCGGCAAAGAGCCGGTCATTCCGGCCAACGCCACGCCGGGGTATCTCGCGGATCTGGCCGATGCCTACGACTGCCTCTTCACGGCGACCGATCTGGCGACACTGGAACATGAAGCGGTGCGCCAGGATGAACCAGCTGACACGTGGGCAATCGATCCGGTCGCTCGCCTGACGCTCTTCACATCAGGCAGCAGCGGCGCGCCGAAGCCCGTTCACAAGACGCTCGCCCAGTTCAACGCTGAAGTCCATACGCTTGAAAAGCAATGGGGAGACATGCTCGGCGAGGCGACGGTTCTGGCGAGCGTTCCGCATCACCACATCTACGGGATTCTGTTTCGCGTGTTCTGGCCGCTGGCGGCCGGACGTGCATTTGATCGCACCGTCAGCACCGACCCGCAGGCGCTCCAGGCACGCATCACCCAGTGCGGCGCGGCAGTCGTCGTGTCCACGCCGGCGCAACTGTCGCGTTGGCCCGATCTGCCGGCCTTCGCGACACTGACACCGGCGCCGCTCGCGTTCTTCTCGTCGGGCGGCCCACTCGCGGCCGAAACGGCGCGTCAATACGCCGAGCGTTTCGGCGCCGCGCCGCTCGAGGTGTACGGCAGCACCGAAACCGGCGGCATTGCGTGGCGCCAGCAGGACAAGTCGGACGCGTGGCGGGCGATGCCCGGCATTCTGGTCCAGCGTGCCGAAGATGGCGCACTCAGTGTGCGTTCGCCGCACCTCGGCCACGACGAGTGGCACCGCACCGACGACGAAGCTGCCTTCGACAGCGACGGCCGCTTCCGTCTGCTGGGACGCCTTGATCGCGTCATCAAACTCGACGGCAAGCGCCTCTCGCTAGCCGAGCTCGAAGCGCGTATCGCGCAGCATCCGTTCGTCGCGCAAGTTGCGGTGACGCGGCTCACGAACGCCTCGCGCGAACGGGCCGGCGCTGTCGTGGTGCTGACCGAAGCAGGCATTGAAGTATTGCGCACGAGCGGACGCGTGGCGCTTGTGAAAACCTTGCGCCGGCATCTGGCCGCGTATTTTGATCTCGTCGTGCTGCCGCGTCACTGGCGCTTTCGCCTCGCCTTGCCGTTCGATGCACGCGGCAAGCTTCCGGCCGCCGCGCTCGCCGCAACCTTCGAGGCGCGCGCGGACGGTGTCGAAGTGCTGGCCGAGGCTCGACAGGGCGACGTGTTCTTCTACGAACTGCACGTGCCACACACGTTGGTCCACTTCGCGGGGCACTTCCCCGGCTTGCCGATCTTGCCCGGTGTCGTACAGGTCGACTGGGCCATCAAGCTCGCTGCAGTCCAGGTGCCCGCTGCGACCAATGTCGCTTCGATAGACCGCCTCAAATTCATGGCGCCGGTGCCGCCCGGCGCGCAGCTCAAGCTGACGCTCACGCACGATGCGTCGCGTCAACGAATACAGTTCAATTATCGTCTTGGCGAGCGCGACTGTGCCTCGGGCGCGATCGTCTACAGGGAGCCTGCATGAGCAACGCTGCCTGCATCGTGATCCCTATCTATAACCACAAGGACGCGATTGGCGCGACTGTGGCGAATCTGGTCGTGCACGGCCTGCCGCTTTACGTCGTCGACGACGGCAGCGACGAGGCGACCCAGCAGGTGCTCGCCGCACTGGCGCAGCAACACGCTGACCAACTCACACTATTGCGTCTGCCGGTAAACGGCGGCAAAGGCGCGGCGGTCATGGCCGGTCTGCGCGCCGCACGCGCGGCAGGCTACACGCATGCCTTGCAAATCGACGCCGACGGTCAGCACGATGCCGCCGACGTACCGCGTTTTCTCGACGCCTCGCAGGCCAACCCGCGCGCGGTGATTCTCGGCCGGCCGGTGTATGACGCGAGCGTGCCGAAATCGCGGCTCTACGGCCGCTATGTGACGCATGTCTGGGTATGGATCGAAACGCTCTCGCTCACAATTCAGGATTCGATGTGCGGGTTCCGCCTGTATCCGCTCGACATTGCTTGCGCGCTGATCGACAAGGTAAAGCTCGGCACGCGCATGGACTTCGACATCGAAATCCTCGTGCGTCTGCACTGGCGCCGCGTCGAATTCATCGCGATTCCAACGCCCGTGACCTATGCGACGGACGGGGTGTCCCACTTCGACGTGCTGTGGGACAACGTGCGGATCAGCCGCACGCATACGCGGCTCGTCGCCGGGATGCTGTGCCGTTTGCCGCTACTGCTGCTGCACAAGGTGCTGCCGCGGCAAGCCGTTAAGGCCGACGACGACGCCAGCGCGACAAGCGCTACCGGTGCCAACGAACGCAACGAGGCGAACGAAGGCCATGCCACCTGGTGGCGCATGGCCGAACGCGGCAGCCGCCTCGGCATGATGTTGCTCGTGCTCGGTTGCAAGACAATTGGCCCACGGCTCACCGCGTGGTGGCTGCATCCGATCGTCGCGTACTTCCTGCTGACTGGCCGCCCTGCGCGCGAAGCGTCGCGGCGCTACTTCGAGCACCTTGCACAGGCTTCGCCACAGCAGGAAACCCCACATCCGGGATGGCGCTCCGCATACCGCCACATGCTCGCGTTCGCGCAGTCCGGCTTCGACAAACTGACGGCGTGGTCGGGCCGGATCGCACCGGCGGACTTCAATTTCGACGATGCCCGTGCACTGGACGACCTGCTCGCAAGCGGCCGCGGTGCGCTCGTCATCGGCTCGCATCTCGGCAATCTGGAGATGGCCCGCGCGCTTGCGGTACGCGGCGCGCAAACCAAGGTGACAGCAGTCGTCTATACGGAGCATGCGCGCCGTTTCAACAGCGTTCTAGCTTCGGCGAACCGCGAATTCACGCAGCATCTGCTGGAAGTGAACGACTTCGGCCCGGAAACCGCGATGATGATGCAGGAGCGGGTGGCGCGCGGCGAACTGCTAGTGATCGTAGGCGACCGCACGCCTGCCCGCCAGATGGGCCGGACCACAACCGCGCAGTTTCTCGGCGCGAGCGCGCCCTTCGCTCAGGGGCCCTACGTGCTCGCGCATGCGCTCGAGTGTCCCGTCTATCTGTTCTTTTGCCTGAAGGAGCGCGGCGGCTACCGCTTGTATTTCGAGCCGTTCGCCGAGCGCATCGAACTGCCGCGCCGCGAACGCGAGCGGCACATTTCCGCGTGGGCCCAACGTTATGCCACACGCCTCGAGCACTATTGCCGCAAGGCGCCCTATCAATGGTTCAACTTTTTCGATTTCTGGGCGCGCCCCAGCGGAGGCGCACATGGCCGAAAATGATTTGACTCAGGACATGAGACAAGTGACGCGAGCGGAAGCGGGACCCATCACGATCGGCGGCCGACGGCTGACGATCGAAGAGGTGGTCGCCATTGCACAGCAACGTGCACCGGTCGCTCTGAGCACCGATCCTGCCTGGCGTGACCGCATCGCGCGCGGCGCTGACTTCCTGCGCCGCCATCTTGCCGCAGGCGCGACCGTCTACGGCGTCAACACCGGCTATGGCGATGCCTGCGTGGTCGACGTGCCGATGGAGCTGGTCGAAGCCCTGCCGCTTCAGCTCACCCGCTATCACGGCTGCGGCATGGGCCGGCACCTCGATGACGACGAGACGCTCGCGGTCATCGCCGCTCGCCTCAATTCGCTTGCCTACGGCTTCTCCGGCGTGCGGCCGGTGCTGCTCGAACGTGTCGCGGATCTGATCAACCATCGCGTGCTGCCGCGTATTCCGGCCGAAGGATCGGTTGGCGCAAGCGGCGATCTCACGCCGCTGTCGTACGTCGCGGCGGCACTCGTGGGCGAGCGCGAGGTGCTGTTCCGGGGCCGCCTGCAAGAGGCGCGGGAAGTGTGGGCCGAACTCGGACACGAGCCGCTCACGCTCGCGCCGAAAGAAGGCCTCGCGCTGATGAACGGCACTGCGGTGATGACGGGGCTCGCGTGTCTCGCGTTCGCGCGTGCCGCGCATCTGACGCGGCTCGTTGCGCGCCTGACCGCACTGTCGACCATCGCGCTCGACGGTCGGGCCGCGCATTTCGATCCGTTGCTGTTCGAAGCCAAACCGCACGCCGGCCAGGCCGGAGCCGCCGCCTGGATTCGCGACGACCTCACCGGCCGCGATGACACGCCGGGCCATCGTCTGCAGGACCGCTATTCGATCCGTTGCGCACCGCATGTGATCGGCGTGACGTGTGACGCACTGAGCTGGATGCGCCGCGATATCGAGAACGAGCTGAACAGCGCCAACGACAACCCATTGATCGACCCGGACAGCGAACGTGTGCTGCACGGCGGCAACTTCTATGGCGGTCACATCGCCTTCGCGATGGACGCGTTGAAGACCGCCGTGGCCAACCTTGCCGATCTGATGGACCGGCAACTGGCCTTGCTCGTCGACGACAAGTTCAACAACGGGCTGCCACGCAACCTCTCCGGTGCAACCTCGGCGCGCGCGCCGATCAATCACGGCTTCAAGGCCGTGCAGATTTCGTCGTCCGCATGGACGGCCGAAGCGCTCAAGCAGACCATGCCCGCGAGCGTCTTCTCGCGTTCCACCGAAGCGCACAATCAGGACAAGGTCAGCATGGGCACGATCGCCGCACGCGATTGCCTGCGTGTGCTGGAACTGACCGAGCAGGTCGCCGCGGCGCATACGCTTGCCACCGTGCAGGCGGTCCGTCTGCGTCTGCGGATCAACGATGCGACGTTCGTCCCGCATCCGCTGCAAGCGTTTGTGGAGAGCGTGAGCGCAAGCTCGCCTTTCGTTGACGAAGATCGCGCGCTCGAGGCGGACCTGCGCGCCCTGACCGCGCGTATCGCTGCATGCAAGCTGGTCGAGCACCCTGGCGGAGGCGCGCAATGAGCGATTTATCCAAAGTTCTGACGGCGAGCGCGGCAGTGGAAGTGCCGTTTCACGATGTCGACGCGATGAACGTCTGCTGGCACGGTCACTACCTGAAGTACTTCGAAGCAGGCCGCGCTGCGCTGCTGCGGGCATTCGATTACGACTACCCGGAGATGCAGGCGTCCGGTTATCTATGGCCTGTCGTCGAAGCACATCTGAAATACGTGCGCCCGGCCCTTTACGGCCAGAAACTCGAAGTACGCACGCGACTGCTGGAATACGAAAACCGCCTGAAAATAGGCTATGAAATCGTCGATCTGGCATCCGGCACGCGATTGACGAAAGGCTATACGACGCAGGTCGCGGTCAACGCAGCCACTCAGGAATTGCAGTTCGTCTCGCCGCCTGTCGTCTTCGAAAAGCTGGAGCGCGTATGGGCACGTTGAGACCACGCGTCGCACATGTGACGCTGGTAGCGGCGGCGAGCCTCGCTCTGCAGCTCCTGGTGTCACCGGCACGCGCCGCCGCTGCTGCGGCCGCGCCGCCGACCGCCTCCGAAGCCTCGGGCTCGACTCAAAGCACCAATCTCGTATCGCAGATCGCCGCGCAGTTGGGGCGCGCAAATGGCATCCGCGCGCGCTTCACCCAGACGCAAACCCGTGCGGCGCTGAAACAGCCGCTGGTCAGTTCAGGATCTCTGCTGCTGATGCGTGGACGTGGGGTCGTCTGGCACGTCGAGACGCCGTACCAGGCAACCTATCTGATCACCGATGCAGGCGTGAGCGAAGTCAACGCCGCTGGGCAGCGCGTGACGGGAGCCAGCCCTCACGGCGCGTCAGGTCCGCACGGCGTCGCTGAGGTGTCGGGGATGATGCGCGCGATGCTCGGTGGCGATCTTTCGGCGCTCTACTCGCAATTCGACGTGCAAGCAGTGGGCACGTCGGCGCTGTGGCAGATGCAACTCACGCCCAATCAACCGCAGCTCGCCCAGGCGATCAAGGAATTACAGATGAGCGGCGGCAACTATCTGCGCACCTTGCGCATTACGCTCGCGAGCGGCGACGTCACCAGCCTGGACTTCACAGACAGCACGCCGGTGACCGACCTGACGCCCGCCGAGAAGCAGTTGTTCGGAGCGCCCTAGTGGACGTATTGCACACGCGAAGCGCGAAACAGGCATGGGGCATGCGCGCCGCGTGGCTGGTGTTCGCGCTCGCCGCGGCGGTGTACTGCGGCTGGCGCTTCGCAGGCCCGTCGCCGCTGCAGACGAATCTGCTTGCGTTGCTGCCGGCCACGGAGGCGGACCCGGTCGCAGAAGAAGCCGTCGACAAGCTCGCCGCCGCGCTCGGCGACCGCACGGTATTGCTGGTCACGAGTGGCAACGCGGCTCATGCGAAGGCTGCCGCAAAGCAGTTGGGCGCGACGTTGTCCGCGACTGGCGCGTTCCGCTCCGTGACGGCGACCTTGCCGCCATTCGATATGTCGCAGATCGGCGCGCTGTACATGCCCTACCGCTTCGGCTTGCTCACACCAGCTGATCGCACGCTGCTGGCCGGCGCACCGCAGAATCTGCACGACATCCTGCAGCGCCGCCTCTACGCGCCCGCTGAAGGCGGCCTCGCCACTCAACTCGGGGACGACCCGTTCGGCTGGCTTGAGCACTGGCTGGATGGTTTGCCGCTCGCCACCTCGAATCTGCAGGTCGAAGACAGCCTGCTGGTCTCGCATCGCGGCGCGTCGACAAGCGTGTTGGTGATGGCAACACTGCCCGGCTCCGCCTACGAAACGCAGACCCAGCGCGCGGTGCTCGCTGCTGTCGCACACGGTGAAGCAGAACTGAAGCAGACGTACCCTGACGTCACGCTCGCGAGAACCGGAGCCGTGTTCTACGCCCAGGCGGCGCGCGGCGCCTCCGAACATGAGATGCACGCCATCGGCCTCGTATCGATGTGCGGCATCGCGCTGCTGATGCTGTGGATCTTTCGCTCGCCACGGTTGCTGCTGCTCGGTTTCGTTTCGACAGCGCTCGGCATTGTCGGCGCCCTCGCGGTGACGCTGCTCGTCTTCGGGCAACTGCATCTGCTGACGCTCGTCTTCGGCGCGAGCCTGATCGGCGAAGCGGTCGATTACTCGATCCAGTATTTTGTCGTCTATCTGGGCACGCAACGCGGCTGGGATTCGCAACGCGGCGCACGGGCAGTTGCGCCCGCGCTGAGTGTTGCGCTCGCGACGAGCCTGCTTGGTTACGCGATCCTCGCCTGCGCACCGTTCCCCGCGCTCAAGCAGATTGCGTGCTTTGCGATCGCAGGGATTTCGATCGCCTTCGCTTCGGTCCTGTTGCTGTTGCCGACGCTGCTTACCCGCGCACCGGCTCGCAGCCCGCAATCCGCGTTCAAGGCCGCGGCACGTCTCCTGAAGAAATGGCATGCGCTGATCGGCGGCCGCCGGGCTGTGTGGCTGGCTGCGTTGTTGATAATCGCCTGCGCGCCGGGCTGGCTGCAACTGAGAAGCGATGACGACATCCACCTGCTGATCCAGCGCGACCCGACGCTCGTCGCCCAGGAGCGCGAAGTCGCTCGCGCAGTGGGCGTCGACAATACGGCGCAGTTCTTCGTGGTGCGTGGCGAAACGCCGGAGATCGTGCTGGAACGTGCCGAAGCGCTCGGTACGAAACTCGATGCGCTGACTGGAACGTCGAGTGCGGGGAACTGGCAATCGGTGACGTCATTCGTGCCGTCCGCGCAGCGGCAACAAGCCGATCACGCGCTGCTGGCCGCCCACGTGTTCAATGACCCCGCGGCCTTGCGCACGATGCTGCTGCAGGCCGGGTTTCGCGACGAAGTCGTGGATACCTGGCTCGCGGACTACGGGAAATCAGCCCCCTCTGTGCTCACCATCGACAGGTGGCTCGCCGCTCCATGGTCGCAGCCGTTCCGTCATTTGTGGCTCGGCGAAACGCAGACGACACCCCGCGCTTTCGCCGCGGTCGTGATCCCGCAAAGCGTCACAGCGGCTAACGAGCCCGCACTGCTCGACGCCGCGCACGCAGTCCCGGGCGTGAGTTTCGTCGACAAGGCTGCGAGCGTGTCGAAGCTGTTCGGCGAATATCGCGTCGATGCCGCCGTCTGGCTCGCGGGCGCGCTGCTGCTGGTGCTGATCCTGCTGATGGTGCGCTACCGGGCGAGCGGCGGCCTCGCCGTGACGCTGCCGGTGTTGCTGGCGGTTGGCGTCACGCTCGGGGCGTTTGGTTACGCGCACGTCCCGTTCACGCTGTTCAACTGGCTTGCGCTGATGCTCGTGCTCGGCGTAGGCGCAAACTATGCCGTGTTCCTGCGTGAAGGCACCTTGCGCGTCGATGCAGACCCCGGCGCGGTGTGGACCGGCGTGCTGCTGTCGTCGGCGACGACGCTGCTATCGTTCGGCATGCTCGGCATGAGCTCGATGCCGGCGTTGCGCAGCTTCGGCGCGACGCTGTCGCTGGGCATCATGGTGTCCGTGCTGCTCGCGCCCATCGGCATTCCGTCGAAACAACAAACATCTCGCACTGAGGGAGAACCGGCGTGAGCACGTCACGTGTTTATCTGCATGCGCTCGGCATGATCAACGCACTCGGCAACGACGTGCCGTCGATCGTCGTGGCGCTCGCTAACGGACAGGCTCCCGGCATGGGTACGCTGCGAACCCGCCTCGGCGAGACCTTCGTCGGGCGCGTCACGAGCGCATTGGAGCTCGCGCCGCCCGCTGCGCTCGCATACTACGACTGCCGCAACAACCGTTTGCTACTGGCCGCGCTCGCGCAGATCCGCCCTGCCATCGAAGCGGCGCGCGAACGATACGGCGCCCGCCGTATCGGCGTGGTGCTCGGCACCAGCACGTCGGGCATCAGCGCAGCCGAAGCCGCTCTGACGCAACACGCGGAAACGGGTGAGATGCCTGCCGGCTTCGACTATCGCCAGATGGAAATCGGCACGGCTGCGCCGTTCGCCGCTGCGGCGCTCGGCGTAGAAGGACCGGCGTTCACCGTATCGACGGCCTGCACCTCGGGCGCAAAGGCCGTGATCTCGGCACGCCGGCTGCTCGAATTGAACCTGTGCGACGCAGTCATAGCCGGCGGTGTCGATTCGCTCTGCGAACTGACAGTTCAGGGTTTCGCCTCGCTCGAATCGACCAGCGTGACACGCATGAATCCACTGAGTCGCAATCGCCGCGGGATCAATATCGGCGAAGGGGCAGCAGTATTTCTGATGAGCCGCGACGAAGGACCGATCGTGCTCGCGGGCGCCGGCGAATCGAGCGACGCGCATCACATCTCAGCGCCTGATCCGCAAGGCGTCGGCGGTGAACAGGCGTTGCGCGCCGCGCTCGATGATGCAGGTCTTGCGCCGTCGTCGATCGGGTACGTGAACCTGCATGCAACGGCCACTCGCAAGAACGACCAGATGGAAGCGCACCTGATGGCGCGGGTCTTCCCCGGCGGTGTCGCAGCCAGCGGCACCAAACCGCTCACCGGCCATCAACTCGGCGCGGCGGGTGCAAACGAACTCGGCTTCGCATGGCTCACACTCGCGCGCGACGACGTCGCATTGCCGCGTCATCTGTGGGATGGCGAGGCCGATGCGGAACTGCCGGTGCTCGACCTCGTCGAGACAGAACGTTTTTTGCCGCGCCATGCGGGCGCACAATACGTGATGAGCAATTCTTTCGCGTTCGGCGGCAGCAACGTCAGCGTGATACTCGGACGGTGAGCGACGTCATGATCCAGTCCAATCCACCCAGTCAAAACGTCGAAGGCGAAGCGTTTCCGCCTGTCGAGGACATCTTGCCGCACCGCGGGACAATGCGCCTGATCGATGCGGTGCTGGCATGCGACGACGAATCGCTGACGGCCCAGGCACACGTAGAAAGCGACGCGTGGTACGCCAACGCAGACGGCGCGATGCCCGCGTGGATCGGCATCGAACTGATGGCGCAAGCCATCGCGGCGCACGTCGGCTTGCTCGAGATGCGCGCGGGTAACAAGATGCGCCCCGGCGTGCTACTCGGCTCGCACCGCTACGAAGCACACATCCCGGCATTTGCGCGCGACGCGCTGCTGCGGATCGAAGTCAAAGAGCTATTGCGCGGCGAAGAAGGCCACGGCGCCTATGAATGCGTCATCCGGCACGATGATCTCGTGGGTGCCGAAGCCGTCATCAAGGTATTTCGGCCGCGCGATTTTCAGTCATTTATCGAAGAGGGTTTCAGGTCATGAGCAGGCGTGTTCTCGTTACCGGCGCAAGCCGTGGAATTGGCCGCGCGATCGCCTATCAACTGGCCGGCGACGGCTTTGCGGTGACCGTTCACTGCCGTACCGGACGCAGCGAAGCCGAAGCGGTCACCGCGGGCATCGCCGCACAAGGCGGCACGGCGAGCGTATTGCAGTTCGACGTGCGCGATCGCGCTGCGTGCCGCACCGCCCTCGAAGCGGACGTCGATGCACATGGCGCCTACTACGGCATCGTCTGCTGCGCAGGCGTGACCCGCGACGCGGCCTTCCCTGCGCTTACCGACGAAGACTGGGACATCGTCATCGAGACCGGTCTCGATGCGTTCTACAACGTCGTGCATCCGCTCACCATGCCGATGGTGCGCGCGCGCCAGGGTGGGCGGATCGTAACCGTCGCGTCGGTTTCCGGTGTGACCGGCAATCGCGGCCAGGTCAACTACAGCGCGGCGAAGGCCGGGCTCATAGGTGCGACCAAAGCGCTTGCGGTCGAACTCGCAACCCGCAACATCACCGTCAATAGCGTGGCGCCGGGCCTGATCGACACCGGCATGCTCGACGAACTGCCGCTCGAGCATGCGCTGAAAGCCGTACCGATGAACCGCGTCGGCCAGCCCGTCGAAGTGGCGGCGGTGGTGGGCTTCCTGATGTCCGATGCGGCCTCCTATATCACGCGCCAGGTGATCGGCGTCAACGGCGGGATGGTGTGATGAAGCGCGTCGTCATAACGGGAATGGGCGGTGTGTCCGCGTTCGGCAGCCAGTGGGACGACATCGAGGCGGCCCTGAAGCGCGGCCAAAATGCCGTGCGGCGCGTGCCGGAGTGGGATTACTTCCAGTCGCTGCACACTCGGCTCGCGGCTCCGTTGCCGGGATTCGTCACGCCCGAGCACTATCCGCGCAAAAAGACCCGCTCGATGGGCCCGGTCTCGAAGTATGCGGTGCGCGCGAGCGAACTGGCGCTGGGCGATGCAGGCCTGCTCGACGAACCGTCCATTAGCGATGGACGCATGGGCGTCGCCTATGGCTCGTCATCGGGCTCGGTCGATCCGATCCGGGCGTTCGGCAAAATGCTCGACACCGGCTCGATGAGCGACGTGACCTCGAACAGCTATGTGCAGATGATGCCGCACACCACGGCCGTCAACGTCAGCCTGTTCTGGGACCTGAAAGGACGCATCGTGCCTACGTCGTCGGCTTGCGCGTCGGGCAGCCAGGCGATTGGCTACGCGTATGAAGCGATCGCTCAGGGCAAGCAAACGTTGATGCTGGCGGGCGGTGCGGAAGAACTGTCGGGGCCCGCGGTCGCCGTGTTCGACACGCTCTATGCCACCAGCACCCGCAACGACGAACCGCATCTGACGCCGCGCCCCTTCGACGTGAAGCGCGACGGTCTCGTGGTGGGCGAAGGTGCGGCCACGCTAGTGCTCGAAGAATACGAACACGCAGTGGCTCGCGGTGCGCGCATTCACGCGGAAATCGTCGGTTTCGGCTGCAATTCGGACGGCGCGCACATGACGCAGCCGACCGCCGAAACCATGGCGATCGCCATGAAGCTTGCGCTGCAGGACGCTGCCGTGCAGCCCGAAGCAATTGCCTATGTGAACGCGCACGGCACCTCAACCGATCTGGGCGACGTCGCGGAAAGCCTTGCCACCGCGCAGGTCTTCGGCTCACGCATGCCGATCAGTTCGCTGAAAAGCTATATCGGCCATACGCTCGGCGCGTGTGGTGCGATCGAGGCGTGGTGGACCATCGAAATGATGAAGCGCAACTGGTTCGTTCCCACGCTCAATCTCGACAACGTCGATCCGTCCTGTGCGGCACTCGATTACATCGTGGGCGAGGGCCGCACGCTCGAAGCCGAATACGTGATGAGCAACAACTTCGCGTTTGGCGGCATCAATACTTCGCTGATCTTCAGGCGCGCCGGATGAGCCAGGCGACACATACCGCGCGTGGCCTGCGCCGCGTCGTCATCACGGGCATGGGCATCGTGTCCTGCCTCGGCAATACGCTTGACGACGTATCGGCGCGCTTACGAACGGGACGCTCCGGCGTCTCGCGCATCGACGCGTGGCGCGAACGCGGGTTTGGCAGCCAGGTGGCGGGCGTTGCATTGGTGGAAGGCGAGCCACCCTTCGAACGCAAGCTCGAACGCTTCATGGGCGACACCGCCCGCTTCGCGTGTCACGCAGTACGCAGCGCGCTCGACGATGCCGGGCTCAATCCGGCCGCCCTGCATTCGCCGCAAGCGGGCGCTGTGATCGGCTCGGGCGTCGGGACCATGTCGACCTACGATGTCTCCATGGCGATCGCCACGGCGCGCGGGATAGACCGCGTCCCGCCGTACACGGTGCCGCAATGCATGGGCAGCACGACGTCCGCGAATGTGGCGCACGTGTTTGGGCTTGAGGGCACGACTTACTCGCCGTCGTCGGCCTGCACGACATCGGCGCTCGCGATTGGCCAGGCACTGCAACTGATCCAGACGGGCCGTCAGCAGATCGTTCTCGCGGGCGGAAGCGAAGCGTTGCACGACAACATGACGCTGATGTTCGATGCCATGGGCGCGCTGTCACGAGGCTCCAACGATGACGCCGAACACGCATCGCGTCCCTACGATGTCGCGCGTGACGGCTTCGTGATGGCCTCGGGCGCAGGCGTATTGCTGCTCGAATCGCTCGAGCACGCGCTCGCGCGCGGTGCGCGCATCCAGGCAGAGCTGATCGGCTTCGGTCATTGCACCGACGGCGCCGATATGGTCGCGCCGCGCGCCCCCGGCATTGCGCGTGCGATGCGCGAGGCGCTCGATGAAGCCGACGTGCGTCCCGACTACATCAACACGCACGCCCCTTCGACCCCGCGCGGCGACCTCGAAGAACTACATGCGTTGCGCGCGGTATTTGGTGGTGAGGTGCCGCCGTTCTCGTCGACCAAAGGATTGACCGGCCATCCGCTCGGCGCCTGCGGTGCGCACGAAGCGGTCTACACGTTGCTGATGATGCGGGACGGCTATATCGCAGGGACCCGTGACATCGAAACGATTGATCCTGCCGTAGGGGACATGCCGCTCGTCCGGACGTCGCGCGAAGCGCGCGTCGAGACGGCCATGTCGGTTTCATTCGGGTTCGGCGGCAGCTGCGCGAGCCTGATATTTCGCGCCTGGAACGGCGCATGACGTTTCCGCTGACTTTAACAATTAACAAAGGAAAAACACCATGAGGAATGGTCTCGTGCTCGGGGCACTGGCTGCGGTAGTGATTACGCAAGCCGGATGCGCGACCCAGGTCAGGTCGGTGCCGTTGCAATCGGCCCTGCAGCAGCCCGCTGGAGGAAGCAGCGTTGCTGTGTATTTCGGTTCGCAGGCACATCCCGCCGTACAAACCCAGCTTGGCGAAGCAAAGTATTCGGTGCGCGTGGCCCGCGGTGAAGGCAGCCAGGACGACTCCTGCAGCAGAGCGCTGGCAGAGGCTTTGACGAAGCTGCGCGCCGATGCGCAAGAACATGGCGCGAACGCCGTAGTGGATGTGCAAACGCGCTTCCATACCACCGAGACCAGCTCGGCCACCGATTTCACCTGTGGCGTGAGTCCAAGCGCTGCAGCCGTCGCCGTGCGCGGCAATCTCGTCGTGCTGCAAACCAACTAACCACCTTACCCACCACCGTACTAACTAGAACGAGGAGCCTCCATGAAACTCCATCTCATGCTTGCCGCGTTGTGCGCCACACTGGTTACGTCACACGCATTCGCTCGGGACACCGTCGCCAGCTATCCGGTGGATGCTGCCATTGCGAGCGAACCGGGCAAAGTCACGCCGGACGTCGCGCTGTACTTCGCCGGTCAGAGCCATCCGGCAGTCGCAAAGTCGTATGGTTCGTTCGCCACGAACAAGAAGACCAATGCGTTCGGCAAGAGCGATCTGCAAGCTTGCCAGCACGTGTTCCTCTCTGCCGTGATCGAACTGCAGAACCGTGCGCGCCAGGAAGGCGGCAATGCGGTCATCAACATCAAGAGCAACTACAAGAACGAACTGACGGAAAGCCCCACCGAATTCACCTGTGGCGCAGGTGCGGTGATCGCCGGCGTAGCGCTGGTGGGCGATGTGGTGACGTTGAAAGGGCGGTAAAAGAAGGTATTGGCGAGGTGTTGGCCGGTGGCGGCAAGCGGAGAAGTGTCCGTTTCCCGCCCCGCCTTTGGCCGTGCAGGTGCGGTGCGCGTCAGCTCGCTTTAACGGCCGCAACGTTGACCAAGGTCTCGCGGCGCTTGCCGGGTTTCGGACGATGCAGGCCGAGCCGCTCGAGCAGACCGAAGTCCGTCGCTCGACTCCACCAGAGGTAAGGCAGCGAAACATTGCGCGTCGTGAAAGCGAAGCCCGCCTGGCGGATCATGTCGAGGTAGCCGTCGGCACTCTTCTGCACATGCATAGGATGACGGAACAACAGGCGGATCACCCAGGACTTGATGTAGGCGTCGGTAGATTCAGCGAACAGCAGCACGCCGCCCGGTTTCAACACCCGGTGGAATTCGGCTAGCGCACGTTCCTGCTCGACGAGGTGATGAAACGTTTGATGGCAGAACACGATATCGACGCTCGCACTGGGCAGCGCAAGCTGCGCGCAATCGCCGTGCAGCACCTCGATGTCGGTCGAGCCGCCGGCACTCGTGGCCTTGCAAGCGCGGGCGGCTTCTGCGGCGAGATCGAGCGAAGGTGTATGGTAATCGATGCCGACGATGCGGCTCGGGCGAAACGCTTCGGCTAGCAGACGGAACGAAATGCCCTGTCCGCACCCGACGTCTGCAATAACGGGTGCGTCAGGCAGCGGCGTGTCGATCAGACCCTTCAGGTCGTTGATCGCGACACGCAGGACGTGATGCTCCCAGGTATGGGTGCGCAGGAACCAGATTCCGAAGGCCGTTTCATGCACGAACGGCACGCGGGACAGTTCAGATGACGACATATGTTTCACCTGGCAATTCTGAATTTTGATTGAACGCAAGCCATTGTAATGGCAAGCGGGAGAATAATGGCTCTGGGCCCGTGCGGGCGCAGTTCACTTCACTTTAGATAACCGTTTGAGGAAAGATTGAATTCCCTTCCATCGAGAAACATCGTCGACGTAGCGATCATCGGTGCGGGTCCCGCCGGCGCGGTCGCAGCAGCTTTGCTGAGGAAAGCGGGCCGCTCGGTGCTCGTCCTCGAGCGGCAGCATTTTCCCCGCTTTTCGATTGGCGAAAGCCTGTTGCCGCAAAGCATGGCCTACCTCGAAGAGGCCGGCATGCTCCAGGCGGTCGTGCAGGCAGGCTTCCAGCACAAGAATGGCGCGCATTTCATCTGGCGCAACAAGTCATCTGCGTTCGACTTCCGCGACAAGCATACGCCGGGCTGGGGCACGACATACCAGGTCGAGCGCGCTGTGTTCGACGACATTCTGATCCGCTGCGCCGCGGAACAGGGTGCCGACGTGCGCTTCGGACATACGGTCCGGGCCATGCAAACCGGCGACGCGCCAGTGCTGGACGTGGTCGATGAGGAAAACCAGGCATATCAGGTACAGGCCCGCTTTGTGTTCGACGCCAGCGGGTTTGGCCGCGTGCTGCCGCGCCTGCTGAATCTCGAGGCGCCGACGCGCATGCCGACCCGCGCGGCCATTTTCACGCACGTGCGCGACGGCCTGACGCTCGACGCTACCGATCGCAACAAGATTTGCGTCGCCACGCATCCGGACCGCCGCGACGTCTGGTTCTGGATGATTCCGCTAGCAGGCGGGCGTTCTTCGGTGGGGTGCGTCGCCGAAGCTGAGTTCCTCGACGGTCCCGAGGAAGAGCGCGACGAGAAACTGCGTGCGCTACTGCAACAGGAGCCGACTTTCGCGAGGCTGATCGGCAATGCGCCTTTCCTGATGCCGGTGCGACATATTGGTGGGTACGCGGCGAACGTGGAGCATCTGCACGGGCCGGGTTACGCGCTGCTTGGCAATGCGGGCGAGTTTCTGGACCCGGTGTTCTCTTCCGGTGTGACGATTGCGCTGCGTTCGGCGCATCTGGCAGTGCAGACGCTCGAGCGTCAGCTGAACGGCGAGCAGGTCGACTGGCAGGCCGAGTACGACATACCGCTGCGTAAGGGCATCGATACGTTCCGTGCGTTCGTGGAGCGGTGGTACACGGGCGCGCTGCAGGACATCATCTTTTATCCGCGTCAGACGACTTTGATTCGCCGCATGATCAGTGCGATCCTGGCTGGGTATGCGTGGGATGAATCGAATCCGTATGTCGCCGACCCTGTACGGCGGCTGGATGCGCTACATGAGATCTGCCTGACGCATTAAGGCATTAGGCGGGTGAGCGAGAAAAACTCCGGGCACTATTGATTTTTGTCTTTGTACTCGGAGTATTTTCTCGAGTCGCCACGCACCTGGTCGGCGGGATATTTCGCACGGTTGAGGGCCATCTTCTCCAGCACTGCCTGAAAAAGATCCACCTCCATCTTGTCGGCGAGGCGAACGAGGTAGACCAGCACGTCCGCCATTTCGTGGCGAATAGCGGTCAGCTTCGCTTCGTCGATTTCATGTTTGTCCCCCGAAACAAGCCACTGAAACGGTTCAAGCAGCTCGCTCGCCTCGACGCTGAGCGCCGTTGCGAGATTCTTCGGAGTATGGAATTTGTCCCAGTCGCGTTCGTTCACAAATTCACGAACGAGGTCGCGCAATTCTGTTAGGTCACTTCGCGATTCAGGCTTGTTCACGGTAGATCCTGTTCGTATCGCGCCGGCCGGTTCAGCCCTTGCGCCTGCGAGCCTCCTCACAGTCAGGACATTCGCCGTAGACAATCGCAGACGCACTGGCGTAGGCAAACTGGTGCTCGGCCGCCATGGACCGATACGCGGCTTCTATCGTCGCGTCGTAGGCGTCACGAATTGTACCGCAGCGATTGCAGACGAGATGATAGTGAGGCGTTCCGCGATTCAACTCGTAAATGACACGCGAATCACCGAGTAAGGCACTCGTGATCAAACCCATCTCGAGCAGATGCGACAAGGTCCGGTAGACGCTCGCCAGGCTGAATGATTCCGTGTCGGCGGCTAGCCTGCGGTAGATCTGATCCGCCGAAAAATGCTCGACGGGGTTGTCGCGGAACAGGGTTAGGACGGCGACTCGATTGGGTGTCGCGCGTATCCCCGCTCGCGACAGCTCAGCATAGACAGTTCTCATCTCATGGCGCCGAAACAGACGGCGGTATCGTGCACCGCGGATGCTTAAGGTTTGCTTAAGGATGCCACTTAGGTTCGCGAGTTCCCGATGTCGTTGCGGCTGTTCGCTGTCGCCGTTGTCGATAGCGCGTTGACCAGTCGGCCGCGCGCCTCGCCGGAAGACTCGGCAATCTGCCAGGCAAACAAACCCGGCACGAAAATCAGCAGATCGCGAATCCGTCGCGCGCCCGCGAGTGCGAGGCAGGTTGAAGGATCGAGACCGAGTGCCCCGCCGATCAGGATGAAGCCGCCTTCCTGCACCCCTAGGCCTCCGGGCACAAAAAAGGCCGCACTGCTAACCGCCTGGATCAGCGATTCGATCACTACCGCCTCGGTGAAGCTGACCTGCGCGCCAAGAAAATGCAGCGCGAGCCAGATCTCCAGCGCGGTCAATACGCACTGCAACGGTTGCCAGAAGAAGAGGTAACGCAGCACCACGCCACGGCGGCGCCAGATCAGTTTGATCGACTGATCGATCTGCGCCGACTGACCGACGAGCGCGGCCAGCTTGCCGCTGGTTACACGGTTGAGCACACGTGTGATGCGTTCGAACGGGCTTGCATGCTGCACCAGCGAAAACAGCACCAGTAGCGGTGTGAGCGCGACAATGCCCCAGGCCAGATCGGCAGCGAGACGTAGCGTGCCGGATGCCGCATGCGCGAACAGAAAGCCGATGCCCACCATCGTGAACATCAACTGGCTGATCAGCGTGAGTTGCATGTCGACGACGAGACTCGCTGCCGCGGTCGAGCCACGCAGGCCACGCCGCCGCATCATGCGGAACGAGACCACCTCGCCGCCGATGCGCGCCACCGGCAACATGCTGTTGACCGATTCACGGATCCAGACCAGCTGCAACATGCCCGCAACGCTCGGGCGGTTTGCGCCGCGGATGAGGCTTTGCCAGTCACGTGCGTTGGCAAGCATCGGCAGAACATGGGCCAGTCCCGCCAGCACCAACCCGGCGCCAGCGGCACGCATCAGCCCAAGCACTGCACCCGGGTTGTCATGGACGACAAGCCAGAGCGACGCAATCAAACCCGCCAGTGCAGCGAAACGACCCAGATGCTTCATTACGCTACTCGTCCTGAACCGGCGACAGCAAACCATCGCCGTCCACCTCGAAACTGAAACCTCGCCAGATCACCCGCGTCGAAAAGAAACTCGTCACGAAGATCAGGAACGACACGATGTCCCATAACGGCAGCAGCCATAAGTCGCTATACGCCTGCCGCAACGCATGGTCCGACTGTACCTTCAACGCTAGCCGCGCGAGCAGCGCCGCCGCCACAAGCGGCCACGCCCACGCTGCACCGCCCGAGAATGCTGTAGCAAGCAATGCAAAAGCGAGTGGATGCATCAACGACGAACCCAGATGGGCAACCGGGGTGATCGTCCGAATCGTCCGGCTCCACCGCAGCTCATGCGCAATCAGCTTGGTGACGCTGCTTTCCACGCAGGCGTGCGATACCGTGAACGGCGGGATCACCACCTTCTCGCCGATCATCCGCACCGCTTCGCCGATCGCATGATCTTCCGCGAGGTGATGCACGAACTGCGCGAAGCCGCCGATCTTCTCGAGCGTTTCGCGTCGCATGGCAATGGTCTGTCCAAAGCACGGCCGCGCCATCCCAAACGCCAGGCCCGTCACGACGCCGGGAAGAAACTGATAGTTAGTCGCTTTCGCCGACAGCCGCGGCCAGAAACCCGGATCTGGTTGACCCCGATAGACACAGGTGACCAGTCCCACGCCAGGCTTCTGCAACTCACCGATCACATTGCGCAGATAGCTCGGGCTTACACTCACGTCGCTATCCGCAAACACCAGCACATCATGCTGCGCCTCGGGCAGCATGTTGAGGATGTTGCTCATCTTGCGGTTGGGTCCGTACAGGCGCGCATCGGCCACAACCGTTATGTGCGCTTCGGGATGCAGCAGACGCAGTTGTTCGACAGTCTGCAGCGCCGGATCTTCCGAGTCGTGCACGCCGAACAGAAATTGCAGCGGACCCGGGTAATCCTGCTGGCAGAAGCTCGACAGGTTGCTGAGCAAGGTCCACTCGTCGCCATGCAACGGTTTGACGATGGTGACAGGCGGAAAGCTGGTGGGCTCTGAGGTGGTACGGGCAAAGAAACGTCCAATCAGCGCGCCGGCCAGCACCGTATAAACGATGCCGAACACGGCGCCTGTCCCACACAGAAACGCTAGCGCCATAAGGATCAGATGCTCCCCGCGCAGCGCACCCTCAACAGCGATCAGTCCGCTTGCGACCAGCAGACCGATCAGGCAGGCAAACCACACCAGAGACTTCATCGCCGCATCACGCTTCGTGAGCGCGCAGGAAGCGGAAAAACTCCACGCCTTCGCGCAGACGCCGCTTCATCATGTCCCAGCTCAGCAGCATCTCGCGCACGATCTCCCAGATCTTCGAGGGCCGGAAATAGAAGCGCTTGTAGAAGCTCTCGACGTGGTGGTAGATCTCTTCACGCGATAGGTGCGGATAGCCGATCGCCGCGAGCTGCACCCCTTCCTTGCTCACCAGGTTGATCACCTTGTTCTCCTGCAGCCAGCCGTTTTCTACCGCCTGGTTGTAGAGCGTCGTGCCCGGATAAGGTGCCGCGAGCGACACCTGGATCGTGTGCGGGTTGATTTCCTTTGCGTACTCGATCGTCTTTTCGATCGTCTCCTGCGTCTCGCCCGGCAGCCCCAGGATGAAGGTGCCGTGGATCTTGATGTCCAGCTTGCGGCAGTCTTCGCTGAAGCGTCGTGCGATGTCCGTGCGCAGGCCCTTCTTGATGTTCAGCAGGATCTGGTCGTCGCCCGATTCATAGCCCACCAGCAGCAGACGCAGGCCGTTTTCCTTCATGATCTTCAGCGTCGCGTACGGCACGTTGGCCTTTGCATTGCAGGACCATGTCACGCCGAGCTTGCCCAGCCCGCGTGCGATCTCTTCGACGCGCGGCTTGAAGTCGGTGAAGGTGTCGTCGTCGAACATGATCTCCTTGACTTCGGGCATGTTGTCACGGATCCACTTCACTTCTTCGAGCACGTTCTCTACCGAGCGCGTGCGGTAGCGGTGACCGCCCACCGTCTGCGGCCACAGGCAGAACGTGCATTTCGAGCGGCAGCCGCGGCCCGTGTAGATCGACACGTACGGATGCTTCAGATAGCCGATGAAGTAGTTCTCAATCTTCAGGTCACGCTTGTAGACGGGCGCCACGAACGGCAGTTCATCCATGTTCTCGAGGATCGGGCGCGCCTCGTTGTGCTCGATCGAACCGTCCGCAGCGCGATAGCTCAAACCCTGGATCTGCGCAAGCGGTTTGCCCGCCGCCACTTCCTGGCAGGTGAAATCGAATTCTTCACGGCAGACGAAATCGATCGCTTCGCTTGCAGTCAGCGAGTTGTGCGGATCGACGGCTACTTTCGCCCCCACCATGCCGATCATCACCGACGGTTTGCGCTTCTTCAGATCCTGCGCAAACATCGCATCCGTTGGAAACGACGGCGTACTCGTATGAATGATGACGAGCTCATACTGCTGCGCGATATCAAGCGAAGCCTCCACCGAGAGACCATCCGCCGGCGCATCGAGCACGCGGCTGTCCGGCACCAGCGCCGCGGGCTGCGCGAGCCATGTCGGATACCAGAACGAACGGATCTCACGCTTCGCCTGATAGCGCGATCCCGCGCCGCCATCGAAACCGTCATACGACGGGGCCTGCAAAAACAGCGTCTTCATGAATGATGCTCCGGCAATTTGCGTTGAATCCGATAACTGATCGAATGAGAAAAGTCGCAGCGGCGCGACGGCGCGCCGTGACTTGAATGGGATGCCTTACCGGTCATCGAAAATCTCCATGATCGGTACTCCTGGCCGCGCCACGCGATTGAGGACCGGCATCCGCGCACCGCGCCATACGACGTGGGAGCCGAACACCGCGCCCAGCCATTGCAGCGCGAGCAACATGTCGCGCAACGGCACAAGTGGCAGGTCACGCCAGAATGTGCGCGACCAGCGAGCGCTGCGTGCATGCAAAAGAATGCGAGCAATGCAGCCCGTAGCGGTGCCAATCGAGGCCGTGGTCGCCGCGAAAGAATGCGTTGGAGCGGCATCCGCTGCGGTGAGCGAGAGAGTCAGCAGCGTGCTGGCGAATAACCACGGCGTGGTGAACGTGACGAACAGAAACGCGAATCCCAATGGATTCACGGAGCGGATCGTGCGCAGCCAGCGCATCTCGCGCAACCACAGGGTCGTGAAAGCAGGCTCGATCACGTCGGTGGCTACCATCACCGGCGACAACACGGTGTTCAGCCCAAGAGCGCGCGCGTGTTCGGCCAGCCAGTAGTCGTCGGCGAGGCAGTCTTTGAGCGTCTCGAAGCCGCCAATACTCTCAAGCGTCGTGCGCCGCAATGCTAGAGTCGCACCAAAACCAAAGCGGCGCGAGCCGCCCGCATGCGCGACGCGCACCGACGGTGCGAACCATTCGTTGATGAACAGGGCCCCCACCCGCGGCCAGAATCCGCCGACGCTCTGCGCGCGATACAGGCAGGTGACGACTCCCGTATCGATGTTCGCAAGCGGCGCTGTCACGGTGTCAAGGTAGTCGGGCTTGACTGCTATATCGCTATCGGCAAGCACGATCACCTCATGACGCGCCCATTGCACCATGTTGATCAGATTGCTGACCTTAGGATTGCGGCCGTGCACGCGAGAATCGATCACGAGCTTGATGTCGCACTGCGGATACGCGGCCTGCAGACGTCGCACCACGCCGATTGCCGGGTCGACCGGTGAGCAGACACCGAACAGCAACTGAAAGCACGGATGCGCCTGCTCACAGAACGTCACGAGGTTTTCGTACAGACGCGGCTCGGTTCCGCACAGTGGCTTGAGCACGCTCACAGAGGTCCAGCCGACGCGACGCGAGTTCTGGCCTTTGCTGAAAAACGGCATGGCAAAGACGGCGATCAACGAATAGGAAGTAGCGATCCAGCACAGGGCGAGCAAAAGCCACTGTGAGACAGAAACGGGATGTTCCATCATCGCTAAAAGGATCCGCCCATGAAGCCGCCTCCGCTAACACGTAGCCCACGCAATCGGCCTTCGATTAAACCGAAGGTGCAGGATCACCAGCATCCGCACCGGGCAGACCGGAGAAACCGAAGTGGTGTTGGAGTGCGCGTCGGTGACGGTGGCGTAGTCGAGAGACAGCGCCGAGAGGAATGCAGCGCGGGCAATGCGCTTGACGACCAGTACGATGCACACAACGCTCGCCACAGCCACGAGACGAAAGGGCCCGGATGTGAACACAGCTTCGGGAACGCCAAAGAGGCCAATAGACAGCAGTGCCACCATTTGTATCGCTGCGGCGGCAAGTGACGCTGTCAGCAGGTAGGCACGCAGCATTGCGGTCGTCGCGGGTGTCATGGCGCAGTTCGTCGATACAGGAGGAGGAAATATCGAAGGCGCTTTCATTTTCCTTGTGGCGATCGATCAGCAGATGCACGTGGTTTGGATTCAGGTCGCATCTAATACATACATGCGTTGTGAATCGATACTACCGGTCCAAAGCTGAAGGGAACCTTAAGCAAACGCGCCCGATCTGTTTTAAGTGTCCTACGCTTTCACTGTCCTGACATGATTACTGCAACGTAAACTTAAGCACGCGTTTCGCCGCTTTAGCGATACCGTTGCGCGTAATTCATTCGCAAGCTCCACCACACGAATTCTCCCTGTTGAAGATGACGATTTTGGATTTGCTTCGAATCTTCAGCACAGAACTCCTTAAGCGATTGAGAAAGTACGGAAAGCTTTATGTTGGCTTACGCCTGCGCGCTCAAATGAATCACCACGTTCCGCCAAGCGCCTTGACCAGCCACACGCTTGCATCCATCTGTCGACGCTCGAGGTCGACAGCAGTTCGCTCGTTCGCCAACGCCGTGCTCTGTGCGGTGACAACCTCCAGATAGCCTACGGTTCCGATCCTGTATTGGTCTAACTCAAGCTGCAGGGTCTTTTGGGCCGACGCGACAGCTTCATCCTGCTTACCGGCCTCCTGCTGCAAGATGCGTAGTGACGCCAGGTTGTCTTCGACCTCCTGGAAGGCAGTCAACACGGTCTGACGGTAGTCGGCCGCGCTCGCATCGTATTGCGCCTGAGCCTTCTCGGTCATCGCACGACGCCGGCCGCCGTCGAACAACGTGCCGACCAGCGCCGGCCCAACAGCCCACATGCGCGACGGTGCCGTGAGCCAGTTGGTAAGCGTCGAACTCTCGATGCCGCCAGTGGCCGATAGCACCAGATCGGGGAAGAACGCGGATTCAGCAACGCCGATCTGGTCGTTGGCCGCTGCGACACGCCGCTCCGCGGCGGCGATATCGGGGCGGCGCTGAAGCAGCTCGGAAGGCAGTCCGACAGGAATCGTCGGCGGTGTGAAATTCGCCGCCGCCGGCGGCAGACTGAACGTCGACGCCGGTACGCCGGTCAGCGTGGCGATCGCGTGCTCGTACTGCGCGCGGGCAACACCGAGGTCGATATCCTGTGCCTCGGTCGCCTGCAGTTGCGTCTCGGCCTGGGTGACGTCCGCCTGCGACGATACGCCGACCGCGAAGCGGCTTTTAGTCAGATCGAGCGTCTGGCGATAGTCCGCAATGGTCTGGTCGAGCAACTGCTTCGACGCGTCGAGTCCGCGCAAATTGAAGTAGTCGACGGCGAGTTCGGCGTGCACGCCGAGCCGAACGCTCTCGAGATCAGCCGCGCTCGC
Organism: Paraburkholderia sp. GAS82; assembly: GCF_050436285.1. NCBI lineage: Bacteria > Pseudomonadati > Pseudomonadota > Betaproteobacteria > Burkholderiales > Burkholderiaceae > Paraburkholderia > Paraburkholderia sp. GAS82. The sequence continues at coordinate 410,980 of NZ_JBNDLX010000002.1, forward strand.
TTGCGCGCCGGCCCGCGCGGCATCGTTTTCGTGCGCGATTCTGCCCCACAGGTCGGGCTCCCAGCTCGCATCGAGCGCAACGTCGTAGTCGCCGAATGTCCTGCCGGCCGTCTGCTGGTGGCCGATCACGTTGTCCGAATCGTGCAGGCTGCTCGCGCTTGTCCCCGCACCGATCGTCGGCAGGTAAGCAGCGTGAGCGGATTCGACCATCGCGCGTGCTTCCTGCAGTTGCGCGACGGCTTTCTGGATCGTCTGGTTCGACACGCTTACACGTGTTTCGAGTGTGTTCAATTGAGGATCGCTGAAGCGTGTCCACCATGCGCCGCGTGCCTCGTTATCGGCTGGCGTCGCTTGGGTCCAACCTGGAGTCGCTTGCGCCGGTGCTGTGGCGGTTTGGCTGGCACGAGTTGAGACCGCACCGCTGCTGGGGTCTGGCGTGCCGGCGTTTTCCTTATACGCTGCAGGAACGACCACCGAGGGACGCACGTAGTCCGGACCGATCGAGCAGCCTGCCATGCCCAGCATACTCGCCGCGCAGATAGCACCGAGCAGCCGCGAGCGAAGCCCACGCAGTCGCGTAAGGTCGAGCGATACCGGCATCATGACTGGCCCCCTGTGCCATGCGAGGGCGCCGCCGATGAGCCGGTACCGCTGCTGGAATTGGCGCTAGAAGAAACCCGCACGGCCTGGCCATTGGTAATCGAGTCGGACGGATTAAGGATCACCCGGTCGGTCGCTGCGAGCCCTGAGGCCACTTCTATACGCGTGCCAAAATCGCGACCGGGTTTGATGGTCTTCAGTAGTACGTGACGTTGCTCGTCGACGGTGGCCACCTGCAAACCCTCCGGCCGATACAGCAGCGTGTTCACCGGCAGCGACAAGCCCGGCTGGGCGGCCTTCAGCGACAGATGCACTTGCCCATACGAACCCGGCAGCACCGCGCCATTCGCGTTGGGCACGTCAACTTCGATACGCAGCGTGCGCGTGACGGCATTGATCGCCCCCGCATTGCGCGCCACCGTTCCGGGCAGGCAACGCCCAGGGATTTGCGAGACTTCGAGGCAGGCCGACGTGCCGTCGAGCGATGTGCCGGCATCGTTCTGCGGCACATCGGCGTACACACGCAGCACGCCAGTTTGCGCCAGATCGAACATCTCTTTGGCGGGGCCGCCAGCGCTGCCCGCGTCGATCAACGCGCCGACATCGATATTGCGCGCCGTAATCACGCCGTCAAACGGCGCATAAACCTTCTCATAAGATTGCAACTGCGCGAGGCGGGCCACGTTCGATTGCGCCGCAAGCAGCGCCGCATGCTTCGCCTGTGCGTCGCTGTCTTTCATGTCCGTATCCTGTTGCGAGACCGCGTGTGTCTGCACCAGTTGCTGCCAGCGCGTCGCGCTCAATTGCGCAAACTGATCGTTCGCCTGCGCCTGTTGTTCATCGGCGCGTGCCTGGCGCAGCGCGGCGTCCACCTCGGGTGCATCGATCGTGGCCAGCAGTTGCCCGGCTTTCACATGGGTGCCGATATCTGCGTACCAGGCCTTCAGATAACCGTCGGTGCGCGCGAAAATCGGCGTCTGCTGATACGCCTCGATATCGCCCGGCAACACCAGCGTCTGGTTGGGCGGCGCGATGGTGGGCAGCGTAACCTGCACCGTGGGTACCGCGAGCGCGGCGGTCTGCGCTTGCAACGCGGCGCGCGCATTGAGCCGCGGCACGATGCCCACGGCAAGCGCAACGGCAAAGCCGGCTACGAGCAAAACGACACGCACGGCGCCGCGCCGGTGCTGAGGCGCACGCCGGCTGTCCGGTGCGGTCTGGGGGGTTTGAGTGGACATGCGGCGTACTCCGGTCAATTCAAGTCAGATCAGGTTCTGGACATTCGGCAGCGGACCCAGGCAAGGTGCGGAGCCGTTCATTTGAGAAGATCTAGTTCGGCTTGCGTCATGCCGCGTGGCTCGCGTTTCGCGAGCCAGCCGTGCACCAGGGAAAAAACGACCGGCAGGAACATCAGCGTCGCGATCGTGCCGATCATCAGGCCACCGATCACGGCGCGGCCGAGCGGCGCGTTCTGTTCACCACCGTCGCCCATGCCGAGCGCCATCGGCACCATGCCGATCATCATCGCGAGCGCCGTCATCAGCACTGGACGAAAGCGCCCCGCGCCCGCCGCCAGTGCCGCCTGCAACGGCGCCATGCCCTGCGCCAGCCGCTCGCGTGCAAAGCTCACCACCAGAATGCTGTTGGCCGTCGCCACGCCGATACACATCATGGCGCCCGTCAACGCGGGCACGCTCAGCGTGGTATGCGTGAGGAACAGCATCCAGACGATGCCTGCCATCGCACCCGGCAAACCGCAGACGATCACGAGCGGATCGATCCACGACTGGAAATTGATCACCATCAGCAGATACACGAGCAGCACAGCGAAGGCGATGCCCGTTGCGAGGCCGCTGAACGAGCTTTCCATGGTCTGAACCTGACCGCGAATCACCACGCGCGCACCGCGCGGCAAGTTCGCTTTGGCGGCATCCACAATGCGCGTGACGTCCGATGCCACGCCACCCAGGTCGCGTCCCTGCACCGAGCCGTAGATATCGATCACCGGTTGCACGTTGTAGTGCGTCACCACGGCTTGCTGCGTCGCGCGCGAGAACGTGCCGAGTGTGCCCAGAATCCCGTTGACCTCGCCTGCGTTGCTGCCTGAGCCGCCGGTGCCCGGCGTGAACATCGAACTAAGCGGAATATTGGCCAGCGCCTGCAGCGAATTGATGTCGTACTGCGGCACCTCCGTCGTTACCGGATAGCTCACACCGTTTTGCGGGTTGAGCCAGAAGTTCGGCGACGTTTGCGAACTGCCAGACAACGCAATCAACAGGCTGCGCGCGACGTCCTGCTGCTGCAGTCCCGCCTGCAGCGCCTTGGTGCGGTCCACATCCACGTTGATCGCGGGCTCGTCGTCCGGTTGCTGGATGCGCAAATCGACGAGTCCTTTAACGTTGCGAAGTTTGTTCAGCAACGTGTCGGCAAACGCGCGGTTGTCGTCGAGGTTGTTGCCCACCACCTGAATGTCGATCGGCGCCGGCAGTCCAAAGTTGAGGATCTGACTCACCATATCTGCCGGCAGAAACGAAAACGTCACTGCGGGAAACTGCTCGCCAAGCGACTGCCGCAGCTTCGCCACATATTGCGCGGTCGGCTTGTGTTTCGCGTTCAGCGTGATCAGGATGTCGGCATCGGCGCTGCCGATCGGCGCGGAACTGCTATACGAGAGGTTGATGCCGCTGGTCGGCAGGCCGATGTTGTCGACGATGGTCATCAGCTCGTTTGCGGGAATCACCGTGCGGATGCTGTTCTCGATTTCGTCGGCAAGACGCGCGGTCTGTTCGATACGTGTGCCGGTCTTCGCGCGCATATGCAAGCGAATTTGCCCCGAGTCGATTTGCGGAAAGAAGTCGCGGCCAAGGAACGGCAGCAGCGCAAGCGAGCCGATACACACCATCAGAAAACCCGCGATAAAGCGGCGTGGTGCAGCAAGTGCTGCCTCCAGCAGCCGCTCGTAGCGGCCGCGCAGCGCTTCGAAGCGCCGTTCGAAGCTTTGCTGGAAGCGCACCAGACGGTTCGCGGGTCGTCCGTGCTGCGTGCCCTCGTCACCCGGCTGATGCGCGCCGCGCAGCAGATACATCGCCAACGTCGGCACCAGCGTGCGCGACAGAAAGTACGATGCGAGCATCGCGAACACCACGGCTTCGGCGAGGGGCGTGAACAGATACCGGGCCACGCCGGATAAAAGCAGCATCGGCACGAAGACGATGCAGATCGACAACGTCGAGATCAAGGTCGGCACGGCGATCTCGCCTGATCCTTCCAGAATCGCCTGCAATAACGGCTGCCCCTGTTCGATGTGATGCGTCATGTTCTCGATCGCAACCGTCGCATCGTCGACCAGAATACCCACCGCCAACGCCAGGCCGCCGAGCGTCATGATGTTGATGGTCTGGCCGAGCACCGACAGCATGATCAGCGACGAGATCATCGCCAGCGGAATCGAGATCGCGATGATCAACGTGGCCCGCCAACTGCCGAGAAACAACAGGATCATCACCGCCGTCAGGCCGGCAGCAATCAGACCTTCGCGTATCACACCCTGTACCGCCGACTTGACGAACACCGACTCGTCCGTGACGGTCTGGATATCGAGCGCCTTTGGCATCTGCGAGCGGATCCGCGGCAGCAGGCTCTTGATGTTGGCAATGATATCGAGCGTCGAGACGCTGCCGCTCTTTTCCACCTCGAGCAACGCGGCGCGCTTGCCGTCATGACGCACGATATTGGTCTGCGGCGCATAGCCATCGCGCACGGTTGCGACGTCGTGCACATACGTTACCGTGCCATCGGGTTGCGTACGGATGGGAATGTCGTTCAGTTGCGCTACCGAAAGCGCCGCACCGTTCATGTTCACGTTGTATTCGAACGTGCCGATCTTCGCCGTGCCGCCCGGCAACACCAGGTTCTGTGCGTTGACCGCATTGACCACGTCGGTAGGTGTCACGTGGTGGGACTGCATCGCCTGTGGATCGATATCCACCATGATCTGGCGCACCTTGCCGCCGTACGGAATCGGTACGGCGGCGCCCTGCACCGTCGCCAGTTGCGTGCGAATAAAATTGTTGCCGAGGTCATAAAGCGTCTGTTCCGGCAGGGTCTTGCTCGACAGTGCGAGTTCCATGATCGGCACAGTCGACGCGTTGAACGTCAGCACCATGGGCGGCAACGTGCCGGGCGGCATGACCTTCAGCAACGACTGCGCGCTCACCGACGCTTCCGTCTCTGCTCGCGTGATGTCGGCACCGGGATGGAAGAAGACCTTGACGACGGCCACGCCGTTGAGCGACTGCGATTCGATGTGCTCGATATCGCCGACGTCCGAGGTCAGCGCGCGTTCGTACGGCGCGACGATGCGGTGCGCCATATCCTCAGACGTCAACCCGCTGTAGCTCCACACGACGCTGATCACGGGGATGTCGATGTTCGGAAAAATATCGACGGGCGTACGCAGGATCATCAGTGGTCCGATGATCACGAGCAGCAGCGCCAGCACAATAAACGTGTACGGGCGGCGGAGAGCGATTTTGACGATCCACATGAGAAGACGACGCCTGAAGGGGAGCAATAGACGCAGTCTAGGGAGCAGGGTTTTGCGTCGGGATTGCGCCTGGATGACAAACTCGTAATGAACTTCGGGCCGCCGCGCGGGTATCATCGAAACCATCCGCTGGGCGCAACCTGGCGGCAAACCGCGAGCAACCCGATGGAAGGCGACTGCGATGAGAGTCCTCGTAATCGAAGACGAACCGAAGGCCGGCGACTACCTCAAGAAGGGCCTGGAGGAGTCGGGCTTTGTGGTGGACGTGGCACGTAACGGTGTCGACGGCCTGCATCTCGCGCTGGAAGAGTCTCATGACGTGATCGTGCTCGATGTGATGTTGCCGGGCATGGACGGCTGGCAAGTGCTGCAGCAATTGCGCGGCCGCAAGGACACGCCGGTTCTGTTTCTGACAGCGCGCGACGAGATCGAAGACCGCGTGCGTGGCCTTGAGCTAGGCGCCGACGACTATCTGATCAAACCGTTCGCCTTCGTCGAGCTGCTCGCACGGGTACGCACGCTGGCACGGCGTGGCCAGGCCCGCGAGAGCGACACGCTGACGATCGGCGACCTCGAGATCAACGCGAGCCAGCGCAAGGTACGACGTGCAGGCCAGCGTATCGACCTGACGCCGCGCGAGTTTGCGTTGCTGCATCTGCTTGCGCGGCGCAGCGGCGAAGTATTAAGCCGCACGCAAATCGCTTCATATGTGTGGGACATGAACTTCGATAGCGACACGAATGTTGTCGATGTGGCGATCCGCCGCCTGCGTTCGAAGATCGACGATGACTATCCGGTCAAGCTGGTGCATACCGTGCGCGGCGTCGGTTACGTGCTCGAAGTGAAGGACGCATGATGCAACGGCTCTCGTTGACTGCGAGGCTGGCTGCCTGGTTTGCGCTGATCACCGTGCTGGTCTTCGGCGTCGGCGGTGGTGTGCTGTATCAGGCGCTAGCAAAGCAGATTCGCGCCCAGGACGACTTCGACCTGGTGCTGACGGCCCGGCATCTGCGGCGCCTTGCAGCCGAGCTGGATTCACCGCAGGGCATCAAACTGCATGAGTCCAGGCTCGATAGCCTGGTGCTCGGCAATCAGGCTTTCTTCCTCAGAATGCAGGACTCGAGTGGTCGCGTCCTGCTCGAACGTAATCCCTCGCACTTTGCGATCGACGATCTGAAGGAAGTGAAACCGTTGAACCGGATTCTCGAGCATGACGTGCAGGAATGGCATACCCCCGATGGCCTGACAATGCGCGGCGTTGCCACGGATATCGCGCTGGCCGACGGTTCGGTGGTCGATGCGGTAGTCGGACGCGAAATGAGCGATCGCGAAGCGTTACTGGCCCGCTACCGCAACACGGTATACCTGACGACGCTGTGCGCACTCCTTGCCGCGGTTGTGCTCGGTTACGTCGCGGTACGCAACGCGTTGCGCCCGCTGCGTGACATTGCCGGCAGCGCTACCCACGTGACGGTGGGCAAACTCCATACGCGCCTGCCCTCCGGCAATGTGCCGCGCGAACTCGCGGCGCTGATCGATGCGCTGAATTCGATGCTCGCACGCCTCGAACTCGGCTTCCAGCGACTCTCGCAGTTCACGGCCGACCTCGCGCACGATCTGCGCACGCCGCTCGGCAACATGCGCGGTGCGAGCGAAGTAGCGCTTGCGCGCCCGCGCTCGACCGACGAATATCAGGCGTTGCTGGTATCGAATATCGAGGAATGCGAACGACTATCGCGAATGGTCGAAAACGTGCTGTTTCTCGCTCGCGCCGACAATCCGCAGTACGTGACGACGGCCATGGATTTTCCGGTGCGCGACGAGCTGCTGCGAGTGGCCGACTATTTCGAAGGCATAGCGGAAGATGCCGGCATTTCGATTCAGGTGACGGCGAGCGGCCAGTTGCATGCCGATGTCGATCTGTTCCGCCGCGCCGTCAGCAATCTGCTGGCGAACGCACTGCGTTATACGCCGCGTGGCGATACGTTAACGCTTTCGACAAGGGAGACCCCGGAGGGGATGATGGTCACGGTCGCCAATCCCGGCACACCGATTCCTTCGGAACATCTTGGACGGCTGTTCGACCGCTTCTACCGCGTCGACGGATCGCGCAGCAATTCATCCGGCTCAACCGGACTAGGACTTGCAATCGTGCGGACCATCATGGAACTGCACGGCGGCAGCGCCACTGTCGAAAGCGACGCGGCGGCCACGCAGTTCCATTTGCACTTCCCGCGGCAGTGAGTGAGCGTTGCGCGCATTCTGGGTCAGTTAACCGCCATGTTGACGCGATTATCCAGATGACGGGCCTGAAATTCGGCGCGATTTTGCGCGATCTCATGCGGCGTCGGCGGATAGTTGGTCTTCGACACGGGAATCGTCCCTTGCTGTTCGGCCTGGATCAGCTCCGCGCGGACCTCGGCGCGCGTCTTGCCAGTGTTGACTGAGACCGCCGGTGGGGTCGTGGCGCCGGTGGCATACGTACTCTGCGCGAACGCTGATTGACCGAAAGGGATCAGCGACACAACGACTGCGGCAAGTGCGGCATATCGGGTAAGTTTCATGGAAGGCTCCTGAGGTGGGTTGTGCCGGCTCGCGCTTGTATCGCTCCCGGCCCGTTTCACGTAGCAGCGAGGCTACGAACCCATTCTCGGGCGCCGCGGTTTGCGCCGAGGTGACGCGTTCATGACGGATTTGTCATTTCGCGCTCAGCCACGCGCATAAATCCGCTCACCGAAACTGTCAGGCCTCCGACCCCAACGTTGTTACGCAATGAGAGGGTCAGCTGTTGCCGTTGCGCAATGCGGGCGGCAATGGCGAGTCCCAGTCCGCTGCCCGTGCCCTTGGCATGCTCGCCGCGATAGAAGCGGTCAAGCACCCGCCCCAGGTCCTGCTCCGGAATGCCGGGGCCGTTGTCCACCACTTCAAGGCCGAGGCGCTCTGACGTGCGCGTGAGCACAACATCGACCTTGCCCCCTTGAGGCGTGTAGCGGATCGCATTGTCGATCAGGTTATTCAGCAGTACACCCAACGCGTGCGGATCAGTCAGCACGTTGCACGCATCCTCGCGCGTGACCGGTTGCCGGAACTCGAGGCCCAGGTCAATCTGCTTTTCGTCGGCGAGCAGCGAGAAATCGCTGACCGCCTGTTCTCCAAGTCTGCGCAAACTGACGGATGCGCCAACGCTGGTAGACTGCGCGTCCTCGCGTGCGAGCGTCAGCAATTGCTGCACGAGCCGGATCATACGATTGAGTCGCCTATCGATTCGCTCGAGCGTCTGGCCATCGTCCTTCAACGTGCCGTTGTTCGAAGCGGCCTGCAACTGCAGTTTCAGCGCAGCAAGCGGGGAGCGAAGCTCGTGGGCTGCATCGGCGATAAACGCGCGCCGCGCCTCCGCCGCAACGTTCAGGCGGAGTAGCAAGTCGTTCAATGCCTCGACTAGCGGCCGGACTTCCACGGGTACCCTGCCGTCGAGGCGCAGCGGTTCGAGTGAATCCAGCGAACGCGTTGCGAGAAGACGCGACAGTCCGCCGATTGGCGCAAGGCCCCACGCGACGACGAACAGCACCAACAGGATCGTCACGGGCACGAACACGCCCAGCGGCCACAACGTGTGCAGCGCAAGTTGCAATGCCAGCGCTTCCCGAACAGAGACCGGTTGCGCGACCTGGATGAAGCGATCGGCCTGTTGCAACCCGAATACGCGCCATTGACCTTCGCTGCGGTCGATGGTGCGAATACCGGCCGGCAGACGCGTCAGGACAGCCGACTCTCGCGAGTGATAGACAAGCCTACCGTCCTCGTCCCATATCTCGATGAGAATACGGTCGTCCGAAATGCCTGCGGCCTCTTCTCCTTCCCTCTCGACCGTCTCCGCCGCTTCAACGTTCGCGGGCAGCGACAACGCGACGGTACGCAGTTCATAGTCGAACAGTTCGCCGGCCTCGTCGCGGGCCGTATGAAAGATCGCCAATGCGGCAATCCCGGAAGCAGTGGCGAGACCGCAGATGAGCCAGCCGAGCAGCCAACGGCGGATCGACTTCATCCGAGCCTCTTCAGCCGATAGCCGACGCCGCGCACCGTCACGATCTGCTCTGTGCCAATCTTGCGCCGCAGGCTGTGCACGTGGACTTCGATCGTGTTGCTGCCCACTTCGTCGCCCCATCCATAGAGCTTGTCCTCGAGTTCCGCTCTGGTGAAGACGCGTGCAGGCTCTTCGATCAGCGCCTGCAGCAAGCCGAATTCGCGCGGCACCAGCGTCACTGGAGCGCCGCTTTTCCTCACTTCATGAGCGGCGGGGTCGAGGGTTAGATCACCGTGTGCATAGATCGGTTGCTTCTGTCCGGTGCGCCGGCGCAGCAACGCGCGTGCTCGCGCTGCCAGTTCGTCAAGATCGAAAGGCTTGATCAGGTAGTCGTCTGCGCCTGCGTCCAGACCGCGAATCCGGTCGGTCACCGCGTCGCGCGCGGTCAGGATGATGACGGGCGCCTCACCGCCTTGTCTGCGATAGCTGCTGAGTAAATCGATGCCGTTTTTCCCGGGCAAACCGAGGTCCAGCAGGACGAGGTCATATACGTCGTTACCTAGCGATAGCTCGGCGGCCCGTCCGTCCTGTGCCCAGTCGATTGCATAGCCCTCGCGCCGCATCGATTCGAGCACGGTCTCCGCAATCATTTCGTCGTCTTCCACCAGAAGCAGACGCATCGCGCCCCCTGCGTTGTCATCCTGGTGTCATTGTCGCGCATCTGGCCTTAGGTCTGCCTTAAGCCTTCGTTAAGCGTTCGTTCAATATCATCCACGTTCAACGGAGGAATGCGCGATGAAACCGGACGCTGTGAGTTTTGCGAGGCACGCTGTCAGCAAGGTTCCCGAAGTGACTTTGGGCTTCTGGGTGATCAAGGTCGCGGCCACCACGCTGGGAGAAACCGGCGGCGACTGGGTGTCGATGTCCCTGAATCTTGGCTACCTGATCGGCTCGGCAATCTTCCTCGTCCTGTTCATTGGCCTCGTTTGTGCGCAGGTAAAGGCGCAGGAATTTCGTCGCTTCCTGTACTGGGCAACCATCGTCGCTACGACGACGCTCGGCACGACCATGGCGGACTTCGCCGATCGCTCGCTCGGGGTCGGCTATCCAGGGGGCACCACAATCGTCGTGATATTGCTGATTGCCAGTCTGGCGATATGGTATCGATCGGAGGGAACAGTCTCGGTCGAGAGCATCGTTACGGGCAAGGCGGAGTGGTTTTACTGGATCACGATCCTGTTCTCGCAGACACTCGGAACGGCGCTTGGGGACTGGGTAGCAGGTGAAGACCGCGGTGGTCTCGGTATCGGATACGAATACGGAGCCATGCTCTTCGGCGCGGGACTGGTCATCGTGATGGGCTTATATTGCTGGACGCGTGTGTCCCGGACCGCGCTCTTCTGGGCCGCGTTTATCTTGACACGGCCGCTAGGCGCAACGTTGGGGGACTTCCTCGATAAGCCTGTAGCGGAGGGTGGCCTTCACATTAGCCGGCTCTATGCGTCCGGGATTCTGCTGGCTTTTATCGTGGTGTGTATTGCGTTGATACCGCAGCGCTCGGCGAGGCGGAGTACCGCGGTGTAGGCATTCGTTCTCCTCAACCACACACCTGTTCGCAATCTCCTTTGCTGTGGCCTGGACGCTCACAGCGAGATTTCAAGGTGAGGACTTACAGGATGGTGAGGAGTTCCAGGAGATAGCAGGGAGTGGTGAGGTTATACGGGATGGCACACCTATCGTGGCTTTGTCCAACACGGCGACGTCGAAACTCGATCGTTCCGCAAACCCGCCTCAAAACTTGTACTTCACCTGAAACCCAATGGTGAACGGCAATTGATCGGATGGAATCGGTGGGATAAAAATCAGGTTCGCCCCTACCCGCTTGTAGTCGAACATTACGATCGGCGCCGCCACCGGACCAACCGTGTGATTGCGGCCCAAACCCCAGTTGCCATAGTTGTAGCCCGAGATAATGCCGCCGATCACCGCGAGTCTGACGAAGCCCCAATGCGCAAACTCCGGCGCCCACAGGCCGCCGCCATAGTACGAAGGGCGCCGCAGCGAGTTGCGAAAGCCACCTGCCGTTACCCCCCATTCGCCGTTGAACCAGCACTCGACGCCAAGGCCGGGATTGAACTCGTTGAAGTGGGTGCCGGGATCAGGATCGATGTGATACGAACCGAGCATCGCGTCAAACCATACTCCACCACCGCACCAGTCCGCCGCGTGAGCGGTGGATGCCACCGCAAAACTGGCGACGAGCGCCACGAGCGAGCGCCGGATGTTGTTGCTGGTCTGCCGCAAATGCATATCTTCTCCGCCACCGGTCGAGCGCCGGCGTATTGAATGTGCTGGTAATTATCGGGTTGGCCGTCCGTCGCGCACTGTACCTCAACCCGTACGGTCAGTGTTGAGGCGACGCTCGGAAAGATGGGCACGCAGCCTGCGCAGCCGCGCCCAGTCAGCACAATAGCGGAAAGCAGTGGCAGATCGGTGAACGCCCTCAGGCGCTCACCTTTGAGTAGCGGGCCGCGTGCTCATGCGGCCTTTGTCTGAAGTGTCGCTCGCTCGCGCTCACAGCCCCAGGTCCGAGAGTCCCGGATGATCGTCTGGACGGCGTCCCAGCGGCCAATGGTAGAGACGGTCCGCTTCGCGAATCGGCAGATCGTTGATGCTCGCGTGGCGACGCGCCATCAGGCCGTGCTCATCGAACTCCCAGTTTTCGTTGCCGTATGAGCGAAACCAGTTGCCGGCGTCGTCGTGCCACTCGTACGCAAAACGCACGGCGATGCGATTGTCCGTGAAAGCCCACAACTCTTTGATCAGGCGATAGTCGAGCTCCCGCGTCCATTTGCGGCGCAGCAGTCCGACAATCTCCGCGCGGCCCGTCACGAATTCGGCGCGATTGCGCCACACGCTCTGCGGCGTGTAAGCCAGCGATACGCGTTCCGGGTCGCGGGTATTCCAGCCATCTTCGGCACCACGCACTTTCTGGATCGCGGTTTCGCGCGTGAAAGGCGGCACAGGGGGACGGGGTTCGATTGGGTCAGCCATGGTGATTGCTCCAAAGGTCAGGTGGGCGCACGTCGGGCAGGCGGTCGTGCGTGGGTGGATTCCGGGTTCTGCACGCTCGGCGCGTTTATCGCGTTGAGCAAGTGTTCTGCGGCCGCGCGTGCATCCAATGCCGCGTCGGGTTCGCCGCTCACCAGCGCCACGCCAATGGCGCCGTCTATCAGGATCAGCCACTGACGCGCGAGGCGTGCCGCTTGATCACTGTCTGCGACGTTGCGCTCGGCCATGTATTCGTCGCACTGCGTTCGCACGAAGACCAGCAGGCGTTCTTTGTGCTCGCGCGCGACGACGCGGATTGGATCCTCCGCACCGGCGATTTCGCCCGCCGCATTCAGAAACGCGCAACCGTGGAAATCCGCCGAGGCGAACCACTCGCGCAATACGTCGAACATGCCGAGCAGACGCGTGCGCGTGCTCTCTCCATGGCGCAACGTGCCCTGGATAAACCAGTTCATCCAGCGTTCGTCGCGTCGCTCGAGCGCTGCGGCGACCAGCGCATCCTTCGATCCAAAGTGCGTGTAGAAGCTTTTGCGAGCCGTGCCGGACTGCCGGACGATCGCGTCCACTCCGGTTGCGTGGATACCGCCGGCGTAGATCAGCGCCTCTGTAGCGTCGAGCAGGCGTTCACGTGCGCTGCCGGAGATGAGCGGTTCAGTTGAAGTAGCCATGGACGAAGGGTAGAACGATCATTCTCCTTCGTCAAGAAAAATTCGCCCCTGGGAATTTTTCTGCCGTCGGCAGCGTTAACCTGAAAGTGCACCGTAAGCGCCCGGTCGATGAACGAATGAACGCTTGGGCGTGGGCGTACGGTTTGCGTTATCCTGGCGTGGGCCGAATCAGGGAGCAAAACGATGAAGAAGGACGCTGTTCGCGCAGCTTTGGTGCGCGCGTTGTCGATTGCGGCGATCGCTACGGCCGCCGCGTGTACGCCGTTGCAGGTCGTCACGCACTCGGTCACGCAGACCGAAGCGAGTGTGCCGACCGGCCAGTACACGCTCGACCCGCATCACTGGAGCGTCACGTTCGATGTCGAGCATCTGAAGTATTCGCGCTTCACGATGCGGTTCGACCGCGCCACCGCCCAGCTTGACTGGAACGCGGGCGGCCTCGACAAGAGTTCGGTGGACGTGAACATCGACGCTGCCAGCCTCGACACCAACGTGCCGCTACTCGACAAGCAGGTCAAAAGCGACAGCGTGCTCGACGTGACACAGTATCCGCAGATCCACTTCGTCAGCACCGGTTTTGAGCGGACCGGCGACGCGCGCGGCAAGCTCACCGGCAATCTGACAATCCATGGAGCGACGCAACCGGTGACGCTCGATGTGGTGTTCAACGGCTTCGGCCCGGATCCACTCACCAAACAGGACACGCTCGGCTTTTCCGCCGAGGGCACGTTCAACCGGTCGAAGTTCGGGCTAGCGACGTGGTATCCGGCCGTGGGCGACGACGTACACGTGCGGATTCAGGCGGAATTCGTCCGGCCGGCCGCGGGCGCCTGAGGGGCGCCGCGCGGTGCGGTGCGGCGTGGTGCAGTAGAAGTCACACGGTCCAGTCTAGAATCACCTTGCCGCTCTCTCCCGAGAGCATCGTGGCAAAGGCGCGCTGATAATCGCTGACAGGGAAGTGGTGCGTAAGGATCGGTGACAGGTCCAGCCCGCTTTGCAGCATCGCGACCATCTTGTACCAGGTCTCGAACATCTCGCGGCCGTAGATGCCCTTGATTTCCAGACCCTTGAAGATCACCTGGTTCCAGTCGATCGCCGTCTGCGCAGGAGGAATGCCGAGCAACGCAACCTTGCCGCCGTGATTCATGGCTTCGAGCATGCTGGTGAATGCACTTGGCACACCTGACATTTCGAGGCCGACGTCGAAGCCTTCGGTCATGTGCAGATCGGCCATCACGTCGCGCAGCGATTCGCGCGAGACGTTCACCGCACGTGTCGCGCCCATCTTGCGAGCGAGTTCGAGACGGTAATCGTTGACGTCGGTAATCACGACGTTGCGCGCACCGACGTGTTTCGCAATCGCCACCGCCATGATGCCGATCGGACCTGCACCCGTGATCAGCACGTCTTCACCAACCAGGTTGAACGACAGCGCTGTATGCGTCGCGTTGCCGAACGGATCGAAGATCGCGGCGAGGTCATCGGAGATTTCCGGCGGAATCTTGAAGGCATTGAATGCCGGAATCACCAGATACTCCGCGAATGCGCCTTCGCGATTCACACCCACGCCAACGGTATTGCGGCACAGATGCCGGCGTCCCGCGCGACAGTTACGGCAGAAACCGCAGGTGATATGGCCTTCGCCCGAAACGCGATCGCCGATCGCAAAGCCGCGGACTTCCTGGCCCATTTCGACGATCTCGCCGACATACTCGTGACCGACGTGCATCGGCACGGGGATCGTCTTTTGCGCCCAGTCGTCCCACTTCCAGATGTGAATATCCGTACCGCAGATGGCCGTGCGCTTGATGCGGATCATCACGTCGTTATGGCCGACTTCGGGCTTGGGCACATCCGTCATCGTCAGGCCGGGAGCGCGTTCGAGTTTTGCGAGTGCTTTCATATGCGCCTCCTAGTCAGATGATGCCGAGCGAACGGCCGACGCGTGCAAATGCATCCACGGCGCGGTCAATCTGTTCGGACGTGTGCGCGGCGCTCATCTGCGTGCGAATGCGCGCGCGGCCCTTCGGCACCACCGGGAACGAAAAGCCGATCACGTATACGCCTTCTTTCAGCAGTTCATCTGCCATGCGTGAGGCAAGTTGCGCGTCGCCGAGCATCACCGGGATGATCGGATGTTCGCCCGGAACCAGCGTGAAGCCGAGTGCGCTCATCTTGCTGCGGAAATGCGCGCCGTTCGCCCGCACGCGATCACGCAGTTCGGTGCCTTCCGCGCTCGCGAGCAGTTCAAGCACCTTGAGCGAAGCGGCAGCGATACTTGGCGTGAGCGTGTTGGAAAACAGATAGGGGCGCGAGCGTTGCCGCAACAGTTCGACGATCTCCTTGCGTGCCGCCACATAGCCACCCGATGCGCCGCCCAGTGCCTTGCCGAGTGTGCCCGTGATGATGTCGACGCGCGACAGCACGCCGCAATGCTCCGGTGTGCCGCGGCCGTGTTCGCCAATGAATCCAACCGCATGCGAATCGTCCACCATCACCAGCGCGCCGTAACGGTCGGCCAGATCGCAGATGCCGGCGAGGTTGGCGATGATGCCGTCCATCGAGAACACGCCATCCGTCGCGATCAGCTTGAAGCGCGCGCCGGCGGCATCGGCTTCTTTCAGCTTTGCTTCCAGATCGGCGAGATCGTTGTTCTTGTAGCGAAAGCGCTTGGCCTTCGACAGCCGCACACCGTCGATGATACTGGCGTGATTCAACTCGTCGCTAATGATCGCATCCGATTCGTCGAGCAACGTTTCGAACAGTCCACCGTTTGCATCGAAACAGCTCGAGTAGAGAATGCAGTCGTCAGTTTGCAGGAACGCGGCGAGCGCCTGCTCCAGTTCCTTGTGAACGGTCTGCGTGCCACAAATAAAACGTACCGACGCCATGCCGAAACCATCGCGATCGAGTCCATCTTTGGCGGCTTCGATCAGGCGCGCATCGTCGGCAAGACCTAGATAGTTATTTGCGCAGAAGTTCAGGACGTCGGTGCCGTTTGCGAGCCGCACGTCAGCCGATTGCGGGCTGGCGATTACGCGCTCAGTCTTGTAAAAACCGTCGGAACGGATCTGCTCGAGCGTGCTGCGCAAATGGGCGAGGTAGGGTTCACGCATACATCGGGCTCCTGTAGGGGCGGTGGACCGCGTGGCCGTGATGTTCGGCACTGTGGCGGCCTGCTATAGTCGGATAATGGTTTTATCGAACAATTTCGATTTTCCGAACTTAAGTTCGGTATGTCGAACAACTTTAAACGATAGGTCAAAAAATGGCAAGTTCGGGAACCCGGCGCGCAGCAACCGGCGCTGCACCCACTTTAGCCCAAACTGTCGCGGCACCGCCGCGGGTAGGCGAACAGATCCAGCGGCTGCGAAGCGAACGCCGCATGACGCTCGATGACCTGTCGCGCGCGGCCGGCGTGTCGAAGTCGATGTTGTCGGAAATCGAGCGTGACAAGGCCAATCCCACCATCGCGGTGGCATGGCGGCTAACCAACGCTTTGGGCGTCAGTCTCGATTCGCTGTTCGCGCCGCAGAAGGCGCCCGAGGCGATCGCCGTTTCGGGTCCGCACGAAATTCCGACGTTGAGCGGGCACGACGCTAAATATCAGTTGCGCGTGTGGGGGCCGATCGAGCTGGCGGGCAAGTTCGAGTGGTACGAGTTGACGCTGCAGGCTGGCGGAGCGCTGGTCTCGAATGCGCATGAACCGGGCACGCGCGAACATTTGACTGTGCTGCATGGGTCGATCGAGATCGAGGCTGCCGGTACCACCAGGCGGTTAAAGGCGGCAGATACGGCACGCTACGTCGCAGACGAACCGCACGCTATCCGCAATGCCGGGAAAAGCGAGGCGAAGGCTTTACTCGTGGTGATTCATGGATAGTCGGCGGGCACGGCCGCGCTGTACCTCCTCCAGTCCTGATATGCGGGCGGAATGAACACACGCGCTTGAGTACTTGGCCGTTCGGCCGAGGTTGCTTTGGGTACTGTATATTTGTACAGTATACGCAGACTGACCGGAGCCGAAATGAACGAACTCACATCTCATCATGCCGACCAAGGCCTGGCTGCGCTGCGTTTCCAGGCCGCGGCGCGCGATCTTGAACACATCGTCCGCAGCGTCGCTGCTCGGTATATCGTCCAGCAAGTACCGTTAACCTGGCGGCTACTGCACGCCATCGAGGCGGAAGCGCTCGCTGACCTTGGTTTCGCCGGCCGGCACGACGCGCTGATGCTTGGGTTGTTCCAGCGTCCTTCTGCGCTTCCTTATCCGGAAACTGACGAGCCTGTGGATTTCGGCGCGTCGAACGCTTTGCCAGCCGTGTTCGCGTTTGCGGTATGTGTATATGAAGAGGCCTATCGCAGGGCCGCGCAAGCGGCGCCCACTCGCGGCGCGCCTCGCCGCGCACGGGCGTGGGGTGGGTGAGTCCCAAGGACCGGGTGGGTCCGCCTTGGTTTATCTGTTAGACACGTTTGTTTTCGGTCTGGAGTAGACTGACCTACAATGATACGCAACTAACAGTAGATCATTTCATGGCCTCTCCCCACTCGCCCGGCTCCGCCGACCGAGACATCCCAGCTACCGATCTCTTTGACCAGGAACGCGAAGACTGGCGTCGCGATCCTCGCATCGCCTTCGACGCATGGCTCGCCAAACAGCACTTTCGTCGATCTTCGGCCGAGGTGTACCAGGCACAGTGGGGACTCTTTCTTGACTGGCTAAAAGTTAGGCATGCCAATCTGATCACCGTCGACGGAAAAACCATTGCCGACTTTGTTGCCGGACTGGCAATCCGAAAACCGCAGCGTGTACGGTATTTACGTTTGATCGAACGGGTGCTCGACCACGTTCGTGAGATCGAATCCGCTTCAACGAACCCCGCGCGATTTATCGCGCAGGACGGCGAGGCCGCCTGGCGCAATGCACGCGACAACGAGCCCACGGGTTTTCTCACTACCCACGAGCGAGCACTACTGATCGCACATCTGTTCTCGCCGGTGACCGACCTCACTGCGGCTCAGCGTTGGAGGGAACGTCGCGATCGGGCGTTGATTGCTGTGTTTCTTGGTGGAGGATTGAAAACCGGTGAAGCCCGAACGCTTACGGTTAGTTGCGTTGTAGCGGGGTCGCCTTGGGTCATAGTCGAGTCACCCAATCCAATGATGACCCGGCGCACACGGTTATCGCCATTTGCTATCGCTGCGCTCGACGCATGGCTCGCGGAGCGGCGCCTGTGTGAACTCGCCGGCAATCTCGTATTTCCGGCGTCTCCCTCTGGACGGCCAATGCACAAGGCAACGATGCTGCGTTCTATCGATGCATTGATCGACGCTGCCGGCTTCGCCGAGTCGCGCGAATCGCGGGCAAGTCCACAGACCTTACGCAATACCTTCGCCGCCGATCTGTTTGAGACGGGCGTCGCGCCGGATCTGGTGGGTGAGTGGTTAGGATTTATGCAGCCGGTTTCCGCGGCTCGACTTCATCGGGCATGGAAGGCATGGTCGGATCAGCAGAAAATTCCGACCTCCGACGAGGCAGATTCCACCGGGCCCTCTGGAAGGACAAGTCCGCGTGGCGGGCCTTCGACTGGTTAACAGTGTGAAAATCAGCCCGGAAAGGCTCACCTTTCCGGTCCCGAATTACCTCACCTTTCGCCGGATGCCGAGATGACCACGAGGTGAAGTGAGTGCGGTTACGCTACGGAACTCACCGGCCTAACGGCTAAAAACCGCGTGACGGCCTCGAGCCGTGAATGTCCGAGCCCCGACGAGTGCTCACACTCGGGACACTGAAGTTCGAACCGGTGATCGACTTCAGAGAGCTCGGGTTCACCTTCCTCGCATTTTGGACAACGCAACGGAAGCGTGACATGACCGTCGGCAACCGTGCCGATCGTCGCGAGGTCATCGGCACTCAAGCGGCCGGTATTGGCAAGCGTGCACAACAGGGCGGCGACTTCCGGATCTACGCCTTGCTGCGCGCGTAGCAGTGCAATTTCACCCGTCAGCGCATCGAGCTCGTCGGACTGTTCGCGCAGTTGAGCGTCCAGCCGGTCGCCTCGCGCTTTTGCCGCAGCGATTTGCTGGATAAACTCGAATTCTTTCCGGCTGGCATCGCGAACGCCGGACTGGTAGGTCGCCGCCATGCTACGTAACGAATCGAGCTCAACAAGCATGGGCTTGACGCGGCGCTCGGCCTCGGCCACGGCGTCCTTGATCTGTTGCGCGTAATGCTCGGTGCTTTGACGCAGTTCGATATGCAATGTATCGATGCGGTCGCGCAGCGCGGCGTTGGTGGACTGCTCCGTTTCGAGACGTTTGCGGAGAGCCTCGTTTTCGGCGTCGAGACGCTGGACGCTTGCCTGCAAACTGTCCTGATGAACACTGCCGTGGGTATTGGCCGTGGCCAGCTCCGCTTCGAGCATCCGAACCCGTTCCCAGGCGGCATCAGCACGTGCGTCACTTCGACGAATCGCATCTTCCGATGCCTGCCGGCGGATCTCAGCCTCTCTCGTTTCGCGTTCCGCGGCGGCAATCTGTGCCTGGATGTCCTCGCGTTCGCCGTCGAGGGTCGAGCGCGCGTGTTCGATGGCTTCCTCGAATAACGCTCCGAGTAATTCACCCGCGCGATCTTCAAGTGCTTTCGGGATAGTTCCAGCACCGATTCGAACACGGGATGCACCGCGAATCCGTTCCCAGAAGCTATCAATGTCTTTGGGGATATCGCTGGCACTTCCGGTTTGGGTCAGATCCCGGACCGCTGCCATGGACGGCCGAATGCCCAGATCAAAAAACAGACGCTTGCAGGCATGAAGCGATAATTCTTGCCGGCGTGCGCCGCTCTCACGCATCGATTCCAGCTCCCGGCGGATCGCCTGACGCTCTTCGTCCAGATTCATTTACACCTCGAGGTTGCCCGATTTCGATGAATCATAACAATTTACGTAGCATTTGCTACAAGTTTATCGGGGTGCGATGCATTCTTGCTGATCGGTGACTGATTTGGTGGAAGTGAACGCTGCCGTAGTTGCGTTGGGTGGAATTTCCGTGAAACAAAACTAAGAATAGCCAATAACCCATTGGATAGAAAAGAGTTTTTTACCTTTTAAGTCATGCAGAGACTGTTTCACGAAGCGGAATGCGGGGCGGGTGTGCGATTCCGGTTTGTCCGAAGGACGCGCGGGGTGGAAATTCTTGAGAGTAATAAAAGTAAACACCCTTGAACCCTTATTAAAAACGTTAACGCCACGGCAGAGCCTTACCAGGCAAGGGTTTGCGGGTAGTCAGGTGAAGCTTTACGGGAGACTGGGTGAGGAGTTGCGGGATGGTCGGGTGATGGGGTTCAGGGACCGGGGTGAGGACCTGCGGGACAGTGAGTGAGCGGCTTCAGGAGACGCTTACAAGACGGCATCTGATGATAGGTGAGGTTTTGCGGGACCTGGCTGGCCGTGCAGGCCCACTGGACGTAAAAATGATCTCACAGACCCGAGTTCGGTGCGGTGAGCGCTTTCGGGAGGGCTTTTTGTCCCTCTTTTTGACGCAGATTTGGGGCGTCGGAAGCACTCGGTGAGACAACGCAGGAGAAAACGCGTATCCAAGGTGAGGCTTTTCGGGGAATCGCCTGCTTTTATGCCCGAATTTTGTGCACTGATTACCCTACGGTGAGGGTTTGCGGGAGCTACTCCACATGTTTGAGCCCTTGAGGTGCCGAAAGAGCCGGGCGAGAGACTTCGAGGTGCCAAGGTGAGCCTATACGGGAGGCTGCCAAGGGGAGCTGGATGATGATCGGAAAACTCACCGCCAAGCCATAAGGTGAGTGTTTTCGGGATTCATCCGGATGCGAAAAATCCCTCCAGGTGAGGTTTTTCGGGAGGAAGTTTGTGGTTACTTCCGTGGAAAAGCCTACACAGCTTGATTGGTGAAGGAGGATCGCAACGCCTTGATTCGTCGATGGTGAGGTTTTACGGGAGAGTGCTGCGATGCTGGAATCTGATAACGGTTGTTCGGACAGAAGCGTTAAGGTGAGGTTTTGCGGGACCCGATTATTTCAAGCGTTACTCGACGTAGTTTCTCTAACTGTATGAAAGTATTATGTTTTTTACCGATATCGGGGATGGGTGAGACTTTTCGGGAGCCTGAAACGGTGCTGGTGCACGCTAGCCATCGAGCTGAAGGCAAAGGGTGATTAAGCTCAAAGGTGAGGACTTTCGGGAGTGTTTCGATGCCCTGCTCCTATGCGATTTGCTGTAAGCCGCGTGTTTTCGCGGGTTCACGAGAGGGCTAAGGTGAGGGTTTTCGGGGGAGGTTGGAAAATGATTGCGTCCGCAGAGGCATCGCCGTTCTGTTCATAAGAGCGGCGACCCCGTCTGCATCTGGCGGGATGGCGTTGGATGCTGCTTCGATCCGGCTAGCAGCGGGCTTCGGTGCGATCGAGCGTCCTGCCTGTCCTGCTTACAGTGCCGGGGAGCGCGCCGTCTATGCACGGCCGGATGGCGGCCTTGGCGCCGCTCTCAAGTCTTTCCGTGGACGGGCGCGTGCGGGAGTGCTTAATATCGCCGCCCGGTTATGGTGCGCTTGCCACGATGTGAGCACTTCACCCTCGGACCACTCTTCCGGCGGGATGAAAACCTGGGACCAGGCGCCCCCCCCCCCAGGAGTGCGAATCAAGTCGTGAATTTACGACTTTTTTTATGGTGAGCCGATACGGGAGCGAAACCCTCCCTTTCGCAACGCACCATGGAACAGGTGGCTTTTGCCTGGCCCGCGACGAGCAACGAACCCCGCGACCTGGCCTTAAACAGTAGAGGTGAGGGTTTTCAGGAGTGAATCGAGGTGAGTCGCGATCCGTAAACTCACTTCACCGGGAATGGTGAGATGGCCCCTATAGACGTGCTTCACCACAGCCGGTATGCTTCCGCCAAATCCCTCCTCGACCCGACGCATGGCCACGACGAAGCGCGCGAAGAAGACTGATGTGGTGAGCCCGAGCTCAGCCGAATTGCGCAAAGCCGTCGAGGCGATCGCGATTCAGCCCAAGAGCGGGAAGATCACCCTCCTCACCCGAAAGCTGTTCAATGTTCTGCTTGCTGTCGCCCAGCAGGCAGACGAGTCCGGCGACACCTACCGCGCTTTGCTTTCGGACATTGTCGCCAACTCGGCATTCGACTCGAACGATACCGCGCTGGTCAAAGAACACCTGCGGCGGATGGTGTCAGTGCAGGTGGAATGGAGCACCGGCACCTCCAGTCAGAAGCCCGGCCGCAAATGGGGCATCTCGACGCTAATCGCAGACGCGGAAATTCTCGAAGATCCGACTACCCGGCGCGTATGGGTGGAATTCTCGTTCGCACCCAAGATCAAGAAAAAGCTGCTCGACCCTGTCCAGTACGCGCGGTTGAGTCTGCAGTTCCAAAGCCAGTTGCGAAGTAGCGCGGGCTTGGCGCTATATGAGATCTGCGTGCGCTATCTGACCAATCCGAGTCACCTCACGATGCGCGAGTCGTGGGAATGGTGGCGCCCAATTCTCTCCGGCACGCCCGACACCGAAGCGGGAGACGAGGCAAAGCGCGAGTACAAGTACTTCAAGCGCGACTACCTGCGGCCGGCTATTGCCGAAGTCAACGCGGTCACCAACATCTTTGTCGAGCTGATCGAACATCGGGAAGGTCGTCGCGTCGCCGAGATCCAGTTCCGCGTGACGGAGCGTAAGCAGCCGATGCTGGCGCTCGACGAACATCCGAACGTCTTCGACAGTACGCTCGTCGACCGCATGGTCAAGATCGGAATTCCGCTCAAGGAAGCCCAGACGCTTTACGCGGATAGCGAGGAAAACCGGATTCGCGCCGCGTTGCAGATGACGGAACAGCGCATGCGCAGTACCTCGCTGCCACCGGTACGGAGCGCGCCGGCGCTTTTCAAGGATGCATTGAAGAAAGGCTATGCGCCGCCAGTCGAATCGCTGGTGTCGGGCAGCGCCGGCAAGGCGGCGGTGGCAGCGCCGGCGGACGATCTCAAGGCGCGCCTGCTTGGCGAATACTCGGGTTATCGTCGCAAGGAGGCGCGGGCGCTCTACGATGAACAGGGTGAAAACGAGCGGGAAATTGCGCGCCGGTCGTTCGAGGACGACGAGTTGCCGGGTCTTGGTTCACACATGCGCGACGACTGGCGCCGTCGCGGACTCGACTCGAAGATTGTTGAAACCGCGTTCTTCGACTGGCTGGCCCGCAAGACCTGGGGTGAACCAACCGATGGCGACCTGCTCGCTTTCACCTTGAGCCAGTCCCGCGCCGCGTGAAGCCTGCTAGCTGCTAATTGCCAGTGCGGCGTCGTTGCGACGCCGCACTAACAGGTTACTTCGGCAGCAACATCTGCTCGATCTGCCTTAGGATGTCGTCGCGCTTTTCCTTCGACAGACCCTTCAGTCGGAGTTCGATACGGTCGTCTCCATACGACTTCAGATCTCCTACCGACACGCCATCCAGCTTGATCTCAAGACGCTGCGCGTAGCGTTGTCGTCCCGCCGGTTTGGTGTTTTCCTGCGCGCTGGCTCGCCCTTTCACGATGTCGGCAACCTGGCGCGTGCTCAGATCATCAGAGAGGATCTTGTTGATCAGACGCAACGTGGCGTCCGAGCCGCGAGCACCGTGGTATCGGCCAACCTGATAGGCCATGTTCGATCCGAAGCGATCCGTTCTTGCGACCATTTCCTGCATCACTACCTCTGGCAACTTGGCAATGGACAAGGCCACCGCGACAGTCGACTCATCCAGTCCCAGATGCTCGGCCAGTTCCTTCTGACTCTGGAAGTACTTTTCGTCCAGAAAACGCTTCCAGACGACCGCGTTGTCGAACACTGTCTGCGAGTCGCGCTGAACGTTGAGATCGTAACCGAGCTTGTAGCTCTCGAGACCGATCGGCAGATCGATGACGATTGCCTTCACCGACTCCTTGTTGGCTTCCTTGAGCGCACGCACCCGTCGTCCGCCATCGCTCACGAAATACGTGCCCGGGTTGTCGTAGTCGGGGATCACATGGATCGCCTGCTGCTGGCCCTGCTTTGCCAGATTGACCGCCAACTCGGCGATCGATGTCTTCAGATAAAAGTGGCGCGGATTGAACGGACTGGGCTTGATCGCCTTCAACGCGATCTCAATCACCTGCCCGGGACGATATCCATTCTCGACGCGCCACGCACGGTACGCGGCAGATTCATTCAGCGTTTCCGCCAATTCGGCTTCGGTAGCGGGCGGTGCGGAGACGGGCTGACTCGATCGGCCCGCGATGTTGCTCACCTTCGGAGCATTTTGCACCAGGCCATCAATGGCGTTGAGGCGGTCGAGGGCAGTCCGCTTCTCGCTGGTCGTCGTGTCCGGACGTGCTTGAAAGCCTTTGGCGAATTGGGAGGGTTTCATTCAGTGTCCTTTATGCGCATAAATTCAGGGGAGCAGGGCGGCGATCTCGTCGGCGAACGCACGTACTTCGGCGGCCGCGAGCTTGGCGCCGCGGTCATTCATCTGCAGCACAGTCTGCCCGAGCGCCATGGCCTGCTTATAGGCTTCGCGGGTAGGTATCTGGGTCTTGAGCAGCGGAAAACCTAGTTCTTCCAGCGCACGCTTGAGTTCGCGGGTCAGCATCCGCTTCTCTTCGGTCTTGTTGAGCAGAAAGACTGCGCGCAGGTCTTCGTTCATTGACTGGGCTTGCTGGATCAGCTTGACCAGTCCCACGCTCGACCAATAATCGGCCGGGGACGAAGAGGTCGGGATGATGGCTACGGTAGCGGCGAGCAGGACGACGCCGGAGACTTTCTCGGTGATGGATGGCGGGCAGTCCACGACGATGATGTCATAGTCGCCGACGAACTTCTTGATCTCGCGGTGGATCTGGCCACCGAACTCGGAGAGGTTGACGACCGGAAAAGGGATGCCCGATTCACTGTCTGATGATGCGCTCGTCCAGTGGACCAGAGTGTTTTGCCCGTCAGCGTCGACGACGAGGACCCGCTTACCTTTCTCATGGAAGGCAGCGCCGAGGTGCATCGCGATTGTGCTTTTCCCGACTCCACCCTTCTGTTGAGTTACCGCGATGATTTCTGCTGCCAATCTTCACCTCTCTTTTTAGACGCTGATGGATTTTACCTTGATGAATTTGTATTTCAATCTGTTTTGTCGTTAACGTGTGACGCGTTAGCCATTCGGCCGAGGTTTATGCGCATAAAGAGGCCGGTTGATTGGCGAGTGGGTGGTGGAAGCGTGTCGCAACAGGAATAGGACGGATAGTTGCGAGGTCCGTTTGCGTGAATATGACGTCGTGCTGTGGCGGTTACGTGGCGGTGATCGGGGAAGTCGATTGGGGAAGTCGTGTGGGGCCGTGTCCTGACCCAGCTCGATCAATATCGGGAACGGTTGGAGGCGCCGGCGAAAGATTGCCTCCGCGCTCGGTGATATCTGGGAGCAGATTGCTATGACTTAGCGGCTGGCTTGGGCCTACTGCTCCTTGCCGGTGGGGAGGGGGTGATCGCGCAGGGCATGGACTTTATGCGCACAAACAGGCCGTTCCGGTCGGCCGCATGATGTCACGGCGACGGCCTCAGGCGTGAGTCAGGCGGCAGGCACACCACGGTTCGCAAAGAATGCGGTCCGATCGCCATGTCGAGCGACGCATCCTCGCCGGGGTGAAAGCGCAGGACAATCGCTATGCCCTAACTGCTCACCCGAGCGTGTGGTCGTTCGCCAGCGGGGCCGAGGCCATTGAGCGACGGGCGCCGACTTTATGCGCATAAACGCGATCCACCGCAACCGGCTACGAGAATCGGGGGGCTGCCGTCGCAGGCGTAAATCGCCCAGCGGACGTAAGGTGCTCCCAGCCTCGTTCGACCATTGCTCGGGCAGTACACCTCTCACTGTCAATGTCACACCGTCCCGGCTACGTAACAGCGAGGCTTTACCCACCCACGAGCCCTTCCACGGGTCGCATTCCCGACACCTCACCCATAAGCGGCCCAGAGCCCAACCAACATCGCACGACGGCCACTAAGCTAGCCACCAACATTTCGCAAAAAAACCGTATAAACAAAACTTCGCGATTGAATCTACACCTACCCCGCCAGCCAACCCCACCCATCCACAGCCTTAATTTCACCTCACAATCAACGCTAAAATCGCCACCGCTCTCCAGCCAGCCCGCATCCAACCAAAACACCACCATGATCACGATCTATCACAACCCCCGCTGCTCCAAATCACGAGCTGCAGTCGACCTGATCACCAACAGCCTCAACGTCGCAAGCGAGCCCATAGAGATCGTGGAATATCTGAAGCACCCGCTATCCTCCGCGCAACTGAAAACACTGAACGCAATGCTCGGTTGCCCCGTCCGCGAAATGCTGCGTAACTCCGAGAGCGTCTACGAAGAACTCGACCTTGACCGCACCGACCTCTCCGACGATCAGTTATACGAAGCGATTGAAAAACACCCCATCCTGATGCAGCGTCCGATCGTCGTTCGCAATGGTCGAGCGATCATCGGACGGCCACCCGAGAACGTCGAATCGTTGTTCGTGTGAATCCCCCACTTACGCCCGGCTCCGCTACGCCGAACTGCTGACGCCCGCTACAATCGCCGTCATCCGCGCGTGGCCGCGGAGGCGTCAATCAACACAAAGGGACATCGTGCATTTACCGACAACACTCGCGCCGTGGTCGCCCCACGACACCCAACTGATCCTGTCGTGCGTACTAGGGCTTGCGCTGATCATCGTTTTTATCAGTGCGCTCAAACTGGCACCGTTCCTGTCGATACTGGTCGGCACGTTCGCTGCCGGGTTTGCCGCCGGCCTGCCGCTCGAAGCGGTGGCAGGTGCTTTCAGCAAGGGAGCGGGCGCGCTGCTTGGAGATGTGGGGATCATCATCGCGCTGGGGGCGATGCTCGGCGCGTTGATGGCCGAGTCCGGCGCAGCGGACCGGCTCGTCTCGACCATCCTCAAGCACTCCACGCCGCGCTCACTGCCGTGGATGATGGCACTGGTGGCGATCATCATCGGGATGCCGCTGTTTTTTGAAGTGGGCCTGGTGATGATGGTGCCGATCATCTTCGTGATGGCGCGGCGCTCCCAGCAGCCGATCCTGCGCATCGCAATTCCCGCCCTCGCCGGCATGACCACGTTGCACGCGTTGCTGCCGCCGCACCCGGGTCCGTTGATCGCCGTCAGCGCCCTGCACGCGGATCTCGGCCTGACACTTGGGTTGGGTCTGATCGTCGCCATTCCGGCGGTGATTTTGGCCGGACCGCTCTACGGCATCTGGTTGTCCGGGCGAATGGACGTGGCCGAGCCGGAGGAAATGGGCAAACTGTTCTCCGCGCAGACCGATACGGCCGAACCGCCCAGCTTCGCCATTTCGCTGATCACGATACTGTTGCCCGTCATTTTGATGTTGGGGCGCACCGTCGCGAAACTCGCGCTGCAACCGGAGACGTTCCTCTTTAACGCGCTTAATTTCCTTGGCGAGCCGCTAATTGCCCTCGGGCTCACGGTGCTGTTCGCCATCGTGGCGCTCGGCTGGTCGCGAGGCATGCCGCGCGACCGCGTGAGCGGCATCCTGCGCAAAAGCTTGCCGCCGATCGCGGCGCTGCTTCTGACCATCGGCGCAGGTGGAGGGCTCAAGCAGGCGCTCGTGGTCGCGGGCATCAGCACGACTATCGGCAAGATCGCGGTCGGCGCGCACCTGCCTTTAATCCTGCTCGCCTGGCTGATCGCCGTCGCGTTGCGCCAGGCCACCGGTTCGGCCACCGTCGCCACGACGACGACGGCCGGTATCGTCGCGCCGGTCGTCATCGGCCTCAGCCCGACGCACAATTCGCTGCTGGCGCTCGCTATTGGCGCGGGTTCGGTGTTCTTCTGCCACGTGAACGACGCAGGTTTCTGGATGGTGCGTGAATATTTCGGATTGAAACTCAAGCAGACCGTTTTCGTCTGGTCGATCCTGCAGACTATTGTGTCAGTGGTTGGACTCGCGCTGACGCTCTTGATGTGGAGTGTCCTGACCTAAGCCGGATCGCTACCGCGTCCACACGCCGTGGCAGTACCTTGGTACCCGCCTGCCGCAGGATGGGCACCTCGCCTGCCCTGCAGCAGCACCTACACTGTCTCGTATCGAAGGGCGCTGCGAGCGCGCCTTTTTCTCTCTCTCAACATGGGAGCATGCGATGCTGGAACTGAGACCGTCCTGTGAAGGATGTGGCAAGTCATTGCCGCCGAATGCGCCCGACGCGATGATCTGCAGTTACGAGTGCACCTTCTGCGAAAATTGCGCGCTAGGCACGCTCGGCAACGTGTGTCCGAATTGCGGCGGCAATTTCCAGCCCCGGCCCATCCGTCCGCGCGCGATGCTCGCCAAAAATCCCGCAGGCGCGCAGCGGCATCCTGCACACATCAACGAAGCCGGCCACGCGGCCTTTCTCGAACGGTATCGCGCGATCCTGCCCGGCGAGCGCTAATCCGCTGCGGTCGCTTGCCGGCGCGTCAATCGTCAGAATGGACCTCACCGGCTCCATCGAGCCCGCTTAACTCGCGCGACGCCGTCCGCAGCAAACTGATGTGTTTGCGGTAGTTGCGGCAGCCGCTGCAGATTGGAAGATGCAGGCCGACCGCGATCCACTCGCCGGCCCTCAATGGCCGATCGAGCGCGTCGGATAGCAGTCGCGTGATGTGCTTACATTTCCCCATTCGCATCTTCTCCGGAAAGGCCCTTTTCGGTCAGGCAGGTGCGCAGCCGTAGCCGTGCGCGATACATCAGGACGCTGCAGTGATTGGCGGTTATCTGCAATTCACTACATATCTCTTCAGTGTCCAGATCGAGGAATTCGCGCATCATGAACACACGGCCGATATGTTCCGGCAGATGATCGAGGCACATCTCGAAGAGCTGCCAGAATTGCTGCTGGCGTAGCGCGGTCTCGGGCGTCGGCCATAGACGCGGTTTGGCCTCTTTCGACCAGTGGCCGTTGTCCTTGAAAAGCTCGCGGTCGAGCAACGCTTCGTCGTCGAGTTCGGAGTCGAGCGCTGACAGGTTCACCGTGCGTTTGCGGGCGCGCAGGGTGTCGACCAGTTTGTGCCGCAAGATCCCGAACACCCACGTCTTGTGCTCCGATTGCGCGGCGAATCGATCCGCTTGCGACCACGCCGCGGCGAGCGCTTCCTGGACTGCGTCTTCGGCGGCGGCTGCATCGCGCAGCTGCAGTCGGGCGAAGCGCAACAGATCGCGCCGCAGTTGCGTCAGATAAACCGGGTCGTCGAAACCCCGCTCCGCCGTTTGCCTCATGCCCGGTCCCACCGCCGTACGGCGCCCGGGCAAGCATCAACTGGATCCCCAATCGGGCCCGGCGCCGCTTTAACGCGTCTGTTCGGACGCGCTGCAAGATCGATGGTGTTCATGTGTGGATATTTTGGGGTATCGAAGATGGCGCGTGGCGCTCATCTTCGCGCTCGCTTCTGCTGTAGCAGACGGAAGTTCAGCATGGATTTGCCTGCAGCGGCGACGTAAACCCAGATAAGTCGGTAAAAGCGCGCGTTTATGACGGCGGCATCGGCAATATTGAATGTTTTTTCTTTGAACGGGGCGCTCGAACATTTTCGCCGCGAGGCAACGATCCTCGCGCGGTGCGCCACCATTCAAATGTACCGCGTCATTTGGGTGCATACGTGCTACAGTGGCTCAACCGCTTGTTAGTCTCTCGCGCGCTTGCGCCGACCCCCTCACGTCTTCGCTTTATCGCGCTTCCCGGATCGATCAGGATCCCTCTTTAAGTCACTACGCGTGGCCGCTGCTCCAACGTAACGGAGGCGACCTTCGTTTGCGCGTATCGACATCCCTGCGCCAGTCGCAGAACCGTTTGCCGCAGAAACCGCAGTCGTGTGTTGTGAGTCGCGCAAAAGGCGGCGTCCATACCGCGATCGCCACCCGGCAAAACACTTACGGGAGACAACTACCATGAACAACATCATCAGAAGCTACCGCGGACTCGAGATTTATCCGTTGGTTTATCCGCATCAACCTCGGGGAGCAAACGGCACGCGTCACTACGATGCGGGTTTCGATGCCGCGGTGAAGATCTGCCGGCGCGGCAATGACGACACGATGACGACGAGCCGCGTATTTCGCGTGCCAAGCCGCTCGCCCTTCGGCACGACGGGCGATGCGCGGATGGCCTCGGCAAGTCACGCGGAACAGGTCATCGACGGCATGATTGCCGGCCAGTCGATCGTTGGGTTGTGAACGGCGTCCCGATGGCCTATTCCACTACCACCGCCCGGCGCCAGCCGCTACAGGACCAGCCGGATCGCCCTGGCCGGGAGAATTATCACGTTGCGGTATCGTCGCGCCGTACGTCGAGCGGGACTGTGCCGACGCTTAAGGTCACACGTTTGAGCGATGGGCGGGCGATCTACCCGTTCCAGGGCCATGCGGACATGCCGTTTTTCGAAGACGCACAAGCTGCGGAACTGTACGCGCAAACGTACGGCTTGCAGCTTGTGGATGGGGATATCGCCGTACCGGAGTAACCGCGGGCGAAAGAAAACAGACGCTATTCCGGCGTCTTGCTGGTTGTCGGCATGACCGGACGATAGCGGCATTTTTCCGCTCCGTCGCACTACCGCACCGCGCTCCGGCAGCGGCCATTTGCCTTAATTCGTCTCAGACCGGAGACGTGCTTGACTGCAAAGGCAAAACCTCCACTTATCCACAAGGTTATTCAGCGAAATTGTGGATAACTTTGGAGGCCGCAGGGTTATCCACCGCGACCCCCCACGAAGCGCCTTCACGCGTCACACGTGATGGTGTCCCGTCACGCGATCCCAGCCATGCCGCACCGCTGCCTTGAACCGTTCCCACGTATCGGTCGCGGCCGGTGACGTGGTCTCCCAGTGGCGCCGGGCTTCCGGCTCGACGTCGTCCCAGGGGCGGTCGCGAAAGCGCGCGTCATGGGCAATCGTCGCGCCGTAGCGATACGCGGGCACGTAGTCCTCGTAGCGAGCTTCCTCGCTCGCGTACTGCTCGTCGTAGTGATTGCGGAAGTCTTCTTCATACTCGAGAAACTCGTCCGGAATCGTCTCGCCTTCGACGGGTTCCGGGCGTCGCGCGGCCGGCGCCACATCCACCGGCGTGAATACGGCGCCAAACCCCGGCGCGCTGCCAGCGGCAATGGTGTTGAGCGTGGCCGCTTCGCTGAGCGGCCGCGCCGTCAACGGCTCGTCGACTAGCGGGTCGGCAGGCACGGGCGGCACGCCTCGCCGTGGATCTCCCGGGGCGACGCTCGCAGAGGGCGGCGTATTGACGCCGCCTATGCCGAGTTCGTCGAGTACCGAGTTTTCCCGACGGGCGGCCGGTTCGTCCCGTTCTGTGTCCCAGCCCGGTTGGCGCTCACCGATGTCGGTGGCGCCCAGCCGTGCCAGGGTGCTGCTGGCGAGCTCCGCGTGCGACTCGCTGGCAGCGTTGACGCAAACCAGCACCGCACCGCGGCGCACGGCGTCGGTATAGCGCTCTGCCTCCGGCGCGCGCGGCTCCTTGGCAAACAGGCTGGAGATGAAGCGCTCGATATTGGCCAGCACGCCGGCGTTTTCGACTGCGTCGGTCGCAGAGGGCACCGGGTTGGCCTGCAACTCGATGGCGTTATAGGCGAAACCCGTTTGCACGAGCGTGTCGCGCGCGCTCTCCGCCTGGGCGTAAGTGCCGAATAAACCAATCACGGTATGTCGCATGGTTGTCTCCCGACGTTTTACTGACGGCCGCCGCGATAGCGCGGAGCCTTCTACTGGTCGAGACGCGCAACGATCGTGCCGGACCCTCACGCAGCGTCAGGCGGCGCGTCTGCACAGCCATGTGCCACGTGGGTTAGAGAGTTAGAGGCGGTGGCCGGCAGGCTGGCAAGGCGCTTCTTTTACAACAACTGGTAATTCGGGCCGTGCGTGCTGCGCTGCCGAAAATTCAAAGTCCGGCGTACCCAGCGTCGAAACCCGCCATGGCACGGTCAATTCGCGGAATGCGCACTGTTCTGTGCCAGATCGTGCTGGATATCCTGCAGCAGCTTGTCGAGGAGGGCGATATCGAACGGTTTGGACAGTACCCGAACGTCGACATGTCGTGCGCGGTCGAGTTCTTCCGCATAGCCGGTCACGAGAATGACCGGCAGGCGGGTTTCGAAGGCCTGAACTGCTTCGGCCAGGTCGATACCGTTCGTCGTACCGGGCATATGGATGTCGGAGATCACCAGGTCGAACGGCAGCGGATCGCCGGTGCGCTTCTGCCTGGCGTGCGCTTCGTCGAACAGGCGCAGCGCGGTATCCGCGTTGAACACGCAGGTGACCTGGTGGCCCATCATCTGCAGCAAGGCTTCGGTGCCGGCGGCGACCTCGTCGTTGTCTTCGACCAGCAGGATGCGCAAGCCTTGCGGCGTGCCCGTGTCTTCGACGTTCGGCTCGACGGGACGTTCGACCTCCGGCAGCGCCGCGGCACGCGGCAGGTACAGCCGCACCGAGGTGCCCGCGCCGATCGCGCTGTCGATCGCGGCGAGGCCGCCCGAGCGCTCGCAAAATGCGAACACCTGCGGCAAGCCCAAGCCGGTGCCCATGCCTTTCGGCTTGGTCGTGAAGAGCGGCTCAAAGGCCCGGGCGAGTACGTCCGGCGGCATGCCGACACCGGTATCTTCGAGCGAGAGTTGCACGAAATCGCCCGTCAGCGGAAAGCCGTCTTCATGACGGAAGGTAATGTTGGCTGCCCGGACGGTGAAGCGGCCGCCGTTGGGCATGGCGTCGCGCGCGTTGACGGCGAGATTGATCAGCGCCAGTTCGAGTTCTGCGACGTCCACGCGCATCGGCCAGACGTCGGTGCCGATGTCCATCACGAGCGAAACTTTTGCGCCCAGCGACGCGCGCAGCAATTCGCGACAGGCCGGCAGCCAGCGCTCGACGGCGAGCGTCTCGTTGCGCAACGGCTGCTTGCGCGCCACGCCGAGCAACTGGCGCGTGAGCGACTGACCGCTCTTGAGCGCCCGCTCGATGGCGGAGAGCTCGCGATCGAGCCCCGGCGCGCCGCGCCGCCGCGCGATCTGCACATTCGCCGAGACGATCATCAGCAGGTTGTTGAAGTCGTGCGCAACGCTGCCCACCAGATTGCCGAGTGCTTCCATCTTGCGCGACTGCCGGTAGGCGGATTCGATCGAGCGCCGCATCGAAGCCTCGGCCTGCCAGCGCTCCCACGCTTCCTCTTCCGCACCGAGACGCCGCAGCGATAACCAGATCACGCACCACAGCACGATGGATGGCGTGAACATCGACAGGATCAGGACACTCAGATGGCGGTACCAGGCCGCCCAGATCGCCGACGTGCGGTAGCCGCACGACACGTAGACCGGATAAGCGCCGACGCGCCGGTACGCCACGATCAGGTTGTCGTTGGCGAACACCGAGTGCAGCCGGACCACCCCGGCGTGGCTGCCTTGAGCCAAGGCCTGGCTGAGCTGCGTGTGGGGCGTGATCATGGCCGGCTGGCCAGGCGCCGGCGGGTAATGGGCGAGAACCGAGCCGTCGGCGCGGGTCAGGCTCATGGTCATCGGCGTATTGGTGCCGCCGAGCAGTTCCTGATAGAAGGCGATGAAGTAGCCCGGCCGCAAGGCGACCGAGACCACCCCGGCGAAGCCGCCGTCAGCGTTGCGCCGCGCGACGCCCGTGTTGAATACATTTTCGCCGGCAACCTGGCCGACCATATCCTTCGAGACGTGTTCGAGCACCTTGCCGTCGCGAATGCCGGTGAAGTCGTCGCGGTTAGCGATCGACACGGCTGGGGGCGGATTGAACCGGCTGCTCGCGAGGAGCGAGCCGTCCTCGCCGAAAATCGACACCGCTGCGACCTGGGGGTAACCGCCGCCCATGGTGCGTAGCTTGTCATGGATCTGCGCTTCGTCCGCGCGAATACCGTTGTCGTCGAGGCCCTGCACCAGATCGACGACGCGCGCGTCGAGCGCTTCGTTCATGTCGAACACTTTCAGCGCGTGTTCTTCTCCGACGCGCACCGTGTGCACCGTCAGATCGGTCGCGTCGGCTTCACGGGCGTGCAGATCGCTGACGGCCATGGCCGCCACGTAGACGCACGGTAGCACGATCGCCGCGATCAGCAGGGCGATCAGCGTCATGCGCCGGACGTGGAAATTCTGCTCCGGGACGACCGGGAACAGCGCCTCGTCTTCGCGTTCAGCGGAGAGGCGACTCGCGTCGCGCGGGTCGGACCGGTCGGATGTCATCTTTAATACCGCTACTGTCGTCTGGGACGGAAAACCTTACGCCTACCATCATACGAGAACCCGGAATTTGCCGGGAAGGATTGTCGAAACCGGTAACAATAGACCTCGGGAATGATGCGAAAGTTTTTTCTCCAAACAGCGAAGAATCCAGAAGCGCAAACGTACACAAAAGCATAAACGGGTCATAGCTTGCGTTTGAGGATATATAAAACCCACAAACTGTCATATGGTGAGTGATTTCTGTTCGTTAAATCCATA
The DNA here is from genome assembly GCF_050436285.1 of Paraburkholderia sp. GAS82. Classification (NCBI taxonomy): domain Bacteria; kingdom Pseudomonadati; phylum Pseudomonadota; class Betaproteobacteria; order Burkholderiales; family Burkholderiaceae; genus Paraburkholderia; species Paraburkholderia sp. GAS82. Next base: position 445,439 of record NZ_JBNDLX010000002.1, read on the forward strand.
TTGGCGAGTTGCCTTTTCGCTGGAATAATTTAAGAATCCTGCCACGATAAAAAGTGCGTCCGCCATGCTCGGACGTCTTTGCCGCGAGGGCCAGCCCGAGAACGCATTGCTAGCGTGACGGAGGGAGTTCGCGGAAACGCGCGCGACAGGCTGGGGTACGCCTTCATCCATTCGGCCGCGCAGAACCACCTTTGGGGTAGGCTCGAACATGCCGGTCATCGCTATCGTCCCGCGTGCGCACGCGCGCATCCGCATCGTTCCCATCGCACGCGCAACTGCGTGTGCCGTCCCTTGCTGTTCGTCATTCACGCAATTGGTAGTCCCGCTCGCGTCGAGGCATGCTTCGGCCGGTCTGTGTCCGGGCCGCTAAAGAAACTTTGATCCAGGCCGTTAATCCGACCGAGCCCATTCCGTTTTCACCCTCCCGCCATGTCATTGCCCATTGTGATCGCCGACGATTCGTTGCTTGCCCGCAAGGTGCTCACAAAGGCGCTGCCGCCGCAGTGGGATGTGGACGTCAGCTACGCATCCAATGGGCGCGAAGCGCTCTCGCTGTATCGCGAAGGCAAGGCGTCCGTGATGTTCCTCGACCTGACGATGCCGGACATGACCGGCTATCAGGTGTTGGAGGCGCTGCAGCATGAGGACCTGAACACGTTCGTGATCGTCGTGTCGGCCGATGTGCAGCCGATGGCCCAGGCGCGCGTGCGCAGCCTGGGCGCCATTGCCTTCATCGCCAAGCCCGTCACTCCCGAGGCAGTACTACCCATCCTCAAGGAGTACGGGTTGTATGAGTGAGCCAGTCCTCAACGAAGATCGGCGCGACGCGCTGCAGGAAGTTGCGAACCTTGCGATGGGCCAGGCCGCGACGCGGCTCGCACGCCTGCTCGATACGTTTATCGAGCTGTCCGTGCCGCGCGTGCAGGTGGTCGAGGTAAGCGACGCGGCTGCGGCGCTGCGCAAGATGACCGGCATTCAGGAGACCGTGAGCGCCGTGCGCCAGGGTTTCCGCTCCGACATCAAGGGCGAGGCCCTGGTCATTTGCCGCAGCGGCAGCATCGACCAGCTGTGCGCGCTGGTGAACGACCCGTATCCGCGTTCGGCCTACGAGGCCGTCAGCCAGCAGGAAGTAATCTTCGACGTCGCCAATGTGCTGATCGGCGCTTGCGTTTCGTGCATCCTTGAGCAGCTTGGCCGCACGCCGGTATTTTCGGCGCCGGGTCTGCTCGGCGAGTCGATGTCGCTCGAGGACGTGTTTCAGCCCGGTTTGCTCGGCTGGGAAGTCGCGTTGCTGGTCGAAGTCAACTTCGCGCTCGAAGACCAGAGTTTCCGCGCCCACCTTGTCATGCTGATGGCCGAAGAGTCCATCGTGCACATGAATGACGCGCTCGACGCGTTGCTGTCCAGTCTATGAATGTCTCCGCTTCGCTAAGCGATCTCGTTGTCGAACGCGTCGGTTTCGGAATTTTCGTGCTTGATCGCGATATGAACGTGCTGATGTGGAACCGTTTCATGCAGGATCACAGCGGTTTATCGGCCGAGAAGGTGGTCGGCAAGTCGATTTTCGCCAATTTTCCCGAATTGCCGCGCGTGTGGCTGACCCGCAAGCTGGAGAGCGTGTTCCAGCTCGGCAGCTTCGCGTTCAGTTCATGGGAGCAGCGGCCCTATCTGTTCAAGTTCGACCACGACCGGCCCATTACCGGCGGCGTCGATTTCATGCAGCAGGACTGCACCTTTATGCCGCTCACGCGCGACCGCGAGGTGGTGGCCGTGTGCGTGACCATCTCCGATGTAACGCACGTGAGCATCGTGCAGCGCGAGCGCGAAGAGGCGGTTGCCAAGCTGCAGGAGTACGCGGACCGCGACGGCCTGACCGGCATCGCGAACCGTCGCTATTTCGAAGCGCGCCTGCGCGACGAGTACACGCGCTGGCAGCGCTACGGCGGCGATATGTCGTTGCTGCTGTTCGATCTGGACCACTTCAAGAAGATCAACGACCAGTTCGGCCACGGTGTTGGCGACACGGTGCTGCGCGAGATGGCGCAACGGGTCGCGCAGGTGGTGCGAGTGCAGGATACGTTCGGCCGCTTCGGCGGCGAGGAATTCGCGTTGCTCCTGCCATGCACGCCGCTCGAAGACGCGATGCAGGTGGCCGAGAAAATCCGTCATACGATTGGCGACGAGCCGGTCGAGGTGCAGGGCGCCCAGGTGCCGGTGACGGCGAGCGTCGGCGGTGCATCGGCGCGGGTCGGCGTGCCGAACTATGACGTGCTGATCAACGAGGCCGACGCCGCGCTCTACAGCGCCAAGCGTCAGGGCCGCAACCGCTCGGTCGCCTTTATCTGACCGGTCTGGCGCGGCCTGCCGCCGCGCCGCCTTGTCATCCGCAAGATTGGCCGATTGCGCCCTCAAACTGCGCCGTCTCGCAAAGATTGTTATACTTTTCGCCGTTTCCGGTATCCCTTGCCGGTGTTATCGCGCGTGTCCGCGCGCGCGGCCTGCCCTCTGGGCGGGCACGCTCCCGATTTCTTGACCGCCTCCAGAGGGCCCCTCAGCGGAGATCGTCTTGGCTGTTTCCAATCTTGTCGTGGACGATACTGAAACCGACGCCGCTGCCGCCACGTCAGGCAGCTCGTTTTACCTCGCGATGCGCATCCTGCCAGCGGCGCAGCGCGACGCGATGTATCAGGTCTACGCTTTTTGCCGCGCTGTCGACGATATCGCCGATAGCGACCTGCCGCGCGCCGAGCGTTCGGCTGGACTCGAGCGCTGGCGCGCCGATATCGACGCGTGCTATGCCGGCGCGCCGCGCGCTTCGTTGCGCGCGTTGACGCGGCACATCCACACGTTTCACCTGCAACGCGAAGACTTCCACGCCATGATCGACGGTATGGCGATGGATGCCGCCGAAGACATCTGCGCGCCGGACGACGACACCCTCGACCTGTATTGCGACCGTGTCGCGAGCGCCGCGGGGCGTCTGTCGGTGAGGATCTTCGGGATGCCGGAGGAGCCAGGCCGTCAGCTGGCGCATCACCTGGGCCGGGCGCTGCAGCTGACCAACATCCTGCGCGATATCGACGAAGACGCGGATATCAACCGCTGTTATCTGCCGCGCGAACTGCTCGCGCTCGAAGGTATCGCCACGACGACGCCCGCGATTATTGCCGACGATCCGTCGCTGCCGCGCGTCTGCTGCAAGCTGGTGAAGCGCGCGCGCGAGCATTTCGCCCAGGCCGACGCGATCATGGACGCCTCGCCGCGCAATCACGTTCGCGCCCCGCGCATCATGTCCGGGGTCTATCGCTGTCTTCTCGATCGCACCGTTGAACGCGGCTTCGATCTGCCGCGCACCAAGGTCAGCAAGCCTAAGGCGCGTCTGTTGTGGATCGTCGCCCGGTACGCGTTTTTCTGATGCCGAAACTTGTCCACGTGATCGGCGCGGGTCTCGCCGGTCTGGCCGCCGCCGTGCAATTGCAGCGGCGCGGCGCGCAGGTCGTGTTGTACGACGCGGCCGGGCAGGCGGGTGGACGCTGCCGCTCCTGGTACGATCGGACGCTCGGTGCGACCATCGACAGTGGCAATCATCTGGTGATGTCGGGCAACGACGCGACGCTGAATTACGTGCGTGCGATTGGCGCGTTCGACGAGCTGGTCGGGCCCACTCAGCCCGAATACCCGTTCATGGACCTGGCGACACGGGCGCGCTGGACCGTGCGTCCGTCGGCTGGACTCTTGCCGTTGTGGGTCTTCGATCAGGCCGCGCGGGTGCCCAATACCCATCCGGGCGACTATCTGATGCTCGCGCCGCTGCTGTTGGCGAAGCCCGGCCGGACGATGGCGCAGACCATGCGCTGCGACGGAGTGCTTTGGGACCGCTTGCTGCGGCCGCTGCTCCGCTTGATGCTCAACCACGAGCCGCGCGAGGCGAGCGCCGAACTGGCCGCCGCGATGATTCGCGAGACGCTTGCGGCTGGTGGTCAAGCGTGCCGGCCGCTGCTGGCGCGCAATGGCTTGAGCAGCGCCTTCGTCGATCCGGCGCTGCGCCTGTTGCAGCATGGCGGGGCGGCGATACGGCTCGGCGCGCAACTGAAGGAAATTGTGTTTGCGGACACGGGCCGGGTGAACGCGCTGGAGTTTGCCGAAGTCGACGGCAATCAGCGCGTCGAACTCGACGATCCGGCGGCGGTGGTGCTGGCGGTACCGCCGGATATCGCGCAGACGCTTGTGCCCGGTCTGCAGGCGCCGCGGCGCTTTAGCGCGACGCGCAACGTGCACTTTGCCGTGGAACCGCCGTTCGGGGTGCCGCCGCTGATGGGGCTGCTCAACGGCACGGCCGAGTGGCTGTTCGCATTCGACGGGCGTCTTTCGGTGACGATTAGCGGTGCCGACCGCTTGCTCGACACCCCGCACGAAACGCTTGCGAAGACGGTCTGGGCCGAAGTCGCCCAGGCCGCGAGCCTGCCGCTCGAACCCATGCCGGCCTGGCAGGTCGTGTCTGAACGCCACGCAACCTTTGCCGCGCTACCGGGCGAAGAAATGCGCCGCCCCGGCACGCGCACCCGCTGGAAAAACCTGACGCTCGCGGGAGACTGGACGGCCACTGGCTTGCCCGCGACGATCGAAGGAGCGATCCGCTCTGGCCAGAAGGCCGCGGATACGCTGCTGAACGAACCGATGGAACGCAGATGAACGATTTTTCCCTTGCCCAGACGACGGGCGCCAATCAAGACGATTCAGCCGATTCTCCTGACGCAGTCGTCTCACCTGACGCGTCCGGGATGGCCGCTGTTTCGCCCGCGAGCGAGCCCGACGCTGCTGCGGCTACCGCCACTGCAGGCGTTGGTGCCGCTACACAGTCCGCCACCACGCTGGACGCCGCCGTCACCCGCGCGACCGACGCGATTCTCGCGGCGCAGCGCCCCGATGGCCACTGGGTCTATGAACTCGAAGCCGACGCGACGATTCCTGCCGAATATGTGCTGCTGACTCACTACCTTGGCGAAGAGCCGAACGTGGAACTCGAGCAGAAGATCGCGCGCTATCTGCGCCGCATCCAGTTGTCGAACGGTGGCTGGCCGCTCTTCACGGATGGCGCGCTCGACGTCAGCGCAAGCGTGAAGGCGTACTTCGCGCTGAAGATGATTGGCGATCCTGAGGATGCCGATCATATGCGCCGCGCCCGCGAAGCGATTCTCTCGCACGGCGGCGCAGAAGCGTCCAACGTCTTCACGCGCGTCCTGCTCGCGCTGTTCGGCGTGGTCTCCTGGTATGCAGTGCCAATGATGCCGGTCGAGATCATGCTGTTGCCACAGTGGTTCCCGTTTCATCTGTCGAAGGTGTCGTACTGGGCGCGTACCGTGATTGTGCCGCTGCTCGTGCTCAACGCGAAGCGCCCGGTGGCGCGCAACCCGCGCGGCGTGCGTATCGACGAACTGTTCCGCGGCGCGCCCGTCACAACCGGACTGTTGCCGCGTGCCCCGCATCAGCATCAGGGTTGGTTCACCTTCTTCCGCGGCGTCGATAACGTGCTTCGCCTAGTCGACGGCCTGTTTCCAAAGTACACGCGCGAGCGTGCGGTCAAGGCGGCCGTTGCCTTTGTCGACGAGCGTCTGAATGGCGAGGACGGACTCGGCGCGATTTTCCCGGCGATGGCCAACTCCGTGATGATGTACGACGTGCTGGGCTACCCGGCCGATCACCCGAGCCGCGCTATCGCTCGTCAATCGCTCGACAAGCTTCTCGTCATCAAGGACGACGAAGCATATTGCCAGCCGTGTCTGTCGCCGGTGTGGGACACCTCGCTCGTGGCGCACGCGCTGCTCGAAACCGGCGAGCCGCGCGCCGAACAGGCCGCCGAGCGCGGTCTGCAATGGCTGCGTCCGCTGCAGATTCTCGATGTGCGCGGCGACTGGATCTCGCGCCGCCCTGATGTGCGTCCCGGCGGCTGGGCGTTCCAGTATGCAAACGCGTACTACCCGGACGTCGACGATACGGCCGTGGTGGTGATGGCCATGCAGCGCTCGGCGGCGCTCACGGAGTCGAACGTCGATGATGCAGCGATTGCCCGCGCCCGCGAATGGGTGGTCGGCATGCAGAGCAGCGACGGCGGCTGGGGCGCATTCGAGCCGGAAAACACGCAGTACTACCTGAACAACATTCCGTTCTCCGATCACGGCGCGCTGCTTGACCCGCCCACTGCGGACGTGTCGGGCCGTTGTCTGTCGATGCTCGCGCAACTGGGCGAACTGCCGGCCAACAGCGAGCCGGCTCGCCGCGCGTACGACTACATGCTCAAGGAACAGGAGTCGGACGGCAGCTGGTATGGCCGTTGGGGCATGAACTACATCTACGGTACGTGGACGGCGCTCTGTTCGCTGAACGCTGCCGGTATGGCGCATGACGACCCGCGCATGAAGCGCGCCGCGCAGTGGCTGGTGTCGATCCAGAACGACGACGGCGGCTGGGGCGAAGACGGCACCAGCTACAAGCTCGATTACCGCGGCTACGAGCGCGCGCCGAGCGTGCCGTCGCAGACCGCGTGGGGCCTGCTCGGGCTGATGGCGGCGGGGTGCGTCGAACATCCTGCGGTGGCGCGCGGCATCGAGTATCTGTTGCGCGAGCAGCGCGAACACGGTCTGTGGGATGAAGCCCGCTTTACCGCCACCGGTTTTCCGCGTGTGTTTTATCTGCGCTATCACGGCTATCGCAAGTTCTTCCCGCTCTGGGCACTGGCGCGTTACCGGCAACTGAAACGTGACGGGCTGACGCGCGTTACGGTCGGGATGTAATGGTGTCTACGTCTTCTGGTTCTAGTCAGTTGTTCCCTTCATCCAAGGCAGGCGGAAGCAGGCTGCCCGTGATCGCGGTCACGGGCATGGCTTTCGAGGCGCGCATTGTGCGTGGCGAGGGCGTCGAGGTGGTGTACGCGGCGCGCGCCGATCTGCTCGAACGGGCGTTGCGCGCCGCGCTTGCGCGCGGCTGCTCGGGCATCATCAGCTTCGGTACGGCGGGCGGGCTCGCGCCGGATCTGGAACCGGGCGCGCTGATCGTGGCGGATGCCGTAGATGGTCCGCACGGGCGTTTCCCCACCGATCCGCGTTGGTCCGCGCAACTGGCTGCCGCGCTGGCGGCTACGCCGCTTGGCGCGACCCTGCACCGTGGCCTGATGGCTGGCGTGATGGCGCCGCTCACGGGCGCCGACGATAAAGCCGCCTTGCATCGCTCCAGCGGCGCGCTCGCTGTAGATATGGAATCGCATATCGCGGGCGCCATCGCCGCGGCTCAGGGCCTGCCGTTCGCAGTCTGCAGGGCGATTGTCGATCCGGCGCGGCGTACGTTGCCTTCGGCCGCCACGGCCGGCTTACGCGACGACGGTAGCACGGCGATTGGGCCAATCCTGCGCGAACTGCTGAAGCAACCTTCCCAACTCGGGGCCCTTTTACGGGTGGCGACCGACGCCCGTGCGGCCCGTACGGCGCTGGTTCAGGCGCGGCAGGCGCTAGGTGCGGCCGAAGCGTTGCAGCCAGGTGTGTGAAGCGGGGCCAGATGTCTGCGCCCCCTTGCCGTGTGGAATAAGGGAAAACCCTTAATTTTGGTATAATCTAGGTATTAACCCTAGGTTCCGGCTGCGATGCCGGCCCGCATCACCTCACGGAGGGGATACCAAATGAATTTCCACACCAGAAAATGGGTCAAGCCCGAAGATCTGAATCCGAACGGCACGCTGTTCGGTGGCAGCCTGCTGCGCTGGATCGACGAAGAAGCGGCCATTTACGTCATTTGCCAGCTGGACAACCAGCGCGTGGTGACCAAGCTCATGTCGGAGATCAACTTTGTCAGCTCGGCGCGCCAAGGCGACATCATCGAACTGGGCATTACCGCGACGCACTTTGGCCGGACTTCGATCACGCTGCGCGCTGAAGTCCGCAACAAGATCACCCGCAAGAGCATCCTGACGATCGAAAAGATCGTGTTTGTGAATCTCGGCGAAAACGGCGAGCCGGCTCCGCATGGCCGCACGCAGATTCGCTTCGCAGATGAGGCGTTTGAGCGCTATCGCTCGAGTTTGGCTCCGGCGGCCCAGCCGACGGCGAGTGTCGAAGATGCGGCTGCCGGCGTTGAAGCCGATACGATGCATTGAAGTCAGGCTGGGGCGTCTTCTTACGCTCGTCACCAGAAGCGAAAAATGAAACAGCCCGACCGGCGTTGATAGCCGGTCGGGCTGTTTCGTTTAGCGCTGGCGAAAGGACGGCGACAAACCACTTGCCTTGCCCAGGCGAATGCGACTAGTTACTGCCTCAGCGGAACCGGCGCGGCGGCGCCGGAAGCTGCTGCTGCGGCTGCCGCGCCAGATGCCGCCGGAGCCGTGGCGGCCTTCGCCGAGCTTGCGCCGACGGGAGCCGACGCGCCATTGACTGGTGCGGCCGGTGCCGACGAATCACCTGGGTCAGTGTAATTCGGTGCCCCTGCGGGCGCTGCACCCGATGCGCCATTAGCCGGCGCGGCCGGTGCCGATGAATCCCCCGGATCCGTGTAGTTCGGCAAGCCGGCGGGTTCCGTGCCCGAAGCGCCATTGACCGGTGCTGCCGGCGCCGACGAATCACCCGGGTCGGTGTAGTCCGGCAGACCAGCCGGCGCCGTCCCAGATGCTCCTGTTGCCGGCGCCGCGCCCGCACCGTCTGAGCCCGGATCACCATAGTTCGGCAGCGGAGCGGGCGTCGAACTCGAACCGCGCAACAGCGACTGGCGCTGCTGCGTATACGCGTCGCGAACGAACGAATATTTATCGAGCGCGGCAGCCTGCAGCAGGTCCGACGCACCGAGCAGATCGGCACGCGCGCTGATGAACTGCGCGATATACATCGGATTGCGCACGGCCGGCTTCAGATAGTGGATCACGTTAAAGCGGAAGTCGACGATATAGCCCGTACTGTCACGCACTGAGCTCGGTCCGAACAACGGCAGCACCAGATACGGACCCGCAGGCACGCCCCAGCGGCCAAGCGTCAGCCCAAAGTCTTCATGATGCTTCGGCAACCCCGCCGGCGTGGCAAAGTCGAGCAGACCGCCGATCCCGAACGTCGAATTCATCACGAAGCGCATGACGTCTTCGGTCGCATCCGTGATCTTCAACTGCAGAAGGTTGTTGGCGGCATTGCCCAGGTCGCCGAGATTGGAAAAGAAGTTGCTGATCGCCTGACGGACCGGTTGCGGCGTGACCTTCTGATAGCCCTTTGCAACGGGCTGCGCGATGGTCCGGTCGAGCGCATCGTTGAACTTGAAAATCTGCCGGTTCATCGGTTCCAGCGGGTCGCCCGGCTTGCGGTCGGGACCCGTCGCGCACCCTGCAAGCGCACCTGCAACGAGCAGGGTCAGGGCGGTGGTTCGCATCTTCATTTGGTGATTCCTTGCTTTTCTTTCGATGCGCGACGCGCGCGCGGCTTACCCATCAGGACGGGCTGAAACACCACTGCGCCGATCAGTGTGCACAACAGCGATAGTGCGAGCAACCGCCCCATGCTCGACGTGCCCGGATGATGCGACAACCAGAGGCTCCCGAACGCCGTTGCGGTGGTGGCCGCGCTGAACATCACGGCGTGCGTGAGACTCGACTGCAGCAGACCCGTTTGTCCGTTGCGCCACGCCATGACGAAGTAGATCTTGAACGCGACGCCTACGCCGAGCATAAGCGGCAACGCGATGATGTTGGCGAAATTGAGTGGCATGCCGAACACAACGCACAACTCAAGCGTGACCAGTGCCGACACCAGCAGCGGAATCAGCGTGCGCAGCACGTCGCTGAGTCGCCGCAACGCGAGCCATAGCAGGATGGTGATGGTCACCAGTGCCCACGCAGCGGCTTCCAGGAACGCCTTGATGATTACGTCTGCGGAATGCAGGATCGAGATGGTCCCGCCGATCGCGTCCGGCTCCGTCGTCTTCACCGCATGGGCGAAGCGTCGCAGCATCGCATCGTCGCCTGGGTCTGCGCCTGGCGCGACCTTGGGAGCGATGTCGACCAGCGCGCGGCCGTCGGCCGCGACCCAGTCGCGCGAGATTTCGGGCGGCAAGGTGGCAAGCGTGATTTCGCTCGGCTGCAGCAGTTCGGCGAGTTGCTGCAACGCGATCTTCAGCGTGCTGGACATCGCAGTTTCTGCGCGGTCGCGCGTGGCGGCATCTGCGGCGGCGAGCTTCTGCAGCGTCGTCGACAGATGCTGGGCCTCGGCCGCACCGGGACCGGGATGGTCCTCCGCGGCAAGCGACAGCTGGTTGGCCGCTCGCTTCAAGGCGGCAACGCGCAACGCATCGCTCGACGGCGGCGCGGGCGTTTGCGTCAAGGCGGGCAACAGCTGCTGCGCAGCGCTATTGATGAGCAGAAGCTTTTGGGACTGGTCGGTCGGAATGAAGGTGCTCAGTGTCGTGACGAGGCCCACCTCCGGCAGTGTCCTGAGATGCGCCGCGATCTTGTCCGCGTCCGCGAGCGATGGCGTCAGCACGTGCACGTTGTTGACAGCGGCCTCGGGCGAATCCTTCAGCGAGAGCAGTGTCGCCATCGATTCCGTATGCGGGTCTTTCAGATGCAGCGGGTTGAAGTCGAAGCGCAGATGAGTCAGCAACGGCATCGCACCGACGACAACCACGAGGGTGCCGATCAGGACGGGCTTGCGGTGACGGTCGAGGAAATCGTCGACGGGTGCCAGTTGCTTGAAACCTGGCGAAGCGACTTCACCAGGTGGATTGAAAATCTTCAGGAGTGCCGGAAACAGCGTCATGTTGGTCCCATACGCGACGAACATGCCGACGCCGGCGATCTGCCCCAGCTCCGCCACGCCGCGGTAGGCGGTGGGCAGGAACGAGAAGAACGCTTCGGCCACGGCGACCGCGGCGAGCGTCAACGGTACGCCGATGGTATGCGCGGTGTTGACGAGGGCGGCGGCCAACCGGTCATCGCGATGGCGCTCCTCGCGGTACTTCACGCCGAACTGGACCCCGAAGTCGATCCCAAGCCCGACGAACAACACCATGAACGCAACGGAAATCATGTTGAGCGCGCCGACCATCATCAGGCCGAGCGCGGCGGTGATAGCAAGACCGACGAACAGCGTGATGAGCACGGCGACGATCATCCGGCCCGAGCGCAACGCGAGCCACAGGATCACGAGGACCACGACGAAAGTGATGATGCCGTTCAGCGCGGCGCCATCTTGCACTGAAGCCAATTCTTCGTCGGAGAGCGGTTGTTCGCCGGTCAGACGGATCGACGCGCCGTAGTGGGCGTTGAGATCGAGCGACGCGGCCGTGGCGCGGATGGCGGCGGAGGCGCGGGCGCCGGGTTCGAGCGCACCGTAGTTGACCACCGGCTGCACGGTGATGAAGGCGCGCGCCGGGTTCGTGCTGATGTCCTTGTCGACCAGCGCGCGCCACGAGAAGGCGGCGGGCTGGCCGGCGAGCACACGGTCGAGCACGGTGGTGCTTTGCGAGAGCAGATGGCTCATATCGCTGAGCTTGACCTGGCCGAGCTGAAGCGGCAGCAGCAGGCTGGTGGTGAGGACCCCTGCAAGACCGGTCAGACTGGGATCTTTGGCGAGCGCATTGACGAGGGGACGCGACTGAACGAGTTGTCCTGTGGTGGACTGGACCTGGTCGAGCGACAGAAACAGCAAGCCGTTGTGCTCGAAGAACGAACCGCCGGCCGGTTGCGTGACGGCGACGAATTCCTTGGGCTGCTTTTTCAGCGCGTCGGTGAGAGCGTTCGCAGCGGCATCGGCGAATTCGGGGGCACGCGCTTCGACGACCACCAGCACGGTTTGGCCGCGTTGGGGGAAGGCGTTGTCCATGGCGTCGTCGAGGGACGACCAGGCCTTGTTGGTTTCGACGAGACGGCTGATGTCTGTGTTGATCTTGAAGTGATGGACGACGTAATAGCTACTCAGGACCGCGAGGATGAGCGATATGAGGATGACGCGCAGCGGGCGGCTGACCGACCAGGCGACGAGGCGGACGATAGATGACTTCAGCATGTAGGCGAGTGGGGCCCTGTCACAGATGGCGTTTTTGGCATAAGGGCATAAGTATACCGACGTAGGGCCAATTGGCTCAGGTTGTGGGGCACGGACGAAGCACCAAAATCGGTATACTGGCTTTCAGCGTGGCCCAGTGGGTCATCCAGTGGTCATATTTACTGTCCTGATGAGCTTATGAAACGTTATCTGTCTGCTTTTCTGGCAGCGGCGGTGGTTTCCACCGCGGCTTTTGCGCAAACCGCGCCTGACGCGGTGGTAAAGAATGCTGTTGAAGGCACGGTCAGCGCGATGAAGGCCGACCCGCAGGCGCGCGGCGGCGACATGGGCAAAATCACCCAGGTGGTGGTAACACATTTCGTGCCTGCAACGGACTTTCAGCGTACGACGCGGATTGCTGTGGGCAAGGCGTGGACGACGGCATCGCCGGAGCAGCAGAAGCAGTTATACGAGCAGTTTCAGACGTTGCTGGTGCGGACTTATGCTGCTTCATTGGCGCAGTTAAGGGATCAGGATGTGACGTTCAAGTTCGCTCCTGCGAATGTTGGCGCTGGCGGTAAGGATGCTGTTGTGCAGTCGCACGTGTTGAGCAATGGCGGGGATGATTCGGTTGGGTATCGGATGGAGAAGACCGATTCCGGTTGGAAGGTTTACGACATCGATATGATGGGGGCATGGTTGATTCAGGTTTATCAGACGCAGTTTGCAGATCAGCTCGCTAAGGGTGGGGTTGATGGGCTTATTAAATTTTTGACTGAGCATAATGCTCGGAGTGCGGGATAGGGCTTTGGTTTTTTTTGCCTGCGGCGCCTTGGTTTTTTGGTTTTACCGGGGTGTTGGCCTTTCCTTGCTTTGTTATCGGTCTATTAGCTTCGCCCCTGTGCGGGGCGGCACTTACTTTCTTTGCCGCCGCAAAGAAAGTAAGCAAAGAAAGCGGGCTTGCAACCGCCAGTCTGTAGGTGTCCACCACTGGCATGAAGCCGAAGTGGTCCGCGCACGCAATGTGCCCTCACGCCACCCCCGTTAGTGACAAGGCAGTCATCCGTTCCAGCGTCGCGCTACGCGCCCCGCCGTTGGGCATAACGCCCTTCTCATGCTCTGTAGGGATGCTGACTATGTTGGGTGGACCTGTTTGGTGGACTGAGAAGTTCCTTCACCTCGCGTCCGGGAGCGGCGGAATGTGCGGCGTTCTTTGCGTTCCAGCGACCCCCGCCTTCCTTTGCAAACCCATCCGCGACGCACGTAGTGCGGAGTGGGGTGGATGAGTGCTTTGTCACTAAGTGTGGTGGTGCGAGGGCACGGTGCGTGCGCGGACCGCTCCGGGTTAGCTTGAGTGGTGGACACCTAAAGGCTAGCGGTTGGAAGCCCGCTTTCTTTGCTTACTTTCTTTGCGGCGGCAAAGAAAGTAAGTGCCGCCCCGCACAGGGGCATCGCTAATAGACCGATAAGACAGCAAGGAAAGGCCAACACCCCAGTAAAACCAAAAAACCAAGGCGCCGCAGGCAAAAAAAGCCCCGCAAAGAGCGACAAAAAAAGCAAAAAGCGCACCGTCAAAAACCCGATGCGCTTCAAGCAACAACTAAGCGGAAAACAGTAAAACCAAGCCCCGCGAAGGGCCCCAAAGCGGGCAGCTTTAATGAGCCGTAGCAGTCTGGACCTTCTTCCCCTTACCAGCGCGCCCAATCTCCTCAAGCTTGATCTCGACATGCCGCGAGAAAACAAACTCAGCAGGCCTTTGCTTATCCAGAGGAAGATCCTTGGCAAACGCGCCTGAAGTCTTAGGCCCGCGCAGCGAAACCCCAAGAGCCTTCAGCGGATGGGTAACCGTATCCATGACGGCGGTAGCCTCAAACCCACAGTGCACCATGCAGTCAGCACACTTCTCGTAGTTACCCGTACCGTACTTCTCCCACTCCGTCGTCTCCATCAGTTCCTTGAAGGTCTTCACATACCCTTCGCCGACCAGATAGCACGGCTTCTGCCAGCCAAACACCGTACGCGCCGGATTACCCCACGGCGTGCACTGATACGTCTGATTACCGGCCAGGAAATCGAGGAACATCGCCGACTGGCTAAACGACCAGTTCTTGCCGTTGTTGCCGCGCTTGAAAATCTCGCGGAACAGATGCTTCGTCTTGTCGCGGTTCAGGAAGTGCTGTTGGTCCGGCGCGCGTTCATACGCGTAGCCCGGCGAGACGGTGATGCCGTCCACGCCCATTTCCTTGACCGTATCGAAGAACTTGGCGACGCGCTCCGGCACAGCGTCGTTGAACAACGTGCAGTTGATGTTCACACGGAAACCGCGGCGCTTCGCTTCCTTGATCGCGGCCACTGCCTTGACGTACACACCCTCTTGCGACACCGAGTGATCGTGCGCCTGCTCGTCGCCGTCCAGATGCACCGACCACACGAAGTACGGGTTCGGCTCGTAGTCGTCCATCTTCTTTTCCATCAGCAGCGCATTCGTGCAGAGATACACGAACTTCTTGCGCGCGATGATGCCCTTCACGATCTGCGGCATTTCCTTATGCAGGAGCGGCTCGCCGCCTGCGATGGAAACGACCGGTGCGCCACACTCGTCCACCGCGCCCAGACACTCTTCGAGCGACAGACGCTGGTTCAGAATAGGATCCGGATAGTCGATCTTGCCGCAGCCATTGCAGGCAAGGTTGCAGCGGAACAGCGGCTCGAGCATCAGCGCCAGCGGATAGCGCTTATTGCGCGACAAATGCTGACGCATGATGTATGCGCCAACCCGGACTTTCTGGAGCAACGGAATAGACAAGGTGTCCTCCTTAAACTTCGCGTGCGGCGAGTGGTTGCGTCAACTTCGACGGCAACTTGAATTCAACTTTCTCTTCTCGGCCAGCCATCGTCGTAACGTCGACAGGCCCCAATGCGCGTAGCGCATCGATTACGTTTTCAACCATTTCCTCAGGCGCCGAAGCGCCCGCTGTGATGCCGACCGTCTGCACATTCGCAAACCACTCCGGCTTCACTTCCGAACCGTCCGCCACCAGATAGCTCGGTACGCCCGTCTCGCTGCCAATCTCGCGCAGCCGGTTCGAGTTCGAACTGTTCGTTGCGCCCACCACCAGCAATACATCAACCTGCGTGCTCAACTCGCGCACCGCCGCCTGGCGGTTTTGCGTCGCGTAGCAGATGTCCCGTGTGTCCGGACCCACAATGTTCGTGAAGCGCCGCTGCAACGCGTCGATGATGCCGCGCGTGTCGTCCACCGACAACGTCGTCTGCGTCACATACGCAAGCGGCGCGTCCTGCGGCAGATCCAGGTGCGCGACCTCGGCCTCGCTCTGCACCAGCAATACCTTGCCGGGGATCTGGCCAATCGTACCTTCGACTTCCGGATGGCCCGCGTGGCCGATCAGGATCAGCGTGCGGCCGGCGCCCACGTATTGACGCCCCTGCACGTGCACCTTGGTGACGAGCGGACAAGTGGCGTCGAGCACGTCGAGGCCGCGTTGCTCCGCGGCGCGCTCGACGGTCTGAGCCACGCCGTGCGCGCTGAAAATCGCCACGGCGCCTTCCGGCACCTCATCGAGCTCTTCGACGAACCGCGCCCCTTTCTGACGCAGGTTGTCGACCACGTGCCGATTATGGACGATTTCGTGACGCACATAGACCGGTGCGCCGTGTTGCTGCAACGCGCGATCGACGATTTCGATCGCCCGGACCACCCCCGCACAAAAGCCACGGGGTTGAGCAAGGATGACTCGCATAGGCTGCCGAACTCCGACTGACGCTGGTTTCGATGAAGTCGGTAAAAACGACTTTGTCGCCGCGACCATGATATTAATTGATGTCTTAAACCAGCGTTAAGCCGGTAGACGAAAACCAAACGCGCATTCTAACGCTATCGGGCTTGCTTTGCTCTGGCCAGGGCCGGGTCGAGTGGGCTGTAAGCGCCGTGCCGCAAGATTTGCGCGCTGCAGTCCCAGTGCGGAACCCTTAAACTATGTGGCCCTGCGGTGCATGCTTACAACCGCATTACCGAATGGATTCGAGGCTCGTTGCGTGGAAGCCGACCACTACGAAAACTTACCGATCGCCGGCGCATTGCTGCCGAAGAGGTTGCGGACCCCGGTCGGCGTGATCTATCAGGTTGCCCGTACGGCCGCTGACATCGCCGAGGAAGGCGACTGGAGCGCCGCCGAGCGTCACACGCGCCTCGCCGACTTCCGGGCCGGTCTCGACGCCGTGGCAAGCGGCCGGATGGCGCCGGTTCATCCGCTGCTGTTCGGCAAGCTCGCTGGCGTGGTTGCACAGTATAAACTGCCGCTCGCACCGTTCTACGATCTCGTGGCCGCGCTCGACCAGGAGATCGACACCACCCGCTTCGCTGACCGGTCGGCTCTGCTCGACTATTGCCGCCGCTCCGCGCACCCGGTGGGGCATCTGATGCTGCATCTGTTCGGCGCTGCGAGCCCGGCGAATCTGGCCGACTCCGACACGATCTGCACGGCGCTCCATCTGATCAATTTCTGGCAGAACGTCGCGATCGACTTCAAGAATAGCCGCGTCTACCTGCCGCAAAGCGACCTCGCGCGGTTCAATGTCAGCGAGTCGCAAATCGGCGGCGGCGTGGTCGACGATAGGTGGCGCGCGTTGATGGCTTATGAAGTGGCCTACGCCCGCGCAATGCTGGTCCGAGGTGCGCCGCTCGCGCTGCGCATTCCAGGGCGCGCGGGAATCGTTCTTTGCGGCATCGTCCATGGTGGCTTGCGCATTCTGGAGCGCATCGAGCGGGCGGGCTACGATGTGTTCCGCCATCGGCCAGCGCTCGATGGCTTCGACTGGTCTGTTGTCACGGCGCGCGCGCTCGCGATGTGGCTGTCCCGGCGCGTCAGCGTGCGCGCCACTTCGATTGAGGGCAACGCGTAATGCAGGTGGTTCTGTTCGTTCTGTCGTGTCTTTCGCTGCTGATCTGGTGTGTGCTGCTGTTTTTCCGCGGCGGCTTCTGGCGCGCGCGTCCCGCGGCTCCGCTCGCGACCGCACCGCGCGACGCATGGCCGGCGGTCGCCGCCGTGGTACCGGCGCGCAATGAAGCCGATGTGATCGCGCAGGCGGTCGGTACGCTGCTCGCCCAGGAATACCCCGGTCCTTTCCATGTGATCGTAGTCGACGACCACAGCACCGACGGCACCGCCGACGCCGCTCGCGCGGCCGCGCTGCAGTTGCAGTGCTCCGACCGCCTCACGGTGCTGACGGCCAAGCCTTTGCCGCCGGGTTGGTCCGGCAAGGTATGGGCGCAGTCGCAGGGTATCGAGGCGGTGCGCACGCTGGGTCTGCCGGCCGACTTCCTCCTTCTGACCGACGCCGATATCGGCCACCCCACCGACGCCGTCACGCAGCTCGTTGCGCGAGCCGATGCGGAGAAGCGCGACCTGGTCTCGCTGATGGTGCGGCTGCGTTGCGATTCGCTTTGGGAGAAGGCGCTGATCCCGGCCTTCGTGTTTTTCTTCGCCAAGCTGTATCCGTTCTCGTGGGTCAACAACCCGCGCAACAAGACCGCGGCGGCGGCCGGCGGCTGCATGCTGGTGCGGCGTACGGCGCTGGAAGAAGCGGGCGGTATCGAGTCGATCCGCGGCGAACTGATCGACGATTGCAGCCTTGCCGCGCGTATCAAGCATCGCGGTGAGGGGCGTCATCCGATCCGGCTGGATGTGGCGGCGCGCAGCGTCTCGCTGCGTCCCTACGACAACTCGGGCGAGATCTGGAACATGATTGCGCGCACGGCGTTCACGCAGTTGCGCTACTCGGGATGGTTGCTGGCAGGCACGCTGGCGGGCATGACGATCATCTACCTGATCCCGCCCATAGCGGCACTCTTGCTCGGGCCGCTGGACTGGCCCGCCTGGCTCGCCTGGGCGGCGATGTGCTGCGCGTATGCGCCGATGCTGCGCTACTACGGCCGCTCGCCGCTGTGGGCTCCGTTCCTGCCGCTGGTGGCGCTGTTCTATGTCGGCGCGACGTTTGCGTCGGCCGTGCGTTATTGGCGCGGAAAGGGCGGTCAGTGGAAGGCGCGTGTGCAGGCGCCGGTGCAACAGGACCGGTGAGCGCAGCAGCGGACTGGATGCCGCGCGGCGGTACCTGTTGGCTCACCGCCACGCCGCATCAAGGCAAGCGTCTCACGCCGCTGTCACCTTACCGTTGCGTAAGCAGCGCGTACATCTGAATGACGTTGGCCGGCGAGAACGTGAACGGCACCCAGCCGTGGCCGGTATGCCGCACGATCAGCAGGCGGTCACCGTTCGACTGTTTCTGTACCGCCATGACCGGGTTGCGGGTCGATGCGAAGCGCCAGCCGGCTGGCACGCCCATCGGCGGCTCGGGCGTCATCGAAGCGCGTGCATTCGCCAGCTCCTCGATCAGCTGACCCACCTGCTCGGGATGCAGCGAGACGGTCTTGCCGGCGATCGTCATCGTGATGACGTTCTGAGCCGGACGGCCAATTGAAAGAGTGGGCTTCTCTTCAGCAGCTGCCTCTTGAGCTGACGCGTCTTCGCTTGCCGAAGCCGCTGTTGGCGCGACTTGCTCAGCCTGAGGCGCGGGCGCCTGGGACGCTGCGTTTGCTGCGGATGTCTCGGGGATGTTCTGGGCCTGCGGGGCCACGACAGCCTGAATGAGCTGAGCGACGCCCACTTCAAGCGCGCCGAGCTGTTCGTGAAGGTTCATGCGAGGATTCTCTGGTAAGACCCGCGATTTTACCTGTTGCGCGCGGGCTTTAACCCGCCGCGGGTCGCGCGACGTTGTAACAAAGTGCGTGCGGGTCCGGCCTCACGCCTTCAGATACCCCGCCTGCCTGAACCACTCGAGCGCATCGGCCAGACCCTCGCGGTAAGGTCGTGCGCGATAACCGAGTTCGCGTTCCGCCTTCGCGGACGTGAAGTACATCTTGTTCTTCGACATCTTCAGACCGTCGACGGTCACAAACGGTTCTCGCTTCGTGATTTTCGCCACCGCTTCGGCGCCCATCGCCAGCGGATAGAGCGGCCAGCGCGGCAGGCTGATGGTTGGGGCTTTGCGTCCAGTGAGCGCGGCGATATCGGCGAGCATCGCCTGCAGCGGCAGGTTCTCGCCGCCGAGGATATAGCGCTCGCCGATCTTGCCGCGTTCGAGCGCGAGAAAGTGGCCGGCCGCGACGTCGTCGACGTGCACGAGGTTCAAGCCGGTGTCCACGAAAGCCGGGATCTTGCCGAGCGCCGCCTCGACGATGATGCGCCCGGTCGGCGTGGGCTTCACGTCGCGCGGGCCGATGGGCGTCGAAGGATTGACGATCACTGCGGGCAGGCCGTCTTCGGCAATCATCCGCTCGACCGCGCGCTCTGCCAGCACCTTGCTGCGCTTGTACACACCGATCGCCTGCTCGGCCTTGAGCGGCGAAGTCTCGTCGGCCGACTGGCCGGAGCTCGTGACCTTCAGCGTCGCCACGCTGCTGGTGTAGACGACGCGCTCGACGCCTTCCTTCAGCGCCGCACGCATGGTCGCCTCGGTGCCTTCCAGATTCGAGCGTTCGATCTCGCCCGGGTCCGGCGCCCACAAACGGTAGTCAGCCGCGACATGTAGCAGATAGCGCACGCCGCGCAGCGCGGCGCGCATCGACGCTTCGTCGCGCATGTCGCCCACGACGATTTCGGCATCGAGCGCTTCGACATTGCGGCGCGGACTGGTGGCGCGCACCAGCACGCGCACCCTGAAACCTTTCTGTTGCGCAATGCGCGCCACCGCCGAGCCGACAAAGCCGGAAGCGCCGGTGACGAGTACGAGATCGCGATTCTGATCCATCATTCTTTTTCAATTCCCTGCATGGCGGTCGTCGGATTGTACGTGGCGCGTGCAGAGCGTGTCGCATTGCGCTGACTTCTTACGGGTGATGCCGTGCAAGCAATCTCGCCACGAGACGACTAGAATGCCCGCTTGAAAGTTTGCTTTGAGAGGACGGCATGACAGGCCCGGATCTGGATTCGCGGATCGAAACGTATTACGTGCGGGTGCGCGGCGTCGTGCAGGGCGTGGGTTTTCGCCACGCGACGGTACGCCAGGCACACGCGCTCGGTATCAAAGGATGGGTGGCGAATCTCGACGATGGCTCGGTCGAAGCCATCTTGCAGGGAACGGCCAATCAGGTCGACCGGATGCTCTCGTGGTTGCGCCATGGGCCGCCGGCCGCCCGCGTGAGCGAAGTGGCCGGCGAAGAGCGGTCAACGGAAAAGCGCTACGAGCGCTTCGAACAGCACTAGGCTGAGCGGTCGCGGTTAAGGGTGGTTACCAGGCCACCCGTTTCTTACCGTGCGACCAGCAGGCTCTCGGCAAATCCCCACTCCCGCTCGACCCACTGATGACTGCACGCGAAACCGGCATCATCGGCGATCGCGTGGACTTCCTCAGCGCGGTACTTGTGGCTGCTTTCGGTCCAGATGGTCTCGCCTTCTTCCAGCGTCACCGTCAGTTGCGCGGCCCGGACATGCGCAGTGACGGCGCGCCGTGCGCGCAGATGCATTTCGATGCTGCGCGCGTCGGGATTGAAACGCGCCACGTGTTCGAACGCATCGAGCGGGAAGTCGCCGCCCAGTTCGCGGTTGATCCGCGCGAGCAGGTTCAGGTTAAACGACGCAGTGACGCCAATCGGATCGTCGTAGGCCGCGACCAGCACGGGGATCGGCTTCTCGAGATCGGTGCCGAGCAGCAACGCGTCGCCGGGGGCCAGCATGCTGCGGATCGAACGCAGGAAGCGTGTTGCCGCGAGGCGGCTGAAATTGCCGATCGTGCTGCCGAGAAACAGCACAAGCAGCCGTTCGCCCGAAGCGCGCTTCTTGCTCACTTCTGCGAGGCCCGCCAGATAGTCGCGCTCGTAACCGACGATCGAAATGCGTTCGATGTCGCCCAATTCGCGCCGACATAATTGCAACGCAGCGCGCGAAATTTCAATCGGGAAGTACGAAGTGGGGCGCTTTTTACACAGCGCTTCCAGAATTCGGCGCGTTTTGCGGCCGCTGCCGCTGCCCAGTTCGGCAACGGTGACGTCGTGCGGAAGTTGCTCCACGATCTCCGCTGCGTGCTTTGCGAGCAGTCGTTCTTCGGCGCGCGTCACGCCATATTCGGGCAGCACGGTGATCACTTCGAACAGCGCGGAGCCGACTTCGTCGTACAGGTACTTGGACGGTAACTCCTTTTGCGGCGCGTGTGTGAGGCCGGCGCGGACTTCATTGGCGAACTCGGGCGAGACTTCATGCGATAGGGCTGGCTGAGTCATGCTTGCTCCAGTTTTCACGTTCTTCTGACGATTATCTGTCTGGGTAGAGTGTTCACGGGCGCGACACGGGAGGCGTCGCACGCGTCAGGAAGGAGCGGACCGTGGGTCCGCATGGACGGCGATTTAGCCGGGCTAGCCGGGGTGATCAAGCAAGAAGCGCGCTTGCACGCTGTTACGCGGCGGCGCGCCGTGTCATTGGCGCAATGGTGGATCGGCCTACGCGTGAAGTTATGTTCTAGTCCATCGCAGGCCATCGCGCACGAACTAATTATGCGCGGAGGCGCCTGGTTTTGCTGGCAACGCGTCTGGCGTCCAGGAGGCCGGCTCGTGGCACGGGAATCATCAAATTGAAATGAAGCTTGCGTATCGGCGTGATGAGCGGAGTTGCGGTGCGTGCCAGCGCAGTTCGCACGACGCCGCCGGGCATTCCGTCCGATGAATGCCCGCGAGGCGGGAAGATTGGCATCGCGACGAAACTGGCATCGCGTTTGGGTGTCAGCGTCAATGATGCGCGGCGGCGCGGTCCGGGTTGATGCGGGTCGGGCCCACTTCGGCTTCGATTGCTTCGCGTAGCGCAGGACGCCAGCCGAATTCAAACAGCGCTTCAGCTAGCACGAACAGCGGGCCGATCAGCAGGCCGATGACATCGTCGACGAAGGCCGGCTTACGATGCTCATACGCCATGTGACCGACGAACTGAAACACCCAGCCGACGACGAATAGTCCTATACCGCTGGCCAACCAGGTGAGCGTGGATTGCGCGGCGAGCCATTGACCACAGATGAGGCAGAGTGCCGAGAAGATCGCCATCATCACGCCCAGCGGCACATCGAGCACGAGGTAGTAGAGCGTGCCCCCTACCAGCATCACCCACGCGGGCGAGAGCTGCAATGGCAGCGCGGCAAACACCCACGCGGGGCGGCTCGACAACACTGCGAGCGCCAGCACGATCATCGGAATGCCGATGAAATGCGTGGCGATGTTGCGCCGGTCGCGGTGGTAGGCGGCGTACTGGGTCAGTTGTTGGGTCAGCGTTCTCATGGGTGCCGTTCCTGGATCAAAGCCATCATAATCGCGCTCAAGCGGTTCTGAAACCTTCGGGTAGCCGACAATCACCGCACTCCAGTCCAGCATGGTGCCAGCCTATGAGTTCGCCTTCGCCCCTGAATGATCCGCTTGCGACGCTCGAACGTAGCGCGTGGTTCCGTGCCGCGCCCGAAGCGTTGCGCACACAACTGGTTCAGCTAGGTCGCGTTGAGCGTCTGCAGACAGGCGAGCGGCTCTTCAGACGCGGGGATCCTGACGACGGCCTCTACTGCGTGCTGGATGGCCTCATGCGCATCAGCGCGGCGAGCTTTGCCGGTAAAGAAGCACTGCTTGCGGTGATCGAACCGGTCAACTGGTTTGGCGAAATCGCGTTGTTCGACGGCCGCGAACGCACGCATGATGCATACGCCGAGCGCGAGTCCGTGCTGTTTCATTTGCCGCGTGCGGAACTGGCTGGGCTGCTCGAACGTGCGCCGCAGTACTGGCATTGCTTCGGTCTGCTGTTGACGCAAAAGCTGCGCCTCGCGTTCGACGCAATTGAAGAGGCGGCGCTGTTGCCGGCGGCGCAGCGCATCGCGCGTCGCTTGCTGCTGATGGCGGGTGGCTACGGCGAACCGGGTGTTTTGCGGCGCGTGCTGAAGGTGCCACAGGAAGATCTCGCGATGATGCTGGCGTTGTCCCGCCAAACCATCAACCAGATTCTTAAGCAGTTCGAAGCACAGGGTGCACTGCAACTGCGGTATGCTGAAATAGAAATCGTCGACGTCAAGATACTCGCGGCGCTCGCCGATCCTCATGCGAATCAACGTTCGTAGATTCAATCATGTGCGATCGCCCTACGTAAAAGCAAAAAAGGCGAGTCCGTAGACTCGCCTCCCCAACGGCATATTCGGCTTCGACTATAAGACCCCGGCGGCCGGATTATGTCGGCGACCGATCACCCTAGTTGGTTTTGGTAGCGTCGGTCTTTGCGCCGTCTGCCTTCACCGGCGCAGTGCTGGCCTCCTTGCTGCTATCCCCTGCGGCCTTTGTTTTTTCGGCATTGGCAACCGAGGCGTGCTTCTTCTTGCTGACCTGATGCGCCTTGGTCTTTTGCGTGTGAGTGGGCGCGGTCTTTTTGGCGTGAAGCTTTGCTTCGGTCTTTTCGGTGGAAGCGCTGTCTTGCTTCTTCGAGATGTCGGTCTTCGCTGCGTCCTTAGACGCCGCGCCGCCAGCTTTGAGATTTGCCTGGCCAGCCGCTTGAGTTTGTTGATCGCCTGACATCGCCGGTGCAGCGGTTTGTGCAAACGCCGTCGAAACGAGCAGGGTGGAAGCGAGGGCAGCAAGAATCATCTTCATGGTTTAACTCCGTGTGTCGCGGCTGAAAAGGTTCAGCGCTGCCGGTTTAACGCTAGCCGGATCACAGGAGTTGACGCTGCTCTGGTGACAAAACGTAACGACGGAAACAATCGCTTCTCACGGACGATGCGTAAGCGTCGAAGCTCACGCATATGAAGATTTAAGTTTTCCTTAAGAAATGTGAGAGGCGAGTGTGCGTACGATGTGAAGCACGCTCGTGACCATGACGCCGGAGCGTGGCAACACTTGATTAGATATGCTGACCGGTACCGGCGTGTTGCTCAGAACTTCTCTATGGCGTCGCGGTAGACTCCCGCGATTTGCGGCGCGATCACGGAGTGGTCGAAGTGCTTGCGCGCGTAGCGGCGGCATGCGTCGTGGCTCGGGGTGAGGCGTACGCCGAGTAGCGCATCGGCGATACCGCCGCCAAGCGCCATGTGGTCTCCGGACTGCACCACCAGATCATCCGATAGTGGCGCCACGGCGTTCGCAGCGCCGCCTTCGGAGGTCACCAGAACCGGCGTGCCAGTCGCCAGCGATTCAATGGCCGTCAGCCCGCAGTCTCTCATGTTGACGGTCGGCACAACCGTGAGGTCTGCCGCGCGGTAATACTCGGGCAAGACGTCATCCGATACGAAGCCGGCGAGCCGAACATGTTCCTCAAGACCGCGCGCGATGATGCGCCCGTAAAGCCGGTTTTGCTCGGGACCCATGCCGGCCATCACCAGAAGTACCTCGGGCACACTCCTCTTGACGATAAAGATCGCGTCGACCAGCTCGTCGAGGCCGATGCCCGGGACCAACGGCCGCGCGCACAGCAGAATCGGCCGGTCGTTCGGCAGACCGAGGCGCTTACGCGCCTGCCTTTTGGTGAAACGTAACGCAAAGCGCGAGGTGTCGACGCATCCTGGCACCACGCTAATCGCTTCTTCCGGCACCTGGTAGCGCCTGTGCAGGACGTCACTGGACTCCTGCGACAGCACGATATGGCGAGTAGCGCCGCCGTACACCATGCGCTCGAGGCCGTAGCGTATCGGCCCTAACAACGCGGCCCCGCGTTCGGTCCTATGTTCGTCGACCCAGGAGCCGTGAAAATGCACGACACGCGGTATCTTGCCGAATTTGCCCAGGGTCGGCGCAGCCTGTGACGCAAAGTGCAACGCAACCACGTCAGGTTGACGCACCGGTTCAAGCGCGCCTTTAGGAGGGGCGCGGCGTAAAAGTTTGGCTAGGCTCGCCTGCGCGTTCGCGAACGTCTGCACGATGGCGTTCGATGGCGCGGTTGAAACGGGCAGCGGTGGGAGCACCGGCGACTCAGCGCTCGGATCGTGTACGTTGACGCCATGACTGGGCAGTGCTGCGGCCAGGGTCTGGAGCATCCGGTCGAGACCATCGGCCCTGGCCGACGGACGGTGCATGCCAATCTGCAAGGAATCAATCGGTTCGCTCATGATGGCGCTCGCGCTAACGATTGCGCGACTGCAGCGCAAATGTTTTCCGGTACGAGACACGTACGCTTCTGGAACGAACGGACACCAGTGCCGTATTTCCGGCTACCCGGATTGCCTACCTGCCCGACGTCCACGAGGAACTGCGGATCTTTCCGATTCATGACTGCCCCTGCGGCTTGTTTGGTGCGGCGCGCCCGGTTCAGGCAGCGCTAAGTCGTTGTGCGTGCACGGTACGTCTGCAAATCGCGTATTTCTGTGTGCTAGCGCACCCAACGCCTGGCAGGAGGCTAAGGTTCTTACAAATTGTTACGATGTCGATCGTCTTATCGGCTGCTTTGGCCTGACATGGCCGGTTTCGCCAGAAATCCGTCAATTGAATGGATTGTCGGTGACGGCGGGTTTTGCGTCCGGTTCGTCCTTGATCCGCTCAGGTAAATGAGCTTGGGCCTGCAATGTTTCGACAACCCGATCCAGCGCCTGCTTCAAGGCAAGCGCAGCCTGCAGACCGCGTCGGTCTTTGGTCAACTCGAGCGTGCCGCTCAGCGTGACACGCGTCGTACCGTTGCTGACGGTCAGCGCGTCGCCCTCAATGTTGAGTACGTCGTTGTCGTTCTCGAATGCGTTAAACACCTTTGAGTCCTCCTGGTCGTTGATCCTTCAGTGACTCGGGAATGCCTGGAAAGCGGATCCCGCTCATCGTTTCGAGTTCGTGCACGGTTTTGATGTCGTAGCGATTCGTCGAGATGTTGTCGACCACCACCGCGAATGCCATCTGCCTCGACGGCACATACACGACCTTGAACAACTGCGTCGGCACGAAGACTCTCGTGGGTCCGATGGTTTGCAATTGCTGGCCATTGAACATCGGGCCGGTCACGACATAGGTGTCGTCGTAGCGGAAGGCGATCCCACGTACCGAGGTTTCGATGCGCGCCCACAAACGCTGATTGTTCTCGCGATTCTGCGGTACGACATTCGCCAACGTAAACGACTGTGCCATTGCCTGCGGATTCCAACGGTTCCCGGCGGGACTCATGTGACCACGGTCATAGCCACTGCGCTTGTAATCGTCGAGGGTCGCGCCCTCACCATCCGGCAGACGTGCGTCCGGAAAAAACTTGTTGGTGCGCACCATGTCCTGCGCGGCATCCATATGCGCACGGGTCAGATGTTCTGCAGACCAAAGCGGTCCATGCGTGATGCCCGAATGCAAGACCGCGAAGTCGGAGTAACAGAGCATGCGCGTCTTCGGTGCCATCCTCGCATTGGCCAGTACGGGCCATTGCGCGTTGGGCGTGAAGTCGGTGCAGGAGGAGGGTGCAGCAATCGCGTGAGCCGCGACGGCGAACAACAGAGAGGCAAACCACTTCTTCATGGGTGAGGTATAGGACGAACGAGGGGGCAAAAGTATAGCGTCGTGCGTGAGGTTCGCGCGAGCAAACCGACGCATCGACGCGTGGGATCAGAAGTGACGCGAAGCAACAGAAACAACAACCCGGCCGCTCAACCCAAACTCAGCCCTAGCTATCGAACACCCGATGTTCCGCGCGCGTGGGCTGACGATCGACAGCTTGCAGACGCCAGTAACCATTAGTGGGCGCACGCGCCGGCACACACGTCCACGCGGCCGATCCCTGCGCCGAGCTGACGCGTTGCTTGCGGTCCACGTGCAGTCCGCGCAGCGTGCAAAGCGGTGCGTCGGTGCTGGGCGCGCAGAGTGTCGTGACGCCGTCGGCGTCGCGCAGTTCGCCCCAAGGGGGCAGATCGATCCCTTGATGCGCTTCTCTCGACCACCGGCGCTCATCGGTGTCGAGCCATAGCACAGCGTAATCGTGACTGACGGTGGGATCGGAACCGTTGATGAGAATGGTCAGGCGCATGGCAGTTCCGTTTACAGAGTGCGAAGTATCGCCTTAACAGTCTAGACCGGACTTCGCGTTATGCAAGGCAAACGGCTATCGGCGGCATTGAAAAACACAATTGGGGAACGTCTTGTCCAGCTTCTAGATTTAAAGACACGGTGCAGTTATGCGCGTCTGCCCGGGAGGTGACCGGACGATCGCTCGTCCATCGTCGCGCACCCCACATTACAGGTTTGTATGGAGGCTCAGATGTCGCAACTCAAGGGTTCGAAGACCGAGGAGAACTTGAAGGCAGCATTCGCCGGCGAATCGCAGGCGAACCGTCGTTATCTGTATTTCGCAGCAAAGGCCGACGTCGAAGGCCAGAACGATGTCGCGGCGCTATTTCGCTCCACCGCCGAAGGCGAGACCGGTCATGCGCACGGGCACCTCGAATATCTCGAAGCGGTAGGCGACCCAGCCACGGGACTACCGTTCGGCTCGTCGCGGCAAAATTTGCAAGCGGCGATTGCCGGTGAAACGCACGAATATACCGATATGTATCCGGGCATGGCGAAGTCGGCACGCGAAGAAGGCTTCGACGAAATCGCCAACTGGTTCGAGACGCTCGCAAAGGCCGAGCGCAGTCACGCGAACCGTTATTCGAAAGCGCTCGAAGCACTGGTTGACTGATACGGCGCGCTACGACAGCCCGGCACGCATCGGCGCGAGCGCCGGCCCTGGTTAGACAGGCAACGAAAGCCTGCGGCACGGTCCGCAGGCTTTCGTTCTTGTGGGCGCGCCGCATGGTGCGGTGCACCGTCGGCTACCAAACATAAAAGCAAACCCGCATTCAAGGAGTTCGACTCCATGCCCCACAAAGAAGGCAGCCTCGAGGCGCCCACCCGGCATCCGCTCGACTGGCTTTCGGAGGCGTTCTACGATCAGGACGCGCTTGACCAGGAACTGGCGCGCGTCTTCGATATCTGCGCGGGGTGCCGCCGCTGCGTCTCGTTGTGCGGTGCGTTTCCAGCGCTGTTCGATCTGGTCGACGCCACCGACACCGGCGAAATACACGAGGTCGATAAAGCCGAGTTCGGCAAAGTGGTCGATCAGTGCTATCTGTGCGACCTGTGCTACATGACGAAGTGTCCATACGTGCCGCCGCATCCGTGGAACGTCGATTTTCCGCACCTGATGCTGCGCGCCAAGGCGATCGACTACAAAAGCGGTGACGTCAAGCTGCGCGACAAGTTTCTCTCGAATACCGACGCGCTCGGTCACCTCGCAGGCATTCCGGTGGTGACCCAAACGATCAACGCAGTCAATCACACCGCTGCGGCGCGCGGGATGATGGAGAGCGCGCTTGGCGTAGACAAGAACGCCTGGTTACCGAATTTCGCTCCGCGCAAATTCCGCAGTGCCGCAAAGAAGTCTCGCACCGCTGCCGTGCGCGATGGCGAGCGCACGCCCGGCAAAGTGGCGATTTACGCGACCTGTTACGTGAATTTCAACGAACCGGGGATCGGTCACGATCTGCTCGCCGTGCTCGCGCACAATGAAATTCCTTACGAACTGGTGAAGAGCGAAGCGTGCTGCGGCATGCCGTTGCTCGAACAGGGCAATCTGCAGGGCGTCGCCGATAAAAAGGCCAAGAACATTCCTGTGCTCGCGAAATACGCTCGCGAGGGCTACGCGATCATCGGCGCGATTCCGAGCTGCGTGCTGATGTACAAGCACGAACTGCCCTTGATGTTCCCCGACGACGCCGATGTCCGCGCCATCAGCGAGGCCTTCTGGGATCCGTTCGAATATTTCGTGTCGCGTCATCGCGATGGACTCCTGAAGACCGACTTCAAGAACCCGCTCGGAAAAGTGGCGTATCACGTGCCGTGTCATGCGCGGGTGCAGAACATCGGCCGCAAAACGTCCGAGACGCTGGCGCTGGTCCCCGATACGCAGGTCACCGTAGTCGAGCGCTGTTCCGGACATGCCGGCACGTTCGGCGTGAAGAAGGAGTTCCACCGCACGGCGATGCAGATCGGCACGCCGGTTTTCAAGGCGATGGCGCAGCCGCACCCCGATTACATTTCATCGGATTGCCAGCTGGCCGGCCATCATATCGAACAGGGGCTCGACGAAAGCGGCTTGTCGAAAGGACAGCTTGCGCATCCGCTGACGTTGCTGCGCAAGGCGTATGGCCTCTGATACCCCCTCACTGACTGGAAGGACACCGAGATGAGCATCGCCCGTAACTCGCTGCTGTCGCTCGAAAACTATTCGAAGTCGCGTATCGCGATGCGCGCCAAGGTGATCGAGCACAAGAAAGACCGTACGGTCGCGCTCGGCAACCACGTCACGTTCCTGTTCGAAGACGAAACCACGATCCGTTATCAGATTCAGGAGATGCTCCATATCGAGAAAATTTTCGACGAGGACGGCATTCAGGGCGAACTGAACGCCTATTTGCCGCTGGTGCCGGACGGCAGCAATCTGAAGGCGACAATGCAGATCGAATACGAGAACGAGATCGAGCGGCAGGCGGCGCTGGCGCGGCTGATTGGGATTGAGGACCGCGTGTTCCTGCAGGTGGAGGGCGAGCCGCCGGTCTATGCGATCGCCGACGAGGACCTGGAGCGCGAAAACGAGCAGAAAACTTCGGCCGTGCATTTCGTTCGTTTCGAGCTGACGCCCGCGATGAAAGCGAAGCTACGCGACGGCGCGGCGCTGCAGATCGGCTGCGATCATCCGAATTATCCGGTGCCGACCGAGGCTATCGAGCCGAAGGTGCGGGCGGCGTTGATGAAGGATCTTGCGTGAGGGGCCCGACGCAGACCCTAGGGGTTTATCCCTTGCGCAAATAAGTGCGTGCCAACCTTACCTGGCAAGCTTGGCCATGTAGGATAGCGGCGTCAATACGACGATCGCGGAGGCGCGTCATGCTACGTCGATGGATGCAACCCGCCGTCGTGGCGGCGTCGCTCGGTACGCTTGCCATTGCCAGTTGCGCCGCTGACAGCGCGCCGCTTCCGCCCCCGATCGTCTATGTGGCTGACTTCGATCTCGACGTCGCCAACGTCAAGCCGGACAGCGGCCCTGGCAGCCGACTGCGGCGCTTTGGCAGTGCGTTGCCGAGCGGTCCCCTACGCTCGTCGAAAGATCCGCAAACCCATGCCAAAGAGATCGTCGCCGAAATGGCGGAGAACCTCACGGATGATCTGAGCAAAGCCGGGATCGACGCGCGCCGGATGCCACCCGGCGCGGCGTTGCCGGCTACGGGCTGGCAGGTGCGCGGCGTGTTTCTGAGCGTCGACGACGGTAACCGCCTGCGTCGCGCAATGGTAGGTTTCGGTGCGGGCCAGACTGACTTTCAGGTGGCCGTTTCGCTCGACGATCTGTCGACGCCCACTCTCCCACCGCTCTACGAGAGCACCGAACAAGGCTCGAGCAAAGATAAACCCGGCGCCGTCATCAAGCTCAATCCGTACGTGATTGCCGCGAAGTTCGTGATGGCCGGCCAGGACGAGAAATCCACGATCAAAAATACCGCACAGCAGATTTCGGACTCGGTGGTGGAGAAGTTGAAGGCCAAAGCGCAGTAAGGGCGGAACGGGGTGTCGCGAAGGCACGCGGCTGCAGCCTCCGAGGTGAGTGCCTACTTACGCCAGACGGGCCGCCCGACGGTCCCGCCACCAGCATTGGCAGGACCGCCACACGCCTTTGCCAATCAGGCTAGATTCAGCGTCCCCGTCATATCGCCCAGCGGCGCCAAGCCGTTTTGCGCGAACGCACGATCGCGCGCCACCACCCCGTCGAGCGGCCTCAGTCCGTGCACCCGCGTGATGAAGCGCAGGATCGAATTGGTGTCGTAGACGGTGTGATCCACATAGCCCTTCTTTGCGAGCGGCGAGACGACCAGCGCCGGAATCCGTGAGCCCGGACCCCAGCGGTCGCCCTTCGGCGGCGACACCGGATCCCACCAGCCGCCGTTTTCGTCGACGGTGACGATCACCACCATGTTGTTCCACTGCGGGCTGCGCTGCAGATGGTCGATCACCGTGGCGATATGGCGGTCGCCCGATTCGACGTCCGCATAGCCCGCGTGCATGTTCAGATTGCCTTGCGGCTTATAGAACGTGACGGCCGGCAAACGCCCCGCGTCGATATCGGCGAGCAGGCGATTGGTCGACGCGTCGTCGCCCACGCCCGCGTCGCGCAGATGCTGGCGGCGCGCCTCGGTTCCCGGCGCATAGCTGACGAAGTAGTTGAACGGTTGATGGTGATACTGGAAGTCGGGCACATCGCCGGTATCGTGATGATCCATCGCGTACTGCCACGCACCCGCGTACCACGCCCAGTCGACGCCCTTATCCGACAGACGATCGCCAATGGTTGCGTAGTTCTGCGGCGGCAGCACGCGCGGATTGGACAGATCGGCCATCGACTTGTCGCCGCCCGGCGCGGGCGGCACGAAGCTCGGCTGATACGGCGGCGCCATCGTGTTGACAGCGTAACCATCGGGCGTGAACAGGCCGTCGTTGACGAACTTCGGCGGCCCATCGAGTGCGGAAGCAGGCGAGTGCGCCGCCACCTTGAGCGCTGTGCCGGCCGGATCATCCCCTTCGACCACCGAGACAAACTGCTTCGCCGCGCTGTTATGCACATCCGGCACGAGCGGCGCCTGGGCGGAAATCAGGAAGATGTGGTTCAGCCACGAGCCGCCGAAGGCCGCCATAAAGAAGTTGTCGCACAGCGTGTACTGCTGCGCGAGATTCCAGATCCGCAACGTTTCGGCGGAACTGCGGTAATGCCCCATCACCAGACCGCCCGAGTCAGCCCAGGCGACGAACTGGTTGTTGCGCCCGGCGTTGATCTGCATCTGGTTCTGATAAAAGCGGTGCCACAGGTCGCGCGTGATCACGCCGTTTGGCAAAGGCGCGCCCTGTGCATCGGTGATGCGGAATGGCTTGTTGTTCAGACCGGCGATGTCATGCTCGCCAATCATGTAGCGCTTGCCGTCCACTTCCTGAGCTTGCGGCACGAGGCCGCCCCAGATTTTCGGCAGTTGCGGCAACGGCGTCTTGCCGTCGCGATCGAGTTGCACGTAGCGCTCGGCCGGTACGGCATCGAGCGGATGCTGCACGCCCGGGAAATTGCCATACAGATTGGCGAAGCTGCGGTTCTCGGCGTAAATCACCACGATCTGCTTCACCTGATCGTGCAACGCGGCGTCGAGCCGCAGGTCGGCGGCACTGCGCGGGGTGGCGGCTGCCTGCTCTTCCGTGGTGCAGCCGGCGAGGGCGAGTCCCAGCCCCACCGCCGCGATGCCGGTGAGGACCCGGCGCCGCTCGGGGTTGTCAGGGCCGTCGTCGCCGGCAAACTCCGCGTTCGCATGCGGCAGGGGCAAATCGTCTTTTTCGTTCATTGGTATGGCTCCTCAGGTCTGGTTCGCTCCCGCGTGCCGTTCGCACACGTCGACGATCCGCAATGATCGCTCGCGACGTCGTCATTTTGTGTGTCAAACGAAAGACACGGCTACAGATAGCGGTTCGACTTCGGCGACATCGTACGATGCCAGAATTCGCTTCATCCGGCCAAATTCGCCCGTGACGCTTCGCGCTATCATGCTGTCCATAGACGATCAGCACGAACCACAGCCGGACATGGCAAAAGAAAACATGACAGGAGCGGGACGCAAGCAGGCCAGGCCGCGCGGCGATGCGCCAGCCCCGCACGAAGAGGCCGCAGCACCCGTCGACCTGACCGACACCGCCGACGACGAGAGCGCCGGTGGCTCGACCTACCTCGTCCCGGGTCTGGAGCGCGGGCTGCGCATTCTTGCGGAGTTCAGCGCGCGTGAACCGGTGCTGGGTGCGCCGGAGTTATCGAAGCGCATCGGCATTCCGCGTACCACCACCTTCCGCTTGCTGCAGACGCTGGAAGCGCTCGGGTTTCTCGAGCGCGTGAACGGCGACCGCCATTTCCGGCTGAGCGTGGCGGTGTTGCGGTTGGGCTTCGAATATTTGAGTTCGCTCGAACTGACAGACGTGGGCACGCCGCTGCTCGAGCGCTTGCGTGACGCGACGGGACTCAGCGCGCATCTTCTGATCCGCGATCAGCGCGACGTGGTATTCGTTGCGAAAGCCCAGGCGCACGATCCGATGTTCAGCTCGGTCAAGGTGCATGTCGGCACACGTCTGCCGGCGCATGCGACTGTGCATGGCCAGGTGTTGATGGGCGATCTCACATACGACGAACTGCGTCAGCTTTATCCGGAGCCGCAACTCGAGCGTTTTACGGATCGCACGCCGGCCACTGTGGAAGAACTCAACGAGCGGGTGCGCGAAAGCGCGGCGCAGGGCTATGCGGTGAGCGAAGCTTCGTTCGAGCGAGGCATTTCGGTGGTGACGGCGCCGGTGCGTGACCAGACTGGCCGCATCGTGGCGGCTTTGACGGTGACGGTGCCGCGCTCGGATATTGGTGACGCCAGCGAACGCGAGCCTCTGATCGCGGCGGTGTGCAACGCGGCTGTTGAGTTGTCGACACGTCTCAATTACCGTCCGCCCGCGGACGATCCGACCGCGGTCGAGGCACGCCGCAGGACTATCGCGGCGAACTAGGCGAACTAGGCGAACCGGGCGAACCGGGCGAACCGGGCGAACCGGGCGAACCGGGCGAGCGACGCCGCAAAGCGCTGCGGCCGGCTGCAGGGCAACCGGCCGCTTACTCCACTCTCTAAAGAAAACGCCCGGCCGCCCCAGATTTTCTCGACCACATCGGCGGACCTGCCACGTAGTGACAAATCCGGTAGCACTCAGAACGAGTGGTGAATGCCCGTCAGAAACACCGTCTGATTACGGCTATCCGAGACGCCTGCCGTGAAGAACGCCGCGTCCGTATTCGACCCCGCACGCTCATACAGCGCATTCACATAGATCTGCGTCGACTTCGACAGCGCATAGATATCGCCGATCTCGAACTGCGTCCAGCGATGACCATCGAAGCTCGTCGTCGCCGCGCCGCCCGCTACGCTGTTAAACGGCGTGAACTGATAGTTCGCGCCCGCATCGTAGCTCTGATACGTGCTCGAGTAGCCGGGCGACTCCAGCTTCACACGCGTGTACAGACCATGCACCAGCAGGTTGCCGAACTGGTAGGACGCACCTGCACCCATGTTCTCGACATTGTCGGCCGTGTATGCCGTGGCTGCGACACCCTGGAAGTTCGTGATGCCGGTCGTGACGATCGACGGCGTGCGGTCATGTTCATTCGAGTAGACCGCGCCAGCATTGAACGGCCCGTTTTTGTAGCTGGCCTCGAAGCTCAAGGTGCGACCGGTCGCGAAGTTCGTCGTATTGCCCAGCCCCATCATCGCGCCGACCGTGAAGCCGGCAAAGCTGGTTGAGCGGAACTTCACCGAGTTGTTGAACGGCACGACACTCGTGTCTGCCAGCTCATCGATATTGCCCGGGTGGAATGCATACCAGCTCGCGGCGAGATAACCCGTGCTCAACGGACCCAGCACATCGAAGTTAAACGGCGTTTGGTGACCGAGCGTCAGCGTTCCGATCTGATCGGAACTCAAACCGACATACGCCTGGCGATTCCACAATGTTCCGGGCGAAGCCATTGCCCCAGTCGTCGTATAGAAGCCGTTTTCCAACTGGAAGATGGCGTGCAGACCGCCACCCAGATCCTCTACTCCCCTCAGACCCCAACGGTCAGGCTGCATGTTGCCCTGCTCTGCGATCCATTTCGAACTTCCGCCGGCATTGCTGATGTACGCGACTCCGGCATCGAGACTACCGTAAAGCGTGACACTGCTTTGTGCCCACGCCCCTGTCGTGGCGCACATCGCTGTAAGTGCGACTGCAATGATTCTTTTCACCGTTGGTTCTCCTAATCGTGTGACGAATGGCTGGATCCCATTCCGCCGTCCGTAGTGCATTGAGTGAGGGAGCGTTGGTCCTGGTTTATGCGCCAAAACTTTGCTTCTTATTTGTTCCACCTATGGGCATATGTATCGCCTATGGAAAGTATAGGGTCTCCAGAAGTGGTCAAAATAAATTTTCGAGCCCCGAGGAAACCCGAATGCCGCAGGAGGGACGGTTTCAGTCGTGGACAAAAAAGCCTTACGGAATAGGCACGTAGGCTGACGCTCGTGGTCAGGTGAGGAAGGGAACGGTGTCTTTCCTCCGCCACATCAGTGTTTTCCCCTAACGCCGCAGATTTTTATTTTTTCTCGCTCAGACGGCTCCTATAATTGTCCATACACGAACTGATGTTCCTTGTATGGAACATTCGGGATTCAGGAGAAGGTAGCACATGACTGAAGAATGGCGTTGCGCCGGACATGCCGGCGACCTGTCCGAAGACGCGCCGCTCGAGTACAAGCTCGAAGGCACGGAGATCGGCATCTACAAGGTGGGCGATGCGCTGTACGCGCTGGAAAACGTCTGTCCCCACGCGTACGCGTTGCTGACGCAGGGATTTGTCGACGGCGATACCGTCGAATGCCCGTTGCACGAAGCCGTGTTCCATATCCCGACTGGCAAGTGCTTGAAAGAGCCGGGCGGCCGCGACCTGAAGGTGTATGCGGTTCGTCTCGCCGGTGAAGAAATCCAGATCAAGGTGGAATGACATGCGAGAGCAAGCGGTGAAATTCAATCCCTCCCTGAAGCCGTGGCTCGCGCCGCAGCCGAACAACGTGGCAGGCAAAGGCGTCATCGAAAAGCCGGGCGAGGCGCAAAACCTCGTGTGGCAAACCCGCAAGGCCGAACCGACGCAATACGAGAACGACTTCGGCGATGCGCTCGAGAAGGTGTTCGATGCGGGTGCGGTGGAGTTGCAGGACGTTGTCGACGGCTTGAACCGCATCGGCTTCCGGACCCCGGAAGGCGCGGCGTGGACCGCCGAACGCCTGACCGCCGAATTCCGCCTGCTCGCCGAATAGGCGCGCTACCCAGACAATCTTGCGAAACCGTCGCACCGCCTACGCATCTGGAGTCTTTTCATGACGTCCCCCACACCCCATCCCACCACGGACCACGGCACGGCCGATCCGCTTCAGGCTTACCTCGACCTCGGTCTGCGCAATTACTGGTATCCGGTCGCCCCGAGCTGGCAAGTCGGCAATGCGCCCATCGGCCTGACGCGCCTCGGCGATCAGATCGTCCTGTGGCGCGATCAGGAAGGCCGTGTCCATGCACTCGAAGACCGCTGCCCGCATCGCGGCGCGCGTCTGTCGTTGGGCTGGAATCTTGGTGGCAGCGTCGCGTGCTGGTACCACGGCATTGAAATCGACGGCGGCGGCACGGTTACCAAAGTCCCGGCCGTGTCGAACTGCCCGCTCGAAGGCCAGAAGTGCGTGAAGTCGTATCCCGTGCAAGAACATGCGGGGGCTATCTTCCTGTGGTTCGGCGACGACGCTCACAAGGAACCCGCGCCACTCGTTTTGCCGGAAGAACTGGTGAACGAAGAGTACGCGAGCTTTCTGTGCATGTCGAACTGGAAGTGCAATTACCAGTACGCGATTGACAACGTGATGGATCCGATGCACGGCGCCTATCTGCATGCGACCTCGCACTCGATGGCCGAAGGCGACAAGCAGGCCGACATGCGCGTGCGCAAGACCGATACCGGTTTGATGTTCGAAAAGGTCGGCCAGCGCGACGTCAATTTCGACTGGGTGGAGCTCGGCGAAACCGGTTGCCTGTGGATGCGCCTCGCGATTCCCTACAGGAAGAAGTTTGGCCCTGGCGGTAACTTTGGGATCATCGGCTTTGCCGTTCCCGTCGACGAGAGCAACTGCCAGGTTTACTTCTGGCGCACGCGCAAAGTATCCGGATGGCAGCGCGACGCATGGCGTTTCATGTACCGCAACCGCCTCGAAGGTCTCCATTGGGACGTGCTGGAACAGGACCGCTATGTCCTCGAGAGCATGGCGCCGGATGCACGCGAACACGAATTTCTTTATCAGCATGACGTCGGCATGACGCGCGTGCGTCGTATGTTGCGGCAGCGCGCGCAGCAGGATTTCGATGCACTCGCCGCGCACCGTGCGCAAGCGGCCACTGCCACGACGGGTACAGCAGCAGGGCATAGCCATGCATAACGCCAACGCTGCGCCCGCGGCACTCACCGGCCGACGCGTGATTGTCACGGGCGGCGCGCGCGGTCTTGGCGCGGCGTTTGTGCGCTCGCTGGTGCAGGCCGGCGCGCAAATCGTGTTCGGCGATGTTTTGCACGACGAAGGTCGTGCGCTCGCCAAGACGCTGCAAAGCGAAGGTCACGGGGCGCACTTCCTGCCACTGGACCTCGCCGATCCATCGAACATCCAGAGCTTCGTCGTCCAGGCGGTGAAGCAGCTCGGAGGCCTCGATGCGCTCATCAACAACGCAGCAATCACCAACTCCGGCGGCAAGCTGGCCGGCGAACTGGCGGTCGATACGTGGGATGCGGTGATGAACGTCAACGTGCGCGGCACGTGGCTAATGAGTACCGCGGCGCTGCCGCATCTGCGCGACTCGTGCCGCGGCAGCATCGTCAATATCGCTTCGGATACGGCGCTGTGGGGCGCACCGAAACTACTGGCTTATGTCGCCAGCAAAGGTGCCGTGATCGCGATGACGCGTTCGCTGGCGCGTGAATTCGGCGCCGACGGCATCACGGTCAACGCGATCGCGCCGGGGCTGACCGAAGTCGAGGCCACCGCCTACGTGCCGGCCGAACGTCACGAGTATTACCTGAAAGGCCGTGCGCTGACCCGCGCCCAGGTTCCCGACGATGTGACGGGGCCGGTCCTGTTCCTGTTGTCCGATGCCGCACGCTTCGTGACCGGCCAGTTGCTGCCGGTGAACGGCGGCTTTGTGATGAATTGATCTTGTCTTGACCGAAAGGAGAAAGAGATGGCGGACACCGATTTCGAACGTAAGTCGTGGGATCAACCCGCGGAAGCCAGTTTTGCGCAATGGATGGACACACGCGTTGCACGTCTTGAAACCCGTCGCTACGACTGGGACGCACTGAAGTTTCAGGCCGATTACGACCCGAAGTATCGCCGGGCGCAAATGCGCTATGTCGGCACGGGCGGCACGGGTGTCGCGAAGGATGTCAACACGGTGCCTGCAGGGGGCTTCACGTTCTCGACCATGGTGATCCCGGCCGGCAATATCGGGCCGAGCCATATTCATATGGACGTCGAAGAAATTTTCTTCGTGCTGCGCGGCAAGATGAAAGTGATCTGCGAACGCGACGGCGAGACCTGGGAATCGGTGCTCGGCGAACGCGATCTGATTTCGGTGCCGCCGGGCGTGTATCGCACGGAAGTGAATATCGGCGAAGAGGATGCGCTGATGTGCGTGATGCTCGGTTCTCCGAAGCCGATCACGCCAACCTATCCGCCGGATTCGCCGCTTGCCAAGCTGAAGCGATAAGCGACAAGCACTTGGGTGCGAAGCGCAGGGTGGTTGCCCGTTCGACGCTTTGCACTAGCCATACCCACGCGACGACCCTGTGCACCGCACCGTCGCCGCACTGAAGTCACCTTACTTTGCACTTGCAGATAGAAACCATGTCCGCTGTCCCGTCTGTTACTGCCGATCTCGCTGCCTCGCTGGAAGCGCGTCTTGCGCGCTTTCCGCTGCAGCAGGCCGTTACCGCGGCGACGCAGACCGTGGGTTATCGCGAAGCGCGAGAACCGGCTTCTGTGCGCGACGAGGCGTTGCCGCTCGTGTTGCTGCACGGCATCGGCTCGGGAGCAGCGTCGTGGGTGCAGCAGTTTGAAGCGCTCGGTGCGACGCGGAACGTGCTTGCCTGGGATGCGCCGGGATACGGCGTATCGACGCCGGTCCTCCCAGCTTCGCCCCACGCGTCGGACTACGCAGACGTCCTGCGTGGCTGGCTCGACGCGCTCGGCGTCGCGCGTTGCGTGCTGGTAGGGCATTCGCTGGGCGCGATTGTCGCTGGCGCATTTGCCGCTGCAAATCCGCAGCGTGTCGCAGGCCTTTTGCTGCTGTCGCCTGCTGGCGGTTACGGCGCGGCCACAACAGACGTACGCGAAACAAAACGCGACCAGCGTCTTGCGATGCTCGCCGAACTCGGCCCCGCAGGTCTCGCCGAAAAGCGCAGTGCGAACATGCTGTCTGCGCACGCCGACGAGACAGCCCGTGCATGGGTGCGCTGGAACATGGCGCGCATCGTGCCGCAAGGTTACGCGCAAGCGACACATCTGCTCGCCAATGCCGATCTTGCCGCCGACCTCGCGCGCTTTCACGGACTCGTCAACATTGCTGTAGGCGCTGAAGACACCATCACGCCGCCGTCCGCATGCGAACGGCTGGCCCTCGCGGCACGTACGTCCTTGCAGATCGTGCCGCGCGCCGGTCACGCCGGCTATATCGAAGCCGCTGACGCGTACACCGCGATCATCGACACGTTCTGCCGCGCGAGCGCGGCACCACGGAGCCACTGAAATGACGCCCGACACGATCAACGCCGAGCGCGCAACCGACGACGACAACGCCGAACCCGGCTACAAAGTGCCCGGTCTCGAACGCGGTCTGAAGATCCTGACTGAGTTCTCGCCGCGCGAGCCGGTATTGGGCGCACCGGAGTTGTCCCGGCGCTTGAAGATTCCCCGCACGACGGTCTTCCGTCTGCTGCAGACGCTCGAATCGCTCGGTTTTCTAGAGCGAGCCGATAAGGACCGCAACTATCGCCTGGGCGTTGCGGTGCTGCGCCTCGGCTTCGAATATCTGAGCTCGCTCGAACTGACGGATCTCGGCTTGCCGATCATCGAGGCCTTGCGCAACGACACCGGTCTGACGAGCCACATCCTGATCCGTGACGGACGCGACGTGGTGTTCGTCGCCAAGGCGCAAAGTCACACGCCGATCTTCAGTTCGGTGAAGGTCAACGTCGGCACACGCCTGCCCGCCCATGCGACGACGCACGGCCAGGTGCTGATGGGCGATCTGACGCTCAACGATTTACGCGCGCTGTACCCCGAGCCGAAGTTGCATCGCTTTACCAAACTCACACCCGAAACGGTCGAAGAGTTGTACGAACGAATTCGCGATGACGCGCAGCGCGGCTTTGCGATCAGCGAATCGTCGTTCGAACGTGGCATTTCGGTCGTAACGGCGCCGGTGCGTAACGACACGGGCCGCATCGTCGCCGTGATCA
The DNA here is from genome assembly GCF_050436285.1 of Paraburkholderia sp. GAS82. Taxonomy (NCBI): domain Bacteria; kingdom Pseudomonadati; phylum Pseudomonadota; class Betaproteobacteria; order Burkholderiales; family Burkholderiaceae; genus Paraburkholderia; species Paraburkholderia sp. GAS82. The sequence goes on from NZ_JBNDLX010000002.1 coordinate 485,598, forward strand.
CCACGACGATTCCGCGGCCGGAGATCGATGCAGCGCTGCTCGACAGCGGTCTGATCGACAAGGTGCGCGGCGCCGCTGACGAACTCTCGCAACGCCTGAACTACCGTCCCAAGAACGGGCCGGCCGCGGGCAGCAAGTACATGAAGGCATTGGGGCTCTAATGATCCAGATCGATTTGAGCGGTCAGGTAGCGGTGGTGACGGGGGGCTCGTCCGGCATTGGCCTCGCGACCGCCGAACTGTTTTTGCGTGCAGGTGCATCGGTCGCCATCTGCGGACGCGACGCCGAACGCCTGGCGCATGCGGAGACGGCGCTGAAGACGCAATTTCCGTCTGCGCAACTGCTGGCAACGCGCTGCGATGTGCTCGACGCAGAAGAAGTCAACGCCTTCGCGCAAGACGTGCGGCGCCGTTTCGGTCGCGCTGACATGCTGGTGAACAACGCTGGCCAAGGCCGCGTCTCGACCTTCGCCGACACCACCGACGACGCCTGGCGCGAAGAACTCGACCTGAAATATTTCAGCGTGATCCGCCCGACTCGCGCGTTCCTGCCAATGCTGCGCGACGCGGCTGGCATGGGCAACGCGTCGATCGTCTGCGTGAATTCGCTGCTCGCGCTGCAGCCGGAGCCGCATATGGTGGCGACTTCCTCGGCACGCGCGGGTTTGCTGAGTCTCATCAAGTCACTAGCGGTCGAACTCGCGCCGCAGCGTATTCGCGTGAATTCGATTCTGATCGGCATTGTCGAATCGGGCCAATGGCGCCGCCGCTTCGAGACGCAAGCCGCGCCGGGCCAGAGTTGGGAAGACTGGACGGCAGAACTCGCACGCAAGAAGAACATTCCGCTTGGCCGCTTCGGCCGTCCCGAAGAGGCCGCACAGGCACTCTTTTATCTGGCTACTAATCTGTCGTCCTACACGACAGGCAGTCATATCGATGTCTCTGGAGGCAATGCACGACATGTCTAATAAAACCACCGTCGGCGAGCTGATTGCCGCCTTTCTCGAGCAATGCGGCGTTCGCACGACGTTCGGCGTGATTTCGATCCACAACATGCCGATCCTCGACGCGATCAACAACCGCGGCAAGATCCGTTATGTTGGGGCACGCGGCGAAGCCGGTGCGGTCAACATGGCCGATGGTCTGGCACGTGTGTCCGGTGGCCTTGGCGTCGCGTTCACCAGCACGGGTACTGCAGCCGGCAACGCAGCAGGCGCGATGGTCGAAGCGCTGACCGCTGGCACGTCGCTGCTGCATATCACTGGCCAGATCGAAACCGAATACCTCGACAAGGACCTCGCGTATATCCACGAAGCGCCGGACCAGTTGTCGATGTTGTCGTCGATCTCGAAGGCCGCCTACCGCGTCCGCACTGCCGAGACCGCGCTCCCGACGATCCGCGAAGCGGTGCGGGTCGCGCAGACCGCGCCGAGCGGCCCGGTGAGTGTCGAGATTCCGATTGACATTCAGGCGGCAGAAATCGAATGGCCCGCTGACCTCAGCGCGCCGCACGTGACGACGCTCACGCACGACAGCAAGCGTGTCGTGCAACTCGCCGATGCGCTGGCCAAGGCCACGCGTCCGCTGCTGTGGCTTGGCGGCGGCACGCGGCACGCGCGGGCAGCGGTTGAGCGTCTGGTGGCGCTGGGCTTTGGCGTCGTGACCAGCGTGCAGGGCCGCGGCATCCTGCCGGAAGATCATCCGGCGACGCTCGGCGCGTTCAATGTGCACGCATCGGTGGAGAGCTTCTACAAGACTTGCGATGCGGTCCTTGTGGTCGGTTCGCGTCTGCGTGGCAATGAAACGTTGAAGTACAAGCTCGCGTTGCCGCAGCCGCTATACCGCGTCGATGCCGACGCACTCGCCGACAACCGCGGCTACCGCAACGATCTGTTTGTGCATGGCGACTCCGCTGCGGTTCTGGAAGAACTCGCGACGCTGCTCGAAGGCCGTCTCAAGGTGGATCCGAAGTTCGCTGCCGATCTGGCCGCTGCCCGGGAGATCGCCGTAGCGGATGTAGGCAAGGGTCTCGGACCGTACAAGCGCCTCGTCGATGCACTGCAACGTTCGGTGGGCACAGACTATAACTGGGTGCGCGATGTGACGATCTCGAACAGCACGTGGGGTAACCGCCTGCTGCAGATTTTCACGCCGCGTGCGGGGGTGCATGCCTTGGGCGGTGGTATCGGTCAAGGGATGCAGATGGCAATCGGTGCGGCGCTGGCGGAAACAGCGGCGAAGACGGTGTGCCTCGTCGGCGACGGTGGTCTGATGGTCAACGTCGGTGAACTGGCGACGGCCGTGCAGGAAAACGCCAACGTCATGATCGTGCTGATGAACGACCAGTGTTATGGCGTGATCCGCAACATCCAGGACGCGCAGTATGGCGGCCGCCGCTGCTTCGTCGATCTGCATCAACCGGACTTCGCGCAGTTCTGCGAGAGCCTGAAGCTCACGCATTACCGCATCAAGTCGCTCGACGACGCGGACGAGATTATCCGCGAAGGTCTGGCGAAGACGGGCCCGGTGCTGGTTGAAGTGGACATGCTGTCGGTCGGTTCGTTTGCCACCGCGTTTGCCGGCCCGCCGGTCAAGAAGCAGGAGCCAGAACATGCATGATCTTCGCCACGCGGGACATCATGCGCCCGTCGACGTTGCGATGATCGGCTTCGGGGCGATCGGCCAGGCGGTGTATCGCTCCGTTGCAGCGGATCCGCAAGTGCGTGTGTCACATGTGATCGTGCCCGAGCGGCATGCGGCGTCGGTGCGCGAGGTGGTGGGCGCGTCGGTAGATGTGGTGTCGTCGGTGGCCGCGCTGAGCAGCCGCCCGCAGTTCGCGCTGGAATGCGCGGGCCACAGTGCGTTGGTCGACCACGTTGTTCCGTTGTTGAAAGCGGGCACCGATTGCGCAGTGGCTTCTATCGGCGCGCTCTCGGACGTACTGCTGCTCGACGCTCTCTCTGCCGCTGCGGACGAAGGCGATGCCACGCTGACGCTGTTGTCCGGCGCCATTGGCGGCGTAGACGCTTTGGCCGCGGCGAAACTGGGTGGTCTCGACGAAGTGCTGTACACGGGTCGCAAGCCGCCGCAGGGCTGGCTCGGCACACCCGCCGAAGAGATATGCGATCTGCAGAGCCTGACGGAAGAGCGGATCATTTTCGAAGGTAGCGCCCGCGAAGCGGCACGGCTTTATCCGAAGAATGCCAACGTGGCGGCGACGATCGCACTGGCAGGTCTCGGCCTCGATCAGACCATTGTGCGTCTGATCGCAGACCCTGCGGCGACGCGCAATGTGCACCGCATCCTGGCGCGCGGCGCATTCGGCGAGATGTCGCTCGAAATGTGCGGCAAGCCGTTGCCGGACAACCCCAAGACGTCCGCGCTAACCGCGTTCAGCGCGATCCGTGCCCTGCGCAATCGCGCGGCGCGTTGCGTGATTTGATGAGAAGTAACTGAGCGGATGACCGACATGACTCACTTCGATACCAGCCTCGTGCCCACCGGCGATATTTTCATCGGCGGCGAATGGCGGCAAGGGCGTGGCAACCCGTACAAAAGCCTGTATCCGGCGGATCAGTCGGTCAACATGGAAATCTCGACGGCCAGCGCCGACGACGCGCGCGATGCGGTCGAAGCCGCGGACATTGCATGGCGCAAAGCGGATTGGGCCGGTCTGAAGCCGCATCAGCGTGCCTTGGTTCTGTACCGTATTGCCGATCTGATCATGGCGCGTCACGAAGCACTGGCGCATCTGCAGCGGCGCGATAACGGCAAGCCGATCGGCGAAACACGTGTACTGGTGGCGAGCGCCGCCAACACGTTCCGCTATTTCGCTGCGTGCCTCGAAACGCTCGATGAAGAACTGACGCCATCGCGCGGCGACTACATGACCATGAGCGTGCATGAGCCGATAGGCGTGATCGCGGCTATCACTCCGTGGAACTCGCCGATCGCATCGGATGCGCAAAAGCTTGCTCCTGCGCTTGCGGGTGGCAACGCGGTGGTGTTGAAGCCCGCTGAAGTGACGCCGCTGGTCTCGCTCGCGTTGGCGCGCATCTGCGAAGAAGCGGGCGTACCGAAGGGCGTATTGAGCGTGTTGCCCGGTAAAGGTTCGGTAATCGGCGATGTGCTGGTGCGTCATCCGCTCGTGAAGAAAGTGTCGTTCACTGGCGGGACCGAGGTGGGACGTGGCATCGCGCGCATCGCCGCGGACAAGCTGATGCCGGTGTCGCTGGAACTGGGTGGCAAGTCGCCAACCATCGTCTTCGAAGACGCGGATATCGATCACGCGGTGAACGGCGTGCTGTACGGCATTTTCAGTTCGTCGGGCGAGGCATGCATCGCGGGCTCGCGGTTGTTCGTGCATCGCCCGATCTACGACGCGTTCATGAAGCGACTGGCCGAAGGCGCACGCAGGTTGCGCGTGGGCGACCCTTCGAGCCCGGAAACACAGATGGGCCCGTTGATTACGCCAGCGCATCGCGAATCGGTGGAGCGTTATGTCGCTTTGGGCCTGGAAGAAGGTGGACGCCTGTTGTGCGGTGGCGAGCGTCCCGTCGGCGACGGACGCGAACAAGGCAACTTCTATCAGCCCACGATTCTCGAAGGCCTGTCGAACAGCGCCCGTATCTGCCAGGAAGAAATTTTCGGACCGGTGCTGGTCGCCATGCCATTCGATGACGAAGCCTCGCTAATCAAGCAGGCCAACGACAGCGTGTTTGGCCTTGCTGCCGGCATCTGGACGCGCGACTACAAACGCGCCTGGCGCGTGGCACGCGCGCTCGAAGCGGGCACCGTGTGGATCAACACCTACAAGCTGTTCTCGATCTCGACGCCGTTCTCCGGCTGGAAAGAGAGCGGGATGGGTCGCGAGAAAGGGCGTCTCGGCATTCGCGAGTACATGCACCAAAAGAGCCTGTACTGGGGCTTGAACGACGCACCTTTGGCTTGGGCCAATGCGCCCCAGACGAATTGAGAAACAAGAGGCACGACATGACGATTCTCGGCATTGAACAGATTACCTACGGTGTGACGGACCTCGAAACCTGTCGGCGCTTTTTTGCCGACTGGGGTTTGAAAGAGACTGCGCACGACGAAACCCGCGCTCGCTTCGAATCGCTGAACGGCTGCACGATTCTGGCCGTGGATTCTAACGATCCCTCGCTGCCGCCCGCTTTCGAAGAAGGTCCGACGCTGCGTGAGGTGACGTGGGGTGTAGCGACGCGCGCCGAACTCGACGCGTTGCGCGGCCGCTTTACAGGTCAGCCAGGACACTTCGAAAACGACGACGCGGTGGGTTGCATCGACCCGAACGGCATGGCGATTCGTGTGGAAGTCACCCGCAAGCGCGACGTCGAAACGCATGGCTCACCTTCAAACGTGTGGGGCCAGACGTTACGCGTGAATCAACCGTCGCCGATCTATGAGCGAGCTGAACCGGTGGAAGTGGGGCATGTGGTGTTCTTCACCAACAACCTTGCCGAAACGGAGAAGTTCTATCAGGAACTGCTCGGCTTCGAGATGTCGGACCGTTACCCGGGACGTGGGGCGTTTCTGCGCTGCGCGCCACATGGCGGACATCATGACCTGTTCCTGCTGGCGTTGCCGAACGGCAAACGTGGCCTGAATCACGTGGCCTTCACCGTGCGCGATATTCACGAAGTGTTCGGCGGCGGCATGCATATCAGCCGCTGCGGCTGGGACACGCAACTTGGGCCGGGGCGCCATCCGGTGTCGTCTGCTTACTTCTGGTATTTCCAGAATCCGGCTGGCGCGCTCATCGAGTACTACGCGGATGAGGACCAACTGACGCCCGAGTGGCAACCGCGCGATTTCGAGCCGGGGCCGACCGTGTTCGCCGAATGGGCGATCGATGGCGGCATCGACGGCAACACGCGTCGCCAGAAGAATGCGAAAGCGCCGGAGGGCAAGTTCATGACGGAGCGCAAACATGACTGACGCCGCTGCATCAAGCGCACACGCGAGCCTGGAGGCACCACGCACGATCGTCGTGATCGGCGGTGGCCAGGCGGCCGGATGGGTCGTGAAGACCTTGCGCAAGGAGGGTTTCGACGGTCGCCTCGTGATGATCGCTGATGAGATCCACTTGCCGTATGAGCGTCCACCGCTGTCGAAGGCGGTGCTGGCGGGGGAAGCGGATATCGACACCGTGCGCCTCGTCAAGCCAGACGACTTCGACGCCCTGAACATCGAAGCGTGGCAGCCGGATACGGCTACGTCGATTAATCGCGAGCAACGCATCGTGCGCACGCTGTCGGGCCGTGAAGTGCAATACGATCGTCTCGTGATCGCCACGGGCGGAGCAGCGCGACGCTTGCCCGATGCGCTGGTGAAGACTTCCAACATCGCTTACCTGCGCACGCTCGATGAAGCGGTCGCGCTCGGCGAACGGTTGCGCGCGAGCCAGCACGTGCTGGTGATTGGCGGCGGCTGGATCGGGCTGGAAGTGGCGGCAACTGCACGCAAGCTTGGTGTTGCGGCAACTGTCGTCGAAGGTGCGCCGCGTCTGTGCGCCCGCTCGGTGCCGCCGGCCATTTCCGAGTTCCTTGTTGAACTGCATCGGGCCAATGGTGTGGACGTGCGCCTCGATTCAGGCCTTGTATCGCTCGACGATCACCCTGATAAAGCCCACGGCGTGCGTGCCACGCTGGCCGACGGCACCACGCTTGATGCTGATTTCGCCGTCGCGGGTATCGGTCTCACGCCGCATACGGCGCTCGCGCAAGCGGCAGGCCTTGCGATTGCCGATGGCATCGTGGTCGACCATTTCGGCGCAACTTCCGACCCGCGCGTCTTTGCATGCGGCGACGTGGCGAACCATCCGAGCGCGTGGCTGAAGCGTCGCGTGCGGCTCGAATCCTGGGCGAACGCGCAGAACCAGGCTATCTCCACGGCGAAAGCCTTGCTTGGCACGTTCGAGCCGTATGCGGACATTCCGTGGTTCTGGTCCGATCAGTACGACGTGAACCTGCAGATCCTCGGCGACATTCCCAACGACGCGCAGCTCGTCGTACGCGGCGATCTGCCAGGCAAACGCGCCACGCTCTTTTACGTGGAAGACGGTGCGATACGCGGGGCGATTGCGATCAACACGCCGCGCGATCTGAAACTCGCGCGCAAATGGATGAACCAGGGCCGCACGGTCGACCTTGCAACTCTCACTGACGCCAGCACGGCGCTCGCGTAACTCTTTTCGGACGGCGACAACGGCATGAGAACCATCGACAACACCATGGGGGACCGCAGCAGCGCCGGTGTCTCAGGCCCTGTGACCCGGGGCTCGATCATTGCGCGTCTGGAACGCTTGCCGGGCAATGCGATGCAGGTTCGCGCGCGAATCCTGATTGGACTCGCGACGTTCTTCGACGGCTTCGATGTGATCGCCATCGCTGCTACGTTGCCAATACTGATTCAGAAATGGGAGCTCACGCCGTGGGAGATCGGTTTTCTGATCGCGTCGGGATCAATCGGGCAACTGTTGGGCGCGTTCGTGTTTCCTTGGTACGCCGAGCGTAAGGGGCGCGTGCGCGCGATTGCGTTAAGTTCGGGGATCATCGGCGTGACGAGTATTGCGTGCGGATTCGCGCCGACGTTTGTTGCGTTCGTTGTGCTGAGGATCGTCCAGGGCCTGGGCCTGGGTGGCGAGTTGCCGGTGGCCGCGACGTATATCAACGAAATCAGCCGCGCGCATGGCCGTGGGCGCTTTGTGCTGCTGTATGAGATCGTGTTTCCGGTGGGTTTGCTGGCGTCGAATGCGCTGGGCGCGTGGATCGTGCCGCGCGTTGGCTGGCAGGCCATGTATTTCATTGGCGGCTTGCCGCTGATCCTGTTTTTCGTGCTGCGCAGACTGGTGCCGGAATCGCCGCGCTGGCTAGCTGAGCGCGAACGCATGGCCGATGCGGATGCAGCGGTGCTGGCCTTCGAACGCGCGACCAAGGGACCGCTGGCGCCGGTTGAGCATGCAGTCGAATTCGAAGCGATGGCGAGTCGGCATCCTAAGCGCCGCATCGGCGATCTGTTTGGGCCGGCTTATCTGAAGCGCACGTTGGCGGTGGCGATGCTATGGGTGACGTGCGGATTTATTCAGTACGGGCTTTCCACTTGGCTGCCCACGATCTATCGCACGGTTTATCACGCGCCGTTGCAACTGGCGCTGAACCTTGCGGTGGCGGCTTCCGTACTCGGTGTGATTGGGTCGCTGACCTGCGCATTGCTCGTCGACAAGGTGGGGCGCAAGCCGATCATCAATCTGTCGTTTGTGTTGTGTGCGATTTCGCTGGCGCTGGCCGGTGTGTTCCACGATTCGTCGGTGTATGTGGTGGCGACGTGTTGTGCATTTGCGCTGGGCTTCCTCGCGTGCGGGTTTATCACGGCGTATGTCTATACGCCGGAGTTGTATCCCACTAGCATCCGTGCGTTTGGCTGTGGAGTTGGCGGTGCCTGGCTAAAGGTGGCGGCGATCTTCGCGCCGGCGATCGTTTCGAAGACGATGGTGGGTGGTCATCTCGACGTCGCGTTTTACATTCTCGCGGCCGTGCCGTTCCTCGCCGCGCTCACGGTGCATTTCCTTGGAATTGAGACGAAGGGGAAGGTGTTGGAGCAACTGGAGGCTTAGCGGCTCTTGTAGCTCGGCGCGCTAGCGTAACGGGAAGCGCGCATCGTTCCGGCAAGAAGCCGTGCGATGCGCGCTCTCGTTACAAAGCCTTTCTGTACACCACAAACCCCGACCGGTCAGCGACACGGTCATACAGCTTCATCGCCGTCTGATTCGTCTCATGCGTTTGCCAATAAACGCGACTTGAACCCGCCGCTTTCGCGTGTTCGTAGACGGCTTCGATCAGCGCTCGCCCGACGCCTTTGCCGCGCTCGCTCTCGAGCGTGTAGAGATCCTGCAGATAGCAGATGGGTCCGGCCATCGTGGTGTGTCGATGATAGAGATAATGCACGAGACCGACCAGCTGACCGTCGCGCTCGGCGACCATCGCATGCATGGGTTCATAACCATCGAAAAAACGCGACCACGTGAGAAGTGTTATTTCGCGGGGCAACGCTGTCTCGCCGGAACGTCCGTAGAAGGCGTTATAGGCGTCCCACAGCGGCAGCCATGCCGAAAAGTCGGCGTTGGTTACTGGACGGATCTGGATTGATTGAGTCATGCACAAAGCTCCTCGGCTGGGCGTCGTGAAACAAAGCTTCACGACCACCGTCAGCTTAAGAACTTTGCGGCACTATTGTTAGCTCCACGGTTCAGCAATAACCTGGAGCCACGCACTTGCGCTGAGGCCCGCTAACGTGAGATTTCCGGAGCTTGTGCTGCGCCCGCATGCGCCTAGGCACGTCGCACGCGAACGCACGACATGAACGGCGGAACGATCAATCGAGCGAAGAAGCCGGCGCGAACCGCGGCGTTGGTGTTAGTTCTTCCGGCTTCCTGAATGTCGCAGCGTGTCGCGCACCTTCTTGGCGACCAGCAGCGGCATGTAATCGAACACTCGAGCATCAGTCTTATAGTTGGCCAAAGTATCGGCGTAGATCTTCGAGACCGTTTCCGTGGGGGTATTGGTTTCCGCGGCGATGGCCTGTACAACTTCGTCAACGTTGGGCTGGGGCTGAGCCATTGAGGTTCTCCGGGTTTGGCAGGGGGAAGTGCAAACGGCAGGAGTTCCATTACAGGACGAGCTTGGCCAGGATGCCAATTGAATCGTCCTATCGCGCTTTCGGATCTGGAAAGGGAGCGATCGCAAACCGCGATCGCTATGCTCAATGTGAGTGCCGATGATGAATATCTGGGAAATGCGCATGCGTGTGCGTGATTGGTGCATGCCGGTGTGGATGCACATGCGGTTCCTCGCCGTCCCATTCGAAATCGTGTTCGTGCTGATGATGTTCGTCATGACGGTGCCGGTGGTTATGCTCCAGCACCTGGTGCGTATGCGGATGGTCGTGCCGTTCGCGGATATGCAGCCAGATGCCGAGAGCCATCAATGCCGCGGCGACCCAGAACAGCAGCGGCGGCATTTCGGGCCACAGAATCAGCGAGATCGTCACGCCGAACAGCGGCGCCACTGAAAAATATGCGCCGGTGCGCGCCGTACCGAGATTGCGCAGCGCCACCACGAACAGCACCAGACTGACCCCGTAACCGGCGAACCCGGTCACCATCGCGGCCGCCATGATTCCGGCATGTGGGAGTTGAGCGCCCAGCAGCAATGCAATGACGAAATTCACCGACCCTGCGGTCAGCCCTTTCAGACAGGCGATGACCATCGCATCGTTGGTGGAGACCTTGCGCGTGAGATTGTTGTCGATTGCCCAGCACGCGCACGCCGCGGCCACCAGCAGGGCGCCGAGCGGCACGCTTGTCGCGCCGGGGTGCCATGACAAGGCCACACCACCCGCCACGATCGCCACCATGCCCAGAAACACCTGGGCATCGACGTTCTCGCGAAACACGATCCATGCGATCAGCGCGGTGAAAACACCTTCCAGATTCAGCAGCAACGAACTCGTGGCTGCCGGCGTCGCGTTCAGGCCGAGCATTAACAGAGCGGGTCCCGCGACGCCGCCCGTGACGATGGCGCCGAGCAGCCACGGGACTTCGCGCAAATGGATCTGTCCTTCGTTGGCTCGCTTGTCGTTGCTCAGTCTCAGCTTGCGTACGAGGATCGTGATAGCCAGGCCAACGCCGCTGCCGAGGTAGAAGAGTCCCGCCACCATAAACGGTGACAGGGTGCCGAGCAGCGCCTTGGCAAAAGGCGTCGTCGCACCGAACAAGGCGGCAGCGAGAAGGGCGGTGAACGGTGCGTTCAAACGTGCTGACATGGTTTTTGTCGCGACGAATCGGGCAATCAGCTTAAGGTGCTGGCGGCGCCGCGTCGAGTGCTAAGCAGTTCTGGCTGGTTCGGGAAACAGGCGCTCAGAAAGAAAATCGACCCAGACCCGCAGTTTGGGCGACAACTGTCTGCTCGATGGCCATAGCACCGAGAATTGTCCGGCCTGCGCGAGGTGGTCCGCCATGACCGATTGCAACGCGCCGCTTTGCAAGGCGTCGCGCGCGAGAAACTCGGGCATATAGGCGATGCCAAGCCCCAACTCTGCCGCTGCCCGGAGCGCCTCCATGTTGTTGCAGGTCAGCGCGGTCGGAAAGCGTGTGACCGTGTCTTCCGGCAGATCGCGAAAGCGCCACGGCTCCAGTTTTCCCGAAGTCGGAAAACGAAACCGCAGGCAGGCATGCTGCGCCAGATCGGCCGGCACCTGCGGCACGCCGCGCCGCTGTAGATACGTCGGCGACGCGCACAGCACAAAACAGAACGGCCCCAGCCGCTTGGCCATCAGTTGCGAATCGTCGAGCGGCCCGCTGCGGATCGCGGCATCGAAACCGCCTTCGATTACATCGACCAGACGGTCGTTAAAGTCCAGTTCGAGATCGATCTCCGGATAGCACGCCGCGAACTCCGGCACGATCGGCAGCAAAAAACGGTAGCCGATGGTCGGCAGGCTCACCCGCAGACGGCCGCGCGGGGTCGCTGTGGCTTGCAGCATCATCGTTTCGGCGTCGTGCACGGCCTCGAGAATCTGACGGCAGCGCTCGTAGAAGCGCTCGCCGTCGTCCGTCAGGCTGACGCGCCGCGTGCTTCGCTGCAGGAGTCGCACGCCAAGATGCTGCTCGAGGCGCGCCACGCTTTTGCCAACCGCCGACGCAGACACACCGAGCCGCTGCGCGGCGCCGACAAAGCTCGAAGCCTCCGCGGTTCGCACGAACGCGATCATGCCGGTCAGGTTTTCCATGGCGTCATTCGAGAGTTTTTGTCCGGATTGATCCGACTTTAGCAGTATTTATCACGTTCGAGTCCGTAACTAGACTTGCCTGACCCGTTTTCCGTGTGCGTCGGAAATCGCCAGTCCTCGGTGCCCTGTCTATCCAAAGGAAGCGTCATGTCTGACTCGATCGATCACACCGCCTCGCGAGGCGCCGCCGTGCTTGCCGCGGTTTGCGTCGCGGCGGTTATCCTGCCGCTCAGTTTCTCGGCGGGCGCCATCGCGACACCGGCAATCGGCCGCGCTCTCGGTGGCGGTCCGGTAGCGCTGAACTGGATTACCAATGCGTTCATGCTCGCGTTCGGCAGTTGTCTGATGGCGGCCGGCACGCTTGCCGATCGCTTTGGCCGCCGCAGCGTGTTTCTCTGCGGGGTGAGCGTGTTCTCGCTGATGTCGATGCTCCTCGCGCTTGCTCCTGGCATCGTCTGGGTCGATCTGCTGCGGGCAGCGCAAGGGGTGGGCGCCGCCGCTGCGCTGGCGGGCGGCTCGGCGGCGCTCGCGCAGGAGTTCGACGGCCACGCCCGGACCCGCGCGTTCAGTCTGCTCGGCACCACCTTCGGCGTCGGCCTTGCGTTCGGACCGGTGCTGGCCGGCGGCCTGATCGAACTGTTCGGCTGGCGCGCGGTGTTTGTTTCGACCGCGCTGCTCGGCGCGATGTCGCTGCTGCTCGCGGCACCCGGCATGCCGGAGACGCGCGATCCGCACGCGTCCGGCGTGGACTGGCCAGGCATGGCGAGCTTTACGGCGGCGCTCGGGCTGTTCACGGTCGCGATTCTGGAGGCGCCGGATATCGGCTGGGGCCATCCGGCAGTCGGTTCGCTGTTCGCGGCCGCAGCCGGGTCGCTCGTGGCATTCGTGCTGATCGAGCGGCATACCGTCCGGCCGATGCTCGACCTCTCGTTGTTCCGCTATCGCCGTTTCGTGGGCGTGCAGTTGCTGCCGATCGCGACGTGCTACTGCTTCGTGGTGCTGCTGGTGATCTTGCCGATCCGCTTTGTCGGCATCGAAGGATACGCGCCACTTAATGCCGGCTTGATGATGACTGCGCTTTCGGCGCCGATGCTGGTCATGCCCGCAGTCGCCGTGCGCCTGACCCGGCACGCATCGCCGGGGCTGATCTCCAGCCTGGGTCTGCTGATTGCAGCAGCGGGACTGGTTTGGCTCGGCGGCGTACCGGTAGGCGCAAAACCCGCTGCGCTGCTGGTGCCAATGGGTGTGATCGGCATTGGTACGGGGTTGCCATGGGGATTGATGGACGGTTTGTCAGTTAGCGTGGTGCCGAAGGAGCGTGCCGGCATGGCAACCGGCATCTTCAGCACGACGCGCGTGGCCGGCGAAGGACTTGCTCTGGCAATGGTCAGCGCGGCGCTGGCTGGCATCGTGGCGGCGCGCCTTACGCCGGTTGTCGCCGCGTTGGCGCCCCTTGCACCTGGCCACAAGTTAATGGCCGCTGGTGGCGGTGCGCCGCGCACGGCGATTGATCTGGCAGCCCAACAGCTTGCCACCGGTGACCTGAGCGGCGCGTCGACGCTATTGCCTGGGGTCTCACTAGCGATGCTCCGTCAGCACTATGCAGATGCGTTTCATCTGTTGACGTATGGGTTAGCTGCCATCACGGTATTGGCGGCGCTGGCAACATTGCGCTACCTCGGCCTGGGCGATCGGCAGGGGGCGTCGGTCGCGACCACCGCGACCTCTGCAACCACCGCGACCTGCGACGACGCGCGCTGATTCACCACGGTCGTTCAATCCGCGACGTGCACGCCATCCCAACGCCGCGCTAGCCCCAGCATTATCGGCATCAACACCGCCCATCCTGCCCCGAGCGCCGCGAACGCAAGCATCGGGTCGGGAAAGCGCACCGCGCCCAGCGCTGCGCCGGCACGAAACGACAGCGGTCCGGCCAGCGCGCCCAACAGGGCAGCCAGCAGTGGGCGATGTTTCAGCCAGCCGAACACGACGTTGAACTGGACCGCGAACAGAGCCCATAGCGCGAGGAGCCACCACGGCGCGGTGCCGGGAATCAGCACGCCGTTCGGATAGACGAGCAGCCCTGTCTCGACGAGGACACTTTCCCAGACCGCCCCGATCAGCACGGCCGCAGCCACCAGCTTGAGTTCCTGCGCAGGCGCGGGCACCTGGCTGGCGTGCCAGACGACCGTGGCCATCACGAACAGCACGCCAATCCACGCCAGCCCGTGCGCTGCGCTCATCACGCAGACCATCCAGCCGGCCTGACAGACGATGAAATACAGCCACGCCTTTGGCGCGCCAGCGCGCGGAGTTCTGGCGCCGGCGTTAGCGTTGGCGGCCCGGTGAAGATCTCCAGATGACATGCGATGGCACCGTCCACGTGGTCTCATATCTCTGCTTACGCGGCAGGGCGCCGGTTGGATTCAGACGCGAGGGAGCGGTAAGCGCATCCAGCGGAGCGCGTCGAACGTAATACCTATATCGCCACGACACCCGAGGTCACCATGCGCCGCTTTGCCTGCGCTGCCGCCGCCGTTTTTCTGCTGTTCATGCTGAACGGCTGTTCCGGCGAGCCGCCCAATCCCAACCCGCGCGCCAGTGTGCCGCTTCAGACCGTGCCGGTCGATCTGCCGCGCTATATGGGCCGCTGGTACATCATCGCCAACATTCCCTATTTTGCCGAGCGTAACTTCGTGGGCGCCTATGCGGAATGGAAGTTGCGGCCCGACGGGAAGATCGACGATTCGTACCTCGCGCACAAAGGCAGCTTCGACGCTCCGCTCAAGCACTACCAGTTCCTCGATACGCCGGTGCCCGGTAGCGGCGGCGGTGAATGGAATGTTCAGGTGTTCTGGCCGGTGCGATTCAAGCAGCTCACGTTGTATGTCGACCCCGACTACCGTTACACGATTCTCGGTTATCCGGGCAAGAACCTCGGCTGGATCTTTTCGCGCGACCCGGACATGAGCGACGAGACCTATCACGCCATGCTGGCCAAGCTCGACGAGATGGGCTACGACACTTCGCGTTTCAGGCGTGTGCCGCAGCGGCCCGAGCAGATCGGTATGCCGGGCTTTTGGTCGCCCGGCGACAAGAACTAGCACTGCCTTCGTGGATGCGGCGTGCTCGGGCCGCGGAGCCGCATCCACTGGGCATTTGTCTGCGTATAAATCTGCATTGCCAATGAATGAGGATGTCATGCCGCCTGTCTTCGCCGCCGTGATTGCATTGATCGGGCTTGTGCTGGTGTTTTCCGCCGTCTGGGCATGGCAGCTGAAGTCGGAAAACGCGGGCATGGTCGATCCGGTCTGGGCGTATTCGCTCGGCGCAGTCGCGGTTTTGTATGCCGTGCTGGGTAAGGGTGATTCTTCGACCCGCGTGCTCGCGGCGCTCGGCGGCCTCGTGTGGGGTGTGCGGCTCGGCACACACCTATGGCGCCGCAACTTCGGGCAGCCGGAAGATGCACGTTACCGGCGCTTTCGCGAGGAATGGGGCGATGCCGCGCCGCGCCGGATGTTCTGGTTTTTCCAGTTGCAGGTCGTGATCTCGATGTTGCTTTCCCTGGCGTTTCTGGTGCCCGCTTACCGCACGAGCGAACCGTCGACCGTCTGGCTCGTTCTGGCCGCGGCGGTGTGGATCGCTTCGGTTGTGGGGGAGGCGATCGCGGACCGGCAACTTCAGCGTTTCAAGAGCGATTCATCGAGCCACGGCAAGGTGTGCCGCGTCGGACTGTGGAATTACTCGCGACATCCGAACTACTTTTTCGAATGCGTGCACTGGGTGTCGTACATCCTGCTGTCGATCGGCTCACCGTGGATTTGGCTAACGCTGTTGCCGCCGATTCTTATGGCGTGGCTGTTACTCAAGCTGTCCGGGATTCCCTTGCTTGAAGCGAGTCTCGCTAAAACCCGCGCCGGTTACGCGGAGTACATGCGCACGACCAATGCGCTGATCCCATGGCCGCCGCGGCGCTCGCCGCGGGACTAACTGCGTGACGGAGTCGATGACACCACAACAAGACCTACGAGTCGCCGTTCGCGTCGACGTCGTGACCGCAAAAGGAGCCAGCCGATATGAGCCTCTCGACCCTTGACCCCACCCTGCCGCAGCCGCCAGCTTCGGCTCCCGCAGCCCCCGATGACGGCTGGCTGATCCGTTGCTGCGAGCGCCGCTGGCTGCCCGATCCGCTGATCCGCCTTGGCATGCGTCAACTGATGGGCCAACGTCTGCGCGACGAAGCCATCAACGACGGCGAGTTGCGGGCACGCCGGCTCAACCGTCTGCTC
Organism: Paraburkholderia sp. GAS82; assembly: GCF_050436285.1. Taxonomy (NCBI): domain Bacteria; kingdom Pseudomonadati; phylum Pseudomonadota; class Betaproteobacteria; order Burkholderiales; family Burkholderiaceae; genus Paraburkholderia; species Paraburkholderia sp. GAS82. Next base: position 501,694 of record NZ_JBNDLX010000002.1, read on the forward strand.
GATGACCTGCGAACGAGTCCAATCGCCATCGAAACCCAGGCCGCCAACACGCAGCACTACGAAGTACCCGCGTCGTTCTTTCACGCGCATCTCGGCCCGCACCTGAAGTACTCTTGCTGTCTCTATCCAGAGGGTAAGGAGACGCTCGCGCAGGCCGAAACCGCAATGCTCGAACTCTATGCAACCCGCGCCGAACTGACCGATGGTCAGCGTGTGCTCGATCTGGGCTGCGGATGGGGTTCCCTGTCGCTGTGGCTCGCGGCGCGTTACCCGAATTCGCAGATCGTCGCGCTCTCGAACTCGCTCGGCCAGCGTCTGTTCATTGAAAGCTGCGCGGCGGAACGCGGCCTGACAAACCTCAAGGTCATTACGAGCAATATCGTTGACTTCGAGTTTTCCGAAGCGCAACTGGCGGGCGGTTTCGATCGCGTATTGTCGATCGAAATGTTCGAGCACATGAAGAACTACGGACTGCTACTCGCCAAGATTGCGCGCTGGATGCGCGACTCCGCGAAACTGTTCGTGCATATTTTCGTGCACCGCACGCTTGCCTACCATTTCCAGGTAGAGGATGGCAGTGACTGGATGTCGAAATACTTCTTCACTGGCGGCACGATGCCATCGGAGAATCTGCTGCTCAATTTCCAGGACGATCTGCGCGTGGAGCGGCAATGGTGGGTAAGCGGCACGCATTATGAGCGCACTGCAAACCACTGGCTGACCGCGCTCGATGCCGCGCAAGACCGTGTGATGCCCATGCTCGTCGATACCTACGGCGCGCGCGATGCCGCTATCTGGCTACAGCGCTGGCGCATGTTCTACATGGCTGTAGCGGAGCTGTTTGGCTATGCGAACGGCAACGAGTGGGGCGTCGGGCACTATCGCTTCGAAAAGCGCTGAGCAGCGGTAGGCCACTAGCGACGCAGTGGGCGAGGCGTTGTCTAAACTTCCTGCGCCTGCGCAAATTCAATCACCGTCTGCGCGAAACGCACCGCCGCCGGATTGCCGGCATCGCGGTGCGTGACCAGATGCAACGGCGCCGTGATGGCCGTGTCGCTATCAATCGGGCAATACACCACGCTCTCCTGCTGGTAGCGCTGCATCGACGCGGGCACCAGCGTCACGCCCGTACCGGCTGCTACGAGGTTGATCGCGCTCAGCATGCGCGGCACCTCGCTGGCGACGCGCGGCGTGAAGCCCGCCGCTTCGCAGGCGTCGATGAAATCCGAATACATGCCGCGCGCACCGGGTCGGCGCACAAAAATAAACGGTTGATCAGCCAGCGAATCGAGTGCGACGGGACGCATCCGGCCCGACTTGGCGCGTCCTTGCAGCAGGCGATGTCCTAACGGCAGCACCAGCACCATGCTTTCTTCGAGCAGCAGATCGAAGCGCAACTCGTCGGGCGTGTCGCTTGGTTTGCGGAGGATGGCCGCGTCGATGCGGCCGCTCACCATCCGCTCGATAATTTCCGCCGCGTTGATTTCGTTGAGATCGATGGCGATGTCCGGACAGGCGTCACGGAACGCGCGAATCGCAGCCGGTGCCAGCGGGTGAAATGCCGATGAACTGGTCAGGGCGATCCGCACCGAACCAATCCTGCCGTCCGCGATGCCTTTGCCTTTGACGACGGCCTGATCCAGCGCCTGCAGCAGGGCGCGCGCATCGTCGGCGAAGGACGTACCCGCCGAGGTCAGCTCGACGCCGCGTGCTACCCGCGTGAACAGCGGAAAGCCGATTTCACTTTCGAGCGCCTGAATCTGCTGCGACAGCGGCGGTTGCTGGATATGCAGTTTCGCGGCGGCACGAGTGAATTGCCGCTCGTCGGCCACCGCCAGGAAGTAACGCAGATGCCGCAATTCCATCGCAATGCCTCGTATATGTGAAACGTATGGCAGGGGTATTTGATTGGTATTTTACATTTACCGCGATACTCCGTACGCTTGAGGCATAAGCGCAACGACATTGCACGGACCAGAGTAAGCACCAAGAGTCAACTCTGGTCGACACATATACGTCTCAGGAGACCCATGGACTCGATGCTTTCCGGCGCGGCGACCCCCGCCCGACCAGCCGCCGTACCGGCGGCCGCGCAGGTGCGGCGTGCCGTGATCGCCTCGGTGATCGGCAACGGTCTCGAGTGGTTCGATTTTCTGATCTACGGTTATTTCGCCAAGACCATCGCGCATGTGTTCTTTCCGGTGGACAACGTGCTGCTGTCCACGGTGCTGACGCTGGCGACCTTTGCGATCGGCTTCATCGTGAGGCCGATTGGCGGCATCGTGTTGGGCGCGTACGCGGACCGGGTGGGGCGCCGCCGTACCTTATCGCTGCTGATTCTGCTGATGGCTGCCAGCACGCTGCTGATGGGCCTGACACCGGGTTACAGCAGCATCGGCATTGCTGCGCCGTTGCTGGTGCTGCTATCGCGCGTGCTGCAAGGTCTGTCGGTGGGCGGCGAGTTCGCCACAGCGGCGGCGATGTTGTCGGAATACGCGCCGCGCGGCAAAAAGATGTTTTACGGCAGTTTCCAGATGACGTCGCAGGCGTTTGCGTTGCTGCTGTCGTCGGCGTGCGGCTATCTGCTGACGACGCATCTCGACCGCGCGTCGCTGGAAACGTGGGGTTGGCGCGTGCCGTTTCTGCTCGGCGCGCTGATCGGGCCGATCGGCTTTTACATTCGGCACAAGGTGGCCGAGTCACCCGAATTCGTCGAGATGCGCGAGCGGCTCGGCCATGCACCGCGTCAGTCGATCCGCCAGTTTCTGCGCGAGCGTAGCGATGCATGTATGTGTGCGACGGGCGTGATCATCGTCGGCGCGGCGACCAACTATCTGTGGCACTCGTTTTTGCCGCTATATGTCGAGCGCCAACTGCATTTGCCGTTGAAGAACGCGTTGCTGGGTACCGCCGTGTCTGGTCTGATCAGCATCATTGCATATCCGCTGGCAGGCAAACTCGCGGACCGTGTCGGTGCATGGCGAGTGTTCTTCCCGGTGGTGGTGCTCTGGGCCTTGATCGCGTATCCGCTGTTCGCGTGGGTGGTCGCGCAGCCGACGCCAGAGCGCCTCTTCACCGCGCAGATGATCGCCACGCTGGTGTTGAGCATCATGTCGGGCCCGCATCCGGGGATGTTGACGCAGCTCTTCCCGACCTCGACGCGTTCTACCGGGGTGGCGCTGTCGTACAACATTGCGGTCACGCTGTTCGGCGGCCTCGCGCCGTTGATCGTGACGACACTCATCAGCTTCACTGGCTCGAACCTGGTGCCGGCCTACTTCCTGATTTTTGCGGCGATCGTCTCGCTGTTGATGGTGGGCCTGAGCCGGTCCGGAAGACACCTGTGGCGCGATCCCGATGCCGTTCCGCAAGAATAATTTCATTCCTTTACTTTGATTCGAACATGACGTCTTCAGGTCCCGGCGAACGGGTACGACCGCGCAATGAATACCCAGTGCGCGAGGTGGCCGGCGCACGCTTGCGTGTTACGACGGCGCGTGGCTCCGGCACGATGCCGGTTTATCGCTCGGCAGACGAGGCGTCGGACGCGCGAGTGAGTCGCGTCGTCATCGTGCTACATGGCCGGTTGCGTGACGCGGATGCGTATCTTTTGTCCGCACAACGGGCCTTGGCTGCGGCTGACGTGGATGCTAGCGACACGTTGCTGATCGTGCCGCAGTTTCTGGCGAGCGCCGACATCGTCGCTCATGGTCTCGATCCGGAAACGCTGCACTGGGACTGGACCGGCTGGATGGGTGGCGATGACGCGGCAGGTCCCGCGCCGATCAGTTCGTTCGATGTGCTTGATAGTCTCGTCGAAGAGGTGGCGGATCGCTCGCGATTTGCCTCGCTGCGGGAGGTGGTGATTGCGGGGCATTCGGGCGGTGCACAGGTGGCGCATCGTTATGCGGTGGTGGGACGCGCGGCGGCGCTGCTTGAAGAGCAGGGCGTTCATTGCCGCTATGTGATTGCGAATCCGTCTTCGTACGTGTATTTCGACAAGCTTCGGCCGGATGGTGACGGCGGATTCAGTCCTGCCGATGAGAGCGCTTGCGCCGGGGTCGATACGTGGAAGTACGGCATTTATCAGCCTCCGCGTTACGCGAGCGGCGATGCGTCGTTTGATGTGCTTGAGCAACGTTACGCTCGTAGCGATGTGATCTATCTGCTCGGGGAGGGCGACTGCGATCCGCAGCATCAGGCGCTCGATCGTTCGTGCGCGGCAAATGCGCAAGGGCCGCATCGGCTGGCGCGTGGACTGGCTTACTTTGATTACTTGTGCCGTCGGCATCCGCAGCTTGCGCATCGATGCTGGCAGGTGCCGGGGGTCGGGCATAACGGGCAGGGGATGTTCAATTCGGCTGAGGGGTTGCTGGCGTTGTTCGATGCGAAGGCGCGTGCGGATGGGATGGGGGAGAGGCAAGGGCCTTCGACCGAGGACGGTGCGGCCGAGTGAGCGCGTTGCGGTGTGGCTTGGCACGCTGCGATCCATACTGCGTGTGGCGCACCCTGCTACCTCCAATGCGAATCTACCGGCTCGCCCAGCCATTCCCTCAACGCGTCTCGCACCTCTTCGATAACTGGATCCCACTGCCCTAACTGGCGTTGACGGAATAGGCGCATGGATGGATACCAAGGGCTATCCGTGCGGTCGGCGAGCCACCGCCACTCAGAATAGCCGGGCAGAAGCACCCATACGGGCAGGCCTGCGGCGCCGGCAAGATGCGCAACGGACGAATCTACAGTGATAACCAGATCCAATGTCTCGAGTATGGCGAGCGTGTCGGTAAAGTCCTCAATCATTGGCCCCAAGGCGTGTACGTCGAAATTGTCGGCCAACGATTTGCGTTCCGCCTCAGCGTCGTCCTTTTGGACAGAGAACCACGTTATTGAGGGTAATTCAAACAATGGCCGCAGCGCGTGCAGCCGAATAGACCGGAAGCGGTCATTGGCCGTGTTAGGACTACCTTTCCAGACGAAGCCGACGCGTCTGGATTTCGCATTTTCCTGGAGCGGGGCGGTCGACTCGACGTATGCGCGCCAATGTTCGCGTCGCTCATGTGTTGTCGTGAGATACGGCATTGCAAGCGGGAGCATTGATACCTCCAACTCCATGTATGCCGGTATCTTCATCATATAAGACCAGTATGCATACGAGCCACCTGGTACGGCGGGATAGGAATAGACGGTTCGCACGCCCGCCATGCCAGCAGCAATTCCGGCTAGTGGTGGATCGACGAGTACGTCGACTGTCGCACCTTGTTGGTGTAGCCATTCCGCGAATCTAAGGAACTGGATCTGGTCGCCATATCCTTGGTGGAGTACGTACAAAAATTCGCAACCCACTAGCGGCTCGCCATTCCACTCAGGGAAATCCGGACGGAACAATTGGCTGCTTATCGACGGATACGTATAGAAAATTTTATGTCGCTTCCAGCCTTCTTTGAAATCACCAAGGGCAAGCTGGACGCATGAGAGGAAGTACTGCACACACGTTCCCGCGTTATCAGGCCAAAGGCGAGCCGCTTCCATGGCATACGGAAGACATTCTCTGGGCAGTCCGCACATCCACAACACCCTGGCCGCGTTGTAGTGCAGAAAATGGTTTTCGGGGTCGATGGATAACCCCTGTTTGGCGAGTCTGAATCCATCGGCATAACGGTCGTTCTGGTTCAGTGCGCTGGAAAGAAGCGTGAGTGCTTCGACATCGTTCCAGTAACGGCTGCTCAACTGATTGACTGCACCTTCAATTTCGCCTTCGAGGCCCGTTTTGATCAGAGCGGAGATTCGCTCCAGTTCGTTTTGCAGGCTCGCGTCACTGGAGACGGAAGCGGGCTCGTGTGATCCATGCCGCCGACACACGGACATACTTCGCGTGCGACCTGTCCCGCTGATGATGTGTTGAAAACGAACCTGTCCGGTTTCCAGCGAATCTTCCCTCATCTTTACGTCTCTCTCAGTTTTTTGGTAAGTCGTTATAAGGAAAGCTAACATTCAAAAATGCGTGTGAGCGTTCGCAATAAAAGAGTAAGCGCTTGGAAACCGGGGAGCTAGCAGACGCCGCTGCTTTGTGTGAAAGGTAATTTACCGGCAACGTCAGGAAAGGCGGCGCACCACTCGCGATTTGCGGCAGGCGGTTGAAGAGAGCCTCACAACGTTCTGGCTCGCGAGTCTGTCCGGGAGCCCAAAAGAATGAAATGCACTACGCCGGTCTCGACATCGAACGCGGCACGGCGTCATACTCTGAAACTGCCTGCTCCCTCCATGTCCTGTTAGCTCGGTTTCCCCAACCCGCCCATGACCACACCCATCCCCTTCGTACCCGACCGCTTCAAGAACAACGCCGCTCACTACCTGAGCGGCCGCCCCGCTTACTCACCGCGCCTGATCCGCCGCGTGGCCGAAGCCTGCAAGCTCGACGGCACGCAACGCCTGCTCGACCTCGGCTGCGGACCGGGGCAACTCTCGCTGGCATTTTCATCATGGGTGGACTCGGGCGTGGCGCTCGACCCTGAACCCGAAATGCTGCGCATCGCCTCGGGACTGGGACTCGGCGTTGCCGCAAACATCGAATACCGGTTGGGCAGTTCCTACGATCTCTCGCCAGAGTGGGGCCGTTTTCAGATTGCCGTCATCGGCCGCGCTTTTCACTGGATGGACCGGCCCGATACGCTCGCGCGTCTGGACAAGCTGATCGACCCATCGGGCGCCGTGGTGCTCTTCGGCACCTCGCATGCGAACGACGCGTCGACGCCATGGCTCGACTCGTACCGCGCGTTGCTCGACGAATACGCGCAAACCGATCCGGCGCGCGAGCAGCGCAAATCCGATAGTTGGGAGAGTCACGAATCCGTCTTGTTCAAGTCGGCGTTTGCTTCGCTCGAACGCGTGTCGTTCATCGAGAAGCGGCGCGTCGCGCTGGAATCGTTGATTGCGCGAGCGTTGTCGATGTCGAGCCTGTCATCGGAGCGCCTCGGTGCGCGGCTCGACGAACTGGTGACGCGTTTGCGATCTCTGCTTGAACCGCACGCCGCGGAGGGCTGGCTTGATGAGCGAGTGGAATCGATCGCGCTGATTGCGCGTCGTTAAGTTGGCGTAGAGGAGGGACGGATGCACCAGCGCGCCATCGAAGCGCTAGCGCATCCGCAAACCATGGTCTAGCCGCCCGAGGGCGACGTGTGGCCCAGTACGCCTGCCACGATCAAGATCGCCACCATTGCGACGGCTTCGACGGCGAGCAGCCGGTCGAAGCTGCGCTGCGCATTGCGATAGGCTTGTCCATCACCGGTCACCGTGTGTTGCAAGCGTGGTAGATGGATCATCCGGTTATAGGCACCGAGCAATACCGCCAACGTGACGAGTATCAGCTTGAGAGTCAGCACGCGTCCATACACCACGTCGAGCAACGGCGTAGTCAGATGCGCCGTGTCCTGCGTAGCGTTATAGATGCCGGTCACGATCACAGCTGCGAGCGCGCCGGTTGCCAGATGCGACAGGTACGTGCAGAACTTCACACGGTTGCCAGGCGCGACATCCGCCACCGCTGTCGCCGCTCCGGCACCTCCACACCACAACAGCGGCGCCGCGACAATCACACTACCTGCCCACAACGCAGTCGCCGCGAGATGTAGCACATGCACGGCTTCGCGCGGGGTGAAATCGCCTGCGTCCGCGGCGTGACTGGCTGCAGCTTTCCCCGCCACATAGACGACCATACCCGCTGCCGTTAGCCACCACGCCGCATGGCTATGACGCGCGCTGCCGAAACTTGCGAGCACCACGCCGGCAAAACCCACCGACCACGCAATCCCGAAGTGCGATTGCGTCAGCACCGCGCCCACCACGGGACCAGCCTCACGCAACGGCGTACCGCTCATCACAGCAGCCTCCAACCACAGGTACAGCACGCAGGCGAGCGAGAGTGCGCAGAGTGCCGCCAACCGCGAGCGTCCCAGCCCGGTAGCAGACGCCATGGCGCGGGTGTCATCCACCCGTGCCAGCATCGCACTGCATACGAGCGCCCCGACCGCCACCGCGAACAGCACGTCTTGCGCAGCTTCGACGACGATCTGTACGACGACGAGCGGATCCACCGTTACTTCACCGTGAAGGTGTAGTGGCCCTGCGTACGGTGGCCATCTTCCGCGACCGCCACCCACGCGACCGTGTAGTCACCCGGCGTGAGCGGGTTCAGCGCGACCGACATATGCTTCTTGTTCGCCGGATCGACCACGGCCTTCGCGCTTGTCACGGGCTTGCCCTGCGCATCGGTCACGGTGATCGCGCTGAAGGCCGGCTCGAGGCCATCGTCGAAATCGATCGCCACGTCCTTTTGCGAGGTGGTCACGGTGGACCCGGCGGACGGCGCCTGGTGAGTCGGGTATGCATGAGCGTGCGCGAGCTGCGCGACGGTCAGCGTCAGCGCGGCAACGAGGCCGCGCGCCAGAGATGAGTTCAGGAGAGTGTTTTTCATTTAGTTGAAGAGCGGCTTGCCAAGAGAGTTAGGGAAGATGTCGTCGAAGTACAGGTGCGCATCGAACAGCACGCCCACGTGATTGCCGGTCAGGTGATTGACCGGAATCTGCGCTTCGATGCCGAACTGGCCGTAGCGGTTAAGCCAGAGAAAGCCCGGGTTGATGGTGCCGGTGGTTTGACCGGCACAAGCGCCCGCCGTACAAGTGCTCATCGGCGCTTCGACGACGAGCACCATGTTCTTGAAAGGCTGCGGAATGCCGAGATCCTTTACCTGGCTTTGCAGATACGGAATGCTGTATTGCAGCGTGAAGCCCCAGCCGAATGAATTCGGCCCGTTGGCGGACGACGCCGTGGTGAGGTTCGGTCCGAGTTCGCCGGTGATCGCGAACGGCCGCAGATAGCTGAGCGAGGTGGGCAGATCGCCGAAGCCCTTGCCGAAGTAAAAGTCCGGCGTGAACGTCGAAAACGAGTTCCCAACCGACCTGGAGCCCGTGCCACCGATCTCCGCCTCGAGCCCGATCGACGCCATGAATTCATGCCGCGCGTTCGCGTAGAGCAGATATTTCGCGCCTATGGTCACGTTGTCCCAGCCCTTCGTCGAGCCGCCGTTCGGGTCGTTCTGGCTGACGTAATCGCTCGAAACGCTGAAGGCCAGGTTCTTCGTGATCAGCTTGTCCCATTCATAAGAGACCGTATTGACGTTCATGTTGTCACCGTTGTCGTCCGGACTCTTGATGTGACCGAACTGGGTGTCGAATTCATCCCCGACGCCGGGGTCGTCCACGGTCAGCGTGGCGGGAAAGACGCGGTCACCCACTACCGCGTGAGCAGAAGCCGCCGGCGAACCGGCGAGGCAGGTGGCGCCCGCAGCCGCCATCAAAGCGGCGCGTGCCGGCGCCGCGTGTCGTTTGAAAAACGTACGCATGATCTAATTCTTCTCCTAATTGTCTTGATGCTGCGCCGCGTGGTTGTGCGGCGACATCCCGCGACTGCTTGCGCAGCGCGGATGCGGTTCAGGTACAGAACACGTCAGGAGAGAACGGGAGGCGCGCGCGGCTGGGCCGCGGTATAAAAGAGGGGGACGTGGACGGCGTCGCGCGTGACGGGAACCGGTGCGCGCGCAACCGATAGTTCGGCCACGAACACCGTAGCCGTGCCGGGCAGCACCGGCACGTGGGCCAGCATGCCGCAATACGCACAGGCCTGCCAATGCCAGGTAGGCGAAGGCGACGACTTGTCCGTCTTCTCGACCTGGCTGTTATCCGGGTCCGCCGAGCAGTAAGTGGCCAGCGCCTGGCCAAGTCTGTCGTGTGCCGCGAGCGCCTGCGAAACGGTCGGCGCAAGCGTGCTCATCAGGATTGCAAGCAATCCCAACAAACTGCCGATTTTCTGAAGGCGGAGGCGAAGCATGCTGTGCGTCGAGCATGAGAAGGGGCGATGATTGGCGCAGATTATGCCATGCAGGCGGCCGCGAACCTATGTGTAAACCACATGCCCGGCATCTTTACTCTGCGCATACTGGCAGCTGGCGGCAATGCGTCGCACGCGAGATGTGTGGCTGCCGCACGCCTGATGCAATTTCGTAGGAAGATTGCGATTTTCGCCACGGTTCGTCTGATTCGGGAAGCGGCACAGCGCCGTTGAAACGAGCAGAAATCTGCCTATAAGGGCATTCTGGGAATAAATCGCCGCGCGGCGACGTTAGCACTATTAGCTGCGATGACGTTGCATTCAGGCGTCGGCGCTTTTGCCCGGTTCACGGCCATTTAAATTTCAAAAAGCTTTCGCATAAGCGCACCTTTCGGACGGAATTACCGATGAGCACTCAGGCAAACTCTCCGCTAACCGACGCCAGCAGCGTGCAGGCGGTCTCTCACTACACCCGCACGGCAATGGTCCTGCACTGGATCATCGCGATCCTGATTATCTGCAATGTGGTGTTGGGGTTGAGCGCCGATTCGCTGCCCGACGACTGGGTGCGTCCCGTGGTCGACACGCATAAGTCGATCGGCATTACCGTGCTCGGCCTCGTGCTGCTGCGCATCCTGTGGCGCGTCTCGCATAAGCCGCCCGCGTTGCCGGCCGCGTTTCCCGCATGGGAGCGGATCGCCGCCCATGTCGCGCATTTTCTGCTTTACCTGTTGATGATCGGCCTGCCGCTTTCTGGCTGGCTGCACGACTCGGCATGGAAGGACGCCGCGACGCATCCGATGCGTTTGTTCAACCTGTTTCCGTGGCCGCGTATCGGCTACGTGATGAACCTCGATCCGACGCTCAAGGAATCGTTGCATGACCGCTTTGGCGCGCTGCATACGTGGCTCGGCTACGCGCTTTACGCCCTGCTGGCGATGCACGTAGGCGGTGCGCTCAAGCATGAGTGGATCGATCGCAAGTCCGTGCTAAAGCGCATGATCCCTTGAGGAACGCGTCTTCGCCAAACGACTCTGACCCACAAGCTCAACCATTCAACCACGCAGTATCGACAGATTCAGCCGCTATTTTGAAGAGAACTCTGGAACAAGCCTTGGCGCTCGCTTCGCCCCGTATCGTGCCTCGCCCGGCCACATTGTCGAGTACGGTGATCCATCTCAGCGTCGTGGCGCTGTGGCTGCTGCTGTTCGCGCGGGCGTTCTTTCTGCAGGGCGTGGTGGCATGGTCGACGGGGATTGCGTACGTGCTTTACGACACCCTTCTGCTCGTATTCGTCGCAGTCAAGACGCTACCGCTCATGCGGCCGTTGGCACCGCTCGATCCGGCTTCGGATCGACGCAGTTTGCCCAGCATGGGCGTGATCGTCGCCTCGCATAACGAGGCAGCGGTGCTGCCGATCACGCTGGCTGCGTTGCTGCGGCAAACGCACGGCCCGGAGCAGATCGTGATTGCCGACGACGGCTCGACCGACGATACCGCCGCGCTCCTGACCGGACGCTTTGGCCTGACGGCGGCGCCGGATGGCCACCTGAGCGCGCCGAGCTCGCTGCATCCGAACCTGTACTGGCTGCGCGTGCCGCACGGCGGCAAGGCGCGGGCGCTGAACGCCGCCATCACGGAGATGACCACCGACACGGTCATGACCGTCGACGCCGACACGCTGCTCGACGACGACGCCACTTACGCCATGCGGGCGGCCTTCGCGAGCGAACCGAAGCTGGTGGCGGCAGCGGGCATCCTCGTGCCGGTCTGCGGCAAGTCCTTTTCAGGCCGCGTGTTCCAGTGGTTCCAGACCTACGAGTACATGCGCAACTTCATTGCCCGCTTTGCGTGGATGCGTGCCGACAGCCTGCTGCTGATCTCCGGCGCATTTGCCTCGTTCAAGCGCGAGGCGCTGGTCGAGGTCGGCGGCTTCGACCCGCAATGTCTGGTGGAGGACTACGAACTGATCCACCGGTTGCGTCGCTATTCGGTTGATCACGGGCTCGGCTGGGATGTGCGCGTGGTCGGCGATGCACAAGGGCGAACCGACGCGCCCGGAACGCTCGGCAGTTTCCTGCGGCAGCGGCGCCGCTGGTTTGCGGGCTTCCTGCAGACGCAGTACTGGAATCGCGATATGACGGGCAACCCGCGCTACGGCACACTCGGCATGCTGATGCTGCCGGTCAAGGCGATTGACACGATGCAGCCCATCTACGGGTTGACGGCCTTCGTGTTGCTGCTCGCTTTCCTTGTCGGCGGCCATGGGACGCTGGTGCTGTCGATTTTTGGCGTGATCGGCGCGAAAATCGCCATCGACCTGGCTTTCTACGTCTGGTCCATCCATCTGTACCGCCGCTGGACGGGTCAGCGCGTCGGCTCTAGCGTGGGATTGGCGCTGGTCGCCGCAATAGTCGAGCCCTTCACATTCCAGTTGCTCCGCCACACTGGCGCCCTGCTGGGATGGCTGCACTTTTTACGTGGTGGCCGCGTCTGGGGCGTGCAGCGACGCTCAGGACTGGTCGCACCCGACGAAAGTTGACGGCAGGCGGGAAACCCCAGGTATTGTCAAAAACATCAATTGCGCACCTTCTAGTAGACTGACTCCCCATGTCGGCCCCAATCCTGTTGGGGGCCCATCCAGATTTCAGACTATAAGGAGGCGTCGCCCATGCATGGAGTTCCTTCGCTGGATAGCAGCACTATCGATGCGCCTGTCGACGCTATTGCCGATGCATCTGACGAAGTATCTTCCGCGGCATTCGTCGAAGCGCGCCCTGACGCGCCTGTTCGCGATTTGCGTCGAGTTCCGATCCACCCCGATTACTGGTATCCGCTTGCCTGGTCGCATGAGGTCAAGCGGGGCAAGGCGCACGGCGTAACCTTCGCAGGCGAGCCGATCGTACTGGTGCGCACCGAGTCGGGCGTCACGTTTGCGCTGGAAGACCGCTGCGCGCATCGCCAGGTGCCGCTGCACGGCGGCGTGGTGGACGGCGAAAACATCCGCTGCTGTTATCACGGCTGGACCTACGATTGCACGGGCCGTTGCGTCGATATTCCCTATCTCGGCCGTGAGCGGCTGCCCAACGGCGTGCGCTCGTACCCGTGCCGCGAGGAACAAGGGTTGATCTTCGTGTTCCCGGGCAATCCTGCGCTGGCTGAGGAGCGCCCGTTGCCGCCGCTCGCCTCGCTTGGCGACAAGGCGTACAAGACGCGCCGCTTTGGCCGCGAAGTGAAGTGCCACTACTCGTTCATGCACGAAAACCTGATGGACATGAACCATCAGTTCCTGCACCGCAAGCAGATGGGGCAGATGCGGGCGCGGTCGCTGGGACGGCGTCGCGGCGAGGGCTGGGTCGAGGTGGACTACACGTTCGCGCGGATGGCCGGCGAGCAGCCGATCGGCGAAGCGCTGGTGTTCGGCCAGAGCCGTAAAGGCACGCAAGGCGCGGACAAGGACGTGATGACCATCCGCACCGAATATCCGTACCAGACGCTGCAGATCCGCACGTCGGATTCGACGCTCGTGATGAACCTGTGGATCGTGTATGTGCCGGTCGATAGCGAGCAGCGCGTCAACCGCACCTTCGGCCTGCTGTCCATCCGCAAGCCGGGCATTCCGGTCCTGCTCGATATGGCGTGGCCGCTACTGGTGTGGTTCACCGAGCGGATTTTCAAGGAAGACCGCTGGATCGTCGAGCGCGAACAGGAAGCGCACGACCGCCAAGGGGCGGACTGGAACCACGAGGTGTTTCCGGTCATCAACGAACTGCGCGCACTGTTGCGCGAGTGCGGCGCGCCGCCGGCAGCGGGCCATTTCAAAGGTGTGCGTATCGGGCCGGCCGAAGCAACGACCTAAGGCGACGGCGGGCTCACTCGCTTTCCGCGATGCCCGCCTTGGACAAGCCTGATTCACTCTCCGCGCGGGCTGTGCGTCTGCGCTGCAGCCATGGCTCCGCAATCGACGCCACAGCGCCGATTGCGCCCATCGTCAGCGAGAGCGTCACGATCAGCAAACCCGTATGGGCGCGGCTGGCGAACACCCCTACCAGCAATCCCGCCAGCGGCTGGGTCATATTGTTCAGCAGGATGATGACGCCCGTGGTTTTGCCGTAGTCCTTGGGCGGAATGATCTTTTGCCGGGCGCTTCGAATGTAGACGTTGAACATCTTGTCGAAGCCGGTGATCAGCACGAAGCCCACCGCGTAGCCCCACGGGCCTTGGCTCGCGCCGGCCAGCACGCCTCCCAGGCAGATTGCCAGAAACGCCAGCAGACCCAACGTTTTCCTCGAAAACGAGGCGCGGGCGATCGTCACCAGAATCAAGACGGTGGCGATTGCGCCGATGGTTTGCAGCACCGCGTAAAAGCGTCCCGATTGATGGTGAATGCCGGTGACCATCGCAGCGGATGTGGCCAGCGTCACACCGATGACCAGGTTCTCGGCGGCGGCCAGCAGAATGACCTTCGTCAGACCGGGTAGGCGCACGACATGCTGTACTGCGGTTCGCAGCGGTTGGGTCCAGTGGCCTTGGGGCGGTTCTGCTGCGATAGCCTGAAAACCGCTCATGCGCTGCCACAACACAAACGACGCGTCGGCGATCAGGAACAGCACTCCGGTGGTGACCACGACGAACTCCCAGCGCCACCAGCCGAGTAGCAGCGCCGCTGCCATTGGGCCGAGTACGACGCCGAGCTGATCGGCCAATTGGGAGACCGCCAGCACGCGCTCGAACTTATGCGCCTTGAAGATTTGCGGCAGCATGACTTCGCGGGCGACGAAGCCTTGGCTCGTCAGGATGCCGCAGCAAGCGGAGAGCGCAATCAGCCAGCCGATCCCGCCGAAGGCCGCGTAACCGATGACCCCTGCGATACAGACTACGGCACGATAGGTCTGGCTGATACGCATCAGCTTGAGCGGGGAGAAGCGGTCGCTGAACGCGCCGAAGAGCGGGAAGAACAGATAGCGCGGCAGCGCTTCGACTAAAAAGGCGATACCGGACCACGACACTTTCTGGGTCGTCTGGAATACGACTAGTGGTACCAGGAACAGCAGAATCTGGTCGGCCAGCCGTGCAAAGAAGAGCGAGCAGAAAAATGCCTGATGGTTGACGCGCACGGTTCTTTACCTGTTGGTCACGGTGCTTCGCAGGGGTGGCGCGAGTGTGACGGGCAGACTGAAGGATAACCGGTGTTAGCGTGAGTTATCATAGGCGCCTACGCGACTGGCGAGAGAAGATGGATCACCATCGGGAAGCGTAGACGTCACACCGCCGTTCGCCTGGGCATCTTGATCGTTCTCTTAAGGAGACTTCCGATGACTGCCCCGAGTATTGCCATTTCCCTCGCTTCATTTCTATTGCCCGCATTCCATCGTCTGCGCGGCGTCGTATTTCCCCGGTATTGCGTCCATCTTTTGCAGCGTAGCGGCTATTACAGCGCGACCACCGTGTGGAGCTGAGCCATGAACAATCCTCTGAATTGTGTGATCCTGGACGGCAAGGCGCTCGCGGCGCTGGGCGAACAGTCTTTGTCCGCACGCGTAGCCGCGCTCAAGACAAACAACGGCGCCCAGACGCCCATACTCGCCACCATTCTGGTCGGCGACGATCCGGCTTCCGCTACCTATGTGCAGATGAAGGGCAACGCGTGCCGGCGCGTCGGGATGGATTCGCGTCTGGTCAAACTGCCTGCCAGCAGCACCACGGACGAGGTTCTCGCCGAGATCGAAAAGCTCAACGCCGATCCTAACGTTCAAGGGATCTTGTTGCAGCATCCCGTGCCCGCTCAAGTCGATGAACGCCGATGTTTCGATAGCATCTCGATTCTCAAGGACGTCGACGGCGTGACGAGCCACGGCTTTGGCCGCATGGCTCTGGGCGAACCGGCGTTCGGCCCCGCGACGCCAACCGGCATCATGCGGCTGCTCGCGTACTACAAGATCGAGCTGGCCGGCAAGCGCGCGGTCGTGGTGGGCCGTAGCGCGATCCTCGGCAAGCCTATGGCGCTGATGCTGTCGAATGCGAACGCGACCGTCACCTTGTGTCATTCGAAGACGCTTGATCTCGAGGCCGAGGTACGCCGCGCGGAAATCGTCGTGGGCGCGGTGGGCAAGCCGAGGTTCATCCCGAGTCGCTGGATTAGCGACGGTGCTGTCGTGATCGATGCCGGCTACCATCCTGGCGGTGTCGGCGATATTGATCTCGATGGGCTTACGAGCCGCTGCGCGGCAGTGACGCCGGTGCCGGGCGGCGTGGGTCCGATGACGATCGCCACGCTGATCGCGCAGACCGTCGATGCCGCCGAGCGGGCAATGCGCGGCGAAGATTAGCGCGGCGAAGGCTAGCTCGCAGCCCGTCAAACCGATTGACCAAAAAATAGACGCGCGTTAGCATCATTCTATGAACGCCTCCGCCCTCTTCCTCGTCCGCTGCAAACACGCATGCTGTCAAAGCCTGCCAGAGGGAGCTTGCGTCTAGCGCGTTGGTTTGCGTTACGTTCAAGCTGGTTCCTGATGGCCACCCGTTGAAAGACTGGTGGCTTTTTTGTTTTTCGCCTTCCAAATCATACGGAAACTTCGATGTCTCTCGCCCTGTACGACACCTGGTCGCGCACTGTGCGGCCGTTCACAGCTCTGCAACCCAGTCACGTGGGTCTGTATTGCTGCGGACCTACGGTGTACGACCATGCGCACATCGGCAATCTGCGGACATATGTTTTCGAAGACGTGCTGCGACGAGTTCTTGAGCTAAACGGCTACAAGGTGCGGCACGTCGTCAATATTACTGATGTCGGCCATCTTGTCTCCGATGCCGATGAAGGTGAAGACAAGATGGAAAAGGGCAGCCGTCGCACGGGCGAGTCTGCATGGGAGATTGCGGAACGCTACACGCGTGCGTTCATGAGCGACTGGCGGGCGCTCAACCTGCTGGAACCCACGCTGTGGTGCCGCGCGACGGACCACATCGCGGAGCAGATCGCCTTCGTTGCCGAACTGGAACGCACCGGTTACACGTATCAGACGAACGACGGTGTGTACTTCGACACGAGCCGGCAGGATGACTACGGCTATCTGGCGCGCCTCGATCACGCTGGTTTGCAGGCTGGCAAGCGTGTTGCGCTAGGAGAGAAGCGCAGCGCGACTGACTTTGCGTTGTGGAAATTCAGTCCATCTGGATCGACGCGGCAAATGGAATGGGACAGCCCGTGGGGTCGCGGCTTTCCGGGGTGGCATATCGAGTGCTCGGCGATGTCCGCCAAGTACTTGGGACCTTGGTTTGACATTCATTGCGGTGGAGAAGACCACATCGCCGTGCATCACAGCAATGAGATTGCGCAAACGCAAGCTCGACACGGGACGCGCTCAGCCAACTTCTGGATGCATGGACACTTTCTGACCTTGGATGCCGCCAAGATGTCCAAGTCGAGTGGGGACTTCTTGCGGCTGCAGAGCTTGATCGACCGCGGGATCGATCCTTTGGCCTACCGCTATCTTTGCCTTGGTGCGCATTACCGTAGCAAGCTGCGTTTCAATCATGAGGCACTTGAGGCCGCGCAGGCGGCGTTGGACAGGCTGCGCAAAGCCTATACGAGCTGGCCCGTCGGCGGCACTGCAGATGAGGATTTTGTGGCGCGCTTTAACGCAGAGGTCAATCAGGATCTGAATCTTCCGCGGGCGTTGGCCGTGCTGTGGGAACTGGTCAGGAGCGAGCTGCCCGATGAAACACGTCGGGCCACCGTTGATGTCTTTGACGCGGTGCTCGGGTTGCAGTTGGCTGAGTGGCGGGCGGATACGTTCGAAATTCCAGCGGATGTTGCTGACCTGGCGCGTCAGCGTGAGGAGGCACGCGCACGCAAAGACTGGCCCGAGTCGGACCGTCTGCGCGACGTATTGAGAGCGAAGGGCTGGCAGATCGAGGACGGTGTGGATGGACAGCGTTTGAGTCCGCTGGATGCTAAAGGCGCTTAGAGAGCGCAGCGCAAAGCCAGGCTCTCGCGACACCGCTTAGCAAGTCAACTGTATGCCGACTACGCTACGATGAATGCGGAACATTGCGCTCTCCCTCGCCGCTTTTCCGGGCCACACAAAACAACGCCTCTAGTGATGCTTCGTACATGAAAAACGCTCGCACCTTCTTCGACCAGATCAATCAGGATTATCTGCAGATTCATCGGAAGGAGGGCGAGCTTTTCTGGCTGACCCACACGGGCCAAAGCGATGAACATGACGCGCAGCGTGCGGCTGGTCTTGCACGCAAGACCTTCCTCGCCGACTCTCGGCTCCTCGCGCAGACCAGAGAACATCTTGCGAGGGTTGAAGCCGCCCAGCAATCCGCTGAGCGCGACGCGTTGGTGAGCGGTTTGCGTGGCTGGGTCGCCGCATTCGAAGGCAATGCGATGGGCAGCGAGCGTGCGTCTACTTTGCTTGCCGAACTGATCGCGATGGACGCCGATCTGTTTGCGCGCCGCCAAGTCTACAAGATGCATCACATCGGCGTGTCGGGCCGCACTGAAGAAGCTTCGCCCGCTGCGTTGCGTTCAAACCTCGCATCAAACCCGGACGAAGCCTCGCGCAAAAGCTCACACGAGGCACTGTCTGGACTCGAACGCTGGGTGCTGGAAAACGGCTTTCTCGAGATCGTGGCGAAGCGCAACGAATTGGCGCGTGAACTCGGATATCGCGACTTCTTCGATTACCGGTTGCGCACCAATAGCGGTATGAGCCCGGAACAGCTCTTTGCGATCTTCGATGAATTTGAACGGAATACGCGCAATACGCATTTTGCTTCGATGGATCGCCTCGTCAGCGAGTACGGCGACGAAGTCCTGCAGCCGCACAACCTGCCATTCAGAGTTCGCGGAGGCGCCGCGCTCAAGGCGGATGCTTACTTTCCCTTTAGCAAGGCGTTGGAGCGTTGGGCTGAATCGTTCCGGCGTCTTGGCGTTTCGTATCGTGGCGCACGCATCGAAATCGATCTGCTGGACCGGCCGGGGAAGTTCACTACCGGCTTTTGCGCGTCGCCCGTAGCCAGTTATCACGACGACACTAACGGTTGGGTGCCTGCCGACGTCCGCTTCACCTCGACGGCCCGTCCGCAACAAGCGGGCGCAGGACTGCGGGGGATCAACGTGTTGTTTCACGAAGCGGGACACGCCGCTCACTTTTCGAACGTTGCGCTCAATTCACCGTGTTTTTCGCACGGCTTTGCCCCGACCACACCGGCATACCTCGAAGCCCAGGCAAAGTTCTTCGAAGCGCTGCCGGGTGACCCTTGCTGGATCCGACGCTACGCGCGCAACGCGGACGGCGAGCCGATGCCTGACGAGATGATCCGTGAGCGGGTCGAGTCGAACCGGGCTTTCCTCGCTTACAACGAACGGCGCGACCTGGTGCCGACTTACTTCGAGCAGGCCCTCTATGCCATGGACGATGCAGAGCGCACCACGGAGTCCGTGCTTGATCTGGAGCGCTCGTTGACGCAGCGCATGCTCGGTGTTTTGAGTAATACCGTCTATGTGCTGGGTATGCCTCACCCCCTCTATCACGACATGGCCGTCTACTACCATGGCTATCTGCTGGCGAAGATGGCCGCGTCGCAGACCCGCGCTTATCTGACTCGCACGCTCGGCTATATCGTCGATAACCCGGAAGTGGGTCCCTTGCTGGTGAAGCATTGCTGGTCTGCCGGCAACAGTCTCACGCTCGATCAAACGCTGCGCAATATGACCGGGGAGGGTTTGACGTCGGCTTATCTGGCAGATGAATGCAACCGTTCACCGCAGGAAGCTTGGGCACTCGCGCAGGAGGCCATCGAGCGCACGGATCGGGCACGGGCAGCGCAGACCGAAACCAGTGGCGATCTCGATGCATCGATTTCGATCGTGCACGGTGCGCAATGCATTGCTACCAATGAGGAATCTTTACCGGTGATGTATGCGGCATTTGAAGCGTGGATCGAGGATATGGCGACACACGACGTCACATAAGACTTGTGCCAATCTCAATGATCGATTATAAAAACATATCCCGACCACAAGTCGGGACACACCTTATCTAACGTTCACTCGCGGAGGATGCTATGTCACCGTTAAACGTAATGCCGCACTGATTTACCTCATCCCCTCGCAGCACGCGCAGCTTTTCATACGCTCGCCACGGCTGCTTCGAGCATTTCGCCGTACCTGTTCTCGCTTCTTTCCCTCGCTTCACTCCGCGTCCGTCGGCCTTTCGGTGTTCTCCGAGGCATCGCTGCTGCATTTCGCGCTATGGAGCGTTCGTGAGCCTGCATCGGGCGTTCCTCCGCCTCGATCGCGCTGTTCGTAAGCCACGTCGCTTAAACACATAGCCTGGCCAAAGACGTACCAAGGCCGCACCGCTCGCGTGTATGCTGGATTCGTTCGTGATCCCTGTCCGGGTCGCGCGGATTCGTGCGTTCGTGTGTGGCCTTCGATATGCACTGCAACCCGAATTTCCTATCGACAGCGAAGCAGCGATGAAACCTTCATCTTCCTTATCGGCCACCGAGCGTCGTCGTCCGACACGACGCCACGCCGCTCCACGCGTGCCCGAGCGGCCTGGTCTCGACGCACTCGAAGCGCGTTGGGCAGAGCATTGGCAAGTGCAACAGCTCAATGCCTTCGACCGCACGGCGCCGCGCGAAAACGTGTTCTCGATCGATACTCCCCCGCCCACGGTGTCCGGCTCCCTGCATGTGGGGCACGTGTTCAGCTATACGCATGCCGACATCATCGCTCGTTATCGGCGCATGACGGGCAAGAGCGTGTTTTATCCAATCGGATGGGACGACAACGGCCTGCCCACGGAGCGGCGCGTCGAGAACTTCTATGGCGTGACGTGCGATCCGGATGCGGCGTACGAACCGCACTATCGCGAGCCTGCTACGCCCGCCACGCGTCGCTCGGAGTTTGAGCGGATCAGCCGGCGTAACTTCATCGAGCTTTGCCACAAACTGACCGCCGTCGACGAACGCGCGTTCAGAGAACTGTTTGTGCGTCTCGGGATTTCGGTCGACTGGAGTTTGACCTACGCCACAATCGACGATCGATCGCAACGCACAAGTCAGTTGGGATTCCTGCGCAATCTGCAGCGAGGCGAGCTGTACAGTCAGGACGCACCGTGTTTGTGGGACGTGACTTTCCAGACGGCAGTCGCACAGGCTGAACTCGAAGACCGTGAGCTTGCAGGTGCGTATCACGACCTGCGTTTCGTCGATGGTCTAGGTAATGCGTTGATCATCTCTACGACGCGCCCGGAGTTACTGCCGGCATGTGTCGCTTTGGTGGCGCATCCCGATGACGAGCGCTATCGCCATCTCATCGGAACCAAGGCGCGCGCGCCCCTCTTCGATATCGAAGTGCCGGTGCTGGCGCATCCGCTCGGTGAGCCTGAAAAAGGCACCGGACTGGCGATGATCTGTACGTTCGGCGATGTCACCGACGTGATCTGGTGGCGCGAACTCAATTTGCCGACACGCTGTGTGATAGCCAAAGATGGTCGCTTGCAGAGCGAGACGCCAGATTGGCTCGCATCGCCGCACGCGCGCGATGCTTATGCCCGCCTTGCGGGCGCATCTGTTCCTCAGGCACGCAACCGGATGGTTGAAATGCTGACGGAAAGCGGCGATTTGCTGGGTCCGCCGCGACCGCTTACGCACAGCGTCAAATACTTTGAGAAGGGGGACCGTCCGCTAGAGATCATCGCAACGAGGCAATGGTATCTGCGTAGCGGCGGGCGCGACAATGTGCTGCGCGAGGAACTCCTTGAGCGAGGCGCGCAGCTCTGCTGGCATCCAGGGCACATGGCCACGCGCTATGGCCACTGGGTCACAGGCCTGAATAGCGATTGGTTGATTAGCCGCCAACGGATCTTCGGTGTGCCAATTCCGCTTTGGTATCCGCTCAATGCAGCGGGCGAACCGGATTACAGCACGCCGATATGTCCGGATGCGGCGTCATTGCCGATCGATCCGAGCTCACATGTGCCACCGGGTTATACCGAGGCGCAACGCGGCCAACCGGGCGGTTTCGTGGGAGAAGCGGACATCATGGATACATGGGCAACCAGTTCGCTGACGCCGCAGATTGCAGGCGGTTGGGAGCAGGCCGACGGATGCTTTGCGAATATCTTCCCGATGGACCTGCGTCCCCAGGGACATGAAATCATCCGCACGTGGCTGTTCTATACGGTGGTGCGGAGCGGCTTCGAAGCGCAGAGCGCACCTTGGCGGCACACGATGCTTTCCGGTTGGGTTCTCGATCCGGATCGCAAGAAGATGTCGAAATCGAAAGGTAACGTGGTTACGCCACTGTCGCTGCTCGATACTTACGGCTCCGATGGTGTGCGTTACTGGGCAGCGTTGGGCGGTCCGGGTACGGATACCGCTTTCGAAGAGAAGCAGATGAAGGTGGGCCGTCGGCTTGCACTCAAGCTGTTGAACGTTTCGAAGTTTGCGCTGGGCTTCGATGGCGAGCCGGATGGCGCCATCACGCATGGACTCGACCGCGCCATGATGCTGCATCTCGCCGCTGTGGTTGATCATGCGACGGCTGCGCTGGAGGCGTTCGAGTACAACCGGGCCATCGAACGCATCGAAGCCTTTTTCTGGTGGTATTGCGACGATTACGTCGAACTTGTGAAGGGCCGGGCATATGGCAGTGGATCGCAAGCGGCGTCGGCACGCAATGCGCTGGCGGCTTCGCTTTCTGTGGTTCAACGGCTGTTGGCGCCGTTTCTGCCATTCGTCACGGAAGAGTGCTGGTCGTGGTGGATGGAGGGATCGGTTCATACTGCGCCGTGGCCTACGATGGATATGTACTTCGGCGCATCGAGCCGCTCGAAAGACGATTCGTTTGATGAGCTCATCTTTGCCGCTTCCGAAGTGCTAAGCGCGATCCGCAAGGAAAAATCTGAGGCTAAGTTGTCGATGAAGGCCGAGGTCGAGTGGGTCCGCGTGGAAGGCCCGCCGGCCTGCCTTGAGCTGCTTAAGATCGCTGAAAGCGACTTGTGCAACGCCGGGCAGGTCAAGCAATTTGAAATGAGTGAAGCGCCCGCATTTGGCGTGAGAGTGGAGCTATCCTAGTGAAGGGTTGCGACGCGGTACAGTCGTATTTTGTATGAAAACGCTGCGCCGCCTCGCGCCGATTCCGATCTTTAGCCGCATCGAACAACCCAACGGGAGAAACACGTGGACATCTCCATGAGCCGGTTAATACTCTACGTGCACGATGTCGAAGCACTGAAGTCGTTTTACGAAGCGCATTTCGCGTTACCCATCGTTGAAGAGATTCCCGGCGAATGGGTTGTCCTCAAAGCGGGTGCGATTGAACTCGCGCTACATCTTGTGGGTGAGCCGTATCGCAACACGACGGCTAAGCACGTTCACTCGAATGCCAAGATGGTCTTCTCTGTGCCATCGGGATTGAACGCGTTGCGCGACAAGCTCGTTGCAGCAGGCGTCAACATGCGCGAGCTGAAACGCTACGAAGGTTTCCCCTATTTGCTTTGCGACGGAGAAGATCCCGAGGGAAATGTGTTCCAGTTATCCCAGGCGGACTAGCGGCCGAGCCGCGTCCGCATCCGAAACGAGTAGCCGGGTTGAAGTTCATCGGGCAGAATCTATTGGATGCGCACGCGGCTCGCCGCAATGCACCGGCATCCACACTCTGGAATCAAACATGTACCCATCAATTGAACCCTACAAGCACGGCTTTCTCGATACCGGTGACGGTCATCAGGTGTATTGGGAGTTGTGCGGCAATCCGAACGGCAAGCCGGCGGTGTTTCTTCACGGCGGCCCCGGCGGCGGATGCAGCCCGGAACATCGCCGTCTGTTCGACCCGGCGCGCTACAACGTGATGCTGTTCGATCAACGCGGTTGCGGCCGCTCCAAGCCGCATGCGAGCCTGGACAACAACACGACGTGGGACCTGGTCGCGGATGTCGAGCGCTTGCGCGAGATGATGGGCGTCGAGCAGTGGCTGGTGTTCGGCGGATCGTGGGGCAGCTCGCTCGGTCTGGCCTATTCGGAGACGCATCCGCAGCGGGTCAGCGCGCTGATCGTACGCGGCATCTTCACGATGCGTCGCGCCGAACTGCTTTGGTACTACCAGGAAGGTGCGTCGTGGTTGTTCCCGGACTTGTGGGAGGGCTTCCTCGCGCCGATTCCTGTCGAGGAGCGCGGCGATCTGATGGCAGCGTATCGTCGCCGCCTGACCGGCACGGATGAGGCCGCGAAACGGGAGGCCGCGCGCGCATGGAGCTTGTGGGAAGGCCGCACGATCACATTGCTGCCCAGCCCCGAACTGGAGGAGCATTTCGGTGAAGACGATTACGCGCTCGCTTTCGCGCGCATCGAAAATCATTACTTCGTCAATGACGGGTTTGTGGAGGAAGGGCAGTTGCTGCGGGACGCCCATCGCCTCGCCGATATCCCCGGCGTGATTGTGCAGGGGCGGTATGACGTGGCGACGCCGGCGCGTACCGCGTGGGATCTCTCCAAAGCCTGGCCGAAGGCGGACTTCCAGCTGATTCCGGATGCGGGGCATGCCTACAATGAACCGGGCATTCTAAAAGCGTTGATCGCAGCGACAGACCGGTTTGCACGCTGAGCGGACTTAAGCCGAAAGCAGGTGTGCGCTGTCCATCGATGGCGTCGGACAGTGCATAGCCGGCCGTAAGCAGAAAATTCACTCTGCACCAGGAAATCCAACATGGCGGAGCGGCACGAATGAATGCATCGGGGGTCTCATATCAAGTCGTCAGTCCTGCTGACCAAGACGCTTACAAGCAGTTCATGACCGATTTGTTCGATGAAGAACTGGAGACGTTGCCAGATCGGTTGGCGACCGTCAGCGATCAACAGTGGGCCGAGTTCATCAAGCGTCGCGCGGGCGAGCATTCGGTGTTGTACGTCGCGCGGCACGAGGGACGACTGGTAGGCGGGGGCGGTGTCGGGCGGATCGAACAACCGAGCCGCGAACATACGGTGGGGCTAGCGCTCAACGTCGCGCGGGAGTATCGCGGTCAGGGAATCGGTCGGGCATTGTTAGTGCATACGCTCCTATGGGCCGCCCGCGCTCCGTCTGTTGAGCGCATCGAACTCGAGGTAACCGCGAACAACGCGTCGGCGATTCACCTTTACCAATCGGTCGGCTTTGTTGTGGAAGGCGTGAAGCGCGATGCACTCAAGAAGGGCGAGCGCCTGATTGACCTTGTGCAGATGGCCATAACAGGACGCGACGTGCGATTGCCGAAATGCTAAGGATCGCGCTCGCTGTGCAACGGCCTCAGGTTGCCTGATCCCGTTGCGCAGTGAAGCCAGAAAGTCGCAGGACTTTTTCTACTTTGCCCTCGCACGAATCAACCGAACCCCCCAGCCGGTGCGAATGGTCCCGTCGCTCTGTTGCAAGCCGCTTAGCGCTTCCAGGAGCTCCTCCCGCAAGCGTGCCTTAGCCGGCTCGGATAGCCGGTCGATAGTGTAGGTCTCAGTCAGCGACTCCCATAGCTCGTCAGGGTTTGGTTCCCAATCCACATCCAGATCTTCGAACTGCAGGTCTTCAAAGTCCCTCGAGAGCAACTCCGTCCATCCCTCTACGGTGTGGGTGCGTGCATCGCCGAACGGCAACGGCGATGCATCTTCCCTGAGGATCGGCAGCAGAACTTTGTGCAGGACCTGATTCGCCTCACCGAGCAGAAACGCTCGCCCAACCACGGTCGCAAACTGACCGTGCGGACGAAGCACGCGGCGGACCTCCTTGATAACCTGCTCGACGTCATCCATCAGCATGATGGCCATGTGCGACAGTAAGCAGTCGACACTGCCCGTTTCGATGGGTATTTCCTGCGCACGCTCTTTTAACAACTCGACTTCCTTAGGGAGCGTTGCTCGTGCGACGTCCAGTTCGCCCTGACTCATGTCTACGCCAATCAGCCGCAGCGACGACTGTTGCCGGTCCGACAGCAGCTTGAGCAGATATCCATCGCCGCAAGCGAGATCGAGGACGGTCAGCGGCGCAGCCGATGCCGGCACGCATCCAGCAAGCGCGGCATAAGAGGATGCATATTCGGCCACGCTCGAGCGGGCACGAAGGTGACCAAATGCTGCGCTCGTGGCGCCGGCCTGACGTTGATGGAAGTCCTGCAGATACGACTCGACGGGGGATAGCACGCTCATGCGATGAGACTCCACGGAAATATGCTTGATGCTTGGTCGACGGAAGCGATCGGGTCGAGCGGTGGGCAATTATCGACCACCTTCGACTTTCACATCGCCATCATTATGCGGTGCGCAGTTGCGCCAGCTCTTCCGATATCAGCTGACCCAGCGCAGCGATATTCCGTTCAGTACGATCAGTCAGTGGCATGCCCATATTGAGCCGCAAACAATGATTGAGACTGCCGTCGGTGCAAAAAAGCTGGCCTGGCGCAAAAGCAATACCAGCCGTTAGCGCTCTGCGCAACAAGGCGACGGAATCGAAGCCGCGCGGCAATTCCACCCATAGCCAATGGCCGCCTGAAACTGCATGGCTACAGGCTTCCGGAGGAAAATGACGTTGCACGGCTGCCCGGTACATTTTTGCATAGGCTGCCAGCGTCTGACGCAAACGTCGCAAGTGCGGCTCGAACAGACCACTGCCCATAAATGCAGCCAGCGTGTGCTGAAACAGCGGCGCCGGCTCCGGCATAAATTCAAGCTCCCTACGCAAGTTAGTCACCGCGAAGCCCAGAGACATGCCGGGGCTAATCAAGTCGCTCAGGTTCGTGATGTAGTGAACCAGTCCGTCTTGATCAAACGCCTTGAAAGGTAACGGACGGCTCTTGCCGAAATACAGCTCCCCGTTGTGGTCGTCCTCGATAAGCGGCACGCCATACTTTGCAAGCAACCCGACCGTGCGGCGCTTCGCGTCGTCGCTCATGAGTCCGCCGGTGGGATGCGAAAAATTCGCGGAGAAGATACATGCCGCCACCTTCTCCCTTTTCAGCACGAAATCGAGCGTATCGGTGGAAAGACCGTGCTCCGGATGGGCCGGTATTTCGAGCACATTCAGTCCCATCGCATCGAGGTCCCATAACAGCCTCATGGAGGTTGGGGAAGCAATCGCCACTGTATCGCCGGGTTTGATTAGCACTCGCAACAACGCGCGGTGGCTGAATTTCCCGCCAGACGTGATGGTGATGTCTTCAGTACGCCAGTTGAGGCCCATCAACCGTCCCCGGCGTGCTAGCTGTTCAGCGAGCGGCGATTCGGCGCACATGTCTCCCAGGGTAAAGAACGAAGGATTACGGCGGGCTTGCGCTGTCATGATGCGTTGCAGGGCAACGACCGGATACAACTCAGGATCTATCACGGCAAACAACATGGGCTGTTCGTGAACGTGCAGCCGGTCGAGTTCTCGTAGCAAGGCGCGTTGCGCTGGCAGTGCGGGTTGTGTGGCCACCTCGGGCCGAGGCTGCGACGACTGGCCAACGATTGCCTGACGTTCCCGAACGTAGAAGCCTGAACGCGGGCGCGCCGCGATCAGGCCCGCGTCTTCAAGCAAGTACAGGGCATGCGTGACCGTGGCGCTGCTTCCCTTGAAGCGCGAGCATAGGGCGCGGATGGATGGCAACTTGTCGCCGGGGCGAAATTCACCTGCGCAGATTTCTGCGTGCAATTGGCTGGCAAGTTCGCCATAACGAGTCGTTCGATCCCACATCCGCTGTCCACCTGTTTTGGAAGCACAACCAATTCTAACAGTGCCCAACACCGGTAAAACAGGCTTCGACTCGAAGTAAGGCGCGTCACCCAGCAGGCATCTCAACTGTACCGATTGACCAAGGGATACAGACAGGAAAAACGACGCAGTGCGCCGGTTCAGATTGCTACGCCTGGTCCTATCGCGCGGCCTTACCGATGCGCAGAATGATCCCATGACACCTTCCGGGGATATTCACAATGAACCAGCAGCCACTTTGTTCAAACCAGGACCACGCAACACTGGAAGATCCAGTCCGGGAATGTCTGCATCAGGCAGCCCGATTACTGCGACTCATCCGGCATTTCCTGCGTAGTCAATGGCAATCGTCTTTAAACCGGGTTGACGCAGAGCCGGAAGATTCAGTTCAGGAGCGCCTCGATCAGTCGGCCCGATTGCAGCGGCTGATACGGCATCTCTGGCGCTAGTGGCATTGCGCGAGGCCTCTTGCTGTATTCAAGGATAACTAAATAATAAGCGCATTCATCTTATGCTCTCTAAACTTGAAGAAACGACACCGGCTACCGTTCTGGGTGGAAAAATTCGCGCGTTACGGCAGCGGCTAAAACGCACACTCGACTACACGGCGGGCGCGGCGGGGATTTCGAAGCCTTTTCTTTCGCAGGTTGAGCGTGGGTTGGCCAAACCGTCAATCACATCCCTGAACGGGATCGCCAGCGCGCTCGGCGTCGCCGTGCAGTACTTCGTGGACACACCTGGCGAACAACGTCCGGTGTGCCGTGGCGATCAGCTGAAATTCTTCAGGTTTGCAGAGTCGCCGAACCTGTTTGCGCAACTCACGCGTGGATCACCTTCCCAGCAACTCGAGGCTATCCTCGTAAGATTCCCGCCCGAGCAAAGGCGACCTACGGATATGCCAACCAGTGCAGCGGAAGAGCTTCTGTACGTGATATCCGGCGAGGTGTCGCTGACCCTGGAGGGCGAGACGTTTGTCTTGCAGGCCGGAGACAGCGCCCATTATCAATCTACGTTGCCACATGGATGGATCAACAGTAAGCGCATAGAAGCTCTGGCACTTTGGGTTGGTACGCCGAAGTTATTTTAGAGGGGTCCGGTCTGGTCGATCATCCTGGTAACGGTCACCCTTGACATTCTCACTTAATAAACTAATATGTTAAATATTAACCCGTTAGTTTATGAAGGGAGGCTGCCATGAGTGAGGCACTGTCACGTCCGTCCTTGGGCGCTGCGGTCTACTATGACGATCCGCTGGCCGCGCTGGATTGGCTCGAGAAGGCCTTCGGCTTCGAACGTCAGTTTGTCGTCACGGACAACGACGGCCAGCTCGCCCATTCGGAAATGCGGTTTGGCGACAGCTATGTGATGGTGTGCCGTGCATGGGCGGAGGACATGGCGAGCCCGAAGTCCATAGGCGGGAGAAACACTCAATCCGTCCATGTGCAACTGCGCGATGGCATTGACGAGCATTGCGTCCGGGCGCGCGCAGCCGGCGCTGTGATTACACGTGAACCGGCGGATCAGTTCTACGGTGACCGCGTCTACGCGGCGCGTGACCCTGAAGGACACGCGTGGAGTTTCGGCCAGACATTGCGCGAGGTATCGCGTGAAGAGGCCGAGCGAGTGAGTGGCCACAAGATCGACGGGTGGGTGTGAGCCGATGGCACTTGCTGCAAGCGCGTCGCTGGACCGGACGCTGTCCGCGCTAGCCGATCCTAGCCGGCGCCAGGTGGTCGATCTGCTCAGCGAGAAGCCGATGCGTGCCGGCGAACTTGCTCAGGCCACCGGTCTGAGTCCGCAAGCGATGAGCCGGCATCTGCGCGTGTTGCGCTCGAGCGAACTGATCGAGGAGTCGCACGATGGCATCGACGCACGCGTGCGTCTCTATGTGCTGAGGGCCGCACCGATGACCGAGCTCAAAGCGTGGCTCGAAGCGACCGAGCAATTGTGGTCATCGCAATTGCTCGCGTTCAAGGCACATCTGGAGGCACAGCCGTGAGCTCGCGCGTGCAGGTGTCGGTCCGCGTATCCGCAGCTCCGCACCGGGCCTTCGATGTCTTCACGCGAGACATCGCCTTGTGGTGGCGGCCCAATTCGCTCTTCCAGTTCACTCCGCGGGGCGCGGGTACGCTGTCGTTCGAGGGTGGTGTCAATGGTCGTTTGATCGAGACGCAGACGGATGGCAGCGTGTTCGAAGTGGGGCGCGTCACGGCGTGGGAGCCTGGTGTACGGCTCGCGTTCGGCTGGAGTCAGGCGAGCTTCTCCGCTGATCAGCGGACTCATGTCGAGGTGCGCTTCGAGGCGGTAGGCGATGAGACCCGCGTCATCGTCGAGCATCGCGGCTGGGATACGGTGCCGCAAGATCACGTCGCACGTCATCACTTCCCCGATGGCATCTTTCTGCGGCGTCATGGCGAATGGTGGCAAGTGCTGCTGGGTTCTTACGGTGCGCGGATGAAGCACGACGGATCTTTTGTTGCATCGCCGCCTACCGCGTGATCCTCGCCGAACATGGAAGCGCGTTTTCGCACAGCCTGTCCCGAGCTTTTAGCTAATGGGAGGAAACAGTGCATCTCTGCAGTGTAGCTAATGCGCTATCCGGGGAAGGCGATAATGATGGTCCGCCATGAGGGCTGTGGATTGCTCGCAGCGACCGTGCGAATCACCCCTTTAGCGCTGAGTTCGTCGCGCTTGCGTTGCGTCCGTGTCTGCTTCGTTAAATGCAAAGGGCTGGCGAAAACGGCCGGCCACCGGGATACCGTTTGTTATGTATAAGAAGGGCGTAGCCTTAGAGATTCAGTTTTCCTCCGAGCGACTCAACGATGGCGCTGGCGATCCCTACTGGATCGATCTGACGCAGGCGGAAGCGCAGTCGCTTCTGCAAACGCTTCAGGCGCATCTAGCTGTCAGTAGCGCAGGGACCACGGCGCCGCTCGTCGTGAGCCTCGACGATTCGAAATCTATGCACGCGGTGGCATCCGAAGATGCATCTGTATTGCCCGCTACTGCTCAAGACGCTCAGACGCGCGATGAGTTCAAGCAGTGGGTGTGTGTGATTTGCGGCTGGATCTATGACGAAGCGGCTGGCTTGCCCGAAGAGGGCATCGCCGCTGGAACGCGCTGGCCCGATGTGCCTGCCGACTGGCGCTGCCCACTGTGCGACGTGGGCAAGGAAGATTTTGCGTTGGTGGAGTTTTAAGCAAAGGGGCACGAATACCCGTACTCGATGGAATATCTCGGAGACTTCAAGGTCCGCTAGCGAACTTCGTTCGCCAGTACTCCTTGGCGTTCAACCACTCCGCCTGAACTTTTGCCAAGATGGCCGCGCAGGGAAGTATAGAGTGCGCTGATCCAAAGGATCGCTCCAGTGGCGAACTCGCCGGAAGGGTAGTTGGGACCGCCGCCGTTCATCCACGGGTAGGCCAATGCTACGACGATAAGCGCGATACCTGTGACGTAATGCCGGGGAGCGTGGAAAATTCGCGCTAGCGGAATCAGGTGCAGGCCGACGATGAGGACCACCGCAGGCGTACTCCATTCGGGATGCCCAAGCGCACTCAAGATGAAACTCACCGCGAAGACCGCAAGCCATTGCACGAGGTTGACCCACCTGAAGACGCGCTGCCGCGCCTTGCGTGCTTCGGGTTCTGCATTCATGTCGACATGCGGACGGAACGCGCGAAAATCGCACATAGCCCACAGAAAGAGGGTGCCTCCGGCCAGCACGATTAGCCCGAGCATCGGCCAATCTACTCCATGTGTTTGCAGGCACCACCCTGTCATCCACAGCGTGCCAAATCCGGCAAAGAACATCTGACCAACTGCCGAGCCGGTTCTGTGAGCGTAGATGGTGTTGTGTCCCACGAATATCCCCCGACAAAGGTGTGCGCACGAATTTCGCTAAAGAAGTCGCGGCGTCGCTTAACTGATTAGAGCCAAGGCGACGCTGGCGTCGCCCAACCTGGATTGCCTGCTCCGGTGTGTCTACCGAACGCATCAAGAAATACCGTCGAGAATGCCTCGCAGATAATCCACATAGCGTTCGAATGCCCGCCTTCCTGACGTGGTCATGGCCACACGCGTGCGCGGCTTTTTGCCGACGAAGTCTTTGGTGATCTCGATGTAACCACTCTTCTCCAGAGTGGCGAGATGCGCGCCGAGATTGCCTTCTGTTGCATCGACGATGGCGCGCAATCGCACAAATTCAATCGCCTCTCGGTTCGGTAATGCTTTAAGCGCCGCCATGATCTTGAGCCGAACCGGTTGATGGATGGTTTCGTCGAGCTGATCCATTCACGCGGCCCTCAGCCAGGCGCCAGCCAGTATCAACGCGCCGCCGCCGACCACCGCCATCCACAGGAGGAAGTAGGCAGGAAGCAGGTAGTAGCCGACGAGCGTGAGCACGGCGAGGGCCAAACCTGTGACCGCGAGGCGCGATCCGATCCAGAGGCCGCTCAGAAAGTAGAACAACGCGACGATCAACGAGATCAATACGGCCGACTTCTCGCCGGTGGCTGGCTGAAAGACGTTAAGCACAGCGATGTAAAACACCACAACGGCCAACGCCGACGCGAGCCAGCGCCACGACTTGTCATTGGATGCGTCCTGTTTGCCTCTTCTGCCAAGGAAAATGCAACCGCCTATGCCGATTACGTCCAGCGGGATCCAGATCTGCGAAGCGCGTGTGGGGAAAAAATGGGTCACAGCGAAGCCGACTAACCAGATCACACCCCAAAGCATCAGCATGGGCGCGAACTTCTGATAGCTATACAGCTGGCTGCTGCGATGGCTGACAGCCTCGACTTCGCGCAAGGCCTGTGATGCCTGCTCAGATGAGAGTGACATGATGGCTCCAGAAGGGTTTATGTAGAGTACTCTATACGGCAGAGTATAAAAGTGCAAGTAGTTCGTTTGCGGGGGTCGTAGGGGTGATGTGGTGATCAGTGGTATGCGCCGTCGGTGCGCGGCGCATACCACTGCCGGTCGGTTGCAAGGTCATTTGATAGAGTGGCGAGGTCACGTTAAACCACTGGCGGCTATCGAATGTTTTGCACACGATAGCCGCGCGCCTCGTTCACCATGCCCCCGAACCAGCACCCACGGTCGCAACGCACCCACCTACAAGAAGGAGTTTCCGCAGTGACCAACGATCCGGCATCCGCTACCGCCCTGACGCCGCAAAACATCTACGACGATACGACGTTCTTCGAAGGCTACAAGGCGCTTCGCGACACCGACACCGGCTTGAACGGAGCCCTGGAAATCCCTGCGTTGCATCGTCTGTTGCCCGAGCTTTCCAACTCGCATGTACTCGACCTGGGTTGCGGCTTCGGCGAGTTCGCGCGTTTCGCAAGCGCACAGGGAGCGGCCTCCGTGACCGGCGTCGATATCTCCGCGCGAATGCTCGAAGAAGCCGTCCGGCGAACGAGCGATCCGTCGGTGAGTTACGAACGCTGCCCTATCGAACAGTATCGACCCGCAGCAGATTCATTCGACCTTGTCGTCTCCTCGCTTGCGCTGCATTACGTCGAAGACTATGCCGGCGTGGTCGAGCGTGTATTTCAAGCCTTGAAACCGGGTGGCCGCTTTGTATTTTCCGTGGAGCATCCACTCTGCACCGCCTACCCGGCAGGCTGGGTTCGGGATGACGAGGGGCACCGGCGATATTGGCCGGTCGATCACTATCGCGAGGAAGGGAAGCGAGACACGCGCTGGTTTGTCGATGGTGTCATCAAGTATCACCGGACCGTTGAAACCTACGTCAACACGTTGATCCGCGCCGGGTTGCTGCTCGAGCATCTTGGCGAGCCGGGGCCTACTGCGGAGGCATTGAAAGACCGCCCCATGCTGGAAGCCGAACGTCGCCGGCCGCCCTTTCTGCTACTGCGAGCCTTGCGGCCAACGGGCTGAAAAGTAGGAACCGCCCGCGTCGCATGTCGAATTCAATCCATTCAGCATAATTGCAAATGCGAATCATTTGCAATTATGCTGAAACTGTCCGATGATTGAGCATGCTTCACAACCGTGATTCTTTTGCGCATGCTTTCATCCGTTTCAAACGCCCACTCCGATCGCACCGTGTCATCGCATGCACTGACGAGTCTTAGCATGCCGTCTGACTCGTCAATTGCAAACGTGGACGAGGCGGACTCGTTGGCCCGTCCATCCGGGTCCGCTCAAACCATTCGGCGCGCTGCGGAACTGGAGTTCATCCCCCAGCGCCTCGCTTACCGGCTGGCCGCTGACGTCGCCTATCCCAACGACGGCGAACTGCTCTTGTGGCGTTGTCGTTCGGAATGGCACTTTGTGTCCAAGGACGCGGCGTACGCCCGTCTGTCGCAAGCCGAACTCGCGCGGGTCAAGAGCCACCCGAATCCCGCATTGGGCAAGCGCTTTGTCGTGGGTCGCGCCGCGATGCGTGAGATTCTGGGCGACATGATCGGCTGCGCGCCCGCGGAGGTCGATCTGGTAGAGGATGCGCAGGGTCAACTGCGTGTTGCCAACGTCGGCGAGCGCGAGCCTATCGAGATCGCCATTGCCTATGCCGGAATCTGGATCGTGATCGGCGTGAGCAACAGCCCGCTCGGCCTCGCGACGAGTGTGCCGACGCTGCCTGATAACGCTGCGAGCGGCCATCCTGACGGCGACACAGCGTCGTCCCGTCGCGAGAAAATGTCCCGGTCAATCGAGACGCGAAGCCACGTGCGTCATGCGAGTCTCACGTATGCCATGGGCGCGCAATTGATGAACGCCGACGCCCACGTACTGCAGCAAGATGCGGCTACTTTCTTCGTCGATGCGCCCGACGCGCGTCGCTGGCAGATCATCGACTTGCCGATGCCGGGCATCATTAGCGCGGCAGCTGCGGTCGCTCAACCGGTGACGCGGGTTCATGCGTTCGGCTGGATGGGGCGCGATGGCCGGGCAATCGCTGAGTAAGTTGCGCGCTAACACCAACGTTCACTCGCACCGTCCGCGGTACTGCAACTTTTCAGCAAAACCTCCCCGCAGCAAGACTCAGCGCGCCGCCGCACCGTCCGCCGCCGGCGCCGTCAGCACCTGAGTGACCAGCGCCGGATCGTGCGCAATTGCTTCCTCGCTAAACGGCACCCGCATCCAGTGTTTGCTCGCGTATTCGCGGGTCCCGTCGGCGTAATGCGGCGAAGCGGGATCGTCCGATTCCGATGACGCGAGCAGCGTATCGGCCACAACCTCTCCTTGCTCGAACCGCACCACCTGCAGGTAGCTGTTGCCGTTCGGATTGACGTTCATCGAGTCGCCACG
Source organism: Paraburkholderia sp. GAS82 (assembly GCF_050436285.1). Lineage (NCBI taxonomy): Bacteria > Pseudomonadati > Pseudomonadota > Betaproteobacteria > Burkholderiales > Burkholderiaceae > Paraburkholderia > Paraburkholderia sp. GAS82. The sequence goes on from NZ_JBNDLX010000002.1 coordinate 536,594, forward strand.
GGTATCGAACGGATGCTGCGCGCAAGCCGCCGTGAAGTACCCTTCCGTGTCGCAGCCGCCAAAGAGCGGAATGCGCTCGTCGTTGCGCTGCACGTAGAGCGCCGCGCTGCGCGGTGCATCGATGGCAATGCCGGCATTGTGCATATCGGCGAGGGCGGCTTGCATTGCCGTCGCGAGTTTCGCATGGTCCACCGCGATGCCGGCCGGTGTGGTCAACGGCTGTTTCGGATCGAACGGCACGGTGTACAACTGCGCCGCCGGGATATCCCTGAGATGCTCCCAGAAAGCGTTCCACAACGTTGCGCCGCGGGCGTCGGCATCGGCAGTATCGTTCCATGCCGCGAGAACAGCACAGGCCTGTTGCAGATCGTTTGCGTTACCTGTCACGCAAAGACGGTCGAGCACCGGCTGCTTGAAAAGGATCGCTGACATCGAGCGGCTGTCCAGTGCGGCGCGTTGCAGCGCGCCCGGCGATACGCCAGCCGGATCGGCCTGCAGTTGCGCGGCAATCGTGTGGCCGAGGCGGGTGCGCATAGACTGCGCCGCATCGGTTGGGCCAATCACCCGCGCGTAGCCGGTCAAGGGCTCAGCCGGATTGCTGAGCCAGAAGCTGCCATTGAAATTGCCCACATAGTCACGTCGCAACAGGCTCGGCATCTGCGCGACCGGCATCGCGCCAGGCTGCACAGCACTTCGGTCGAGCTGCCAGTCGCAATCACTGCGTGTACCGTCAAGCACGGGCACGCCCGGAATCGCTTGGGCGAACGCCTTGCCGATGGGCGGCGTGCAGCGCTCCACGAGACTGTCGGGCGCATTCGGGATGGCGCCGATGTCCGCGTACCAGACGCGCGGATCGCCGCGACCAATGGCAAGCGTATTGACCCAAGGCACCGCAGCATTCCGTTTCTGGATGCGGATGAAGTCATTGAGCGAACGTGCCTGATTCCAGTCAAGGAAGTTTTCGAAGACGCGGAAGTTGTCCGCGTCGATGTCGCGCAGGGCGAACGCTTGCTGTGTGTTCCATGCGAGTGCCGGCGACATCGAACTCAGGTTGAGCATTGGCCCAAACCGCGAACGGTAGAGCGTCCGGGTGACTGGATGCACCGTGCCGTCGTCGGAGCGGACCTCAACGGTGACGCGAGTCGGCGTCATCGCTTCCACCTGTCCGTCGTACCGATACGACGTCGTCAAGCCCGGCACCAGGCTCAACTGAAACAACCCGAACCGCGACGCGGTGGACACCGTATGCGTCCACGCAACGTCCCGGTTGAAGCCGATCTCGATCACCGGTGAACCGAGAAACGACACACCGCTGACATCGAGCTTACCAGGGATGGTCAGTTGTGCCTGGTAGAAGCGGGCCGGCCCGCTCCAGAACCAGTGCGGGTTACCGAACAGGATAGCGCTGCCATTGTGAGTGGCATCAGCACCAAACGCGAGGCCGTTGCTGCCCACGCCAGCGTGGCCGCCGAAATCCATCAGCGGAGCGGTGGACGCCAGGCTCTGCGAATCCGGCGAGCCATGCGGCGAAGTCGCGGATGCCATCGGCTTTGCGCTGCCGGGCGTAGCGCCCGGCGGCTGCGCCGTAGCAATCGCGGACACAAAACGGCCCGCACCGGCTGCCAGGTTAGCCGTATACAGACGCCGGTAGATATCCGCCGTGCTGATCTTGCCGACCCACGGCGCCGAGCGGCAGGCCGCATGCGCCCCGACGAATTCGCCCTTGGCAAGCTCATCCACATAGCGGTTATAGCCGCTCGCGAAGCCGTCTATCAGCGCGCGCATTTCCGGCGTCTGGCTGTTGCGGTATCGAGCCACGGCTGCACCGTCGTCGATGAAGCGGAAGAAGAAATCGGCGTCGAGATTGGACGGCTGGCCGAACGTGTCATCGTTGGACGGCCGCGCCTTGGCGCCGAAGTAGCGCGAGCGCTCGCCCCGATAGGTGACGAAGGCATCGGCCATCGTGCACAGATTGTCCTGCGCCTGCACATAGCCGTATCCGTAGCCGAGGCTGCCCCAGTCATCTGCCTTCAGATGCGGAATGCCGAGCGCAGTGCGGCGAATCTCGACCTGGTATGCCGGTGTGGCGGCGTCGGCGTGCGACTGGATGTCTGTAGAAGGCGTGCTGCAACTGAGCAACGCAAGGACAAAGGGAAGAGCAAGCAACAGGCGGGCGCCGCGGGTGAGAGAGGGCATCGGACGCATGGAATGGTAGCTGGGCGGGACCTCATGCTAATGCGAATGAGTCGCAATTACAAGCCTGCGGTGACTTAGATTCCTTTCAATCCACCACGAAACCGCGTTCTCAGCTTCCCAGCGCCGCCAGTTGCCGCAGCCGCCGCGCGAGCGCCTTGGAGACGACCTGGGACTCCGCACCGCTGCCAATGCCGCGGGCGGCTTCGCTCTCGCGCAGGAACGCAGTGGTTTCGGACGCCACGATTTCACGCTCGTTGTCCGAGGTGATCATGTGATACGAGTCGTCGAGATAGATCGTGCGCAGAAACGGCGAGGCAATTTTCGCTGCAACGTCATGCGCGTTGCGCGGATTGGCCGTTTCATCGTCGATAGCATGAATGATCAGGCAGTCGGTCGTGATGCCAGCGAGGCTCGCGCGAACGCGTTTTGCAAGCCGGCTCGCCTCGCGCAACGCGGGCAGCGAGATCGTAGACGGCCCGACCTCGCTGATGCCATTGCGCTGCATGGCGCGCGCGATCTTCGCGCGCAAAGCCTCGTTGCGCAGACCGAACGGCGAGGCTTCGCGATAACGCCAGCGACTGCGCAGCGGCGTGTAGTAGGCCCAGCCGAGTAAAAACCGGTACCACGGTATCGCCCAACCGTCGTACGAGAGGGTGACCGATAGCAGAACGACTGCGTGGGCCGTCGGCCGTTTGCCGACCACGGCCAGCGCGAGCGCCGCGCCTACCGACAAGCCGCATACCGACACCCGCGCATACCGCTCGGCCAGCAAGTCGAACTCACGTACGGCAGCGTCGACCCAGGCTTGCATGTCGCGTTCAGTTGAGCCCGCGCTGTAGCCATCCAGAACTGGCGCGAAAGTGGTAAATCCTTCGGTGTTCAAATGACGTGCGAGAAAGCGCATTTCGAGTGGCGAACTCGAGAGGCCGTGCAGCATGAGCACGGCGTGCTCACCGCCTTCCTGGAGGATGTGTCTGGCTTGATCCAATGCTTAAGCCTCGATTCGCAGGACCAGAAAGTCGCCGGCATGCGTCGTAAAACGCTCCCCGACGCAGTCGACAGGCTTATACGTGTGGTCGCCGCTCCTGATTCGCAGGCGATGACTGCCAGGCGAAAGGCTGTTCTGGAGGCGTTCGATATCCGCGGGATGCACGGCCGAAAAGCGGCTGCCTGGCGCCGAAGTATGCGGCAGGGCGTGTACTGTGCCAGCCGCGTGATCCGCATCCGGACGCAACGACGCTTTCCGGTCGAGCGCCTGGATCAGGATGATGGAGTCGTGATAGTGCGGCAGATGGCGCAACAGCCGATGCGTTTCGTCGATCGTGCGAAGCCGCAGCGCGCGATTGTTATCCGCGCGCAGCAGCATTTCATACCGCGATTTGGCCACTGACGCGAACATCTCCGCGCGAAACTGTGCCCGGCGCAGGCGCTCGATCAGACAGATGATGAGAAGCGTCACCGAAGGATACGAGACGACGAGCGTCACGTCGCTGTGATCGAAAACCGAAAAGTCGGCATACGGCGGCACAAACAGATAGTCGGCGATGACCAGTCCGACGAGCATGACGGTCAAGGCGGGACCTAGCCCGAAAAAATATTCGATGAGCGCAGCGGCGACGCAGAATAATGCGCCCGGCATTGCGGGGCCGACGAACGGGCTGAGTAGCATGCGTACTCCGCTTGCTGCCGCCAAAGCGAGAAACGCGGCAAGCCAAGCCCGGGAACCGCGTGGGGCCCACCTTTTGGCGTTTTGAATTTTCACAGCACTGCGTGCTTCATGGCACGCCTAACTTATTGATTGGGGGGCAATGGTATCGCATTCGATGCCGGAGGACATGGGCTCTCACGTGAGATTTTCGCGGAAATGCAGGACATCTGGCTCTTTTCTATCCCTCTCTGCCTGTTGCGCATGTATGACATCTATTCGAAAGGTTTGGGGGTACTCAGCAATTCGCGCCGTGGAGAATACGCGTCAAAACGTGTACGTCAGCGCGAAGGTGTCTGTATTTTGCTGTACACGCCGCGTGATCGGACTCGACGCGGCGTTTCCATATAGGCGCGCGAATTTCAGTTCGACCGTGGCAATCAGCGATTTGGTGATCAGATAATCGGCCTCGGCGGTGATGTAGCCGGTGGCCGCGCCGGAATGCGCGTCGTGGACCGGCAAACCGGAAGCTGCGCTTTGACTCTGCGTGATGCCGAAAAATGTCTGCTGATACGTTCCGTTTGTCCACGTGACACCGGGACCAGCGGTCAGAAACAGCTGTTTGCCGATGGGCAGCGTGACCGTGGCATTGGTATCGACCACCAGCCCTTCACGGTTCCCGCCAATATCCTGGGCCGCAGAGTTCGACCACGTGAACGCCGATTGCGTGTAGTTGAGGAAAACCTTGGCTCGTGGCGTCGTGGGCACATTGCGTAGCCCATGCAGGTGGGCGTCTTCACTCGTCTCGCGTTCGGTGAAATCGTACTGCAGCGCCAAGCCTGCGCTCCAGTTCGCGTTGTTAACCAGATACACGCCCGCCAGCATGTCTTCTTTGGCAAAGAAGCGATTCTTGTATTCGATATCGAACGCTGGATAAGGCCTGAGGCGCATGAAGTTTGCGCCGGGATACGCGGGTTCCCACTGCGCTTCGGCGCCGAGCGTCACGGTCCAGTCTGGCGTCGGCGCGGCGTTAGTCGTGGCTTGCTGCGCGAACGACACGACGGGCGTCAGAAAGGCGGCAAGCGCCATCAGGCCAGCGCCAAGTTGGGGTGACGAAAACATAAAGCCAGTTCAGAGAAGGGAAATCTGAGGCGGGACGCTGCGGTAAACCGGTGGGGTCTTTTGCTTTGGGCCTCGTTACGTAGCCCGGAATATTCTGGGCGCGCGTGATTATGAGGCATGCCGAGCAATCTCGCACGTCCCCTGCGAATGCACTGAACGGGCTGGATGAATACGAAGGTTTGTGTCGGAGGTGAGGTAAGCGGTGGGCGATGAGCGAGGCCGCGCTTGCCGCGCGGCCTCCGTCTTTCAAATACCTTCTATTTAGAACTGGTGACGCAAGCCGACCGTCACGGCCACTTGCGTACCGCTCGACGAGGGCGATAGCGTGTTGATCGATGCGTCGCTGAGTACCGAGCCAGCCGGTGCACCGTGGACGTGCTGATAAACACCTTCGAGGTAGACGTCGGTGCGCTTGCTCAACGAGTAGTCGGTTTGCAGCGTGAACTGATTCCATTCCGGCGATGCGCTCGTGCCGCCGTTGCTGAACGAGCCGTCCGTGAACGTGTACGCGCCGGCGATGCTCAAACTCGGGGTCAGCGCGTAATGCGCGTTCACTTCATAGTTGTCGAGTCGCAGGCCGCCACCCAAGGCGACGAAACCATCGCCGCCGGCAAACACGCTCGACATGTTGTCGATCTGAGAATGGGTCCAAAGGAGGCCAACGGTGGCCGAGCCGAACGTATAGTTGCCGCCTGTGCCCCAGATGCGCTGGCGTTGCGCCACGAAATCGGCGCTGCCGTCATCGAGCGCCACCGCGCCGTTCTGATTCGTGCCGCTGACGCCGCCGCCTGCGTTGTTCAGTTCCAGGTAACCCGCAGCGAGGTTGAACGGGCCGTGCGCATACGTCGCGCCGAAGCCATACACGCGGTTGTTCGAGAACTCGCCGGCCTTGTTGCTAAACCCGTACATGCCTTCGACGGTGACGCCGGCGTAGGTGTTACTCGTGAACTTCACCGCGTTGTTGATGCTCATCGAATCCGCAGCGAGGTTGTCGTTGTTGAACGGATGCGCAGCGAGGTTGCCGCCGTAGGTGCCGCCGGCAGACGAGATCGGCCCTAGCACGTCGTTGACGGTGTCGAACTGGCGGCCGAACAAAACGGTGCCGAACTGGTCGCTTTGCACGCCCACATACGCCTGCTCGCCAAATGCATCGCCCGCGTTAAACAGGCTGCCGCTATTGAGGTTAAAACCGTTTTCCAGTTTGAAGATCGCATGCAGTCCGCCGCCGAGATCTTCGGAGCCTTTAAGGCCATACACGGTGTTTTCCGTCGAGGCGCTGGTTTCTTGCCAGTTGTTGTGGCCGCCCTGGTTGTTCGTGAACACAAGGCCCGTATCGATGACGCCGTACAGGGTGACGCTGCTTTGCGCGTGGGCGGTCAATGCAAATGCGCCTGTCAGCGCAAGTGCCAGTAAAGACTTCTTCATGCTTTTAAGCTCCGTGTTGTCGCGGGACTGCGAGGGTCAATCGCCCGAAGCGGCAATGCGGGCTTGGCGCCGCGGAGAGAAATTCGCATACGAAAACTCAATAATCGATTGCCGGTCGGGTCTAATAATTGAGAACCGGATGCTACGGGTTTGGAGATAAAAACGTTGTATAAAGTGCAGGTTCGAGCCGTGGAAGTCGTCGATTAACGTCGCCAGCACAACAATCTGTTCACTTTCAAGCCGCTATTCAGCATGATTTCGCACTCCTAGAATCGCATCCCAATGACCTGTTCGTTTCCTGTGTGGACGAACTGCCCTCAAGACGCCAGACGGGATGACGATGACGACAGTTCCTCCATTCAAGCAGCGGTACAGCGCAACTGCGATGAGCCTTCACTGGCTGATCGCCTTGCTGATCGTGGCCGGCTTCTATCTGGGCTGGATCATGACCGACATTCCCGGCTTCACGCCCACCAAGCTCAAGTACTTTTCGTGGCATAAGTGGATCGGCGTGACGGTGTTCATGCTTGCCGTAATCCGGCTGGCGTGGCGCCTGACACACCGCGCCCCGGAACTGCCGCGGGGCATGCCGCCGTTGCAGAAGCTGGCGGCGGAGGTGGCGCACGTGATTCTGTACGTGCTGATGTTCGTGATTCCGGCGTCGGGTTATCTCTACAGCTCTGCCGCCGGAATTCAGGTGGTTTATCTGGGTATCGTGCCGCTGCCGACGCTGATCGGGCCGGACACCGCGCTCAAGATCGTGCTGAAGACCATCCACATCTGGTTGAACTACACGTTGCTCGTGATCGTGGCCGCTCATACGCTGGCTGCGCTGAAGCATCACTTCATCGATCGTGACGGCCTGCTGGCGCGTATGATCCCCTTTCTCAAGTAGCCTTAGGGTTAAGGCAGATTGAAGGCAGACATGAAAACTCCTTTCCTTCGCTGGTTAGTCGCAGCGACCGCAGCGACTTCGCTGTTCCTCGGCGTGGCGCATGCGCAGGTCGATACGTCGAAGAGCACGGTAACCGCGACCTCGAAACAGATGAACGTGCCTGTCGAAGGGACGTTCAAGAAGTTCACGGCACAGCTCGATTTCGATCCGGCCAAGCCGGCGGCGGGCAGCGCCAGGCTGTCCATCGACACCGCCAGCTACGACCTCGGCGACGATAGCTACAACCAGCAGGTGCGCGGCAAGGAATGGTTCGACACTGCGCACTATCCGAACGCCACCTTCGTCTCGAGTGCGATTGCGCCGGCCGGCAGCAACCAGTTCAACGTTAGCGGCACGCTGACCATCAAGGGCAAGTCCGCAAACGTCACGGTGCCGGTCAAGGTTACCCAGCAAGGGTCGACCCAAAGCTTCGACGGCGCATTGCCGATCAAACGCAGCCAGTTCGAAATCGGCACGGGTGAATGGAAAGACACCTCGGTTGTTGCCGACGAGGTCGTGATCAAGTTTCACATCATTGCAGCCAAGAAATGAACCGCAAACCTCCCAGGAGAATCACTTTGAAAAAGCAACTTTTAGCCGTAGCAGTCGCCGCCTTGGCAGTGGGTGCATCGTTTAGCGCGATGGCTGCCGACACCACCTATACGCTCGACCCGACGCACACTTCGCCGAGCTTCGAAGCCGACCACTTTGGCGGCGTCTCGATCTGGCGCGGCAAGTTCACGAAATCCACCGGCACGGTGACGATCGATCGTGAAGCGAAGACGGGCACGCTGGAGGCGACCATCGACATGACTTCGGTGGACATCGGTAACGACACGCTGAACACGGAACTGAAGAGCTCGAAGTTCTTCGACGCGACCCAATTCCCGACCGCGGTCTACAAGGGTACGTCGATGAAGTTCAAGGGCGATGTGCCGGTTGAAGTGATCGGCGAGCTGACCCTGCACGGCGTGACGAAGCCGCTGAACCTGAAGATCGAATCGTTCAAGTGCTTCCAGCACCCGATGCTCAAGCGCGAAGTGTGCGGCACGGAATCGACGGCGACTTTCGACCGTTCGGACTTCGGTATCGACTTCGGCAAGACCTACGGCTTCAAGATGGCGACCGTCCTGCACATTCAGGCGGAAGGCGTGAAGCAGTAAGCAGGCTTTGCCCCGCCAGACGACGGCGGGTTGCATCGACGTGACGACCCGGTCCCATGTGGCCGGGTCGTTTGCATTTTGGGCGCTTGCTCGTCACGAGGCAGGCCTTCTTTAGCGGCTCGTAAGGCCGCGTAATGGTCGACTGACGATCTACCTTTCGGAAAATTTCGCGAACATTGTCTTCGTGGAAGGGCATCCCTACACTCCACTCAAACGTATCAAAATGTAACTTTGTGTTTCTGCTGGTAAATCACAGCGAGTTCGGCCGTGCGTCTGCCCCACTGCACAAGGCTTTAGCGCGCCAGACGATTGCCGGCTAGAAATGAAGTGGATGTTTACCGGAGGGCGAAAGATCATGAGCGACGGCGAAGCGCAGGGTTTCATCAGGGAAGTCAATCTGTCGTACATCATGCTGGCGCAACGCATGCTTCGTGAGGACAGGCTGGTCGGCATGTTTCGGCTGGGGCTGTCCGCGCAGAGCGCGGAGCTTCTGGCGACCCTGACGCTGGCGCAAACGGTCAAGCTTGCCGCCTCCGACCACGTGCTCTGTCAGTGCCGTTTCGACGACCACACGATCCTGTCCACCCTGACGCAGTCCGGAGGCCATGTGGACGTGACGCCCGCCCACACGGCCATCCTGCTCGCCAGTCAGAAAGCGGCACAGTTCGTTTAAGCCGGCTTCCGATTGCCCCTTTACCTTACTGCGGCGGCCCGGTGGCGGGGTCAATAACGCCGTCGTCGCGACGCGCGGGATGTCCAAACGCCTTACGCCGGCTTATCCGCCTTCAACTTTTCCCTGTTTGCAGCCGTTATCACCGTTAGGGCCTCTACGCCGCCGCTTGCCAGCGATCGGACAGCGTGGCGCAGGTTCGCTAACCGGTAACCCGCATGAATGACATGTCGCACGATGCTGCCGCGTTGTCCCTGATCGCGATGACCTCGTATCTCGGACGGCAGCCGATCCTCAACCGCGAGGGACAACTCGTCGCTTACGAATTGCTGTTTCGGCCGTTCGCTTTCTCCGATAACGCCGAACCCGCCGACGGCACGCCGCTCGACGAGACGCGCGCCACCGCCGACATCGTCATTGAGACGCTCGGCGAACTTGGCATGGAAAGCGTATTGGCCGGCCGCGCCGGCTACATCAACGCGGGGCGCGACTGGCTGATGAACGAGATGTTCAGCCTGCTGCCATCCGCTCACTTCGTCGTTGAAATTCAGGCAACCGCGCAGTACGACGATCAACTGGTTCAACGCATCAAGGCGCTGACGCGATCCGGCTACCGCTTCGCCATGGAGGATGTTCGCGAGGCCGCCTTGGGCCACGCGGAGGTGTTCGACTGCGCTGAAGTCGTCAAGATCGATGTGCCGGACTGGACTGCGTCGCGACTGGCGCCGTTCGTTGCTGCAATGCACCGCGCCGGCAAGCGCGTCGTAGCGGAAAAGGTCGAGACACCGGACGACTACCGGTGGACCTACGAGGCCGGCTGCGACCTGTTTCAGGGCTACTACTTCGCCCATCCCCATCTGCTCGCGGTGCGCAGGATTCCGCCGCTGCGCCAGGCGCTGGTCAAACTGCTGGTGATGCTGGGCGCCGAGCCGCCGCTGCCGACCCTGGAAGACGAGGTCAAACGCAATCCCGCACTGACGATGCAGCTGCTGCGCTTCGCCAGCTCGGCGCATCACGCGTTGACGCGACGGCGCCTGCGGATCCGCGATGCGGTCCAACTGGTCGGCACCGACTGGCTGCGCCGCTGGGCCCTGCTCGCCCTGTACACGGACGGCAATAGCCGGTCTGTCGCATCCAATGCACTGGTGCAACTGGTCGGCACGCGGGGGCGCTTCATGGAACTGGCCGCGCGCAGGCTTAGGCCGCACGACGAGGAGTTCGTCGACAACGCATTCATGACGGGCATGACCTCGCTGTTGCCTGCCGTGCTGCAGCGCAACCCCGTCGATCTGTTTTCTGAACTGCAGTTGGCGCAAACGGTGCGCGAAGCCATCCAGACGCGGGCCGGCCTGTTGGGTCAACTGCTCGCGTGTGCGGAAGCCATGGAGAGTCCGGCTGCGGCGGCAAGGGTGACGCAGATGTCCGAGGATCTCGCGCCGCTCAATGCCGCGGCGGTCGCGCTGCTGTCCGCCGCCGCGGCCAACTGGATGGCCGACCGAACCCGTTTTTGACGGTTAGCGTGGCCGCAGGCGGCGTGTCGCTCAGGACTTGCTGCCGGACGGCTTGCCGTCATGCGGACCCATGGGACGCGTCGGCCAATCGACCCAACGGTCTGGGCGAGTGGCTTCGTGAGCCTCATGCATCGGATAACGAATCCGGTTTTCCTTCTTGTCGGTTTCTCCGACCACCAGCAGCCGCACGTCCTGATCCGTGTTGTTGATGAAGGTATGGCAAATCCCGGTACCCGCCGGAAACGCCACCGAGTCACCGGGCTTGAGCGGATGCAGATGACCATCGAGCCACACATCCGGCGTGCCCTCTATGACGAAGGCGAATTCCTCTTCGGCACTTTCCGCATGCGGATACGAGGTTCGACGTCCAGGCGGCACGCGCACATGGTGAATGCCGATGCGCTGAAGTCCAAGCTTCCTGGCAAGCGGCGCACCGATGGCAAGTAGCTCGGTACTGCCCTTGTAGTGGGCATCGTCCGGGTTTTCCAGTTCGCTCCAGTGGCGGATGAACTCGGGTCGCTCCATTGACGTCTCCTTGTATTGGCGTGCGTGATAGCGTCGCCGCGTTGTGTCGCGTGAAGCGTGCCTTAACGGACGAGCGTGCGCAAGCTCCCCACCAGCTTGCCTATCTCCGCCTCGGTGGTCAGGTAACTGACGGAAGCGCGCGCTATCTGGGTGAGACCTCGCGCGTTCATATCGAACGGTGTGTAGCCCACGCCGTTGCTGCCGATGGCCACACCTTGCGCCGCCAACGCACGTTGCACCTCTTTGGCATCGATACCGGCCACGCCGAAGGCCACCAGCCCCGAACGTTCGCGTCCCTGATCGAGGACCGTCACGCCGTCGATCTGCGCGAGTTCGGCGCGCAGCGTCTGCGCGACGGCGTCGATGCGTACGCGGATGTTTTCAACGCCGATATCCAGCGCCTCCTGCAGCGCATTGGCCAAACCGCAGCGCAGCGCAGACGCGACTTCGACAGATTCGAACCGCGCTGCGTCGCTGCGCACGACAGGTTCGCCGTCGTCATCGAGGGGCGCCGTTTGGGTGTCGACGTAGGCCGGTGTGAGCCGAGGCAGAAAGTCTTGCCGTACGTACAGCAACCCTGTGCCACGCGGACCGCGCAACGCCTTGCGGCCCGCGCCGGTCAGCACGTCGCAACCGAGTTGCTCCACATCCACAGGTATTTGTCCGACCGCTTGCGCGGCGTCGATGAAGTAGGCGATGCCATGACGTCGCGCGATTTGTCCGATGGCGGCGGCCGGGTTGATGAGGCCGCCGTTGGCCGGCATCCACGTCAGCGCGATCAGGCGCACCCGTTTGTCGAGCATCGCCTCGAGTGCCTCGGGATCGACCTCGCCGCTTTCATCGGAAGGGATCACCTCGATCGATGCACCCGCACGCGCTGCCGACAGGCGCATGCTGGCCAGGTTGCCGCCCCACTCGTGACGCCCAACCAGAATGCGATCGCCGGGCTGCCATGTGCCCAACGCGGCGAATGCGCTGCCCCAGGCCTGCGAGTTGCCCGTCGTCACGGCGATCTCCGCCGGTTGCGCGTTGAACAACTGCGCAGCGAGGGTACGGGCACGCTCTATTTGCGCGCGCGCTGCGACACCGGCTTCCATGGGTCCCATGGTCGCTTCGCGCCACAGATGGGCGTGGACTGCTTCCAACGTCGCTGCGGACGGCAGCGATGCGCCAGCGTGGTTGAAGTGCGTGGTGTGCTGCGTGCCCGGCGTTTGGGCGCGCAATCCGTCTACGGTTGCGTCGGTGAGGGGGGCTGACATGACTTGAAGGTTCCAGTGATGCAGGATGGGTTCAGGGTTGCTTCAACGAGACGACTGCTTCGACTTCCACGGCCACGCCGGACGGCAGCGATGCAACACCCACGGCGGCACGCGCGTGGCGGCCGGCGTCGCCGAACACTTCTACCATCAGATCCGAGGCGCCGTTGGCGATGGCGCTCTGACGGTTGAACTCCGGCGTGCTGGCGACGAAGACACCGAGGCGTACGATGCGAGCCACGCGATCGAGCCGGTCGCCCGTGGCCGCCGCAAGCTGCGACAGTATGCCAAGCGCGGCGAGCCGTGCTGCCTGCACGCCCTCGTCGTCCGAGATATTGTTGTCACCCAGGCGGCCGACGTAAGCAGGCTTGCCGTCCTTACGCGAGATCTGACCGGAAATGAACAGCAGCGAGCCGTCCTGCACGAACGGGACGTAGTTGGCCGCAGGCGCGGCGGCGGATTCGAGCGTGATACCGAGTTCGGCTACACGGGCAGAGATCGAGAGGGTCATGTCGTGTGCGTCCTATGAATGGGTGGATGGACGTTCCATCCTATGGCGGCTATCGTCGGCTGACGAATGAATTCTTGCCGGCCACGCATGAGCGAAACTAATGCGTTCAGTTTATCGGGTCTTGCGCCGCGGTCTGCATCAGCCAGTCGCGGAAGGCCGTTGCAGCCTCAATCTCGCCCTTCGCTGCGCGCGGCGTGACGAGCCACCAGCCGATGCGCGGATCGTCGAGTACCGCATCAGGCACTGCCTGCACCAGTGCGCCGCTCGCCAGTTGCGGAGCAATCAGGCGATGCCGGCCCATGGCGACACCTTGTCCTGCGAGGGCCGCTTCCACGACGATGTTGTAGTCGTGCAGATGCACTGTCTGTGCACCGCGCAGATCCACGCCGAAGCGGGTCCCCCATGCTTGCCATTCGAAGGGCAGTTTGGCGTGTGACGCGAGCAGCGGATAGCGCACCAGGTCTTGCGGCTTGCGGGGACGGCGCGTGCCGCCGAGCAGGGTGGGAGACCACACCACCGAGAGCCGTTCCGGCATGAGTTTGCGTGCGCGTACGTCGGCCCAGCCGCCGCGGCCGTAGCGGATGGCCAGGTCGACTTCGCCGCCGGGGACGTCGGCGAGCGCGATATCGGGCCGCAATTGCAGTTCGATGCCGGGATGCGCTGCCGAAAACGCCGGCAAGCGGGGCGCGAGCCAGCGTGTGGCAAACGAAGCCAGCAAGCCGACCGTTAGCTTGATCCGCGCGGTAGTGGTTGCACGCGTTTCCGCGGTGCCGGTGCGCAAGAGTTCAAAGGCGGCATGCACTTTTGCAAAGTAGGCCTGCCCTGCTGTGGTCAGTGCAACTGCGCGCGTGCGCCGTTCGAAGAGTGTTACTCCCAGTTCGCTCTCGAGCTTCTGGATGTGATGGCTAACCGCGCTTTGCGTGACGAACAGTTCCTGCGCCGCCAGGCTGAAACTCAAGTGCCGCGCGGCGGCTTCGAAAGCGCGCAGAGCGATAAGCGGCGGCAACGGTCGCGTGGAAGGCATGAGACTCGAAAGAGGGCGTAGGGGAGTGCGTCATGCTACGCCTCGCAACCGACCGCAAGCAAGGTGACCTGTGATTCGATTACCGCGCCAGCACATTCCCCCTGAAACGCAGCACCATCCTGCATCCCGGCTGGTTATCGTGGATCTCCACGTCGGCGTCATGCACCCGCGCAATGGCCGCCACGAGGCTCAAACCGAGGCCGTGACCGGCCGGCGCCTGGGCTTGCTGGCTAGGACTGCGATAGAACGGCCGCAGAACGGCTTCGCGCTCGCCGGCTTCAATGCCGGGACCTGAGTCGGCCACGTGCACGATGGGTTCGCCTGCCTCCATCCTCGTTTCGACCGAGATTGAGCCGCCGCCAGGGGTGAATTTCAGTGCGTTGTCGAGCAGGTTTTCGATCGCGCCGAACAGCAGATCGATATCGCCCCGCACCTGGACGGGTGCGGGCGCGTGCACCGACACCGTCAGACCGCGGTCGTCCGCTACCGGCTCGTACAGATCCACGACGTCGCGGATCACGGTGTCGAGCGACACATCGCCAAAGCTCGCGCGCCGGCCGTCGGCTTCGATCTCCGCGATTCGTAACAGGGCGGTAAAGCGATTGAGCACGACGTCCGATTGCACGAGGGCCGCATCGACCGCACTTTCGTAATCGTCGACGCTATTTGAGCGCCGGCGCGCACGCTCAAGCCCTGCGCGCAGATGGGTCATCGGCGTTCGCAAGTCGTGCGCGATCCCGGCACATACCCCTCTGACTTCGGCAACCAGCCGCTCGATCTCGTCCAGCATCGTGTTGACGATCTCCGCCAGGCGATCCAGATCGTGATGCGTGCCGCGGGTCGGCAAGCGCCGGTTTAGCTGCCCCGCCATGATCTCGCGTCCAGTCAGGCTGATAGCGCGGATGCGGCGATTGGACATTGCATTGAGCGCCGCGCCGCATCCCACAGCAAGGATGATCGTGAGCGTCAGACCGATGCACAGCATTTTCAGCAGCGTGTGATCGAAATAGCGGATCTCATCGATCGAGTGTCCAACGACGACGCGCACGCCGCTAACGGTGGGCACGATGATGCCGCGAAAGTGTTCTGTTTCGGTGCGGTCACCCTCGCGCACGATCTGCGCGTAGTTGAACGGCTTACCGTCGTGCGCTGGCGGCAGGACGTGGATGTTACCGGCGAGCCACGTGCCGTCTGTGTCGAAGACGCCATAGGGACGACTGCTTGCCACATCGCGCCGGCTCAACGCATCGATGTTCGCGATCGCCTCGTCGCGGCCGATGGAATGGAACTCGGCCACCTCGCCGAGCAGGCGCTCATCGACCTCGTGCACGAGGTAACTGTGGGTCGCCCAGTAAAGCATCGCGAACAGCACGATCGCCGAGGTGATGAACACCGCCAGCAGCCAGCCGACGCTGCTCAGATGCATGCGTGTTCGCCGCTTACTCGCCGGCGTGGAGGATATAGCCGACATTGCGCACCGTATGAATCATCACCGAGAGCCGCCCGTTCAGACTGATCTTGCGGCGTAGTTGACCGATATGCATGTCGATCACGTTGGTCTGGGCGTTGAAATGGTAGTTCCACACGGACTCGAACAGCATCGCCCGCGTGACCGGTTGTCCGGCGTGCCGCATCATGAATTCGAGCAACTGGTACTCGCGCGGCTTGAGCTCGATCACCTCACCGGCACGTTCTACCTGATGCGTGCCCATATCGAGCACGAGATCGCCGACGCTCAATGCAGACGGCTCCTTGGATGACGAACGGCGGCGCAGCAGCGCATTCAGGCGTGCGGTGAGTTCGAGACTGTCGAATGGTTTGGTCAGATAGTCGTCGCCGCCGGCGCGTAGACCTCTCACACGCTCATCCACCGCGGACAGTGCACTGAGGATCAGCACGGGCGTTTCCTTGCCGACATTGCGCAGGGTGGAGAGGATCGACAGACCGTCGATATCGGGCAGCATGCGGTCGAGCACGACCGCGTCGAAGTCGCCATCTAGCGCGCGCAGCAGGCCGGTGTGCCCGCTCGCCACGCTATCGGCCGCGAAGCCATAGTCTTCGAGTGCTGCTGCGACTTCGAGGCGCACACGCTCGTCATCTTCGACGATCAGAATCCGAGGTCTGCGCCCCGCCGGGTAAGAGGCCGATGCATCACTTTCCAAGAGAGCGTTTTTCCGATTGATCGTGTGGCATGAAGGAGGACCGGCGCCTGGACGAAAGTGCCCATCCTAACGTGGACAAATGAATGCGTAGTGTACGGAAACTTACAAATCTAAGCGCACGTCTGCGCCGTTTTGTTTGCAGCACAGCTTGTTGGGTATCCGTAATAAGAACTTTAACTTCGTAAGTTACCCATCACTCGGTATTAATGCGCTATCGATAGCATCCCGCCTTGTCTGCTCCATCGCTCCCACCGCTCTATTCAAAAACAAGGATGCATGAATCATGCAACGGGTACGTTCAAAGCTCAATCAGAAGCCTCTGACGCAATTCGTTCTCGCGACGCTCTGCGCCGCCGGAACACAGATCTCGCATGCGCAGGCAACCGGCGATCTCGGTTCGGTACAAAGCACGGCCGTGTCGTCGTCCGCTAACAGCACGCCTGCTACGACGAATGTGGAGTCGGCGCCGGCCCAGGCGCCCTCGCAGGGTTCGCTCACGACTACCGAACCGAAGTCGATCATCAGCCAGCACTATATCCAGAACAGCACGGCACCTACGTCGAACTACAGCGACATCATTCAGATCGCGCCGAGCGTGTCGAACATCGATCCGAACGGCGCGGGGTTGATGGAATCGCAGAGTCTCTCGATTCGCGGCTTTCAGGACGGTCAGTACAACGTGACATTCGACGGCATCCCGTTTGGCGATTCCAACGACTTCACGCACCACTCGACGTCGTTCTTCTCGAATCAGGTGCTGGGCTCGATCAATATCGACCGTGGTCCGGGCGACGCCTCGCAGATCGGTTTCGCAACCTTCGGCGGCACGATTGGGCTGGACTCGAAAGATCCGTCGCTCACGCCGTCGTTTTCGGTGCTGGGCTCATACGGTAGCTGGAACACGTGGACCGCCGGTGCCGAGATGAACACGGGCGACATCCAGCAATGGGGCGATGCCCGTGCGATGGTCGGCTATACGCAAACCAATAGCGACGGCTACCTGACTGATTCTGCGCAACGTCGGGAAAATGTCTACTTCAAGCTCGAAAAGCCGCTTGGCGACGACACGCTGGTCACCTTTTTCGCCACCTACAACAAGATCCACCAAAACGTGCCGCTTGGCGCGACCGCCCAGCAGATCCAGGATTTTGGCCCGAACTTCGGCGTGAACAACAATCCGGCGAGCCAGGCGTACTACGGCTACAACGTCGATCTGATCAATACCGACTTCGAATACATCGACGTTAAAACGAAAGTCGCCCAATGGGTGATCGATAACAAGGTGTACACATACGGCTACTACCATAACGGCTTTAACGGGCTCGATCCGAACGGCGAAACCCCCAATGGTACGAGCCTCGGGCCGAACGACGTGCCGGGTCAGGAGATGAACAACAATTACCGCGCGTGGGGCGACGTCCTCACCGCCGAGCGGAAGATCGGCCCAGGCACGCTGCAGCTGGGCGCCTGGGTCACACATCAGTCCAACTTCCGCGACAACTTCAATGTGGACGACTCGCTGAACTTCGCGTTCCTGTCACAGAACTTCACGATGACCGATACGCTGCTGACGTTCGAGCCGTATCTGCAGTACGCATTGCAACTGCCGTATGGTTTGACGGTGACGCCGGGCGTGAAATACGTGTCGTTCAACCGGCAAATCGATTCGCCGATGAATCAGGGCTCAGGCACTCCGGTGGACTTCGGTCATACCTGGTCGAAGGTGTTGCCCTCGCTCACGGTACATGATCAGATTACCTCGGACTGGAGCGCGTATATCCAGTACGCGCAGGGCTTTCTGGCGCCGAACCTGAATGTGTTCTATGTGCAGAGCCCGACGGTTTCTGGCCAGCCCGATCCGGAGCAGACGGATAACTATCAGATCGGCACGACCTTCAAGACGAACCGTTTGACCGTTTCGGCGGACCTGTACTACATCAACTTCCGCAATGCCGTGACGAGCCGCACGGTGGGCGACAACACGATCTTCACCAATGCCGGTGGCGCGGTCTACAAAGGCTTCGAATCGGAAGCGACGTTCTCGCTCGGCTACGGCTTCAGCCTGTACGCCAATCTGACGTTCAACTCGGCCAAGCAGAAGAGCACCGGCGACTGGATGCCGAATGCGCCGCAACAGACCGCCGCGGCTGGCGTGCTGTATGAGCATGGTCCGCTGGCCGGCTCGCTGATCACGAAGTTTGTCGGTCACCAGTTCGGCGATACGGGCGACACCCAGCCGATTGGCGGTTTCACCGTGACCAACTTCTCGGCCGCCTACACGATCAAGAACCTCGCGCCGTGGATGCATGACACGCGTATCGGCTTCCAGATCGACAACCTGTTCAACCGCACCAGCATCGATGCGCTGGCAGGCTTTACCGCTGCCGACAATACCCCGCTGTACTGGACCATCCCGGGCCGTGCATTTATCGGCACGCTGTCCACCGATTTCTAACAGGAGTTTTCCATGACCGTCGACACTCTGCTGCACCTCGCGAACAATTCGGGCGGTGTCCTCTACGTCATCGCTGCCATGCTGTTCGTTGCCCTGACGATCATTATCGAGCGCAGCTGGTTTTTACAGCGCGCTGCCGGCAATAGCCGCGCTGCGCTCGAACAGATCGACCGGCTCGACCAGTTCAATGCGACGACGCTGGGCGCCTGCGCCGAGCAGTTCCACTCGTTGCCGACGGCCACGCTATTCGCCACCGCGGCCCGTCTTGCCGGGCACGCCTCGCGTGAAGACCTCGACGCATGCCTCGAGGAAGCGATCATGCGCGAAGCACCGCGTATCGACCGCTTTCTCTGGGTGCTCGACACGGTGGTCACTTTGGCGCCGCTGCTTGGGTTGTTCGGCACGATCGTCGGCATGTTCAACGCGTTTCAGGTGCTCTCCAATCCCGGCAACGCACCGACCCAGGTGACGGGCGGCGTCGCCGAAGCGCTGATCGCGACAGCCTCCGGGCTGTTTGTGGCGATGATCGGTCTGGTGTTTTTTAACGGCTTGCACAATCGCGTGCGGGGCGTTGTGCATCAGCTCGAGACCGTGAAGGCTGCGCTCGTCAATCGCCTGGCTGGAACGTCGCAAGAAGCCTCGAAGGCCGTGCGCGAAGCACCGCGCGCCGTGGTCGGAAAACTCGCGTCGCAGGGAGCGTGACGATGAAGTATTTCGAAGCGCGCAAGGCTCGCATCGAGATCATTCCGATGATCGACATCATGTTTTTTCTGCTGGTGTTTTTCATCATGATCACGCTGCACATGATTCCGAATGCCGGCTTGCGCACGCAGTTGCCGACGAGCAGCACGACACAGTCTTTGCCGCCGCCGAAGGTGACTGTCACGCTCGCCACCGACGGCAGCCTCTCTGTCGATGGCCGCACTTTGAGCCCTGCTGAACTGACGGCAATGCTGGCGGCGCGAGCGGATGCGGCACACACCGTGGTGACGATTGCCGGCTCGAAACAGGCGCAGATCCAGAAGCTCGTCGCGGTCATGGACGCCTGCCGTGCGGCAGGCGTCTCGCAGATCGCGCTGGCTGCGCAACCCGTGGCGAACTGACATGGCGACTGTCTCCGCCCCTGAGGTTGTGCGGGAACGGCCGCGTCTCGCGTCTGCTGCGGCGTTCGCACTGCTTGCGGAAGTGTTGCTGCTTGGCGGCGGCGTTGTGCTCCTGACGCATCGCTCGCAGCCGGCACCCGAACGGCCGCCGACGTTGCTGACGCTGGCGGCGCCCGCGCTTGCTCCCGTCCCGACGCCGCAACCTGCTGCGAAACCGCTGACTCCTCCGAAGCCGGAGACGCCCCAGGTCACGCACCCGGTTGTCCCGCCGCGTCACGTCCAGCATGTTGTGCATGTTGCGCCGCCCAAGGCCGCGCCCGTTCCAGCACCGACGCCTGCCCCGGCGCCGATGCTGCCGTCCGCGACACCGACCGAAGCTCCGCCCGCGCCGCGTCCGCCTCCGCCACCGCCGGCTGCCGCACCCGCTGCGACGGCGCCGAACGCAAGCTTTGAGGGTGCGCTGCGCGCGGCGATTCAGGCGGCGCTGCGTTATCCGGAGTCGGCGCGCATGGCGGGCATGTCCGGCCGCACACGGGTCGCATTTCAGTATCGCGACGGCGTGGTGTCCGATGTAAGCGTGGTGGTATCGAGCGGCATCGGGCTGCTGGATCGTGCCGCGCTGGCTGCTGTGCGGGATGCGACGTATCCCAAACCCGAGCCTGCATTTGTGGGCAAAACGCTGTCCGAGCAGTTATGGGTCACCTTCAACCTCAACGACCACGATTAGTAATCGTTCGTCCGGTTGGCCCTATCTGAAACAGCCATAAACAAAATCCACTGGAGTCGACTGAAAGTGAAACAAGGAAACGTTCTGAAGAGCCTTCTTGCCGGCGCGCTAGCGTCAATGCTGGTAGTGGCGGGAGCCTGTGTCGCCGCGGAAAGCGCTCATACGCAGTTCGAAATAACTCAACACTACGCTCTAAGCGGCGCGGATCACTGGGATTACGTGGCATACGATCCGGTGCGCCACCATCTGTTCGTCAGTCGCGACACCCATGTACAGGTAGTCGATACGCGCACCGGCAAGCTGTCTGGAGAGATCGAGAACACCGACGGCGTGCACGGCTTCGCATTCGTACAGGATCGCAAGCTCGGCTTCATTACCAACGGCCGGGCGAACACCATCACTGTCATCAACCTGGATACGCTGAAGGTGATCGACACGATCAAGGCGGCAGGCCCCGACCCCGACGGCATCCTGTACGTGCCGGCGCTGCAGCGGGTGTTCGTCAGCAACGGGCATGACAACAGCGTGAGCGCAATCGATGTGGCAAGCCGCAAGGTGGTCGCGACCATGCCGGTGGGCGGCAAACCGGAGGCGCTCGCCGCGGATAACCACGGGCACGTCTTCGTCAACGTCGAGGACAAAGGCGAGATCGTCGAGATGGACGGCAACGCTGGCGCAGTGCTTACGCACTGGTCGATCGCGCCGTGCGAGGAACCGACCGGGCTCACCATCGACACCACGCAGGAGCGCCTGTTCACCGTTTGCGCCAACCAGCGCATGATGGTGATCGACTCGACCACAGGCCGTCACGTGACGGAGGTGCCGATCGGTGGTCACCCCGACACCGCCGCATTCGATCCCGCCTTGAAGCTGGCGTTCAGCTCGAATGGCGCGGACGGCACGCTGACGATCGTTCACGAGGACGATGCCGATCACTATACGGTGGTGCAAAACGTTCAGACGCTGGAAGGCGCAAAGACGATGGCGCTCGACGCCAAGGCTCATCGCGTGTATCTGGTGTCGTCTAAATTCGGCCCTGCGGAGGTGGCGACGGCAGACAATCCCCATCCTCGTCCTGCGGTGATTCCGGGGACGTTTGAAGTGTTGGTGGCGCAGCGTAAGTAGTGGCTGAAGACCGCCGGGCAGCCTCGCCCGGCGGGCCTAGTCGTCTGGGGGGCGCACCTCATTCGACAACCTGGCGTGCAACGCGGGGCGCAATACATGACGCGAACCCGTCGCGCAGACGCCCCCATGCCGGATATCATAGTGATCTTCGCCCGACATTCCCGTCAGGCTCACGATCAGGGTGGCCCGTCTGGCGCTGCCCGAAGCGAAGTCATCTATGAATACCACCCCTGACGCTATCCCGCGCCCCGCCATGCGTTCCCTGACGCCCATCGAAGCGCGCGTGCTGGGTGTGCTCGTCGAGAAACAGCACACGGTGCCGGACACCTATCCGCTTTCGCTCAACGCGCTCACCGCCGGTTGCAACCAGAAAACCGCGCGCGCTCCGGTGATGAACGTCAGCGAGGCCGAGGTGCTCACCGCCATCGATAGTATGAAACGCCTCAGTCTCGTGCTGGAAGGCAGCAGCAGCCGCGTGCCGCGTTTCGAGCACAACATGAATCGCGTGCTGGGCATTCCGAGCCAGTCCGCCGCACTGCTCACGGTGTTGATCCTGCGCGGTCCGCAAACGGCCGCGGAATTGCGTCTGAACAGTTCGCGCCTGCATGACTTCGCTGATATCTCGTCGGTTGAAGTGTTTCTGGATGAACTTGCGGCGCACGAACCGGCGCGCGTGGTGAAGCTGCCGCGTGCGCCGGGTGGACGAGAGCATCGCTGGGCGCATCTGTTGTGCGGAGAAGTCAGCGTGAGCGAAGAGGCCGCGCGTGGCGGCGTTGCGGAAGACCCGGCGGCATTCGCCGAGGTCGAGACACTGCGAGCGGAAGTGAAGCGTCAGGGCGAGGAGCTGGTGCGCCTTCAGACGCTCGTCGAGCATATGGCTGCGGAACTGGGCATCAGCCTCGATAAATTCTCGCGCGAGCCCTGACCGTCGGCGACGCTCAGCAATTCTTTGCGATTGTTTGCAATTTGCAACTCAGCGCAACTCAGTCGCCCGGAAAGTCGCCGAAGGGGTTTTCCGCTTCCTTTGCTTCCGCGCGCAGATTGTACTCAGCGCGTACCGCCTGGAGCACTGCTGCAATGTCCCGCTCGAATCCTGCGGCGTTGCCGAAGTGCTTCATATCCCAATTGCAGCCGGTTTTGTCGGGCTCTTGCAGCTGCGGACGGGGAACGCGAATCTTGACGCCGTCTTCGACGACTTCCTGAAGACGATGCAGTCGCCGGTTCACTTCCTGCTGTAGCTGGGACGCGTTGAGTGTCTTGCGTATCATGTTGAAATTCGCCTCGAAATCTCAGGCTATATGGTACCGGAGGAGACATCACCATGAACACATTCCGCTTTCAGACCGTGCCGACGCTCGTCGTCGAATATGGCGCCACACGTCGCCTCGGCAGTTTGCTGCGTGAGCAGTTTCCGGCACTGACGCGCCTGTGTGTCGTCACGGATAGCTTTCTGCATCGCAGCGGTCTGTTGAATCCCGCGCTGGCCGATCTCGCCGCCCACGGCTGGCAGGTCACCGTGATCGACGATGTGATCGCCGATCCGCCCGAACATATCGTGCTGGAAGCCACTTCGTGGGCGCGTGACGCAAAGGCCGAGATTGTGCTGGGCCTGGGCGGCGGCTCCTCGATGGACGTGGCGAAGCTGCTGGCCGTGCTGGTGCCGCAAGACCAGCAAACGCTCGGCGAAATGTACGGCGTCAACAAGGTCGAAGTGGCGCGCTTGCCGCTCGTGCAGATGCCCACGACGGCAGGCACGGGCTCCGAAGTGACCGCGGTTTCGATCGTCACCGTTGGCGAAGCGAAAAAGATGGGCGTCGTGGCGCCGCAGCTGATCGCCGATTTGGCGATCCTAGACGCAGAACTCACGCTCGGATTGCCTGCCGCTGCGACCGCGGCGACCGGCATCGATGCGATGGTGCATGCCATCGAGGCGTACACCTCGGTGCGTCTGAAGAACCCGATCTCCGACATGCTTGCCGTGAAAGCGCTCCAATTGCTGTCGAGCAATCTGCTGCCTGCCTGCGAGAATGGCCAGGACCGCGCGGCGCGCGAGGCGATGCTGCTCGGCGCGACGTTTGCCGGTCAGGCCTTTGCCAACTCGCCGGTGGCGGCGGTGCATGCGTTGGCCTATCCGATCGGCGGTATCTATCATGTGCCGCATGGTCTTTCCAACGCACTCGTGCTGCCGCACGTGCTGCGCTTCAACGCGGAGGCGGCGGCGCATCTGTACGCCGAACTAGCCGGTGTGATCGTGCCGGCAGCGAGCGGTAGCGATGCTAGCCGCACCCAGGCCTTGATCGAGCATGTAGAACACCTGATTGCCGCGACGGGGATACCTGCGACGCTGCGGGCGGTGGGCATCGAACGTAGCGGTCTCGAACGGATGGCCAGCGACGCGATGCTACAGACGCGCTTGCTCGTCAATAATCCCCGGGTCGTTTCGGAGGCCGATGCATTGGCTA
Organism: Paraburkholderia sp. GAS82; assembly: GCF_050436285.1. Classification (NCBI taxonomy): domain Bacteria; kingdom Pseudomonadati; phylum Pseudomonadota; class Betaproteobacteria; order Burkholderiales; family Burkholderiaceae; genus Paraburkholderia; species Paraburkholderia sp. GAS82. The sequence continues at coordinate 560,610 of NZ_JBNDLX010000002.1, forward strand.
TCTATACTTCTGCATTCTGATTCACCCGAGTTGCTGAGGCCGCCCGCGCACTGCTACATTTGCGGCGCGCGGCGACCCGCCGCGCATGCCACGCTGTAGAAAACTCCAACCAGATAAATCATGCGCTCACTATTTGCTCGCTGCTTCTTTGGGGCTGTTTTATTCCTCGCGGCATTGTCAGGCGCGTGCGGTGGCGGCGGAGGCGCACAGAGCGCTTCCGGCAGTTCCACCGGCAGTGCCGGCACGACTTCCAGCGCCACCAGTGCGGTCACGCTGAGCGGCTCGACCAACGTGTCGATTGCGGCCGCGCGAAACCTTCCGGCCTCTGCGGTGTGGGCGGTGTACTACGGCACCGCGGCACAAACCAATCCTACCCAACTGGCTTCGAGCTTCAACGTGATCGTCATCGACGCCGATCCGGGCACGGGCAGTCCCAACTTCACGCCCGCGCAGATTACCGCGCTCAAGGCAAAAGAGGCGAAGGTGCTCAGCTATCTGAACGTCGGCGCCTGCGAGACCTGGCGAACCTACTGGACAACGGTGCCGGCCGGCTTCGAGTCCTGCGGCGCGAATACAGCGGCCCAGCTCGGCCAGTACAGCGGCTACTCGGACGAATACTGGATGAACGTCGGCAATGCAGCCTATCAGAACCTGATCGTCAACTACGTTGCGTCGCGCCTTGCGGCGACGGGTGTCGATGGATTCATGCTGGATAACATCGAAATCGTGGGCCACGGCGCGAATGCAGCGCAGGGCCCGTGCGATGCCGCTTGCGCGCAAGGCGGTCTGGACCTGGTCGCGCAGCTGCGCACGGAATTCCCAAATCTGACGATCATGCTGAACAATGCGCCGACCTCGGCCCTCAGCGGTTCAAGCGGCGGCGTGTCGTTCCCGATGCTTGTGGACGGCAACTTCGCCGAACAGGTATTCCTGCCGTCGCTGGATAGTTCGCTGTTGCAAGAGCTGCAGACGTGGAAGAGCACGGAGGCGAAGTTGCCGCGCAGCGCGTTCTTTACAGGGACGCTCGACTACGTCAGCAGTTGCTCGGACAGCACGGACGCGCAAAACGGCTGGAATGCCAGCGTCGCGGCCGGGTTCAGTCCGTCGATCGCCACCTCCGCGCTTGATCAGGTTTGCTGGTGGTCGTTCTTGCCGGCAGTGACGTCGAACTAAATTTGGGCGGTCCGCATCTTCGTTCGCTCGAAGATTGCTGCGCGGTCAATGCACCTGTGGCACGAGTTCAAGCCGGTGCACCGTAGCACCCGGCAAGAACGGCGTGGTGTCGCCATGTACCCACGCCTCATGTCCCGCCAGAAAGTACGGCGAGAGCGGATTGCCGGACTGCCCGCCCGGCATTTCGAAGATACCCTCCTGCTCGCGTCCCGGCGACACGATCATCCGCTCGGACGCTCCGAACGAAGGTGCCTGCACGCGCGGCATGTTGAAGTCGCCCGGCAGCGGATCGCGTGGCGCAGCGAGCCAGCCGCGTATCCACGGCAGCCAGCCTGGGACGATCCGCGCGAACGGATGTTCGATGGCCGCGCGGTTGCGATCGCCCCAACGCGCATCTGATACGTTCACGTCCGGTGGCAACTGGTCGATTGCGTGGTCGACACGGTTGAGCATGAAGGCACGCCAGTTGGCGACGCCATCCGGCACCCATGCCTGATGGGCGGCGAGCGCTTCCATGACCGCTTCGTAGCGTGAACTTGCAGCGCGAAAACCCGTCTGCGGGTTGTCTGCGTTATTGCCAAAGCTCGCCGGGATATCTTTGTCGAGCTTGCCGAACCATGCGTCGTACAGCGAGAAATAGAACGCGCGAACGAGACGGTAGCCAATGGCGTCTGCATCGGCGCGGCCGTTCCATGCGAGCACCTGACTGCGGAATTCGGCGCGCTGCGGATGGTCGCGCAACGCATCGGCATCGAGCGCAGAGAGGGCGAGACGGCGCCAACTGTCTATCCATAGCGCGCGGTCGTCGGTCTGGATAGCCAGCATGTCGTGCTCGTTTGCATGTGGCAGCGCGAGCAGGTCATCGCGAATCTGCGACGCACGCGCACCGAGGTCGGCGCCGGCATCGCCAAGCAGCCCCGCTTCGGTGGGTGGCAGCGTATGGTTGTTCGCGGTCCACAAGCGTCCAAGCGGCGGGGCGATTCGCGAGGGGTAATTCGCCGGTTCGAGATAGCCTTGCCAGCCCTGGTAGGTGGCGGAATCAAAGGGCAGATCGTCGAACGAGTTGCTCGTGGCTGTCGCGCCGCTGGTCCAGTGCGGCAGCGGTCCGGCCAGCGTCCAGCCTATGTTGCCGTGCGAATCGGCGACCATGAAGTTCTGCGTTGGAATGCCGCTGGTTTGCGCCGTATGCAGCGCGTCCTCGACGCTGGTGCTGTCTTCGAGTCGCTGCAGGTTGACGTTGACGGCCTGCGCGTCGTGGGCAACCCAGCGCAACGCAAAAGTGTGCGAACCGACCACGATCTCGGGACCCCATTGCGTATCGGCGACCGCCAGGTCGACCGACGCGCCACCCTTCACGTCGATGCGTTCGTGATGCACCGTTGCGCTTTGCCAGCTGCCGTCGGGAGTCTTGTATTGCAGCGGATCAGCGGGGTTGCGCTGCAGTTCGATCAGGTCGATGAAGCGGCCGTAGCTGTTGGTGAAGCCCCAGGCAATCTGCCCGTTGCTGCCGGCGATGACGAGCGGCGCACCAGGCAGGCTGACTCCGGTTATGTGCCGCGGATGCCCGTCCGCACCTGGCCACGTGAGCGACAGGCGATACCAGATGTTGGGCAGCGAGAGCCCCAGGTGCATGTCGCTCGCGAGGAGCGCGCCGCCTTGCGCGCTGTGTGCGCCATCGACCGCCCAGCCGTTGCTGCCGATCATCGAATTGCCGGCCATCAGGTCACTATAGGCGAGATCGGTCGCAGGCAACGCAATGCTTGCGGTCTTCGACGCGCGGAGCCAGTCGGGGCGAGTGGCTGGCGGTGTCGCGAGGTCGACGGGGGGAGGCTTGGCGACGTCGAACGGTGCGTCCCAATGACTAGTTGCTGGCAGCAGGAACGCGAACAGATCGGCGGGCACACGCTGGCGCAGCGCAGCGCGCGAAAGAATGCGGCTGACCTCGCCTGACTGGAGGTCGAAGTACATCGCGTAGACGACGAGGAGGGTATCCTCGGGCCGCCAGGCGGCCGGCTGGGTACGCAGTACCCAGTATTCGAATGGACGCGAAGCGAGCGACGCCAGGCCGTCGTTGACACCCGCTGTGTAACGATCGATCAACGCGCGCTGGTCGGCGGGCATGGCGTCGATCAGCGCGTGGGCGCGTTCGCGGAAACGGTTCGGCCGGTTGCGGCGGTCGAGGTCGAGCGCGGGCGCCCCGACTAGCGCGGCCATCTCGCCTGCCGCGACGCGGCGCAGCAGGTCCATCTGGAAGAAGCGATCCTGCGCGTGCACGAAGCCGGTGGCATAGGCTACGTCCGCCCGTGTATTGCCATGCAGGGTGGGTACGCCGAGCATATCGCGTTCGACCGTGACCGCGGCGGAGAGGGCTGCTGCGTTATGCGTGCCGTCGAGTTGCGGAAGGCTGGCGCGTAGCGTCAGCCAGGCCGCGAGTACGATCGCGGCGAGGATCAGGACGAGGACGTAGAGCGAGCGAAGCAACCAGTTGGCGCGCGGCTGTCGGAAGGAAAGGCTCGGGCGATTCATCGCTGATGACGAATGTTGTGGTTGCGGTTAGATGGCGCGGGCACGTGCACCGATGGCGTATGACCATAGCACGGGCAGGTTTTTCGGTGTGGTAGGTTCTTGATGCAGCGGGTCCTGTTCGTACGAGACTTTTCCCTGGCTATACTTCATTCTCCCGGTTCAATTAAGGGTGTGGTCTATGCGCACATCTTCGACCCAAGGCGCCGTGCTCCTTCTGATCGACCTGCAAAAGGCGATTGATCATCCTGACTGGGGTGTTCGGAACAACCCTTCTGCTGAGGCGCAAATCGGCCGACTGTTGACTCGCTGGCGTAAAGAGAAGTGGCCGGTATGGCATGTGCGGCATGATTCCCTTGAGCCTGCTTCCCACTATCGCCCTGGACAGTCGAGCCACGATTTCAAACCCGAAGTCGCTCCGTTACCCGGGGAGCCGGTTATTCCGAAGCGCACCAACAACGCGTTCATTGGCACAGGTCTGGAGGATCGCTTGCGTGAGGGCGGCCATAGAGTGCTCGTAGTTGTCGGCGTGATTACAAATAACTCCGTCGAAGCCACGGTGCGCATGGCAGGTAATCTCGGCTTCGAGACCTACCTTGTCGAGGATGGCTGCTTTACATTCGGCCGCGCGGCCTGGAACGGCCGCATGTGGAGCGCGGAAGACGTCCACGCCATATCGCTCGCAAACCTGCATGGAGAATATTGCACTGTGGTCTCTGCCGACCAGCTGCTAAACGACGCGGCTTAGGCGTGCACGGTCAGTCGTTATCTGCGGCGTATTGTTTGTCGAGGCGATCGAAGAGCGGCTTGTCGACCAGGCGCTGGCGCTCGTTGAACGGAGCCAACAAGGTCGGGTCTTCGTCGAGCTTGCCTTCGTCGCGCAGCACGGCAAGTGCTTTTTGCATGCCGAGCACGGCGCTCTGCAACGCTGCATTCGCATACAGTACGATGCCGAACCCCAGCTCCGCGAGTGCGCTCTGCGGCATGACCGGGGTTTTGCCACCCACCACGATGTTGATCAGCTGAGGTGTGCTCAACAGGGTCGGCAGGCGTTTGATTTCGTCGAAGGTCTCGACCGCCTCGACAAACAGAATGTCCGCACCCGCCTCGGCAAAACGATGCGCGCGTTCGATGGCCGCCTCGAAGCCATGAACAGCGCATGCATCGGTGCGCGCAACGATCTGGAAATTTGCATCTTCACGCGCGTCGACAGCGGCGTGTAGTTTGCCGACCATCTCGCTCGTCGAAATCACGGCCTTGCCTGCGAAATGGCCGCATTTCTTGGGGCTGACCTGATCTTCGAGCTGGATCGCGTCGGCGCCGGCCCGCTCGAGCGTCCGCACCGTTTGACGCACGTTGAGCGCGTTGCCAAAGCCAGTGTCCGCATCGACGACAAGCGGCAGATCCACGGCGTCGCGAATCCGTGAGGTGTGTTCCGCAATGTCACTCAGGCCGATAAAGCCGAGGTCGGGCAAGCCGAACGACATGTTCGTGACGCCCGCGCCGGTGATATAGAGCGCGCTGAAACCGGCATCCGCGACGACGCGTGCGCTCATTGCATTGAAGGCGCCGGGCATGAGCAGGGCGCGGCGTTGCTGGACGGCCTCGCGAAAGGCGGCGCGCCGCGCCGCGGATGACTGTGACATGGCTGATCTCCCGGAAGATGGAGAATGAGTATGCAGGATTTACGCCTATCCGGCATCAGGCAGCGGGTTCGATCCCCTCATCGATAATCGGCCGGCGGGCCATGAACCAATAGAACAGCGCCGCACAGCCGGCAATGATGCCGCCCGAGATGAAGGCGAGGGCATACGAACCGGTGCGGTCGACGATAAACCCGGCCACGACCGGTGAAAAAGCCCCGCCAAAGTAACCGCCGAAGTTCTGGATTGCGCTCACCGACGCGACCATCGACGACGGTGCGATATCGGCTGCGAGGGCCCATGCCGAGCCAACCACGGCAGACACGAAGGCGAGACCGACGGTAAACAACGTCAGCGTCACGTTGAGGGAGTGAGTGAAGGGCAACGCGACCGCGCACACGGCGGCGCCTGTCGCGCAGCAGGCAATCAGTAACCGCTTGGCATCGATCGGCGCCGCGAGATGGCGATCGACGATTTTCTTCGCCAGATAGCCGACCGCGATCTCGCCGACCGCGCCGCCGGCCCACGGGATGCCCGCATACACGCCCAGTTGTGCGAACGAGATGTGAAAGCGATCGAGCAGATACAGCGGTAAAAACACCAGAAAGATGTTCCAGAGCCAGATGGTGCAGAAGTAGCCGAGGATCATTCCCCAGACGCTGCGGCGCGTGAACAGCGAACGCCACTTGACTGACGACGTCGTCAGCGAGCGTTCATGACCGCCGCCACCCGCTTCGATGTAGGCGCGTTCTTCGTTCGAGAGACGCCGGCTGTCCACCGGGTTGCGATACAGCATCAGGAACAACAGGGCAAACGCGATGCCGAACGCGCCTGTCACGTGGAACAGCGAGCGCCAGCCGAATGCGATCATCAGCGCGACGAGCATGGCCGGCGCAAGCGCCGGTCCCCACTTTGACGACGAATCCCACACGCCGGTCGCAAAGCCTCGCTCCTTGGCCGGAAACCATGCCGCGGTGATTTTCGCGGAGGTCGGCCAACACGGTGCTTCGCCGACGGCAAGCAAGGCGCGCATGACCAGCAAGCCGGACATCGAACCCACTACACCCGTTAGCCACGTCGCGACGCTCCACCAGATCATGCCGAGCGCGTACGCGCGCTTCGCGCCGAAGCGGTCGATCACCCAGCCTGCGGGCAATTGCATCACGGCATACGTCCACGCGAACACGCTTCCGAGCAGGCCGATCTGCGTGCGTGTCAGGCCGAGTTCGTGAATCATGCCGGGCGCGGCGATCGACAGGCTCGCGCGGTCCATGTAGTTGATGATGCCGCCGATCAGCAGCCAGATCACGACATGCCAACGGTAGTTGAGGCGGGTGGTTCCTGCCGCAGCAGCGGATACGTGAATGCTGGGTTCGTCCAAAGCTTGTCTCCGTTCGCATGGCCTTTGGCGGCCATTCATTGTCGTTACCGGCGTCTGTTCCGGCATTGTGCAACGCGAGGTGGATTCGCGTGCGCAAAGCGACCAGTGTACGGACGGAAACCGGCTGGCTCCAATCAGCAAACCGTATGGGCCGATACCGTTTGCGTTATCGGCCCCCGGTGCTTGGTCCCGCTCACGCGACTTGGTCGCTTTCGGACAAGAAATGCGTGATCTGGCGGGCGGGAATGGCTAGGGAAAAGACTTTGTGGTGCGGCGGGTATGCCTATAAAGTATGCCCGTCGGCCCTTCGACAGGGCCGCTGGCTGGCACAGGCGGACGAGGAAGCCACCAGGCAATCAGGTGAAAAGAAGAAGGGAATTCGTAAGGTTTTCGGCCTTTGAGGCAAACTCACGGCAAACGTTATTTCCTTTCATCGGATACGTTGTTGATCGTAGTAACGTATCGGATTATCTTTCGCCCGCTTACATCGATTTTTGAGGCGCTTATGTCCACGGACGCAGACACAATCACCGATGAACAGGTTGCAGCAATCGCGGACCGCATGGTCGAAGAAGGCAAACGGGTCTCCCCGGTAACGATCTGGTCGGAGGTTCGCGGAGGATCGCTGGTTGCGATCGTCGCGGCCTTGCAACGCTGGCGCGAAGCGCGCGAGGACAAAACCCTCGAACTGCAACTGCAGACCGGCTTGCCGGGCAGCCTCGCTGAAACCGTGATGAGCGCCGCCTCCCGGATCTGGACCGCATCCCAGGAGACGGCAGAGCAGGCGTTTAACCAGCGCCTGACGGTAATGGGCCAGCATCTGGATTCTGCCTTCGCGGATCGGGACGAGGCGCACGCTGAGTACCAAAAGATGTTCGAAGAAGTCGAGGCGCAGCGCGAGCGGCTTGGTGCCCTGACGAATGCGCTGAGCGCTGCGGAACAGACCGCCGCACAACTGGGTTCGGAACTCGCGGCGGCGACGAGTCGCGCCGAGGCGGCTGAGGCGCGCGTCGAAGAACTCGCACAGCGTGTGTCGATTGACGAGGCCAGCCTGGAAGCGACGAAAATATCGCTCGACGAGGAGCGCGCAGCGCGCGAGGAATTGGCCTCAGTTGTCGCCAACAAGACCGATGAGATAGTGCAGATCAGCCAGGAGCGTGATTCCGCGCGCCAGGAAGTTGCGACGTTGGGTGAGACCTGTCAGGCGAAATCGCAGGAAGCGGAAAGGTGGTCGCAGGAGTCGAGCGAGGCCACAGCGCGCGCCGAGTCGGCTGAGGCGCGTATAGCGGAGCTGGTGCAGCAGGCATCGGTGGACACGGCGAATCTCGAAGCCACGAAGGCGTCGCTCGACGAGGAACGCAAGGCGTGCGAAGACCTGGTGGCGGTGGTCTCCAGCAAGAGCGACGACATAGCGAGGCTCACTCAGGAACGCGATGACGCACGGCAGGAGATCGCGGCTTTGAGCGCCACGTGCCAGGCGAAGTCGGACGAAGTGGAGCGGTTGTCAGCGGAATCGAGCGCGGCTTCGTGGCGTGCACAAGCTGCCGAGGCGCGTATCGAGGAACTTGTGCAGCGGGCGTCGGTGGAAGAGGCGAATCTGGAACTCACCCGGACTTCGCTTGAAGAAGAACGCAAGGCACGCGAAGCGTTGGCGGCGGCTCTCGCAAGCAAGAGCGATGAGGTCTTGCAAACTGCTCAGGAGCGCGATGCTGCGCGGCAGGAAGCTGCCACGCTGACCAATGCCTGTCAGGCGAAGTCAGACGAAGTGAACCGGCTGCTAAACGAGTCAAGCTCACTGGCATGGCGTGCGCAAACCGCGGAAACGCGTATCGAAGAGCTCATGCAGCGCGCGTCGGTGGAAGAGGCCAGCCTTGCCGCTACACAGACGACACTTGAAGAAGAGCGCAGGGCGCGTGAAGAGTTGGCCGCGGTTGTCTCGGGCAAGAACGACGAAATAGCGCGGATTAGTCAGGAATACGATGCACAGCGGCAGGAGGTCGCGACGTTGCGCGACACGTGTCAAACGCAGTCATCCGAACTGAACCGGTTGCTGCAGGAGTCAGGCTCGCTCACGTCGCGCGCCCAGGCAGCCGAGGCTCGCGTGGAGGAACTTGCCCAGCGTGTGTCGGTGGAAGAGGGCAATCTGGAAGCCACCAAGGCCTCGCTCGAAGATGAACGCAGAACACATGACGAATTGACTGCGGTTATTGCCAGCAAAAACGATGAAATAGCGCGGATCACTCAGGAGTACGAGTCAGCACGGCAGGAGGTCGCAACGCTAAGCGCCGCTTCTCAGGCGAAGTATGACGAAGCGAACCGGCTGTCTGATGAACTCAGTGCGACCTCTTCTCGCGTTGACGCCGCCACCTCGCAGGCGAACGAGAGCTTCGCGCGACTCGCCGCGCTGGAGATGGAACTGAACGAGGCGCGCGCGGCACTGGCGGCGGAACGCGAAAACGCTGCGGCGCGAATCGATGGGGCATCGGCTCAGATCGACGAATTGCGGCGCATCACCGATGAACTCGACGAGACCCGCAAGCAGGTCAGCGCGTTGAGCGAAGCGAAAACGGCAACTAGCGCGGAACTGGACCGGCTTTCGCAGGACGCCTCTGCCGCGCGGGAGCGGGCCGAGGCGGCCGAACGGCATGCAGCGGAACTGGAGCAGCGTCTTGCGGAGCAGGCCGATGCTGCCGCCAAAGACGATCAACCTGGGCGGCCAACCGGCACGCCATCGGACGGCACGGAGAGCGCGGACGAAGTTGGCGCGTTGCAACGCCAGATATCGGCCCAGGCCAAAGCCCACGCAAAGGCGCTCAGCGAACTGCGCACTAATGCCGAACAATGGGTGGCGCACGCGAAGGAGCTTCGACAACGGCTTGGCCAGGCTAGCGAGAAGATCTTGTTCATCGATGCACGCAGCACCGGAGAAGTTGCGCTGGTACGGCGGCTCTCGTCGGAACTGGAACGGCTCAAGCCGGATCACGAGTTGATCGCACGGGATGCGCAGCAACGGCTGATCGGCGCGACGATGGCCCAGCAACTTGCGCAGAAGGGCTACCGGTATGACCCGAGTACGGCGGTCATGTCGAAGGTGGAAGGCTGAGGGACGGGCCCATGCTGTCAACGCAGGTTGACGCAAGGTCGGGAATTTTGTCCATACTATGCGGATGTCTTCGCGGGGACGCTAGTCTTAGGGGTGTCTGTTAGCCGGGCCGGCCGCTCATGGCGGGTTCGCGGACTGCGACACCCGCACGCCAACGTGGCGCGGTCCACAGATCAATGGCACTATTGTCGCCGCACTGCTAGATTTCTACTCAGCCGAATCACTGTTCGGGAGAGATCGATGGCCGACCGACCGACTTCCAACGCGTCCACGGCGCGTTCGCTGGTCCTGATTGCAGTCGTGGTGGTCGTGCTGGTCGCGGCCTTCGCCTTTACGGCCGGTTGGCTATCGCCAGACCGCCTGACGCCGGCTAGGATCGTCAACGCCCTGGCGCCACCGGGCGGCGCGGCGCTCGGCTTCCGGCGCAATCACGCCAAGGGCATCTGTTTTACCGGCACTTTCGAATCGAATGGCACGGCCGCGGCGCTTTCCAGGGCGCCGATGCTCGCGGCCGGCTCGTTCCCTGTCACCGGGCGTTTCAATCTGGCTACAGCGGACCCCAAGGCGCCAGACGCCACGGTGCGGGTGCGGGGCCTCAGTCTGCGCATCGTCGCACCGGATGGTAGCGAATGGCGCACCGCCATGATCGACGCGCCGTTCTTCGCGGTCTCCACGCCGCAGGCCTTCTACGGTCTGCTAAAGGCTTCGGCGGACAAGAGCGATCCGGATGCCATGAAGAACTTTATCGCCGCGAACCCGGAGTTCGGCAATTTCGTCGCGTGGGCCGGCAGCGCGCCATGGACGGGTTCTTTTGCGCAAGAGCGGTACAACAGCCTCAATAGCTTCATCTTCACCAATGAGGCGGGACAGGACCAGGCCGTGCGCTGGTCGTTCGTGCCAGCGGCGCAACCCGAGGCTGTCTCCCCTGACCAGTTGAAGGCGCGTGGCGACGGCTTCCTCGACACGGATATCACGCAGCGGGTGCATAACGCGCCGCAACGATGGACGCTCGTCATCACCGTGGCCAATCCTGGCGATCCGACCGCCGACCCCACCAAGGCCTGGCCGGAGGATCGACGCAAGGTGGAAGCGGGCACGCTGGTGGTGAGCGCCATCGAGCCCGAACCTGACGGGCCGTGTCGCGATCTCAACTTTGACCCCACCGTCCTGCCGCCAGGCATGCACGTGTCGGACGATCCGTTTCCGGCCGCCCGCTCAGCCGCCTATGCCGTCTCGTTCGACCGGCGGACCGCTGAGGATAAGGACTATCCGCACACCCCAGCGGCAGGAGCCACGCCATGAATCCGATCCATGATCGCTTCACACCGTTGCAGCGCGCGCTTCACTGGCTCATGGCAATCTGCATTCTGGCGATGTTGTTTATCGGTGTCGGGATGGTGTCGACTGTCCGCCCCGACTATCTCTCGCTGGTATCTATTCACAAGCCGCTGGGTATCGTGATTCTCGTGCTGGCGCTGGTTCGTCTCGTGGTCAGGTTGGCGTATGGCGCGCCTCCGCTGCCGGCCTCGATGCCGGAACCGATGAAACTCGCCGCGCGCCTTTCGCATCTCGCGTTCTATCTGCTGATGATCGGGCTGCCATTGATCGGATGGGGCATGTTGTCGGCCGCGGATTATCCCGTCGTGGTCTTCGGGGTACGTCTGCCATCGTTCCTGCCGCATAGCAACGGCTTGCACACACTGCTCTGGAACGCACACAGGGCCCTCGCGCTATGTTTCTTTGCGCTGATCGTTCTGCATCTGGCAGCGGCGCTGTTGCACGCGCTGGTTAGACGTGACGGTGTCTTTGAGGCGATGGCGCGCTGGCGGTGAGGCGCTTATAGAGGGCGATCAGGCGTCAAAGATACTCGACGTTCCCGTCGACGCTGATTGCCTGACCCGAGATGTTGCGGCCTGCGGGCGACGCCAGGAAGAGCGTCAACGCGGCGATGTCCTGGACTGTCACCATGCGTCTAAGCGAGATCTTCTCGAGGTATTCGCCTTTCATCGTGTCGAAGCTGACGCCGAGAGCATCCGCACGCGCGGAGATGACGCGATTCATGCGTTCCCCTTCGACGACGCCTGGCAGGATCGCATTGACGCGCACGTTGTTCGGCCCAAGTTCGATTGCCAAAGATTTAACCAGGCCGACGATGGCCCATTTGGTGGACGCATAAGGCGTGCGATACGGATAGCCCAGTCGTCCCGCCACCGAAGACATCGCGATGATGCACGGGTCCGACGATGTTTTCTTTAGCACCGGCACCGCTTTCCTGAGGAAATAGTACTGGCTGTTGAGGTTCGTCGTGATGGTGCGGTCCCATTGGTCCGCGTCCATGTCTTCCACGGCCCCGGTCGGTCCGGCGATTCCCGCGTTGTTGATGAGGATGTCCAGGCCGCCGAGTTTGGCGTGTGCGTCGTCGACGATCCGGTCCACCTGTTCACGGTCTGCAACGTCAGCAATGCCTACATGGAGTTGCGGATTGTCGGTTTTCGCCTTGTCGACGGCTGCGGGGTCGATGTCGCAAATGTAGACGTTGGAACCCACTTCCAGAAACGCCTGCGCGATCGCAGCGCCGATGCCAGTCGCTGCGCCCGAAATCAATACGCGAAGTCCGGGGGACGGTTTGAGAAGGTCAGCTGTCCTCATACATTTCCTTGATGGTGAGCGTTGATCATCGGGGTAACGCGCATCGCTTCAACGCGATGCGATGCGGGTCCCAGGCTCATTGTTCTACATTCAACAGGGGTTCGCTCAGACTGGCCGTACGCCCTTCGGACTGGATCGCTTTTGCCAGCATTGGCACGATGATAAGTCCCAGAACCGACGCGCCGACGATCACCGAAAAGCCTGACGCACTTTTCCCGGATGCGCTTTCCGCCAGTCCGAAAAGATACGGACCTACGAATCCGCCAGTCAATCCGAGGGTGTTGATAAAGGCCAATCCTGCGGCGGCCTGAATGCCGTGCAGCCGTTTCATCGAAATCGCCCAGTACAAAGGCAACACACCACCTGCGAAGAAAGCCGTCGCGACGAAGAGGGCAAGTTGCACCGGCAGCCAGTCCGACGAGATGAACAGGATCGCGCTGACAATCAGGCCGGCGGTCAAAACGGCGAGATAGATGCAATCATGGGTCACCCGGCGATGAATGCGCGGCAGTATCAGGACACCAAGCAGAAAGCCGATGCCGACACTGCTCGATAGCACCCCAATCATTAACGGAGACTTCACGTGCATTTGCTGGATCATCGCCGGAGTGAAGAAGACGAGACCGACAAACGCCACCTGATTCAGGAAATAGATTAGCCCGGTAAGCACGGTAGCGGGGCTTTTCAACGCTGCGACCCAATCGTCTGAAAAGATGCTGGCGTGTGCGGCATCCGGAATTGCGCGTGCCTCGAGAATCCGCGCTTCGTCATTCGACAACCAGCGCGCGTCCGACGGTTTCTCCGGCAGCTTGAACCACAGAATCACGCCGACGACGATCGTAGGGAGTCCTTCGAGTAGAAATAGCCACTGCCATCCGTGCAGGCCGGCGAAGCCGTCCATCTGCATGAAGGCGCCGCCCACCGGATTGCCTATTACCAGTGCAAGAGCAGGCGCGACGTAAATCCACCCCACAGCCACCGAACGGTCTTTCGGCGCGAACCACAGCGTCACCATGTACATCAGCGCGGGAAACAGACCCGCTTCGGCGATACCGAGCAACACGCGGATCGTATAGAACGACCATTCGCCCTGCACGAACATCATCGCAGCGGACAGTGCGCCCCATGTGACCGCAATTCGCGCTATCCAGCGGCGCGGCCCGACTCGATGAGCTGCAAGATTGCTTGGCACTTCGAGCAGTGCATATCCGATGAAGAAAATGCCTGCACCCAACCCATATGCGGCGGCACTGATGCCCAGATCGGCAGCAAGCCGTGCCTTCGCTAGCGACACGTTCGTGCGATCGAGGTACGACATGAAATAGATCGCGCACATGAGCGGGATCAGCCGCAACATCGCCTTATGCGTCGCGACGCGGTGTAGTTCGCTACTGCTGCCACCCGTTGTTGGGGTTGCCATGATGTCTCCTCCGGGGATGATTGTTCATCGTTGTTTTTGTTAGCTCTGAACGATCGGCGTGATCTCCGACGCCGGCACACTGCTGCATTCAACTACTGCTACTGCTAAAAGGCCGCGCTCAAAAGTTGACCTTGTCAGCGCCTTTCAGACCAAGCATTTGTCGCGCTTCTGCTGGTGTAGCGATCTCGAAGGAAAGCTCTTCGAGAATGCGTCGAATCTTGCGCACCTGCTGAGCATTTGTTTCGGCTTTCACGCCCTTCGAAAGAAAGACGCTATCTTCCAGGCCGACCCGGACGTTTCCACCCATGATCGCGCCCATCGTCACGAAAGCCATTTGATGGCGGCCTGCGCCGAGAATTGAAAACTGGTAGTTTTCGCGCCCGAAAAGACGGTCTGCCGTGGCGCGCATGACTGTCATGTTCTCCGGCTCGGCGCCGATTCCACCGAGAATCCCGAACACCGACTGAATGAAAAGCGGTGGTTTGACCAGACCCTGATCGACGAAATGTGCGAGGTTGTACAGGTGACCGACGTCGTAACATTCGAACTCGAAACGCGTGCCGTGCTCGCCCAGTTCGAGCAGGATGCTTTTGATGTCCTTAAAGGTATTGCGGAAGATCGTGTCTTCCATCCCTTCGACGTAGTCCTTCTCCCAGTCGTATCGCCACGACGAGATTCTCGCGGCGATCGGGTGAATCGAGAAGTTCATCGAGCCCATGTTCAACGAGCACATCTCCGGCTTGGCGAGTCGCGGATAGGCGAGCCGGTCCGCGAGTGTCATCTTGGTGCTGCCGCCGGTCGTGATGTTGATAACCGCATCGGTCGCTTCGACAATTGCCGGCACGAATTGCCTGAACACATCGGGCGATGGCGTCGGGCGGCCATCGCTGGGGTCGCGCGCGTGCAGATGGAGAATTGCGGCGCCGGCCTCGGCAGCCTCGATCGATTGAGATGCAATCTGCGATGGCGTCAACGGCAGATATTCAGACATCGACGGCGTATGCGTTGCACCGGTAATCGCGCATGAAATGATGACTTTGCGATTGAGCAAGCGTGTCTCCAGAATCGTTGGCTGGCCAATCGATGGAGTGGCCTGTTGTGATATCGATACTAGTGGGATACGATTGCGCCCGTAAGGTCATTTTCGGACAGCTGGATGTGGTTGCAGGACATTCTGAGGTGAAGCGGTGTCATCGAAACTGCCGTTACTGAACGAGCGCATCTACGCGCCTTACAAGATCGCCGCGCTGGTCGAAGTGCTCAGTGAGCAGGGCATTGCGCCCGAACAGAGCCTGAAAGACAGCGGGGTCGACGCCGACAAGATTTACGACGCCTCGGCGTTGACTTCGGTCCGGCAATACGTTGCTGTCTGCAGAAATGCGATCTTGTTGGGGTGCAGTTCCGCGACGCCGTTTATCACCGGGTCGCGATTGCACCTGTCCGCTTACGGGATGTACGGCTATGCGCTGATGTCCTGCCTTTCCCTGCGCGACTATTTCCGGCTCGGCGTGAAGTACCACCGGCTTGCGACACCTACGCTCACCATCGAATGGACCGAGTATGCCGACGAGGGCATCTGGACGTTTCCCGATGCGTTTATCTCCACGCCCTCACGCGAGCTGGGTCAGTTCCTGATCGAGCAACAGTTCACGCAGCACGTGACCCATTTACAGGACGTTGCCGGTCACACCTGCCCACCGACCAAGGCATGCTTTGCGTATCCGGCGCCCGCGCACGCGGACATCTATTCGGAGTACCTGGGTTGTCCGTGCTACTTCGATCAACCGCAATGCGAGCTTCATTACGACAGTGGCATCCTTGAACAAAAGCCTCAGCTAGCGCATCGGCTAACGGCGACGCTATTGCAGGAAACGTGTGACAGGTTGATTGGCCAGGCGAAGACTTCGGTGGGTGTTTCGGGTGAGGTCTATCAGGTGTTGATGCGTAAGCCCGGCGAGTTTCCGAGCATGGAAGTCGTCGCGGATGCGTTGAAGATGACCAGCCGGACCTTGCGGCGGCGTCTCGAAGCTGAGGGCACTTCGTTTGTGGCGATTGTTGATGACGTACGTTGCTCGCTCGCGACCGAGTATCTGAAGACGACCAGTATGAGCACCGACGATATCGCGATGTTGCTCGGGTTCAGCGACCCTGCGAATTTTCGGCGGGCGCTGAAACGGTGGACGGGGAAAGGGCCGGGCGAGTTGCGTCGATAGGTCTTGCGTGATCGAAAATGCGAATCCATTCGTGCGACGAGGAATTTAAATTTTCTGAGGCGGCATCGACAGACGACTGACGATGGTCTCGACAGCCTGCTCAATCGAAACGTTAGCCGTGTCGACTACGAGATGTTCCGATTCCCATGGATCGTATTGACGTTCAAGTACGTTTTTCCATGTCGGTAGCTTATGACCGGGAATACCGGCGTTTCGTCCCTCGACTCTTTGACGGTGCGTCGCGGCATCCGAACAAATTACCTCAATCTCGAAGATCGGCACATCTGCCTCGAGCGCAACGTTTCTCCATGCGCTACGCGTAATATGCAACGAGTTGACCGAGTCTGCGACGACAGTCAGGCCGAGGCGTAGATTGTCGGCCGCGACCGCATATGCCGCGAGATAGCCGGCAGGTCCAATATCCGCGCCGGCGTCCCCAGATGCGATAAGTGCCTGTTCCAAGGTATCAATGCGTAGATATACCGCGGCGAGTTTGCGGGCGAGCGCTTGCGCGATCGTCGTCTTTCCGGTTCCCGGCAGACCTCCGAAAGCAATCAACATTGCGATGTTCCCTGTGAGTTAGTGCGAGGCGGCTAGGTGCCCCATTCAAGCCAGCGGCCCCTCTTTATCTTTCCGCCGCGCCGCGACCGCAATAGCGCTTCCAACGATGAGCGCAATTCCCGCGAACGACAGCGGTTGAATCGTCTCGCCCCAGATGACGTAACCGAACAGCGCCGCCCATACGATGCTCGTATAGTTATACGGCGCAAGCTTCCCAGTGTCCGCCTGGCGAAAGGCGACCGTCATCAGGAGTTGTCCTGCGGTCGCGAACGCACCGAGGAGTGCCATGACCAACAGCGCCTCCACGGACGGCGTTCGCCAGCCGATTACGAGGGTAAAGCCGGTAACAAACGTCCCAACAAGAGTGAAAAACAGAACCGTTGTCGCCGAATCGTCGGTAGACCGTATGCGCTTGATCTGAACGATAGATAACGCACCGAAGAAGGCGCTCAGGAGCAGGAACGTCGGACCGAGCCAGCTCGAAGGACCGCCGCCCGGACGCACCACGAGCAGCACACCGCAGAATCCAACGAGCGCTGCTGCAACTCCGCTTGCTGTCCACCGCTCTCTCAAGATCAGCGGCGCGAGCAGGATGACAATCAACGTCTCCGAATACGCGAGCGCCACCGCTTCGCCTAATGGAACGTAAGGCAAACCGGCAAAGAAGAATCCTGAAGCGCCGAGAAGCGTAAGCGCACGCAGAGTCTGACCTTTGACATCGATATTGGCCAAACGCTCAGCTAGTGAAATGCGACCCCGGCAGCACATCGCCACTGCCGGCACCAGGCCGAACAGCATCCGGAAGAATGTCACTTCATTAGCCGGATATTGCAGCGCAACCGTCTTCGCCAATGCATCCACCACAGCAAAGCAGAACATCGAAGCAAGTATGCTGACGACGCTGTTCAGCGGAAGAGGGTTGGCGCCTGTTACGCTGGACGATGGCATAGCGGTACGGAAGTATGAGCGTGTCGGTATCATCTCATACGACTGAGCACCGCCCTTTTGTTGCATTTAGAATTACCGCTCTCACTTCGACGGTTCACCTGATGCTAACAATCCGCCGGCTCGCCAACGAGTCGCACGACGACCGCGCCAATGTGCTGCGCATTTTTCTGGAATCGCCCTCGTACACCGAACTGGTTGAAGGTCGTTTGCCCTCTGCAGAAGATGTCGAGGACTTCTTCTATGGCAAACCGGACGCCAAGGATGTGGCGGACAAATCGGTGTTCGGCTTCTATGTTGGGTCGGAGATGATCGGGTGTGCTGACGTGATTCGCGCGTATCCGACTGATGACTGTGCGTGGATCGGGCTGCTGTTCTTTTCTGAAGCGCAGCAGCGTCGAGGTCACGGCACAGGCGCATTGGCGTTGATAGACGCGATGGCGCATGAGTGGGGTTACCGCAGATTGCAGCTCGCAGCCATTTCAACGAACCCGGGTGGATTAGCTTTCTGGCGGCGTGAGGGCTTTGAAGAGATCCGTCGCACGACCAATCAGCGATTCACCGGCGAAGTCATCGTCATGGAACGAACTATCAAATGAGTGCGACCCTGGAGCACCGTTTGATTCAGGTTACGAGAGCGAATCAATGGAACTCGCTAATTCTTGATCGGGCGGTACAACTCGGCTTTGAGGATTGGTGGCTGACGGCTGGCTGCATTGCGCAATCCGTTTGGAATATTGCTTGCGCACGAGATATCCATGTAGGCATTCGGGATTACGACCTGTTCTACTACGATCCGGATACGTCATGGGATGCGGAAAACGAGGTCATTGGCAATGCGAGTCGCATATTCGCCGACCTCCCCGTTGAGGTGCAGGTACGCAATCAAGCGCGTGTTCCACTTTGGTATGGGCAGAAGTTTGGAATCCCGTTTGGCCCTGTAAATAGGGCTTCGGATGGCATAGATCGATTTCCGTGCGCGACGACTGCGGTTGGGGTCAAGCGCCGGCAAGGAGAGTTTCAAGTCTATGCGCCTTTTGGCCTGACGTCTCTGTTCGACGGCATATTGAGGCCCAATCACGCACTTTGGATACCTGAGGTGTACGAAGAGAAAGCCGCGCGTTGGCAGCGCGAGTGGCCGTATCTTCGGCGAGAGCCTTGGTAGGCGGCCATGAAATCCGTTGTCCGTCTTCGCACAATCATCATCGACCCGCGTAATGACGTGTCACATGCGCAAGCAGGTTGTCGACATCCTCAGCCGTGGTAGAAAACGACGTCACGAAGCGGACGACGTTGGCTTTCCAGCGATCGTAATAAAACTTGAATCCTGCCTGAAGTAGCGACTCGATCACCGCTGACGGCAATCGGCAAAACACGATGTTGGCCTCGGGCTCGCCGAGCACTTCGATGCCGCTCAACCCCGCGAGTCCCTGGATCAGGCGCTGCGCAGCGTCGTTGGCCTGGCGTGCGTTGCGCAACCAGAGATCGTCGGTCAAGTATGCGTCTATCTGGGCCGAAAGAAAGCGCATCTTCGAGAACAGATGGCCCGCACGCTTGCGGCGGTAGCCCATTTCGGGCGCAAGGGATGCATCGAACAGCACGATCGCTTCCGCTGCGAACACACCGTTCTTGGTTGCACCGAACGACAAGGCATCGACCCCGGCTTTCCATGTCATTTCCGCAGGCGAGCAGCCCAGCGAGACCAGTGCATTGGCAAATCGCGAGCCATCCATATGAAGTTTGATGGAGGATGTCTTGCAGACCTCCGCCAGCGCTCCGATCTCGTCGAGGGTGTAAACGCCTCCTTCTTCCGTCGCCTGTGTGATGCTGACGCACGATGGTTGCGTCGAATGGACGTCACCCACTTTCACGCGAGCCGCGCTACCAAGACTTGTGGGGTCGATCTTCGCGGATGGGCCGTCCACCGCGACCAGCTTCGCGCCATTCGCATAGAACACGGGCGCGCCGCACTCGTCGTTGTTGATATGGCTCGCCGGATGGCAATAGATGTTGCCCCACGGTGGCGTCATCGCGCTCAGGCACAGCGCGTTGGCGGCGGTGCCGGTGGGCACCAGAAACACGTCGACTTCGCGCTCGAAGATTTCGCTCAACTTATGTTCGACGCGAGCCGTGAGGTCATCTGCTCCATATGGGCTCGCTTGCCCGGTGCTATTCGCCAAGATGGCTTCAATGACCTCCGGCGACGCGCCCGCGATGTTATCGCTCGTGAATCCCATAGCCGGCGTCCGGGCGCCGTGCGACCGATTACTACTGTCCATTGTCGTTTCCTTAACTCGACGGGCGGAGAACTTCCTCCCTGATTGGCGCATCGTATGTCGAGTGAGGTTGCTGGACTTGTAAAAAATTGATCGATCGTCAAGCCGTGGGCACGCTTCAGGCCCTGTAGTTCGACGGCGCGGCGCCGTAGGCCTGACGGAAAGCGCGATTGAAATGGCTTTGATCGTAAAATCCGACTTCCTGAGCGACGGTTGCGATTGCCTGTGAGCTTCGGGACAAAAGCGCGCAAGCTCGCTCGAGACGAAGACGGAGCAACCACGCGTGGGGCGTCATCCCGACGGTCTGCTTGAATTGCTTGAGGAACTG
Organism: Paraburkholderia sp. GAS82; assembly: GCF_050436285.1. Lineage (NCBI taxonomy): Bacteria > Pseudomonadati > Pseudomonadota > Betaproteobacteria > Burkholderiales > Burkholderiaceae > Paraburkholderia > Paraburkholderia sp. GAS82. The sequence continues at coordinate 580,825 of NZ_JBNDLX010000002.1, forward strand.
GAACCTGCCGAGCGAGCAGAGTGCGGCCAGTTCATCCAGCGTGATCTTGTCGCCGAGGTGGTTGAAGCAGTAATCTTTGACGCGTTCCCACTGAATGCGCGAAAGCGAGCCGCGTACCGTTTCAGGCACGATCGTGCGCGATTGGCTCAACAGACGTTCCAGCAACGTGAGCCATTCCGTCTGCATCTCAAGACTGCTCGCAGCGTTACACCACCTCATCTCATTGTGCAGGCGCAGGAGATGGCCAGCTAGCAGCGGGTCTTCGAGTAAGGCGCCTGCGAATTCCGGTGTGCGGTGAAGGCCGCCGATTTCCTCTGCCACGCTGGCGAGGAGTTCCTGTGAAAGGCGGAATGTCCTGAGCGTGGATTGGCTGCCATCTGCCGTGACGCCATCGTGGATCTCGCCTGGCGGCATCAGAACCACTGTCCCGGGTCCGTGCAGGACAGCCTTTCCGTTAACCCTCTGGCGCTGAACCCCGTCCGTCACCAGCCCCACATGTAAATCGAGGTGGAAGTGGCGGTCGAAACTGAAATCCGTGAAGCGTGCGGTACTCAGCACCAGGCCGGGTATCTCGGACACTTGCTGGAACTGGGCATACTCAGTCATGGAAAAGGGAGCGATGACGCGTGTTGTCGGGCGTTAGTAAAGTATAACGCCGCAAATCTCACCGCGAGGCCACGCCACGTCACGCGATCTGGCTGGTACGAATAGCGTATTCGATGACCTGGAAGTCGCCTTCGTTTATTGCGTGCGGCGCGGAATGAAACCCGGGCTACCGGTCTTGACGACTTCGTTGAACCTCTGCCGCGTCTCAATCCGGTTAATCTCGTCGAACGCGTCTTCGGGAAGTGCGGAAACATCCAGATTCTCTTGCGCGCGTGCTGCAGTTTTCGGGGTGGTAAGCAAAGCCCCACCACGTTGGATTGCCCACGCAAGCAGTACCTGGGCTGGCGTCTTTCCAGTTCGCGCGGCAATCTGCGAAATGACCGGATCCTCGAGCGGTCCCGGCCTGATTCCGTGACCTAGTGGCGCAAAGGCCAAAAACACGATCCCATGCTCTTTGCAGAACTCCAGGAGTTCGGTTTCCGGGAGATACGGATGTGCTTCCACCTGTACCGCCGCTGGCTTGATTCGTGCCGATTCATAGAGCGGCCGTAACTCGTCCAGACCGATGTCAGATAGTCCGATAGCCCCGCATCTTCCATGGTCGACGAGCTTTTCCATCGCGCCCCATGTGTCCAGCAAAGTCACGCCTTTGTCGTAGATGACATTACCGTTCGCATCGCGCGGGTCCTGCTCATCTCCCGGTTGAAATGCAAACGGAGTGTGGATCAGATAGAGATCAAGGTAATCGAGGCCGAGCCTTTCAAGGCTTGCGTTGAAAGCCGGTTCGACTCGCTCGGGCCGATGATTGGAATTCCACAATTTTGTGGTCACGAAGATGTCTTCGCGCGCGACTCCTCCGGCGGCAAGCGCTGCGCGCAGCGCTTCGCCCACCTCGCGCTCGTTGCGGTATCGCTCGGCACAGTCCAGGTGTCGATAGCCCGCTTCCAGCGCGTCTCGGGTAGCGCTGATAGTGACAGCGGGATCGGGAATCAGCGTGCCAAATCCGAGTGCGGGCATGCGACCGCCTCCATGATTGAGCACCAGCTTTTTGCTCCGGAAATCGGAAGACTCGAGCATGATGACACCTCCGCACAACTTCACATCCCGCGATGTATAACCTGCACTTGTTGTAATTGTGGCGCAGGAGTCGTTTCGTCGATCAAGTGTAGCAAATGACGGTCAAAGCCAAAGGAAAACGTTTGCCACGGGCCTTCCGGCCCGCTCGCGTTTTTTCGGGGTTTTTAGCAGGTTTCCTTTAATGGTCTGGCGTAACGAAACTGTCATAAAGACCCTTTAGCGTGCTTGATTTCTCGTTCAACCGGTAGTCGTGAAATGCACCCCGCGCTTGCGCAGTTTCGTCGTCCCGGCGTGCCAGGAAACCCGCGTTGCGCCGGCGACCTGTGTCAGGAAGTCCCCGCCATCGATGCGGCCGATTCGAACTCCCTGGCAATGGAGATTTTCTATTCGCGGGGCGACATGGTCAGTTTGGCCGTTCTGGAGGGCGATCGCCCCATCGGTCTGATCAATCGCGATATTTTCCTGTCGCAGATGAGCAAGCCGTTCCACCGCGAGCTTTACAACAAGAAAAGCTGCATCGCGTTCATGGACAAGGATCCGCTCATTGTCGACGCGGATATGAGCATCGAAGCGCTGACGTTCAAGACGGTCGAGGTAGGTAACAAGGCGCTCTCCGATGGATTTATCGTGACGCGACAGGGCCGGTTCGCCGGACTGGCTAGCGGCTTTCAGTTGTTAGGCGCCGTAGCCGAGATGCAGGCGGAAAAGAACCGGCAAATCATGCAGAGCATCGAATATGCGAGCGTGATCCAGCAAGCGATGTTGCGCGCTTCGCGCGACGCGTTGTCGTCCATGTTGCCCGATGCCGAACTGGTATGGGAGCCGCGTGATGTGGTGGGCGGCGACTTTTATCACTTTGCTTCGTTCCCCGATGGATGGTTTGGCGCTGTTGCCGACTGCACCGGACATGGCGTGCCGGGTGCTTTCATGACGCTGCTTGCTTCGGCCTCACTCTCGCAGGCGCTTGAACGAATCGGACCACGTGATCCAGCCGCTCTTCTCGCAGCAGTCAATCGCAACGTCAAGGGATTGCTCGGTCAAGTAAATGGGGCAGGCGAGTCGCCGCAGTCGAACGATGGCCTCGACGCAGCATTCTTCTGGTTCGACGCTGCACAGCAGCGACTCTATTTTTCCGGTGCACGCATCGCCCTTCATGTTTTGCGGCCGGATGCCGATAACTTCGAGAGCATTCCGGGCGAACGCATGGGCGTAGGGTATGTCGACAGTCTGGCGGACTATACGTGGGCGCTGAACGCAGTCGCGCTTCCGCACGGAAGTCTTTTGTTCGTTTCGACAGACGGGTTGATCGATCAGATTGGCGGTCCCCGAAAAATTGCTTTTGGGAGGCGCCGCGCTCTCGAGTTCATTGTCGAGAATCGCGCGCAACCATTGTCCGGCATATGTGAAGGTTTGCAGCGCGCGCTCGCCGACTGGCAGGGCGCACAATCGCGTCGCGACGACGTAACGCTATTTTTTGCACGCGCTTAGGGTAGTCCATGAATATGTTTGAACTCTTAGAACAGGATGCTGCCTTTTTCGAACTTGCTCAGAGGCGCAACCTGCTTTTTTATCACAAGGGCTACTTCTCCCATAGCATAGTCGCGGCGATGAGTGAGGTCGTGAAACTGCAACTGGAAGTGGCCGGCATCAACGCGCCGACCCGGCGCAAATTGTTTTCGTCGTTTATCGAACTCTCGCAGAACATCATTCACTATTCGTCCGACTCGCTCGCCGAGGGCGGCGGGACCGGCGGAGCCATCCGTGAAGGCGCGGTGTGCATCACGACGGACGGTGAACGTCATCTCATGTTATGCGTGAATCCTGTTGCGACGTCGGCTGTGAGCCATCTGCGCGAGAGGCTTGAGCCGTTGTGCAACATGTCGCTTGAAGAAATCAAGCAGGCGTACAAAATATCGCTGCGCTCCGATACGCCAGAAGAGAGCAAGGGCGCGGGGCTCGGGTTTCTGACAATGGCTCGCGACGCGAGCGCTCCGCTGGAATTTGCCTTTTATCCGCGTGTCGATGCCCCTGAAACCACGCTGTTTTGCCTCAAGACCATCATCTGACCAAGGGACGAGTCGGCACCATGGACAACCTTCATATCGCGGCCACGAGTACGTCGCCGGAAATCGATTTTCAATTTGACCAGAACGTTCTGACGTTCAGGGGCGAGTCTTACCCTGAGAACGCAGCCGCGTTTTATGCTCCGGTGATCGAGCGGCTTCGCGCGTACCTTGCGGGTTGCAGCGATGCCGTCATCACAGTGGAAGTCACGCTGACTTACTTCAACAGTTCGAGCACGAAGATGCTGTTCAGCGTGTTCGACGCGTTGGATCAGGCCGCTTCATCTGGGAACCGCGTGGTGGTGAGATGGTTCCGCGACGCCGAGGACGAAACCATTCTCGAGTTTGGCGAGGAACTGCAAGCCGATTTCACGGCAATCGAGTTCAACGATTGCCCGGTTGCGACGTAAGGGCGGCCACGGTGGGCTCAACTTCCTCATCGGACGCAGCTGCGAACGACGCTCCGGACCTGTTTAAGACCGAGAGCGAGGCGCTGGAGAAGGCGCGCGCGATCCATGCGAACGCCGACGCCGACGCGGAGCAGTGTCGTCTGGCGCTGGCTGAGCTGATCGGAAATTTCGAACGCCTGATGCGCGAGACGCGCCGCCTGATTGGCCGCAGCGACCGCGCCGAGCGTGAGATGCATGCACTGACGCAACAGCTGCAATATCGTGCGACGCACGATGCGCTGACCAATGTATTGAATCGTAGCGCCGTGATCGAGCGGACGATCAAAGCGCTGCGCGCCGATCGGGCTGTGATGATCCTGCTCGATATCGACGACTTTAAAAAAGTAAACGACGACTACGGACATCCTGTTGGGGACGCGGTGATACTCGGCATTGTCGATTGTTTGCGGCGCATCGTTGGTGAAGAGGGTGTTATCGGTCGCGTCGGCGGTGAGGAATTTACGGTGTTGTTGCCGGGGTATGGACTCACCGACGCATTGCAACTGGCGGAGAAGATGCGCGGGGCGATTGGTAGCCACGTCTTCCCTGCGCCGGTGAATCGTCGTATTACCGCGAGTTTTGGAGTCAGCGCAAATTCTGCTCGCACTGACTTCGATACTGCATACGGGCTAGCAGACTCCGCCTTGTATAAAGCGAAGCGAGGCGGGCGGAATCGCGTGGAGTTTGCTAATCCGCAGGTGGTTTGTCCCGCGATGCCGGGTGGGGATTGAAGGGGAAGTTGTCGCGGCAGGTAGCGCAGCGACTTTTGGCTTCCGAGGCTACAAGGCCGGCTTGAATACCATCAACCAGTAAACCGCTAGCATCGCGGCGAACGCCGGATAGCCTAGCCACTCCCACCACGTCGAATACTGCCAATATTGTGGCGGCAGAGCGGTCGCGCCATTTGCGTTCGCGGAAGCAGCTATCTTCGACATGACCAGTTGCAGCCAGACGACCGGCAACCAGCATGCACCGGTTAGCAGATACAGCCCGATCGCCGCGACTATCCACGGTGTCTGCATAGACCAGCCCGCAGTATGTGCCAGCCATAAGCCGGACAGCGGCTGAAAAATGACGGCAGGCGTGGTGAACCAGAGGTCGGCTCGCACCACCAGTCGCGAAACGGTTGCAATTGCAGGTACGCAACGAGTACGGTTCGCAAAGTAGAGATAGAACGCCGTGCCGAAGCCGGTTCCCACCAGTAGCACCGACGACATGATGTGCAACGTCTTGATCGCAAGATAGAGGTTCATGGCCGTGTTTCTTCACAGAGTAGTACGAGCAAAAGCGCCAGGATCGGCACATTCTTCAGGATCGGGCCGAACGGATGCCAGAGAAATTCAGGCAACGCCGCGGCGATGAGAATCGAGTACACGCTGATTAGCGCGATCTGTATGGCCCACAGACGCCGTCCGGGGCGCACAAGCGTGGCGATGCCAAAGACACCGTCTAGCGCTGCTGCGAGATAAAGCGCGGCCAAAGCCATGCCGCCGTGTAGGTGCACGCGCGCAAGCAATGCCAGACTCGCCGCTTGCGGATAGATAAAAGCGCTGCAGATGGCCGTCCAGATCCACGTAATCGCCAATGCGCCGCGTAACATGGCGGGCCGCCACATTGCGAATGCCGCCTGGCGTAACGGGATTGCGTCGGCAGGTGCGATGAAGACTTCGAGGCCTGCGGGCGGACGGCCTAACGCCTGGATCGTCGGCGCGACGTTGCCGGTGCTTCCCATCTGAAGCATTCGCCAGGTGTCACGGGTCAGCATCGAGTGGGGCACGCGGTCGAGAAGCGCGGCGCCTGCATCTATCACCATAGCGGGAATGCTAATGCGCCATGCCAGAGGCAACGCCATAGACGCACGATACGTGGCGAGCATCTGCCTATACTCGAGCTGGGTACCCCCGACCAGGTCGAGTATTGGTTGATCCATCGCGGCGCTCCTCAATGCGCCTTCTTTAAGCAGCCGCACAACGATTTCCGCGAGTTCGTCGACATGGATCGGTCGCATCAGTTGATGGCCGCCGGCAGGCAAAGGATGAACAGGCAGTGCCGCTATGGCGCGAAAGAAGCGCGACGACGCGCCGGTCGTGCCGTAGACCAAGGCCGGCCGGAGAATGTGATGCGCCACCGGCGACGATCGCAGGTACTCGTCAGCGGCACGCTTGCTCGCGAAGTAGTGGGTGCCGCCGTTCTGTGCCCCGAGCGCGGATATCTGAACGATGTGTTGCACACCCGTGCGAGATGCCGCTTCGAACAACGCGATTGGCGCACGACGGTGGATGTGGTCGAAAGTCTGATCGCCCCGTTCGACCAGGATGCCGACCGCGTTGATCACGACGTCGACGCCTTGCAACCTGGGTAGCCAATCACCCGGCTCGATATCGGCTGTGTAATCGATTTCGACTTCATCTTCGCTTGTGGCGTGTCTCACGCCTCTGAGCACGTGATGTCCTTCCTGCACGAATGCGCTGCACAGGGCTCGCCCGACGAAGCCGTTCGCACCGCAGATCAGGATTCTCATGGCCGTTTTCTCTCTTAGATACTGTTATTTCTGTATAAACAGAAATAACTGGGCAAAAAAACGGGCGATCGTGTCGCCCGTCGGTTCTGTTAACTCTTCGTGCGCCGTACTGTACGGCTGATCTTCGCGCCCACGCCAAGTGTTTTCATTAGCGTTTCGGGCTTCATCCGCAGCATCTCGTCGGACCATGTGGTGAGCGTTTCGAGAAACTTCAACGTCTCGCGAATGCGCTGTTCCGTCTCACGGCTTTCGTCGGCAATCTCCGGACTGACCAGACTGTCCCGCAGCATGGTCAGCGTTGGATCGATCTCGCGTTGCCGACGGCCTTCCACGATCAGCTTGAACAGTTCCCAGATGTCCGTGGATGTCTCGAAGTGGTCACGGCGATCCCCCATGACATGCACGACCTTGGCGAGGCGCCATGACTGGAGTTCTCTCAGACTCGTACTCACATTGGAGCGGGCGACGCCGAGTGTATCGGCGATTTCGTCTGCTGCAATTGGGCGGCCGAGCAGATAAAGCAGCGCATGAATCTGCGCGACGGTGCGGTTGACGCCCCAGCGCGAGCCCATTTCGCCCCAGTGGAGGATGAATCGTTCGGCAATTGGTGTGAGTTCCATGTCAGGAACTTTATGGACTTCAGTCATTTCTGTCAAGAGAGAAATAACGCTTGACGGTGGATTCTTGCCGGATTAATTTCTCTTTAAACAGAAATGACGGAAATGACCAACAGAGGAAGATGCCATGAAGAGTGCTGCCTTGACGCTCTACATAGACGGCAATTGTCCGTTCTGCGTTGCCGAGGTCACGCGACTGCATGCGTGGGATCAGCATGGCAGGCTCGCGTTTGTCGACATCGCGGAACCCGGCTTCGATCCGGCGCCCCTCGGAGTGGATCCGGCCGCCCTCAACCGGCTGCTGCATGGACGCACCGTGGAGGGCCAGTGGGTCGTGGGGATAGACAGCATGATCGCCGCCTATACGCTGGTCGGCAAAGGGTGGCTGATCTCGCCGTTGCGCGTACCCGTTATGCGTCCTGCATTCCGAGCCTTCTACCGTGCATTTGCCCGAAACCGAATGACCATTTCCAGGCTCGGCCTGAAAATCCGTCCTGCATGCACGGACGAAAAGTGCGCACTCAAGATTGGCCTTTAGCCTCGGCCAGCACCGCACGCGAAGTGTCGCCCAGTAGATAGCGGGCACCGCTGCCGCGCCGTCGGGCGACGTCTTCGGGGTTGTAGAGCGAGCAGGATTTCAACGACAGGCATCCGCAGCCCACACAGGACGCAAGCTGATCGCGCAAGGCGATCAGTCCGTCTATGCGCTCCTGGAGCAAAGGCTGCCACGCCCGTGAGAGGCGCTCCCAATCCTGTTTGGTCGGAGTGCGCTGCCCGGGCAACGCGTCAAGCGCGGAGCGGATCTCCGCCAGATTCAATCCAACGGCCTGTGCGGCGCGGATGAACCCGACCCGGCGCAGCGTCTCCCTTCGATACTGCCGTTGACCGCCGTCCGTTCGGGTGCTGCTAATCAGCCCCTGTTCCTCGTAGAAGCGGATCGCACTTGTCGCCACGCCGGAGCGCTTCGCAAGCTCGCCGATGGTGATTATCGTCTCGTTCATGACGTTCCCGGGTATTTGCTCTTGACTTCAAGTTTACTTGAACTTTCACAATGGGACCTCCTTCCTTTGACTGAGAGACAGTCACATGTACAGCGACTCGGTTCGGCTCAAGTTGAGCGAGCTTCTGGATGCGAACGCACGTTTCGACCTTGCCGCAAGAGGTACAACCAATCACTGCCCAATGGCGCTTGTTGCCTTGGCGGAAATGGGGGCGTCGCCAGATCGACTGCAAGTGTTCTTCGATATGTGGGAGCGCGAGTACGCCTTGAGCGCACCGCCTGTTGACGCGACTATCTCCCGTAACGATTGGAAGCGACACGTGGGCGAACGTGAGGCATTCGGTGCTTTACGACTTTGCTTCTTGGACTGGATCGTAGACGCCGGTACTGTTCCGGTAATCACGGCAGTGCTGCAGGCGGTTCCTTTCGCGCCTGCTACGCAGGCCTTTCATTCGCTTATCAGGCTGGCCTACGGCATCGAAGCGGGGCATGCCGGCGAGATTGCAGCGGGGCTGGCGTCGTTGATTTCGTCGCATATGCCTATTGACGTTAGCCTGGACAGAAATCCGAGGGCTGAGAGTGCCGAAGCTGGATTCGATCATGCCGCTAGCGCATTAAGCGGTACGGTGTTCGCCGGTAGCTCGATCACGGTACGCTTGCGCGCCGTTGCAAGCGATGTGCGGTTTGGCACGGCGGTCCTTGCGCCTCCCGCCAGTGCGGCCTTGCTGGACGATCTGGCGCGAGCGACGATTGCCGCATACTGGCGCAAACCTGACTTCACATTGCTGCACACGGTCACGGCAACGCGCGCCGCGCGAATCGTCTTTGCCGAGCTTCACGAAAGCCTCGTCGAGCAATTGCTGCCCGGCTTATGGGTTGCGCTAAGCGCAGCTTACGCAATGATCGGCAGACCAGCCAACACGGAAACGAGCGTTCCGAATAGCGCCGCTGACTGGAGCGAGTTGTGCCAGATGGCGGTCGCCTCGGACGATGATCATGTGATCAAGATGACGTACACATGTCTTTGCGAGGACCGTCGCCAGCCGTCGCCACTTTATCTCGCTTCGGCAGCGAGGCTGTTTGAGCCGTCGAAAGCTTAGCGTCGACGCTCGAATGCAGGTAAGAAAAGAGAAGGGAGTCGAGGCCAACATCTTCGCGCTAGCCCTTGCATACCGAGTTTCTGCTGCGGTTAAATGACATTGCGTTGTCATGTTCCAGGTGACGCGACGACGCAAAAGTATTTTCTTCCACAAAAGGCAACCGGAAGCCCGCTCTAACCAGCGGGCTTTTGGCTTTGTCCAGTCGCTGCGTTGAATGAGATCACACATATTCAAAGCATGCCGAACTAATTCGCCAGCGCAAAAATCCTTACCAAATTTCAGAGACAACATTCGACAGATAGGATAGCGAATCGAACGAGCGTACGCATAGAATCGCCTCTGATTTATCAAAAAACTGACCTAACCGGAGGAGACAAGATGAGGAAGATTCGCGTGATCGCGCTGGCGGCTGCATTGTTGGCGAGTACTGGTGCACATGCGCAAAGCGCTGGCGATTTTGTCGCGAACCTGGGATGGTTCCATCTCTCGCCGCAGGACTCGAGCAAACCGCTTACGGTCAATGCCCTTGGCACGAGCGTGACGGAGAGTGGTACGGGCGCGTCGGTTGACGACTCCGACACGTTCGGCATTACGGGCACCTATTTCATTACCGATCATATCGCCACCACCGCAGTATTCGGCATACCGCCAAAATTCCATCTGAGCGGCACCGGGTCGCTTGCGGAGCTTGGGCAGCTCGGCTCGGCCTACGAATGGAGTCCGACGCTGCTCCTGAAGTACTATTTCAACGACGCTCAGAGTCACTTCCGGCCATACCTTGGCGCAGGTGGATCGTACGTCTGGTATAGCGGCGTGAAATTGAGCCAGGCCGTGTCGAGTGGCAGCTTTCTGTACTCGAGCACCTATGGAACTGCGCTGGAGGGAACTACGACAGCGAAGCTGAGCAGTTCTTTTGCGCCGGTCATCAACGCGGGGTTCGCCTATAACATCGACAAACACTGGTCGGTGGATGCGTCGTTGTCGTATATGTGGCTATCGACGCGAGCCACTTTAACGACGCACACGGCGGAGGCCGGGACTGTGACGAGCACCACGAAGCTCAAGCTCAATCCCATCATTTCGTTTGTTTCTATCGGGTATCGCTTTTAACGGCGCTCCACATTGCCGGTCGCAATGTGGAGCAGATTATATTTGCGCTTCGATCGCGCTTTTGTCGATCACCGACCATACCTGCGCGATCTTTCCGTCGCGGAACGCGTAGAAGACGTTCTCCGTGAAAGCAATTCGCTTGCCGTCGATGTGCAATCCGAGGAAAGTGCCCTTGGGAGAGCAGCTAAAGCGCAGACGGCTTGCGATAACCGGAGGTTCGGTTACCAGCAGTTCGATATCGAAGCGCAAGTCCGGAATGTCGCGAACGTCCTGCTCCAACATTTCGCGGTAACCCGACAAGCCAAACGGTCGGCCGTTGTGGATGACGTCGTCGCCGACGAACTGGCCTAGCGACGACCAATCCCGTCTATTCAGGCAATCCAGGTAGTTCCGGTAGAGGGTACTCAGGTCTGGCTCGTCCACAGTGACCTCCTTGTCGCTTGACGGCTAGGTAGGGCATCCCAGCTTCGTAGCCAGATCGTTCATATCCGATGCTACAAAGTCCCACGCCTGTGTGGGATGCAGGTCGCTCTGTTGAGCGGGTCCGTGTTCGGTTGGTCGTATGACGAATGCTGTCTTTAGCCCACACTGTCTCGCTGCGGCCAGGTCACCGTTGTGGGCTGCAACCATGCAAACCTCGGCGGGTTTCAGACCAAGGATTTCGACGGTGTCGGTATAGACTTGCGGCGACGGCTTGTATGCCCGAACGACCTCCGCGCCGAGAATCGCGTCCCAAGGAAGGGCAGCCCGTTTGGCCATATCCACCATCAGCCGGATGTTGCCATTCGAGAGCGGCGCGATCATGAAGCGGCGCTTGAGTCTTAGCAGTCCCTCGACGGAATCGGGCCATGGGTCGAGCCGATGCCAGGCGTGGTTCAGTTCGTCGAGTTCATCGTCAGGAATTGAACTCAGATCGATTCCATAGGCGGCCATTGCCTTGGCCAGGTTTTCCTTATGCAATACATCGAGCCTGACGAATGGGCGCCGTCCGCTTCGTATCTCTTCCATTGCCGGTGTGTACTCACGCCGCCACGCGTCTGCAAATTCAAACGGGTCAATCGCCAGGGCGTGTCGGCTGAGGAATGGGCCTACGTCGCGAGCGACACCATTGCGCCAATCGACAACCGTTCCGAACACATCGAACACGAGTGCCTTGATTTCAGGGTGGTCCGCCATCTCGTCTACCTCGTAACCAGTGCGATACAGCAAGTTCAGCCAGCCGTTTTGTCTCCAGTTATCTTTCGCGCTTCCTTCGATATATCATCATCGCGCCCACGCCTAATACGACAATAACGAACAGAAGGCCAGGAACGATGAAGAGCGGACTGGACGAATTCCCGGTTGCCGTAACGGTGTTCGCGGATGCCGCACTGACCTCAGCCGGGGCGGACGCAGCCGCCGGAACCGACTGCGGCAGCGCCACGCCATAAGCGCTTCCCTGGCGTGAGACGGGGACACTCGACGCTTGCTGGCTTGCCGCAGAGGCGACTTGAGCGGCGACCTGAGAGGCGGGCAACGCACCTGACGCAGGCCCAAGCGCTTCCGATGCGGTCATGACAGGCGCCGCGACGATATTCGCGGGACTTTTGTCGACGGTGCTGTTCGCTTCAGCGAAAACGCCATCAATGCAGTGCACGTCAGTGCAGGCGTCGCGCTTTTGTTTCCAGGCGGCAACATCGCTCGGCGTCAGCTTTCCCTCTTGCAGGAGCCTTTGCTGCTGCTCATAGACGTCATCGTACTCATGATTCAGAATCGCGTGGTCGCAAATGATCCGCTGAGCGGGTTGGCGCGTGCTCTCGCACTGGATGTCGGTGGCCCACGAGCTTGCGCTAAACAGCATGCAGGGAATCAGAACAGCGAGTTTGATGGTGCTTGCGGGTAACGGCAATTCAGCCCCTCCGAATGCGTGATGGGTTGATGATACTCTGGACTTCGCCGCTTATTGATTGGCGCCTCAGCGTTCGCACCAAGGCTGACTTGCGCTAGTCGGACAATAAGACGTTCGCACCTCAGACGTCGTTTGGCGTCACGGACGGTGGCTCGTCCTGTGCTTTGTCCTCACCGGCCAGTTGCCTCTGCGCTTTTAGCCAGTACTCGTCAGACTTGCCTTCCGGACTGCCGTCTTTCTCCCAGAGGTAAAAGGCAAGCGTTCTGATCTGCTCTTCGGTAACGGGGAAGTCCATTTAAGCCTCCGGCTTGATACGGTTGGATTGATTTGCGCGCTGTTATTGCTGCACGGCGTCGGTGTCAGTCCGTAGCAAACGCTGTGCCGCAGTGCGGAAATCGCCCCCCGCCTATGCCTGGTCGGCGTGTCCTGCTGTGACGCTCACCTGTCCGGAATTGACTTTGCCGGGCAAATTGGATTCCGCTACTATGCATGTCAAAAGGGGCAGGCTCGCGACGCGACTACCCCGCGATGGCACATTGGTAAAGTGACTCGTCATGCCACAACCCTCGATACGGCTCGCACGCCCGACCTCCACCGCCGACTCGCTGTTTGCGCAGCTTAGGGCACGCATTTTCCTTCTCGGTGCCTTTGTCGGTTCGATGTGGGTGATCTTTTTTCTGTCGGCCGCGTTGCCGTTCCTGCAATTGAATCGACACGGAGTGGTGCCGCGTACACTCAGCGGGTTGCAGGGCATCCTGTTCGCTCCGTGGTTGCATGCAAACGTGATGCATATCGTGTCGAACACGGGTCCACTGATCATCCTGGGCTGGCTATGCATGTGGCCGCGCATCGTGAACTTCTGGCAGGCGACAATCGGCGCGATGCTTGGCGCGGGCCTGTGCGCCTGGCTGCTCGGTGCGCCTTACACGGTGCATATCGGCGCTAGCGGTCTGGTGTTCGGCTACGCTGGCTATCTGGTTGCGCGGGCTTACTACACGCGGCAGATCCTCGCGATGCTGGTGGCGCTGTTCGTGGCAGGCAGCTACGGGCTGACTATGTTCTTCGGCGTGATGCCGGTTTATCCCGGCGTGTCGTGGCAAAGCCATCTTGGCGGCGCGCTCGGAGGAATTCTTGCTGCTCGCGCAGCGGCTCGCAGTTTGCGACGCTCGTGAGCCTGGAGGTCTCGCCCGAACAACCCTCGGCGACGTGCCGGATTCAATCGATCGGCGCAGAGCCGGTCACGATTTCCCTTTGAGGGTAAAGGGAGCTAGCAGCGACTGCACATCGACCTGTTGGCCCTGGAGCATGAGCAGTCTTGCGTGGAGCACCGTGTTTTCGAGGACCAGCTTGGCCGTGCTTAGCAGGTATAGCGCGTGAACGTCGGAGACCGACATGCCTGCTTCGACCAGATGGTGACGCTCGACTAGCGAACTCATCACGAGACGTCTGAGTTCCTGCTCACCAAACGGGAGGTCCGCGTAATCGATGGGATCGTCAGCTTCCACTTCCCGCAGCATGTCAACAAGCGTTTCTGTGCTCACTTCCATGTCGGCTCCACGTAGTCGTGTCGATTGAGATCAGCTTAACCAAACTATAAGCTGCGCGAAAGAGTTTTTTGCGGGCATATTGGGCTTGAAGTCTTTTCGAGCGGACGTAGGGCATACGCAGCGACATCGACATCCCTCACGTCTCGAGATCCCCAAGACTAGCCGCCCTCAACCGGTCAAAATCAAGAATAGTGATCTCCCCGGATTTCAGACTCACTATCCGTTGACTCTCCAGATTCTTGAGCAACTGATTCGTGGTCTGTCGCGACAGCGACACCATTGAAGCGAGACTGTCTTGCGAGAGCCTTATCCTGTTCTGCGCCGCATTGAGACCGCCATACCCGCCCGCAATCGACAGCAAGCGGTTCGCCACGCGTTGCGCTGCCGGTAACAAGGTCATCGCTTCAGCGTTGTCGAACGAAAGCCGGAGCCTTTGAGCCATCAACAACGCAAAATCGCGCCAATAGCGGGGCGCAGTGTCGAGCAGGTCTTTCAGCGCAGCCTCGGGCACGTGCAGCAGAAGCGTCCTGCTAACCGCGGTGGCATTGTTCGGACGTGGCAACCCATCGAACAGCGAGATTTCTCCCACCCACGCAGTCGGTCCTAATACGGCAAGCAACGCCTCCTTCCCATCCACTCCGACTGTGCCGATAGCAAGCGCGCCGCCGAGCACAGCATACAGACCGTAAGACTGTTCGCCACGCCGATACAGGACTTCACCCCTTTCCAGCGTCACCAGGCTGGCGTGGCTGACCAGATAGTCCCGCAATTCGACGGACAGGCCGCGGAACCACGGCGTCGTTTCGAGTTGCGTCCGGTAGCGGTTCTGGCTGGATTCCATTGGCGCGTCGACCTGTCGTGTACCCGACAGATTTTAGGCCGGTTCGCGAACATCATGGGGACTCGCCGTTGTCCCGGGTTATCCCATGCTTGAATCATCGAATAAGGAGTGTCGACGTGGCCTCATCTAATCTCAATCTGAAGAACGAAGTTTCATCTGCCGAATGGGAAGCGCGAGTCAATCTCGCGGCGGCGTATCGCCTCGTAGCGCTGTTCGGGTGGGACGACCTGGTGTTTACGCACATCTCGGCGCGCGTGCCCGGTCCCGAACACCATTTCCTGATCAACCCGTATGGCCTGATGTTCGACGAAATCACCGCGTCGTCGCTGGTCAAGGTGGACCTCAACGGCCGCAAGGTTGTCGAATCGCCTTATGACGTCAACCCGGCTGGCTTTACGATCCATAGCGCTGTGCACGCGGCCCGCGAAGATGCGCTGTGCGTGATGCACACGCACTCGGTCAACGGCGTTGCAGTGTCGGCGCAGGAAGCGGGCTTGTTGCCGCTCTCCCAGCAATCGCTTGGGGTGCTGGCATCGCTTGGCTACCATGACTACGAGGGCATCGCACTTAACGAAGCCGAGAAACCGCGTCTCGTTCGGGATCTCGGAAGCAACACGTATTTGATGCTGCGCAACCACGGCCTGCTGACGGTTGGCGCTTCGCCGGCGGACGCCTTCGTCGCCATGTATTTCTTTGAGGCATCCTGCATGATTCAGGTACGTGCCCAGTCGGGTGGCGCAAAGCTGACTCCGATCCCCCAGTCGATTCTCGCCGGCATCAAGGAACAGATCCGGGCGGTAACGAGCGGCACGCCAGGAGCGCTGGCATGGCCAGGCCTGCTGCGCCGG
Organism: Paraburkholderia sp. GAS82; assembly: GCF_050436285.1. Taxonomy (NCBI): domain Bacteria; kingdom Pseudomonadati; phylum Pseudomonadota; class Betaproteobacteria; order Burkholderiales; family Burkholderiaceae; genus Paraburkholderia; species Paraburkholderia sp. GAS82. Next base: position 596,492 of record NZ_JBNDLX010000002.1, read on the forward strand.
CTTGACCGTCGTAGTCCCGGATACGCTGACTAACCGTGAGAACCAGCATGGCAAAGATCTTTATCTACGGCGCTGGCTCGATTGGCTGCTATGTCGGCGGACGACTTCTTGCCGCGGGCAGCGACGTCACCTTCATCGGACGTGCGCGCGTGGCCGACCAGTTGCGCGATCGAGGCATCACACTGTCGCGGCACGACGATAGCCGCTGGCATGCGCCACCGGAGCGGATCGACGTATCAACGGACGCGGCGAGCGCCGCCGCCGCCGATCTCGTGCTTGTCACCGTCAAATCTGCCGCGACGCCTACGGCCGCAGCAGAGCTAGCCGGTGTGCTCCGCCCCGGCACGATCGTTGTGAGCTTCCAGAACGGCGTTGGCAACGCGGACGTGTTGCGTGCCGCGCTGCCACAGCACACGGTGCTCGAAGGGATGGTGCCATTCAATGTCGTCGAACGCGGCCCAGGTGCGTTTCATCAAGGCTCGGGCGGCGAACTGGAGATCCGGCATACGCCGGCCACGCAGCCGTTCGTCGAAGCATTCAGGAATGCAGGACTGCCGCTGATTCAGCACGACGATATGCTGCCCGTGCAATGGGCCAAACTATTGCTCAATCTTAACAATGCAATAAATGCGCTCGCGAACCGGCCTCTCAAGGAAGAGCTTTCGCAACGCGCGTACCGGGTTTGCCTCGCTATGGCGCAGGAAGAAGCGCTCGCGCTTCTGAAGCGGGCCGGCATACGGCCAGTCAAAGTGACGCCGTTTCCCGCCACGTGGATACCGCCTGCTCTTCGCTTGCCTGATGCATTATTCGAACGCGTTGGTCGCGCGATGCTGACGATCGATCCCCTCGCGCGTTCGTCCATGTCCGACGATTTGGAGGCAGGGCGCGCTACGGAAGTTGACTGGATCAACGGCGAAGTGATGCGCCTCGCGCAACGTCTGGGGCAAACGGCGCCGGTGAACGAACGACTCTGCCAGCTCGTGCACGAAGCCGAGCGAGCCGACGCACGCCCTGCATGGTCAGGAAAAGCGCTGTTAGGCGAGTTGCGAACTGCGGCGAAAGCCGCTTAGCCGTCAAGATTTGCCGACGCTCCGTCGATGCCCGCTGACGTGTTCGCCCGCGTCGGGGGCTAACGTAAACACATCGAATATCGCAATCACGCTTAACGCTGCCACCATCAGAAAGGCGATGCTGAAATCTGCCGGCACTAATGTTTGAGCGTCGTGGCCGTGCCACCACGAGGCGATTCGCAGCGCGATTGCGCCGGCTGCGACGCCCATCCCCATTGTCATCTGACTCATCGTGCTCGATAAGGTCGAGGCGCCGCTCATCTGCGGTTTTGGAACGTCAGCGAAACCGAGCGTATTGATGGCGGTAAATTGCAACGAACGTGCGACGCCGCTGACGAACAGTGCGCCGAGAATCCATCCATACCCCGTGGTCGGCCTTAGCAGGCTCATGCTTGCGAGTGTGACTGCGGCAAACGCGCCGTTGTAGACGAGCACGGTCCGGAAGCCGAAACGCTGCAGGATTTGCGTCGTAACGAGTTTCGTCGACAGATTGCCCGCAAACACAGCGAGCGTTAGCAAGCCCGACTGAAACGGGTTCATGCCAAAGCCAACCTGAAACATCAAGGGCAACAGAAACGGCACCGCGCCGATCGAGATCCGGAATAGCGAACCGCCGGAGATCGCCACCACGAACGTCTTGATCCGGAACGCGGACACATCGATCATCGGATGCGCGGTGCGGCGAAGATGGAACCAGGCTACCGCGCAGGCCACGAAGCCGACCACGAGAAACACCAGCGACGAGTGCCAGGACGTGTCGGCGCGGCCGATTGCCTCCATCGCATACATGACCGAGGTGCCCGCAACGCCGGTCAGCACAAAGCCCAGTAAGTCGAAAGGGCGGGAAGCCGTGTCGCGCTCCGCGCTGAGGAAACGCCAGGCCAGCGCCATCCCTATCAAGCCCAGCGGCAGGTTCAGATAGAAAATCCAGCGCCACGTGAAGTATGTCGTGATGAATCCACCGAGCGGTGGCCCGAGGACCGGCGCGACCAGCCCCGGCCATGTGATCACCGAGATCGCGCGCACCAGCTGTTCCTTGGGCGTGACGCGCAGCACAGCGAGACGTCCGACTGGCACCATCATTGCGCCGCCTATGCCCTGCAAGATGCGTGCGCCAGTGAATTCGACGAGATTGCCGGTCAGGCCGCAGAGTATCGATGCACCGGTGAAGATCGCGAGGGCCGCGGTGAAAACGTTGCGAACGCCGACGCGATCGGCAATCCATCCACTGATCGGAATAAATACGGCAAGCGTTAGCAGATAAGACGTGATACCGATACTTAGTTCTACTGGCCTGATGTGAAACGACTGTGCCATCTGCGGCAATGCGGTGGCGATAATTGAGCCGTCGAGGTTTTCCATGAAGAACGCGGCAGCGACCAGCGACGTGACCAAAGTGGAACTACCGTGGCGCACGGAACCGGATGGCGAAGTCGACATCGGCCAACACTCCTGAATGGCGAACTCAAGCAATGAAGAAGGTATGAACAGGGCGGTGCTGCTTTGGCGCCGACGGCGTCAGGTGCTATCCCGCTCGATCAGATTAAACCCGACGTCGACCATCTGCTCGGTGTCCGGACCGTTTTCAATCCGGTTGACGAGCATGGTCGCCGCAAGCGAACCGATTCGCGTGCCGTCGATTCTCATGGTCGACAAAGGCGGCGTGGTGTCTCTGGCAAAATTCTGGTCACCGTAGCCAATCACACGCAGCCGTCCAGGCACTGCTATGCCCTGGCTCTCGGCTTCCATCAATACGCCCAACGCAAGGCTATCCGCGCCGCAGAAAACGGCGTCAATATCGGCATCTTTTTCAAGCAAGTCCTTCAACGCCCGCCGCCCGTCGCCGAGATTTGCCGGTGACTCGATCGTCACCACGGGGATGGCGGGGCTCGTCTTGGCGCCACCGAACGCTTCAAGGAACGCTTTGGTGCGAGCCTGCGCGCGCTGGTCGCTGGGTGTGAAGACAGCGGGGCGCCGCGCGCCACGTTTCTTCAGGAATTTTGCCGCGGCTTTGCCAACCTGCTCATGCGAAAAGCCGACCAGCATGTCAATCGGCTCGCTCGTCAGATCCCAGGTCTCGACAACCGGGATGCCGCTCGCATGCAGCTTCTGCCGCGCACTCTGGGAGTGAACGACGCCGGTCAGCACGATGCCGGCCGGCCGGCGGCCAATCACTGCATCGAGCAGCGCGTCCTCGCGCGACTCGTCGTAGCCGCTTTGCCCGATCAGCAACTGATAGCCCGACGCGGCAAGCTCGCTTGTGAGGGCCTCGACGGTCTCCTGAAACACGCTACCGCCCATCGCGGGGATCAGCGCGACGATGAGATCGCTGCGTGTCGATGCCAGCGATCCTGCGATGAGATCAGGGGTGTAGCCGGTTTGCCGGACAGCCTCGCGGATGCGTTCCAGCGTATCGACCGAGACCAGTTCCGGCGTATTCAGTGCGCGTGAGACGGTCACCTTGGTCACGCCGACGAGCGTTGCAAGATCGCTGAGCGTGACGCGCCCGGAGTTCTTGCGGGCGCGCCGCGAGGCGCTTCGTTCGACAGGGGCAAGCAGGGAAGTAGGCGTTTTGCTCACGTCGTTGATCACTCGGGCCCGAAAAAAGTTGCTGGTAATTGTCTCAAAAGCATACTACCATGCGCCCTATGTTACCGGTTACATAAACCGGTAACATTTGTCCGAAGATAAGCGGAGCAGGTGCCGCAGGACTTGCAGAGACAGGAGACGTGTATGTCGCAGGCTGGTGAGATGATGGTGAACGAGCCGCTAATCCGGCTTAACGCCGCGGACAATGTACTGATCGCGCGCGAAGCGTTGTCCATCGGGCAACAGCTTTCCATTGGCGATGCGGCCATCCGCATGCGCGCCCAGGTTGCCGCGGGTCATAAAGTGGCGGCGCAACATATTCCGCGAGGCGCGGCCATCCGCAAATACGACACCGTCATTGGCCGGGCCGCTCGCGACATCGAGGCGGGTGATCACGTCCATACGCACAACGTCGAGTTGATCGATTTCGAACGCGATCCGGGTTTCTGCCTGGATGTGCGTCCCGTCGAGTACATTGCAGAAGCCGAACGGGCAACCTTCAACGGTATCGTGCGACCCGATGGGCGCGTCGCCACGCGCAACTTCATCGGCATTCTGGCCTCGGTCAACTGCTCTTCTACCGTCATCAAGAATATCGCCGCGTGGTTTACGCCTGAGCGGCTCGCACGTTACCCGAATGTCGACGGCGTGGTCGCCTTTGCGCAGACCAGCGGCTGCGGGATGTCTTCGCCTAGCGAACACTTCGATGTCTTGCGCCGCACGCTCGCCGGCTATGCGCGTCATCCGAATCTTGGCGGCGTGCTGATCGTCGGGCTAGGCTGTGAGCGCAATCAGGTCGGCGCCTTGCTCGAATCGCAGGGGCTTCAGGCCGGTGCCGCGGTCCACACGCTGGTCATGCAGGACGAGGGCGGCACCCGTGCGACGATCGCGGCAGGGATCGCTGCCATAGAGCAGATGCTGCCGGCTGCGAACGATATTCGCCGCAGTCCGGTGCCCGCGAGTCACATCAAGATCGGTCTGGAATGCGGCGGCTCCGACGGCTTTTCCGGTATCACGGCGAACCCGGCCCTGGGCGCGGCGATGGATATTCTGGTGCGCCACGGCGGCACCGCGATCCTTTCCGAAACCCCCGAAATTCATGGTGTCGAATACATGCTGACGCGCCGCGCGGTGACGCCGGAGGTCGGCCAGAAACTGCTCGACCGGCTTACGTGGTGGGAGCAGTACACGCGCGGCCACAACGGCCAGTTCAATGGCGTCGTAGGACCGGGTAATCAGCAAGGCGGACTCGCCAACATCTTCGAGAAATCGCTTGGTTCTGCGATGAAAGGCGGGACGACGCCGCTGCAGGCCGTCTACGAATATGCCGAGCCGATTGATCGCGCCGGCTTCGTCTTCATGGACTCGCCCGGCTACGACCCCGTCGCGGTGACCGGGCAGATCGCCAGCGGTGCAAACCTGATCTGCTTCACGACCGGCCGCGGCTCCATGTTCGGTTCGAAGCCCGCGCCCACGATCAAGCTCGCAAGCAACACGCCGATGTTCGAGCGGCTGCGCGACGACATGGATATCAACTGCGGACTGATCCTCGATGGCGAACGCTCAGTCGAAGAAATGGGCGAGGACATCTTCCAGCACATCCTGCGGGCCGCATCGGGCGAACGTACCCGCAGCGAACTGCTCGGCCTGGGCGATCACGAGTTTGTGCCTTGGCACATGGGCATCGTGAGCTGAAGCGCCGCCTCGCATCAACAACAAAATCGGAGACAGAGATTGAGCCAAGCGTTGCAACAGGAGCCCCGCAGCAAAGTGCGCTGGGTGGTGGCTGGCCTGATGTGGTCAGCCATTGCGATCAACTATATTGACCGGACGGTGCTATCCGCCGCGGCACCCCATCTTCAGTCCGAGTTCCATCTTGGCGCCATGGAGATGGGCATCGTGATGTCGGCGTTCTTCTGGTCCTACGCGCTGCTGCAACTGCCCGCAGGCATGCTTGCCGACCGCTTCGGGCAGAAGATCGTACTGGGCATGGCCGTATTCTGGTGGTCGCTCGCGACGGCCGTGACCGGACTCGCCAGCGGTTTCAAATCGCTCGTGGCGCTGAGGGTGATGCTGGGTGTGGGCGAAGCGGGCTCCTATCCGAGCAATGCGGGCATCGCGACGCGGTGGTTTCCGCGCCAGGAGCGCGCCACCGTCGCGGGCATCTTCGATAGCGGATCGAAGCTTGGCGGCGCCATCGCGCTTCCGTTGATTGCCTGGCTGCTGGCGGTCTTCGACTGGAAAGTCACGTTTGCGATTACCGGCGCGCTTGGGCTGGTCTGGTGCGTGGTCTGGGTGTTGGTGTTCAAGAACTCGCCGGCCGATCATCGGCGTGTCAGCGCATCCGAACTCGCCTACATTCGCGCCGATGAAGAAGCGCCGCGCCAGAACGGTGCCGCGCTTGCCGATGTTCCCTGGTACCGACTGTTCGCACACCGGAACATCTGGGCCATGTGTATCGGCTTCTTCATGATCAACTACAACTCTTACTTCTTCATCACATGGTTGCCGACGTATCTCGTCAAGGAACGTGGCATGAGCATGATGGAAATGGGCTTCATGGCTTCGTTGCCGCTCATTCTTTCGATGGTCGTCGAGATCTTCGCAGGCTGGGCCTCGGATCGCGTGTATGCCTCGGGACGGCTCTCGCTCACGGCAACCCGCAAACTGTTTCTCATCATCGGCCTGTTGATGGCGTCGAGCATCGGCTTCGCGGCATTCGCCGCGTCACCTTTGGTGGCGGTCGCGTTGCTCTGCGTAGCGAAATCGGGCACGACCGTCGCTGCATCCCAGGTCTGGGCACTGCCCGGAGATGTCGCGCCACGCAACATGGTGTCACGCGTTGCGGGTATCCAGAACACCGTTTCGAACATGGGCGGCGTAGTCGGCCCGGTTGTCACGGGCGCGATCGTGGGTTCAACCGGCTCCTTCGTTGCGGCATTGCTGTTCTCGTCGGCGCTGATCGTGATTGCAATGCTCAACTATCTGTTCCTGCTCGGCAAAGTGGAACCCATCCAGTTCAATCAAGTCCCCATGGAGGCTAGAAATCGTGATGAACGCAACGTCGACGTCCGTGCTTAATCCGTTCAAGACGGCGCTCGCAAACGGCCAGAAGCAGATCGGCTTCTGGCTTTCGATGGCCGATTCCTATCTGGCCGAAGTCAGCGCGACCGCTGGCTTTGAATGGCTGTTGATCGACGCAGAGCACGCCCCGAACGACGTGCGCAGCATTCTTGGGCAATTGCAGGCCGTTGCGCCTTATCGCGCCGAACCCGTCGTGCGTCCTGTGAACGCCGATCCGGCGTTGCTCAAGCGCTTGCTCGATATCGGCGCGCGCAACCTGCTGATTCCGATGATCGATACCGCCGATCAGGCTCGCGCGAGCGTCGCCGCTGTGCGCTATCCGCCGCACGGAATTCGTGGCGTGGGCAGTGCGGTGGGACGTGCGTCGCGCTGGAGCTCGCGTGCCGACTATCTGGACATTGCGGACAGCGAAATCTGTCTGCTCGTGCAAGCGGAGACCGTCACGGCGCTCGAGAATCTACAGGCGATCTGCGAGGTCGACGGTGTCGATGGTGTATTCATCGGCCCGGCGGATCTGGCAGCGTCGATGGGATATCGCGGCAAGCCCACTCATCCGGAGGTACAGAAGGCGATCGAGGGGGCGATTCGCACCGTCGTCGCTTCGGGTAAGGCAGCCGGCACGTTGACATCGGACCAGACACTCGCGCGCCGCTATCTCGAGCTTGGCTGCACATTCGTCGCGACCGGTGTGGACATTCTCATGTTCGCGAACGCGGCTCGCAAGCTTGCCCGGGAATTCATCGAGCAATGAACCATGGCGCACGGACCCGGCAAGCCTAAGCATGGGCCGTGCAAACCAGAGCGATAAAAGCGGGGCGTAAAGCCCCGTATCACGTCGGACTTTGACCCATCAGGAGACAATCCATGCCCCACAACGCAATGGAGCCCGCTACCTTCGCGGAAGGGGCGACACATTCGAATGCAGCTTTGCTCAGGAAGCATTGGCACATTATTTTCGCCGCGACAGCAGGCTGGGCGCTCGACGCGTTCGACTTCACTATCCTCCTGTTTCTGATTCCGCATCTGCGCACGGTGTTCGACGTGGGTCTGCCTGCGATGGCGTTCATCGTCACCGCCACGGGTTTCGCCAAGATCGCTGGCACGATTGGGTGGGGACTCGCTGCCGATCGCTTTGGCCGAAAGTTCGCGTTTATGGCCGCCGTACTATGGTTTTCGTGCGCCGCCGGCTTGAGTGGGCTCGCATGGAGCTATGCGTCGTTCATGGCGTTACGCATCCTGTTTGGCCTCGGGTTCGGCGGTGAATGGACGGCCTCCGTATCGCTGTTGATGGAGACCGTACCCGAAAAAATCCGTCCGCTTGCCTCCGGCATCATGGTCGCGGGCTACGAGTTCGGCTACATGCTGGCGGCACTCTCGTTCCATTTTGTGTTTCCGGTGCTCGGCTGGCGCTGGATGTTTTTTATCGGCGTAGTGCCTGCACTGCTTACGCTTTTCCTGCGTCGTAACGTCAAGGAATCGGACGACTGGGTGCGTCAGCAGCAACACAAAAAGGAAGGTCGAAAGTTCAAGCCGTTCGTATTCAATCCTGCTGTCGCGCAGGCCTGGGCGTTTTCGGCAGGCATCAACTTCATGCTTTGGGCCGTACAGGTGCTTTATCCGACGTTCCTGCTCACGACTCAACATCTGGACTCGGGTTCGATATTTCCTTTTATCGTGGCTTATTCGGTCGGCTCGGTGATTGGCAAGCCGCTTTCAGGTTATGCGGCGAGCCGTTTCGGCGAGCGCTTGACCATCATTGTCTTCATGACGATCGTGATTCCGTCCACGGTCCTCTACACGCTTGTTTCCGATCACTTTCAGCTGGGTGCCGGCGCATTTCTGATGGGCATGTTTGCGAACGGACTATTCGGCATCCTGCCGCTCTATCAGGCGCGGCGTTTCCCGGTCGCAGCTCGGGCAACTGGCATCGGCATTAGCTACGCGATGACTTCGGTGAGCGTGGCTGCGCCCTACGTGATCGCGCTTGTGACGCCATCGCTCGGACTCAGATTTTCGATGGCGTCGTTTATCGCCGCAGGGGCGTTGTTGATCATCGCCATCAGCGTCTTCAATACGTCGCGCTGGATGCCCGACGAGGAAGTTGGTCCAGAGACCCGGTCAGGTCTGGATGGTGCCGACGAAGACGCGAGGTTTGCCATAGGAGATGTAGTGAGATGATGCGGTCAAGCAGTGCCCGGCGGTGGAATCAACGGCCGGAGGATTCGAACTGGGGCGACTTCGGTCCCGACGATCAACTTGGACGGCTCAATCTGCTGACGCCAGAGAAGGTCCTCCAGGGCATACGAGAAGTCAGTGAAGGTCGCGTTTTCTGTCTGAGTTTGCCGCTCGACTGTCCGGGCGGGACGGCGCTTAATCCGCGCCGTCAACCGCCCCGCATCGAGCCGACGCGCCGTGGCAGCCGCCCGAACATGACGTACCCGCTGTCGCGCGATAACCCCCATCTGCTGGATGTCATCTGCGACGACACGGTCCATCTGGCGCTCCAGTACTCGACGCAGTGGGACAGCCTCGCGCATATGGGGCAGTGGTTTGATCTCATGGGCGATGGTGTGCCGGAAATGGTCTTCTATAACGGCTTTCGCGCGGGAGAGGATATCGTCGGGCCGATCGATTACCGGAATGGTAACGAACGTGTCGTGGAGCATCCTGTGGGTGCCAAGCGCCTCGGGATCGAAAACATGGCTGCGACGGGCGTGCAAGGACGCGGCGTCATGATCGACCTCAAGCGTCATTTCGGCACGAAGAAGGTCGCTGTTGGTTACGCCGAGTTGAGCGAAGCGATGGACGCTCAAGGCGTGGACGTCGAGCCAGGCGACATGGTCTGTCTGCGTACCGGTACGGATGAAGCGTTGATCGAAATGGCTGGCAACCCCGACATGAACCGTCTGAACCAAAGTTTCGCTGCGCTCGACGGCCGGGACGAGAAATTGCGCGACTGGATTGTCGAATCCGAAGTGGTAGCGCTGATCTCGGACAACGCCGCTGTGGAGATGTTGCCGCCCAAAGCCGCTGAAAGTGATCGGTATACCTCGCATCCGTTGCATGATCTCTGTCTGTTCCGGCTGGGCGTGTATCTCGGCGAATTGTGGCATCTGAGCGAACTTGCCGACTGGTTGCACGCAAACGGACGCAGCCGGTTTCTGCTTACCGCACCGCCGCTGCGTTTGCCGGGCGCAGTGGGCTCCCCGGTGACGCCTGTGGCCACCGTGTAGGGCAGTTGGCAGCGTGATTCTCGCGTTAGAGCGAAAATGAATCCCGAGGCCCCATCTTTTGAAAGAGAAACCTGCGCAATTCGCCGGGTCGCTCAATGGACCATTCGTTATCTGCAGAGGAGAGTCACATGAACAAGCCGTACCGCATCGCCGTCATCCCCGGAGATGGCATTGGCAAGGAAGTGATGCCGGAGGGGTTGCGCGCGCTGGAAGCCGCCAGCAAAAAATTCGGTATCGCGCTGGAATTCAAGCACATCGAATGGGCAAGCTGCGACTACTACGCGAGGCATGGTCAGATGATGCCAGACGACTGGAAAGCGCAACTGCAGCCCATGGATGCGATTCTGTTCGGTGCGGTCGGCTGGCCGGAGACGGTGCCTGACCATATCTCGCTGTGGGGATCGCTGCTGAAGTTCCGGCGCGAATTTGATCAGTACATCAACCTGCGTCCCGCGCGTCTCTTTGCCGGCGTGCCTTCACCGCTCGCAGGGCGCAAAGCAGGCGACATCGATTTCTGGATCGTGCGCGAGAACACCGAGGGCGAGTATTCGTCGGTGGGCGGCGTGATGTTCGAAGGCACGGACCGTGAGTTCGTGCTGCAGGAGTCCGTGTTCACGCGTCACGGCAGCGAGCGCGTCCTGAAGTTCGCATTCGACCTCGCGCAACGGCGCGAACGCAAGAAGATCACCGTCGCGACGAAGAGCAACGGCATCGCGATCAGCATGCCATGGTGGGACAAATGCGCCGCCGGCATCGCGGCGCAGTATCCGGATGTGACGTGGGACAAGCAGCACATTGACATTCTCTGCGCGCGCTTCGTGCTGAATCCGGACCGCTTCGACGTGGTCGTGGCCACCAATCTGTTCGGCGACATCCTGTCCGATCTCGGTCCCGCGTGTACGGGGACGATCGGCCTCGCGCCCTCGGCGAACATGAATCCCGAACGCACGTTTCCTTCGTTGTTCGAACCGGTTCACGGCTCGGCGCCCGATATCTTCGGCAAGAACATCGCCAATCCGATCGCGATGGTCTGGTCGGCGGCGATGATGCTCGACTTCCTCGGCAACCACCAGGGGGCCGAGCGTGAGGCTCACGATGCGATGCTCGCCGCGATCGAGGCGGTGCTCAAGGAAGGTCCGCTTACTGGCGATCTCGGTGGCCGGGCCAACACCACGGAAGTGGGCAAGGCGATTGCCGAACGGCTCGCCTGAACAAGGAGATTTCGATGGCAACGAAATTTGAACTGAGCGACCTGATCCGCACCGAGCATTTTATCGACGGCAAATGGGTCGCTTCTATTGGCGGCAAGCGCTTCGACGTGACGAACCCGGCGACGGGCGAGGTGATCGCCACTATCGCTGATGGCGGTGAGGCCGACGCCCGCGCCGCTACCGACGCCGCCGCGCGTGCGTTCCCCGCATGGCGCGATGCCCTGCCGAAGGATCGCGCGGCCGTGCTGCATCGTTGGCACGCGTTGATGCTCGAGAACGCCGACGTGCTTGGCCGCCTGATCTCGCTCGAGCAGGGCAAGCCGTTCGCGGAAGGACGTGGCGAAGTGCTGTACGGCGCATCGTATGTCGCGTGGTTCGCGGATGAAGCGACGCGCATCTACGGCGATCTGATTCCGCAACAGCAGCGCGGCAAGCGGATGAGCGCGGTGAAGGAGCCGGTTGGCGTGGTCGCGGCCATCACGCCGTGGAATTTCCCGCTCGCGATGATCGCGCGCAAGATTGCGCCTGCACTTGCTGTGGGATGCACGGTGGTTGGCAAGCCCGCTGAGGACACGCCGCTCACCGCCCTCGCACTCGTGATGCTGGCGCACGAAGCGGGCGTACCGCCCGGCGTGCTTAACCTGATCGCTTCATCGCGCGAGAGTGCGGTACCTGCGGTGGCGGATTGGTTGCACGATGGCCGCGTGCGCAAGATTACCTTCACGGGTTCGACGCCAGTTGGCAAGTATCTGGCGCGCGAATCGGCCGAGACGCTCAAGAAGCTCTCGCTCGAGCTGGGGGGCAACGCACCGTTCATCGTGTTCGACGATGCAGACCTCGACGCCGCGGTTGAAGGCTTGCTCGTGTCGAAGTTTCGCAATGGTGGCCAGACGTGTGTATGCCCGAACCGGGTGTACGTGCAGTCGTCGGTGTACGAGAAGTTCGGCGATATGCTCGCCAAACGCGTCGCCACGCTGAAGGTCGCGCCGGCCACCGACTCCGCCGCGCAGATCGGTCCAATGATCAACGCACGCGCTGTCGACAAGATCGCACGTCACGTCGACGATGCTGTTTCGAAAGGCGCACGCACTCTCACCGGTGGGAAGCGCCTCACAGCGTTGGGTCCGAACTACTACGCACCTACCGTTCTCGCCGATGCCACCAGCGAGATGCAGCTAAGCTGCGAGGAAACCTTTGGCCCCGTCGTACCGCTGTTCCGTTTCGAGGATGAAGCAGAAGCGATCCACGCGGCCAACGACACGCCGTTTGGGCTCGCATCGTACTTCTACAGTCAGGATGTGCGCCGCATTGACCGCGTCTCACGACAGCTGGAAGCGGGGATCGTCGGCATCAACGAGGGCGCGATTTCGAGCGAGGCCGCGCCGTTTGGTGGCGTGAAAGAATCGGGCTATGGCCGCGAAGGGTCGAAGTATGGTCTCGATGACTATCTGTCGATCAAGTATCTCTGCCAGGGTGGGCTTGATTAACTAATGGCATTCTTCGGTTCTGGCCCGTAGCAGGTGCCAGAACCGGAGCCCAACGACGCTCCGCAGCCGTGCGCTGCGCGACTCAGCAGTGTTCCAGCGCGTAAGACAGATCGGCGATCAGATCGTCAGGATGCTCCAATCCAACGGACACGCGAATCAATCCCTCCGACACGCCTGCCTTGGCGCGTGCCTCTGCTGGCACGCCGGAATGTGTTGTGGAAGCGGGATGACAAATCAGCGACTCCGTGCCGCCCAGGCTCACCGCCGACTTGAACAGACTCAAACCGTTGATGAGTTTGAACGCCTGCTCGCGACCGCCGTTGAGCACGAAGGCAAACGTCGACCCAGGTCCGCTGCACTGACGCTGATAAACCGCCTGGTAGGTCGGATCTTCAATCAGTTCGGGATGCAAAACTTTCACTGGATGATACGGATTGCTCGCGAGCCATCGCGCGACGGCGCTGCCGCTGCGCGCGGCCTGCTCCATGCGCAGCACGAGGGTTTCCATGGAACGTGTGATCATCCATGACGAGTGCGGATCGAGTTGCGAGCCGAGCGCGCTGCGAATCGAGCGCACCTTCGTGATCAGACTACGGCTACCGGTAACGCCGCCCGCGACCAGATCGCTATGACCGCCGATGTACTTCGTCAACGAATACACGTTGAGGTCGATACCTTGCTTCACTGGCTTCTGATACAACGGACCCAGCAGCGTGTTGTCGCAAACCGAAAGCGGACGATAGCCGTGGCGCGTTTCGAACGCATCGATTTCGCGACGCAATCCTTCCAGGTCGAACAATGCGTTGGTCGGGTTGGCCGGCGTCTCGATGTAGCACATTCGCACGTTGCCCTTTTTCGCCGCGGCTTCGAGCGCGTCGCGGATCGCCTCGACCGAAAGCCCATCCTCGATTACTTGCGAAGTGATGCCCCATTCAGGCAGAAACTTTGAAATGAGCGTTTCAGTCCCGCCATAAAGCGGCACGGACTGAACCACACAATCGCCCGGTCGCAGAAACGCCAGCAGAATTGCCGCAATCGCAGACATGCCGCTCGACGTCACGACAGCGGACTCCGAGCCATCGAGCAACGCTAGTCGATCTTCGACAATCTCGAGATTCGGGTGATTGAAACGGCTATAGACGAGGCCCGCGCTTTCGCCTTCGGGCGAGGGTTTGCGGCCTGAGACCATATCGAAGAAGTCGGCGCCGTCCTCGGCAGTGCGGAACGCAAACGTCGACGTCAGGAACACGGGCGGCTTAACCGATCCTTCCGAAAGGAACGGATCGTAGCCATACGACATCATCTGGGTTTCTGGGTGCAGATCGCGATCGGCGATCTTGCGCTTGTGATAGTTGCCATAGGCCATGCTTTGCTCCATGTGATGTCGTAGGGAAGGTAGAACGGTGGTTGCTGTCCCAGCGCGCATTTCGCCGAAAGAGGATCGCTCTTTTTGGCTTGCGCGTGATCATGCTACTCCATGGCGGTGATTTGTAGCGAGGAGCGTGCCTGTAAACGACGGCCGGCCACCTGAAGGTGGCCGGTTTCGGTTTCCCCGCCATTCAAACATGGCGGGGACTCAAGGAAAGGAGTGCTTAAACGGAAGCGCGCAGCTTCTTCGCCGCTGCCACCATGTTGGTCAGCGCCGGAATGACTTCTTCCCACTGACGCGTCTTCAGACCGCAATCCGGATTCACCCACAGGCGTTGCGGCGGAATGCGTTCCGCTGCTTTCTTCATCAGTTGAACGATGTGTTCTTTGGTCGGGATGTTCGGCGAGTGAATGTCGTACACGCCCGGGCCGATTTCGTTCGGGTAGTTGAAGTTGTCGAAGGCGTCCAGCAGTTCCATGTCCGAGCGCGAGGTTTCGATCGTGATCACGTCGGCGTCCATATCGGCGATGGACGAGATGATGTCGTTGAACTCCGAATAGCACATATGGGTGTGGATTTGCGTTTCGTCATCCACACCATTGGCGGTGATACGGAACGATGCTACTGCCCAGTCGAGATATTCACCCCATTGCGATTTACGCAGTGGCAGACCTTCGCGCAGAGCTGCTTCATCGATCTGGATCACGCGCACGCCGGCCTTTTCGAGGTCCAGCACTTCTTCGCGGATCGCCAGAGCCAACTGATAGCACGACACCGAACGCGGCTGGTCGTCACGCACGAACGACCAGTTCAGGATCGTGACCGGGCCGGTCAGCATGCCCTTCATCGGCTTGCTGGTGAGCGACTGCGCGTACTTGATCCACTCGACCGTCATGGCCTTCGGACGGCTGATGTCGCCGAACAGGATGGGCGGCTTCACGCAACGCGAGCCATACGACTGCACCCAGCCGAACTGGCTGAACGCGTAGCCGTCGAGCTGCTCGCCGAAGTATTCGACCATGTCATTACGCTCGGCTTCGCCGTGCACCAGCACGTCCAGACCCAGAGCTTCCTGCTCGCGCACGCTACGTTCGATTTCGGCGCGCATCGCAAGCTTGTAACCGGCTTCATCCAGCGCACCGCTTTTGAACTGGCTGCGCGCATGGCGGATCGTGCCGGTCTGCGGGAACGAGCCGATCGTCGTGGTCGGGTAAGCGGGCAGGTTTAGCAACGCGGCTTGCTTGTCAGCGCGTGCCGGATAGGCGTTCTTGCGCTGGCCCAAGGCCGGATTGATCTTCGCGAGGGCGGCTTTGACAGCGGGGTTGTTCACGCGCGGCGATGCGCGGCGAGCGGCAATCGCGGCACCGTTAGCCGCCAGCTCTGCTTTCACAGCGTCGCGACCGTTGTTCAGCGCGGTAGCCAGCACCTTCAGTTCGCCCAGCTTTTGCAGCGCGAAGGCGAGCCACGAGCGGACTTCCGCATCCAGCTTCTGTTCGCTTGCCAGGTCCACCGGCACGTGCAGCAGCGAGCACGACGGTGCGATCCAGAGGCGCTCGCCCAGTTGCTTCGCGACCGGCTCGAGCCAGTCCAGCACGCTGTTGAGGTCCGTCTTCCAGATGTTGCGGCCGTTGATCACGCCGAGCGACAGCACGCGGTCCTGCGGCAGTTGTGCGATCACACCGTCGACTTCGGCGCGCGCATTGATCGCATCCAGATGCAGGCCTTGCACCGGCAGCTTCACAGCCAGCGAGAGGTTGTCGAGCAGCTGGCCGAAGTACGTCGCCAGCAGCAGCTTGACCTTGCTGTTTGCGAGAGCCTGGTAGGCGGTGACATACGCTTGCTGCCATTCAGCAGACAGTTCGGTCACGAGAATCGGCTCGTCAATCTGCACCCATTCGACACCTTGCGCTGCCAGCGTGGCGAGCAGTTCAGCGTAGACTGGCAGCAGACGCGGCAGCAGGGCGAGCTTGTCGGAATCGTCCTTGGCCTTGCCGATTGCCAGATAGGTCACGGGGCCGATGATCACCGGCTTGGCCTTGACGCCTTGTGCCTTGGCTTCGCCCAGTTGTTCGAGCAGACGCGATGCATCCAGTTTGAATCCGGTGCTGGCGCTGAACTCGGGGACGATGTAGTGATAGTTGGTGTCGAACCATTTGGTCATCTCACCGGCGGCAACGCCACCGCAGCAGGCAGCGTGGTCTTCGGCACCTTTGGCCGAACGGCCGCGGGCGACGCGGAAGTAGTTGTCGAGGGTATCGCCATGGAAGCCTTGCACCCGTTCCGGCAGGTTGCCGAGGGTGAAGCTCATGTCCAGCACCTGATCGTAAAAGGCGAAATCGCCGACGGCCGCAAAGCCTAGGCCGGTCTGGTTCGTCCAGTGACGCTCGCGCAACTGCGCGCCCAGTGCCTTCAGTTCACCGAGCGAGGACTCGCCTTTCCAGTAGGACTCGAGCGCGAACTTCAGTTCGCGCTTTGCGCCGATACGGGGAAAGCCTAGATTGTGTGTCGTTGCCATCGTGTCGCCTTGATTCGGTCGGTTGCGGATCGGAGCATCCTAACGAAGGCGTCTTATGAAGTAAAATGGTGATAATTCACCTAACCATTAGTTTCGCTCATGTGCAATCATGCTTGAGAGAGTTCATCTGGCCATCGTCCAGGCCGTGGACAAGCACGGCTCGCTGACCGCGGCGGCGGAGATCCTGTGCGTCACGCAATCGGCACTGAGCCACTCCATGAAGAAACTGGAGCAGCAGCTGGGGACGGATATCTGGTTGCGCGAGGGGCGTAGCCTGCGTTTGACCCAGGCCGGTCAATACCTGCTTGCGGTAGCTAACCGCCTGCTGCCGCAACTGGATCTCGCCGAGGAGCGCCTCAAGCAGTACGCACAGGGCGAGCGGGGCGCGCTGCGTATCGGCATGGAGTGTCATCCCTGCTATCAGTGGCTGCTCAAGGTGGTCTCGCCCTACCTCGCGCGCTGGCCGGACGTGGATGTCGACGTCAAACAGAAATTCCAGTTCGGCGGGATTGGCGCGTTGTTCGGCTATGAGATCGACCTGCTCGTGACGCCGGATCCGCTCTACAAGCCGGGTTTGCGCTTCGAACCGGTGTTCGACTATGAGCAGGTGTTGGTGGTGAACCGCGAGCATCCGCTTGCCAACGTCGAGTATGTGAAGCCGGAGCAGTTGACGCGAGAAGTGCTGGTGACTTACCCGGTAGAGACCGACCGGCTCGACATCTATAATCAGTTTTTGATGCCGGCAGGTGTCACGCCTCGTCGCCATAAGGCGATCGAGACCACCGACATCATGCTGCAGATGGTGGAAAGCGGCAGGGGCGTCGCGGCGTTGCCGCGCTGGCTGGTGGAAGAATATGCCGGCAAGATGAATCTTGTGCCTGTGCGGCTTGGGCGGAAAGGCATCGCCAAGCAGATTTTCCTGGGCGTCCGCGAAACCGACATTGAAATCGATTACCTCAAGGCCTTTATCGAGCTGGCGCGCATGCCGGCGGTGGCTTTGACTGAAACACAGGACACGCCATGACACAGTCTCCCGAACGCACCGCGCTCTATGCACATGCTGCTACGCGACCCCATCCACGGTGATATCGAACTCGGCAGCCTCGAGACCGCGATTCTCGATCTGCCGGTGATGCAGCGGCTGCGCGGCATCAAGCAGCTTGGTACGGCGCACCTGGTTTATCCCGGAGCGTTGCATACGCGCTTCGATCATTCCGTCGGCGTCTGCGCGGTAGCGCATCGTATCGTGGCGAGTCTGCGTCGCTCGGGGCTGCAGGTTCCCGCCGAACTGGAAGATGCGATTGGCGTTGCCGCGTTGCTCCACGACGTCACGCATGTGCCGTTCGGCCACACACTGGAAGACGAGCGCCGGCTCTTCGCGCGGCACGACAAAGGCTCGCGCCTCGCGGACATGTTCGCGGGCGAGCTTGGACATGCATTGGACGGCCTGGGCATTCGCGATGCCGTGGGCAGTCTGCTTGGCCTGCCATCGCCTGAAAGCGTGCCTCATTGGGCAAAAGACATTGTCTCGGGCAGCATCGACGCCGACCTGCTCGACTATCTCCGCCGCGACAGCTTCTTTGCCGGCCTGTCCCACGATTACGACGACCGGATCTTCCGCTGCTTCGCCGAGCACGACAACCGTCTCGTGATCCGACTCGCCAAGCATGGCATGGACCGTTCCGACGCCCGTTCGGAAATCATCGGCGTGCTCCGGCTGCGCTACTTCCTGACCGAGCGTGTCTACTACCACCATACCAAGGTCGTGGCGGGCGCGATGATTTCGAAATCGGTGGAGATCGCGCTCGATCATGGCGTACTCGTCGAAAGCGATCTGCTTGAACTTAACGACTGGACATTGCTGGACCGTCTGGCGCGTTGCGGTATCGCGGATGCCGCCGCCCTCGCGCGCCGTACGTTGAATCGCGATCTGCTCAAACGCGGCTACGTGGTCTCTGGCCGCAGCGTGCCGCCCGCACTGCGAAAGGATTGGGTGGCGCGGTATCACGTGTCGCACACGCAGCGCGCGCAAACCGAGAGGGAGCTGGCAGAGAAACTGCGCGTGCCTTTCGCGGACGTCGTGTTGTACTGTCCGGCATTGACCGCCATGAAGGAAGCCGCCGTGCCCGTCGAAACCAGTCGCGGCCTCGAGCTTCTGAACGACGCCGGCAGCGGCACCACCACGGAAATATGCGCACTGCAGGACCGGTATGCGGACCTCTGGCGCTTCTACGTATTCGTTCCGGCAGAGGCGGTCGGGCGCGCCGCGCCGATTGCCGCTGAGATGTTCCAGACGCCGTGTGAACTCCACATGGCGGCCCGCGTTTGAGAAAAACGCCGCTCGCATGTGACCTCACAGCGCCGAGCATTACCGTAGCCGATCATCGCCATAAAGAATAACGATTGTTGTTGATCTGGAATTTTCTCGTTTCTAGGATGGGTCACCGTAACAAGTACAAGCCGGCAACGCGGGGAGACTGAATATGGACGCGCAGGTGAAGCCAGAACGAGCAATCAGGACAGTAGAAGATGCGATTCGCCTGGTGGAGGCGAGCCGGCTGACGCATATCAAGGTCGGTTTATCCGACGTCGACGGCATTCTGCGCGGCAAATATCTGCGTAAGGATAAATTCCTCGGGGCCCTGCGTTCAGGTTTCGCATTCTGCAATGTCGTACTGGGCTGGGACGTGGATGACCAGATGTACGACAACACGAAGTATACGGGCTGGCACACCGCTTATCCGGATGCCCTGGTGCGCATCGTGCCGGAGAGCTGCCGGCGTTTGCCGCTTGAACAGGGCGACGGCGAAGACATGTTGTTTTTCCTGTGCGAATTCGTAGAGGATGCCGAAGCAATCTGTCCGCGAGGCTTGCTGAAGCGCGTATTGAAGCGCGCAGCGGATATGGGCTTCGAAGCTTTTTCTGCACTCGAATATGAATTCTTCATGTTCGACGAGACGCCTCATTCGGCGCGTGAAAAAAATTATCGTGGCCTGAAAAACTGGACTCCTGGAAACTTTGGTTATTCGGTTTTGCGCAGCACGGTTGAGGGCGATTTCTACCGGCAATTGCTCGATTTGTGCGAGCAGATGGATATGCCGATCGAGGGCCTGCATACCGAAACCGGTCCAGGCGTGCTGGAGGCCGCCCTCGCGGTGGACAACGCGTCCGATATGGCGGACAAGGCTATCCTGTTCAAGACCTTTACCAAGGCGCTGGCCCAGAAGAACAATCTGATGGCCACCTTCATGGCGAAATGGTCGCACGACCATCCGGGACAGAGCGGTCACATCCACGTCTCTTTGCGTGAGATCGGCACCGGCAAGTCGGTGTTCCACGACGCAGGTCGTCCTCACAACATGAGCGCGAAGCAGGCCAATTTTATGGCGGGCGTACAGCGCTATCTGCCCGAATTCATGTCGATGTTCGCGCAGACCGTGAATAGTTATTCGCGTCTGGTGCCGGGCTACTGGGCCCCGCTCGATGCAACCTGGGGCGTGGAAAATCGAACCACGGCGTTGCGGCTGATCCCGGGCTCTGAGAAATCGCAGCGCGTTGAAGTCCGTATCGGTTCGGCCGACGCGAATCCCTATATCGCGCTGGCAGCCGCGTTGGGCGCTGGTTTGCGTGGTATCGAGCAGGGCCTGGAGCCAGAACCGATCGTCCAGGGCAACGCTTATACGCAAGAGTTTCCGGCCCATCTGAGATTGCCCAACACCCTGTGGGATGCCGCACAGCGACTGCGCAACTCCGAAGCCGCGAAGGCCCTGTTTGGCGAAGCGTTCGTCGAGCACTTTGTCGCCACTCGCGAATGGGAAGAGCGGCAGTTCCGTCGGCACGTGACCGATTGGGAGTTGGCACGTTACTTCGAGATTATCTGAGTCCAGGAATCCAGGCCCACCATGATGAAAGATGAGTTGATTACCATTAGCCCGATTGACGGCAGCGAATTCGTGCGCCGCCCTTATGCGAGCGAGTCGCAGATCGGGGAAACGCTGCAGCGTGCGCAGCTTGCCCAGAAGGCATGGGCTGCAACGCCGCTCTCGGAGCGGCTGGCACTCGTTGGCCGTGCTGTAGATCACTTTGTCGAGAACAAGGCAGCTATCGCCGAAGCGATTACCCGACAGATGGGACGTCCGCTACGCTACACCGCCGGTGAGGTAGACAGCTTCGCCGGGCGGGCGCGCCATATGATGGCGATTGCAGAAGATTCATTGAAGCCCGTTCAGGTGGAACCGCAAGCCGGCTTTACGCGGTTTATTTCGCGTGAACCGGTTGGCGTGGTGTTGACTATCGCGCCGTGGAATTACCCTTTGCTGACGGCGGTCAACAGTATTGTGCCGGCCCTGCTCGCAGGCAACACGGTGATTCTTAAGCACTCCGATCAGACGCCGTTGTGTGCCGAACTGATCCATCAAGCTTTTGTTCAGGCCGGAGCACCCGAAGGTGTATTCCAGTATCTGCATGTCGACCATGAACGTGTGCGTCGCTTGATACGCTCGAACGAGATCGGCTTTGTCTGCTTCACCGGTTCAGTTAGCGGCGGTCGGATCGTCGAGGAAGCGGCAGCAGGGCGCTTTATTGGTGTTGGGTTGGAGTTGGGCGGTAACGATCCGGCCTATGTGCGAAGCGACGCCAAGCTCGATCATGCAGTGGAGACGCTCGTCGACGGGGCCTTCTTCAATTCAGGCCAGTCGTGCTGCGGCATCCAGAGAATCTATGTGGCTCAGCCTCTGTACAAGGATTTTGTCGAGCGTGCGGTGGCGCTGACGAACCAATATGTATTGGGCAATCCGCTCGATGCGCAAACCACGTTGGGCCCAGTGGTGCGAACGTCGGCAGCGGATGGGGTGCGTTCAGTGATCGCCGAAGCACTCGCCAAAGGCGCCAAAAATCTGATCGCCGAAAGCCAGTTCGGCATGTCGCGCACTGGTACGCCGTATGTGGCGCCGGGTGTGTTCGTGGATGTCGATCACGGCATGACGCTGATGAACGACGAATGTTTCGGCCCGGTGGTGGGCATCATGCCTGTGTCGGGAGATGATCGGGCCATCGAACTGATGAACGACAGCCCTTACGGTTTGACCGCAGCTGTATTCACGACCGACGAAGAGGCCGCGCTATCGATCGGTCGGCGCGTCGAAACGGGTACGTTCTTTATGAACCGCTGCGACTATCTCGACCCGGCGCTCGCCTGGACCGGCGTGAAGAACACGGGCCGTGGTGCGACGTTGTCGGCGGTCGGTTACGAGCACCTGACGCGACCCAAATCTTTTCATCTGAAAACCGGCCTCTGACCGAGACCTTCGAAGGAATTTCGTATGTCACTTCCCTCCGTGAACTGGAATTACCCGACTGCGGTGAAGGTCGGTGCTGGCCGTGTGCGCGAATTGCCGCAATGGTGTGAGAGCCTCGGCATGCGCCGGCCGCTTCTGATCACCGATCCGGGCCTGGCGGCGTTGCCGCTCATCGGTAGCGTGCTCGATCACTGCCGGTCCGCCGGTCTCGAATGCGGGCTGTTTCACGATATCAAGGGCAATCCGACCGGCAAGAATGTCGATGATGGCGTGGCGATCTTCAAGGCCGGCGGCCATGACGGTGTGATCGCCTTCGGCGGCGGCTCGGCCCTCGACGCGGCTAAGGCCGTAGCGCTGATGGTTGGGCAAGAACGTCCGCTGTGGGATTTCGAGGACGTCGGCGATAACTATCTGCGCGTCAACGTGGCCGGTATGGCGCCGGTGGTGGCGGTGCCGACTACTGCCGGAACCGGTTCGGAAGTGGGACGCGCCTCGGTGATCACCGACGACCACGCCCACGTGAAACGGATCATCTTTCACGCGAAGATGTTGCCTGCGGTCGTTATTCTCGACCCCGAGCTGACAGTTGGTCTGCCTGCAAAGCTGACGGCAGCGACTGGCATGGATGCGCTCTCGCATAACCTCGAAGCCTACTGCTCGCCGTTTTATCATCCGATGGCCACGGGCATCGCGCTCGAGGGTATTCGTTTGATCAAGCAGTTTCTGCCGCGTGCGGTCAAGGATGGCCACGATCTCGAAGCGCGTTTGCAGATGCTGGTGGCGTCGAGCATGGGCGCTACGGCGTTTCAGCGTGGTCTCGGCGCAATGCATGCGCTGGCCCATCCGCTCGGTGCGTTATATGACGCTCACCATGGCATGCTGAACGCCATTCTGATGCCGTATGTGCTCAAGGCCAATGAGGCCGTCATCGCCGAGCGGATTGAATTGTTGGCGCGCTACCTTGAACTGGCGCAACCGTCGTTTGCATCGTTCCTCGACTGGGTGTTGGCGATGCGCGAATCGCTGGGCATTCCCCATACGCTGAGTGAGATCGGCATCGGTGCGCAAGACGCGGCGAAGGTGGGCGAAATGGCGGTGGTCGACGGGTCCGCCGGGACTAACCCGATTCAGTTTAGTGCTGCAGACTACAGCCGCATTTTTGTAGCGGCAGTAGAAGGCATGTTGTAACGCCAGTCGCAACGAGTCGGTGTTATTGGGGGATGGCGTGGCAAGAATCGGGATTGGCGGCTTTCTACACGAGACGAATACCTTCGCCGCCAGCCGCGCGCGCTTCGCTACCTTCGTCGAAGCGGACGCGTGGCCCGGTTTGCTGGTTGGCGAGGAGATGTTCGGCGCGGTCTCGGGCGTGAATCTGGCAATCGACGGTTTTATCCGCGCTGCGCAGACCTCGCATGAACTGGTGCCGCTATTGTGGGCTTCGGCAAATCCAAGCGGCCCGGTAACGGAAGACGCATTCGAAGCGATTGCCTTCATGCTCGACCGGATGATCCGCGATGCGGGTCCGCTAGACGCGCTGTTCCTCGATCTGCACGGCGCGATGGTGAGTGAACATCTGGAGGACGGCGAGGGCGAGTTGCTCCGGCGCTTGAGGCGAAGAGTCGGCGCCGCGCTTCCGATCGTCGTCGCGCTCGATTTCCACGCCAACATCACGCCCGCCATGTTCGAACATGCGAGCGGCCTGCTGGCATACCGCAGCTACCCGCATGTCGATATGGCGCAGACCGGGCAGCGTGCGCGGGAGTTAATGGACCGGTTGCTGGGCGGCAGAGTGCTGCACAAGGGCTACCGCCAATTGCCCTTCCTGATTCCCATGCCTTGGCAAAGTACCTTGGCTGAACCGATGCGCAGTCTGGTTGCGCTCGGTGATTCGCTGGCATCGGAACAGGTTTTTTCTGCCGAGTTTGTGCCGGGCTTTCCACTTGCCGATATTTATCACAGTGGGCCGAGCGTGATCGCGTATGGTCACGATCGCATGGCGGTCGAGCGCGCGGTCGAATCGTTGACGCAAGCTGCTTTCGCGAGGCAGGCCGATTTCGGTGGCCGTTTATATGCGCCCATGGACGCGGTTGCGTATGCGATTGAGCAGGGACTACGTGGGGAAGCCGGCACCATCATCCTGGCCGATACCCAGGATAATCCTGGCGGCGGGGGGAGTGGCGATACGACCGATATCCTTCACGAACTGTTGCGGCAAAACGCGCCGCGTGTTTGCGTCGGTGTAGTGTACGACGCGGCATTTGCCGAAGCGGCGACGTATGCTGGTATTGGCGCTGTGATCGAGGTCCCGCTCGGCGCAGCGAGTGGCATCGGGGCGCCGCCGCTGCAGGTGCCGTTTGAGGTGCTTGCGCTGGGAACAGGCCGTTTCACCGGCACAGGACCGTTCTACCTTGGCTGTCATATGGATCTCGGGCCGATGGCTCGGGTGCGTTGCGGTGGCCCCCTGGGCATCGAGGTCGTGGTATCGAGCCGCAAACAGCAAGCTGCCGATCGCGCCATGTTCCGCCATCTCAGCGCTGATCCGGCTGACTACCGCATTCTGGTTCTAAAGAGCTCGGTTCATTTCCGGGCCGACTTCGCCGAGCTTGCGGACGAAATTCTGGTGGTGGCCGCGCCCGGCGCCAATGCCGCAGACTTGCGCCAGTTACGCTACGAAAAACTGAGGCCCGGCGTCACGCTGCTTTAAAGTCAGCCCAACACGATAGACGGCAGCAACCACGGCGCGTTGGCCTCGATGATTGGCAAGAAGCGATCCTTTAGCAACTGCACGCTGTCCTGAGCGAGTTGCTGCGGTAGCAGGCCTAGATCGTCTTGACGGGCAACCATGGTGAGTTCGCGAAAGAACTCCTCTCCGGGAACTGGCGCCAGGCGAAACGCCTGGGAGAACTGCCTATCTGCGGTCAGCCCCGATTGCAGCAGACACAGTGGCGTCGTGATGGTCCAGCCGGCATTGGCCATCACGAGAGACATGATCGCGAACGTGTTGTCGAGTTGCAGGCGCACGGGTGGCCGAAATCCCCATTTTTCCAGCTGCGTTTCGATACTTCGGCCTATCACGCTGGTATTGCTGTAGCGAATGAAGTCGTCTCTGACCTGCAGGCTGCGCAAAGAAGGAACCGCTCCTTTGAAATTGCTGGGCAACACCAGAACAAAGGGCTCACGCAGAATGCGCTGGCGGTACAGCGAAGGGTTTTTCGACACCACGTCATCGGAGATGATGATGTCGACCTTTCGCGCGAGCAACGCTTCGGCATGCTGATGCGATAGGCCGGTCACCATCGACCAGTTGGCGGTGCGTTGCCGTATTGCGGCCAGCAACTCGGCGCCGATGCTGGTGGCCATGGAATCGACCAGTGCGATGCGAATGTGTTTGAGCGGTTCGCCGTGGGGCTTGTGGAACTCCTGACTCAAATGCCTGGCGTCGTCCAGCAGCGTAAGCGCGCGGTTATAAAACTGACGACCCACAGGTGTGAGCATCGGGGGACGCTGCGAGCGATCCAGCAATTGCAGATTGAGCGCCTGCTCCAGGTTCGATAACGTTTGAGAGACGGAGGACTGTGTGATTTTGAGCCGCTGACCGGCAGCCGTCATGCCACCGGATTCGACGATAAGCACGAAGACCTCGAGCGCCTTCAGATCGAAATTGATTCCATTTTGCATAAGACCGGCTGAATCGCCACGGGAGGTGGTCAGGAGCGGGTGAGGGGCGTGACGCTTCCAGGTAGTGTACCCGCCGTTAGCGATGGTAGAGAAATGTGGAACCTAAAGCGTGAAAAAAATGGATGTCCTTTGATCGCCTTGCCGTGCTGCAGCAAGGCGACCGATCTCGGAGTGCGTCATTCAGACTAAAGCCGGAACTAGAACTGCTCCTTGCCGAAAAGCGACTTCGCATTGTTCTGGTCGATACGCTGGGTCGGCACCGTGACATTGCGTGGCACCTCGGTCGCGCAATCGATCAGGATCTTCTTGGCAAGCTCGAGCGCCTGCGCGGCTCCCGTGGGATAGGTGTAAGTCGCAGCCCATTGACCGTCCGCGACCGCGCGCATGCCGCCTGACGGCCCCGGCAAACCATCCGTGCCGATGATCTTCACCTGATCGGTCTTGCCAGCTTGCTTCGCTGCGATATATGCCCCCGCTGCCGCGAGATCGTTGCTGGTGTACACTAGCTTGATGTCCGGATGCGATTGCAGCATGGCGGAGAAGACGGTCACAGCCTGGTCTTCCATCCAGTCTACGGGCTGCACCGCGACGAGCTTGATCTTGGGATTCGCGGCAATGCCAGCCTTGAATCCTTCGAGTCGCTCAATGGCGGGCGACGAACTCGGCAGACCTTCGAGAATCGCCGCTTCGCCACCATCGGGCAGTAACGTCTTCGCTGCCCACTCGCCCGCTTCTTTCGCGATCTGACGGTTGTCCCCGCCCACGAAAGCCGTGTAGTTGTCGCCTGTGGTCTTGCGGTCGAGTTCGATCACGGGCACGCCGGACTTGTAGACGGCCGTTACGGCAGGCGTGAGCGGCGCGGCCTCGAACGGCGAGATCATCAGCAGATCGACGTGCTGGGTCTGGAAGTTCTCGACCTGCGACACCTGCGTGTTCACGCTGGCCTGTCCGTCCGCGATCACGAGCTTGAACTTCGGGTAGTTCTTCACGAGGCGCTCGAGCTCGTGATTGACGTGCTCGCGATACGGCTCCTTGAAGTTGGCCTGGCTAAAGCCGATCACGTAATCGTTATTCGGCCCGCACTCTTTCGCGAGCGGCGTACCCGCAGCCCACGCGCCGGAGGCGACAGCCGCGCCGGCAACAAGCAAAGTCGTCTGCAGAAGTGTTTTCATGTGTCCGTCTCCAAATCGTTTTGAAAGATGCCGGACGCAACCCCGATCTTCGCCGCCGGGAGCCGCGCGAGAGACTACCGCTTCGAACCTCCGCGGCCGACGACGTAGGTTTGCAGTGCTGCGGCGATCACGATGATTGCGCCCGTCGCGAGAAGCTGCATGGCGGCACTGACGTCATTGAGCTGCAGGATATTGGCGAGCGCCCCCAGCATGATGGCGCCTGCAATCGTGCCGATCATCGAACCGGCACCGCCGAACAGGTCGGTGCCGCCGATCACGACGGCGGCGATCGCGTTGAGCTCATAGCCCAGGCCGTCGTTAGGGCTACCGAATGAAAACTGTCCCGCGTGAACGATGCCGGCAATCGCGGAGGCGAAACCGGTCAGTGCGTAGACCGAGATCTTGATCGCGCTGACCGGAATGCCGGACAGACGCGCCGCCTTCTCATTGCCGCCGACAGCGACGACATAGCGCCCATAACGCGTGTTGTTAAGCAGGAACGCAGCGATGACCGCGAGAACCACGAACACCAGTGTAGCAACAGGGAAAACACCGCCGATTCTCTCGCCGAGCACCCCGAAGGCCGGTGGCGCGTTGCCAGGGCCCACGCCATATTGGATGTTGATGAAAGCGTTATTGGAGGCGATCAAAGCGAAACCGCGCGCTGCCTGCAGACCGGCGAGCGTGACGATAAACGCCTGAATGCGAAACGCGGTAGAGATGGCTCCCTGAATGGCGCCGAATATCACTCCCGTCACGATGACCAGTGACAGCGTGCTCCAGAGCCCCCAGCCCTGGTTGATAAACAAGGTCGCGGTCAATACCGAGCAGAGTCCGAGCACCGCGCCAACGGAGAGATCGATGCCGGCCGCGATAATCACGAACGTCATGCCGAGCGCAAGAATGCCGGTTTCGGAGATCGACCGGATGATATTGGCGATGTTGTCGGGCGCAAGAAACAGGATGTGGCCGTGCCTGCGCGGCGAACAGATAATGCCGGCGGCCATCACGAGTATGAGTCCCAGCAGGCTCTG
Source organism: Paraburkholderia sp. GAS82 (assembly GCF_050436285.1). NCBI lineage: Bacteria > Pseudomonadati > Pseudomonadota > Betaproteobacteria > Burkholderiales > Burkholderiaceae > Paraburkholderia > Paraburkholderia sp. GAS82. The sequence continues at coordinate 624,231 of NZ_JBNDLX010000002.1, forward strand.
AAACCGGACTAGATAAGTGAGCAGGCCACGTGGACGGTCTCCGGCTGTCGTGGATGTCGGTGTCGTGCTCATGCGGCCAGTCCCTCCCCTTCACTGACGCGCCGGATCGCCTCTTCGCTGGGATTCGGGCCGAATTCCTGAATCGTCTGTCCCGCGTGCATCACAATGATCTTGTCGCACAGGCCGATCAGCTCCGGCAGTTCCGAGGACGCCACCAGCACGCCAAGCCCCTGTTCCGCGAGGCTGCGCAAGCGCCGGTAGATTTCAGCCTTGGCGCCGACGTCGACGCCGCGAGTCGGTTCGTCGAGCAGCAGCAAGCCTGGATCGCTCATCAGTTCCTTGGCGAACACGACCTTCTGCTGGTTGCCGCCCGAGAGGTTGACGACCTTGGCTTCGGGGCGCCGCGGACGTACGTCGTAATCTTCGAGGGCGCTGATCACCTCGCGCCGTTCGAGTGCACGTGAGACGAGGCCAAAGGGCGTGACGCGCTTTAGCGTCGACATTACTGTGTTCTGCGCGACGGTGTGATTGAGGATCAGTCCGGTGCCGCGCCGGTCGTCAGTGACATAAGCAATTCCCGCCTGACGGGCGGCCTTGATATGGCCGAGTGCAGTTGGCCGGCCACGCACTTCGACGAGTCCACGCCAGTGTCCACTTGTGCCGAAGCCGTACAGGGTCGACAGGAGTTCTGTACGTCCCGCTCCCATGATGCCCGCGAGACCGACAATCTCGCCCTCGTGGACGGTCAGCGAAACATCGCGCGGCACCTGCCAGCCGACACGCGGGATGTTGGACTCGAAGGCAGCGTGTTCGAGTCGCAGGATCGGTGCCCCTATCTTTTCTGAGCGCGGTGGGAACAGATCGGAGAACGGGCGCCCGACGAGAAGCTGGACAAGCGTAGCTTGCGGCGCATCCGGGGCAGTCGTGCCGACCACGGCGCCGTCGCGCATCACCGTCACGCGGTGCGCGATGCGCGTCACCTCCTCAAGCCGGTGAGAGATATAAACGATCCCAACGCCGCGTTCGGATAGCTCTTTCACGACGGAGAAGAGATGGTCCGCTTCGACAGCCGACAAAGCGGCGGTGGGTTCATCCATGATGAGGATGCGTGCATTGGCCGACAAGGCTTTGGCGATCGCGACAAGCTGGCGCTCGCCCATCCGCAGGCTCGAAACCGGCAGACTGGCATCCAGCGACACGCCTGCATGAGCCAGCAGATCCTGCGCTTTGCGCCGCATGGCGGCGCCGGCCAGCACGCCCCAACGGGTCATCTCGTTGCCGAGGAACAGATTGCCCGCGATGTCGAGGCCCGGAACCAGATCGAGTTCCTGCGGGATCATGGCGATTCCCGCAGCATGGGCGTCGTGAGGGCTCGCGAAGTTCAGCGGATTGCCGTCGAGTTTGATGACGCCTGCATCGGGCCGAACTGCGCCCGACAATACCCCCATCAACGTGGATTTGCCCGCGCCGTTTTCGCCGAGCAGAACGTGCACCTCGCCGGCCGCGACGTCGAAATCGACCCCCTTCAGCGCATGAACACCGCCGAAGCGTTTGCGGATTCCCAGTAATTCCAGGTGGCAAGCCGTCATGGCATGCCGGCGCGAGCTTGACGTACGGGCATACGCAGGTTCTTTTCCGGTGTAGGCGGGCGTCCCCAACGCAGGGGTTCGTTAATTCCTTACTTCCCCAACAAGCCTACGAAAAGCTAAGCGCTCCTACAAGCGCTTGCTTCTCGATACTTACCCTGATATTTGGCAAGTGCCCCGGTTGTCCGAGGCATTGCGTTCAGTTCATTAAACCCTGCGCTTAATGCGCCCCGCTTACCTGACGGATCGTGTCCAGTTCAGCGAGCACCGTTTCGGACAGCTTCAACTGCCCCGCCTGCAGGTTTTCTCGCAGATGCCCGACCGACGAAGTACCCGGAATCAGCAGAATGTTAGGCGAACGATGCAAGAGCCACGCGAGCGCGACCTGCATTGGCGTTGCACCAATCGATTCCGCGACCTTGGACAACCCCGACGACTGAATCGGCGTGAATCCGCCAAGCGGGAAGAACGGCACGTACGCGATGCCCTTGGCGGCGAGTTCGTCGACCAGCGCGTCGTCTTCGCGCTGCACGAGGTTGTAATGGTTCTGCACGCAGACAATCTCCGCGATGCCCTGCGCCTCGGCAACCTGCGTCGAGGTCACGTTGCTCAGCCCGATGTGGCGAACCAGGCCTTGACGCTGAAGTTCGGCCAATGCTTCGACCTCCCTGGCAATCGAACCTTCCGCAGGACCGTGGATCTTGCCCATGATCCGCATATTGACGACCTCGAGCGTGTCGAGACCCAGATTGCGAAGGTTATCGTGGACGCCGCGTTCGATATCTTTCGGGTCGGTTGCTGCAAGCCAGGCGCCGTCGTCGCCACGAACCGCGCCCACCTTGGTGACGATGACGAGATCGTCCGGATAAGGGTGAAGCGCTTCGCGAATGATCTGGTTGGTGACATGCGGCCCGTAGAAATCGCTCGTATCGATGTGGTCGACGCCCGACGCAATGGCTTCGCGAAGCACCGCGATGGCCGCGTCACGATCCTTCGGGGGACCAAATACGTTGGGTCCCGCAAGCTGCATGGCGCCGTAGCCCATCCGTTTGACGGTGCGGCCGGCAAGCTTAAAAGTGTCTACAAGGGTAGGTGTAGTCATAACGCCCTCCTTTGGCGAGTGATGGGACGCAGTATGGTCGTGATTGCGTTGTTTGAAAATCCGATCTAAATTGCACGGGTTGTTCAAAATTTTGCACAATCGCCATGGAATTGAATGATCTCGCCGCTTTCGTCTCTGTGGCGCATGCCGGGGGTTTTCGCGACGCTGCGCGCATCAGTGGCGTGTCGGCGTCGAGCCTGAGCATCGCCGTGCGCCGGCTTGAGACGAAGTTCGGCCTGCGTTTGCTCAACCGGACCACACGCAGTGTGGCGCCGACTGAGGCGGGGCTACGCCTGCTCGAAACGCTGACGCCCCTGTTCAGCGAGATGGAAGCGGCGCTGGATGTCCTGAACGGGTTTCGTGAGAAGCCGACCGGCACGCTCAAGCTCAACGTGCCGTCGAGCGCGGCGCGGATTGTCTTGCCCAGCGTCATTGCGTCGTTTCTGAAGGCCTATCCCGACATCCGCGTGGAGGTTGTGGTGGAGGACGGCTTTGTCGATGTGCTTTCGATCGGCTGCGACGCGGGTATTCGCTACGACGAGCGGCTTGAGCAGGACATGATCGCTGTGCCGATCGGACCGCGTGTGCAGCGTTTTGCTACGGCCGCGGCGCCGGAGTATCTCGATGTACATGGGAGACCCGAACATCCGCGCGAACTGCTTTCGCATGCTTGCCTGCGTGGGCAGTTTGCTGGAGGGGCGAAACCGACCTGGGATTTTGAACGGGACGGTGAGGTGGTGCGGTTGGATCCGTCGGGGCCGCTGCTTGTCCGGCCGGGGGCTGCAATGGACCTGGCGATCAGCACCGCGGTGGCCGGGGTAGGGGTGATTCACCTGTTCGAGGATATGCTGCGCCCGCATCTCGAGAGCGGAACGCTCGAGCCAATTCTGGAGCCGTGGTGGCAGAGTTTTCCGGGGCCGTTTCTCTACTACCCGGGGCGGCGGCATTTGCCGGCGCCGTTGCGGGCTTTTGTGGATTTTTTGAAGGCGGGTGAGGGATCGAACTAGCGCTCACCCGAGCTTCATTCCACCCGTCATATCAGCCAATGGCTAAGGAAAGCGGCTACTGCGTGGCGTGCTTGAACGATTCCAGTTCGCTCGTAAACCGTTGAGTCCTGACGCCGTTGCTTCCGTAGTACTCCTCGACGGACTTAACCCAGCGGCCGGTTTCGGGCACGTACCAGAACGCCTTGTAGAGACGGCCAGTGACCGCCGTCGGCGCGGCCTTGCGGGTCTGCGCTATAACGGTCGTTCCTCCCTGCGTGGAGAAGGCGCCTCCCGTTGCCGATTGAATCGGTGCAGTCTCCGCGGTCCAGTCTCCTTCGGCTTCGACCTTGATCGCGTCAAACTTTCCCGCGGGCACTTCTACGGATTCGGGGCCGACCACCTTGAACCGGCTGTCGAACGACTCCGATGCGTGCTGCACATTCGGATGCGCCTCGGTGTATTTCACTTCCCACGTCTTGCCGACGGTCAGCGGGAACGATAAAGGCCGATTGACCGTAGTTTCGGAGCCGTTCACGTTACGCGAACGGCTCCAGTCCGAGCCCGCGATCAGTTCTTTTGCGGCCTGGGTCGTGCCAACCTGCTTCGTTTCGAAGTAGATATGATCGGACGTGGTCCGCAGTACGACGATCTCGTCATGACTCTGGTGCCAGCCGTTAGGGCCGTTCTCGATCGTATTGACATACGTCCAGGTGTCGCCCTCGCTGAGTTTGGGGGCAGCGACGGACTCTGCGTGCACAAGCGTGGGAGCAACAAGGGAAATCAGCAGCAGGATGGTTCTTGTCGTTTTCATGGTCTTTGGTTTTTCTCAATTGGTCTGCCGGACGATTCTAGTTACCCAATCTTTCGGTTAGCATTCAGGCCGGTTTTACCAAAACCGCTGTTCCCGATCTCTTTCCACATCTGCCAGAACCTGGGCCCACATACGCGGTTTGATACCATTCACGCTTTTCAAGATGGGCCGAAACCAGCGTGAGTCGCCAATTTGTATCGTCCGTACGTGAATTCTGCCGCCTGTGGGCCGGCCGGCTTGCACGTTTGCTGGGGGCCACCCTTCTTCTCGTCGTGGAGTTGATCGGGTTCGCCGCTCGCCTGCTCAAACCCTTGCTGGTCAAGGTGCTGTTCCATCTACGTCATCCGACGCGGCGCGGTGTTCTGCTTACGTTCGCCACACCGCCCGCGCTCGTGCTGCTGTATGTGATTGTGCTGATTCCGTTCACGCCGAGCATTAGCGATATCCGCAAGGCGCGGGTCGACCAGCCGGCGCAGATTCTCTCGGCCGACGGCAAGCTGCTCGCTGAATTCAAGCCTTCGAACCGCGAATGGGTTTCGCTGGCCGATATCTCGCCCCACATGGTCGACGCACTGATCTCGACCGAAGACCACCGCTTTTACCAGCACCATGGTATCGACTGGCGGCGCACGGGATCTGCGGCATTGCACACGTTCGGCGGCGACCGCCAGGGTGGTTCGACGATCACCCAGCAACTGGCGCGCAATCTCTATCCGGACGAAATCGGCCGCGCTCCGACTCTCACGCGCAAAGTGAAAGAAGCGATCACCGCGCTAAAGATCGAGGCGGCTTATAGCAAGGACCAGATTCTCGAAACGTATCTGAACACGGTGCCGTTTCTGTACAACGCGTACGGCATCGAAATGGCTTCGCGCACGTACTTCGGCAAATCCGCGGATCAACTGGATATTCTGGAAAGCGCCACGTTGACCGGCATGTTGAAGGGCAACAGCTATTACAACCCGGTGATCAATCCGGACCGCGCGCTGGAGCGCCGCAATACGGTGCTCGCGCAGATGGTCAAATACGGCCGTCTTTCGCAGACGACCTACGCAACATTGAGCCGCAAGCCTCTGCGCGTCGATTTCGAACGGCAGATCGAACCGCCGGGACCTGCTCCGCACTTCGCGCAGCAGTTGCGTAAGTGGCTGATCTCGTGGGCCGATCGCAACGACTACAACATTTACTCAGATGGACTAATTGTTCATACGACGATCGATTCGCGTCTGCAGTCGATGGCGACCGCGGCGGTTGTCTCGCAGGGCAATGCGTTGCAATCGGTCGCCAATGGGGCGTGGAGCGGACGCTCCGGCTGCTCGCCGCAAAGCGATCTCTTCAAGAGTTTCATCCGCGAGACGCCGGATTACAAGGCTGCGATCAGCGCCGGTCAAAGCGACGACGATGCGCTTCAGCATCTGGGCGCTGACCGTACATTCGTGCGCACGCTGTGCCACGATAAGACCGAAGTGCAGGCAGGTTTCCTCGCCATCGATCCGCGTAACGGGCAGATCAAGGCATGGGTGGGCAGCCGCGATTTCACTGACGAGCCGTTCGATCACGTTCAGCAGTCACGGCGTCAGCCCGGTTCGACGTTCAAGCCGTTCGTGTACGGTGCCGCTTTCGCAGATGGCGCGAAGCCCACGGACACCTTCATCGATCAGCCGATCGAAATCCCGCTGAAGGGCGGCGAGATCTGGCGTCCGAACGACGATGCGCCGCCGAGCGGCAAGCCGATGACACTGCGCGATGCGCTCGCTTATTCGCGCAACCGCATCACCGCGCAGTTGATGGAGCAGGTTGGGCCGGACAAGGTGGTTCGGCTCGCGCGCGCGATGGGCGTGCGCGACAGCGAACTCGCCCCTGTGCCGTCGCTTGCACTGGGCACGAGCCCGGTGACGATCAAGGAAATGGTCTCAGCGTATGGCACGATTGCGAACGACGGCGAGTATCTCGAGCCGCGCATGGTGACGAGCATCGAGGATCACAATGGCAACGTGCTCGCGCAATTCGAGCCCGCTTCGCCGGAGCGGGCGTTGTCGGCTGCGGCGGATAGGACGCTGCTCGATGTGATGCGCGATGTCGTGAATCGCGGTACTGGTGCCGCTATCCGTTCGCGTTTCGGCATTCGCGCGGATGTGGCGGGCAAGACCGGCACGACGCAGGACAATGCCGACGGCTGGTTCATCCTGATGCATCCGCAACTGGTGGCGGGTGCGTGGGTTGGCTTCGACGACGGGCGTGTCACGTTGGGCAGCAATTATTGGGGCGAAGGCGCGCATACCGCGTTGCCGATTGTCGGGGATTTCTATCAGCGTGCGCTGCGAGCGCGGCTGATCGATTCGCGAGTGAAGTTTGCGACCGAGGTGCAGCCGAGTCTGTTCGATGAGTTCCGCGACAAACTGAATGCGTGGGTGAGCTATCTGTTTGCATCGAAGCCGAAGACGCAAACTGCGTCTGCACCGGTGCGTCATGTGGCACCGAAGCCGGCGCCAGTTACTCCGCCTTCGGCATCTGTGCCGTCATCCGCATCGTCGGGGACGTCTGCGGCCCTATCGGCTCCTGCAGCTTCAGTGCCGCGTGAAGTGCCGCCTTTGCTCGGCGCCCCTGGCGCAGCTGCATCGGCGCCTGCGGCTGCTTCGAATTCTGGCTCGAGCGCTATACCTCCTGCAGCGGTACTCTCACCGGCATCGGCCGCCGAGTTGATGGGCGTGCCGCAACGCAACGGCGGTTTCCCCGTTGAAGGGCCAGGTTCGTCGCCTACACCCTCGCCGGATGTACCTGAGGGCGATTCTGGGTCGAGCAGGCAGTGAGCCCCGCGCACTTCTACGCGATGTGCGCGGCGAAGCCGACCTGTTCAGGAGCAATCTCAGGTCGAAGCGTGCATTCGGGAATGTCGTATTCGCCTGCATTCTGCTGGCGATACGGTATCGGGTTCGTATTCCAAAGGTCGTCGAGACGTTGTCCGAGTTTGTCGCAGGTTTCCAAAAACCGTTCGTCGTCCATACGGCTGGTCCGATAGACGACGAACGGCGGCAACACGTCGAAGCCGGGGTAATACAGTATCCCGTGCTGAATCGGGAATAACACGTCGTCGATGGGTCCGTTGATACCTCGCGGGCCGTAGTGCGATTCCCATCCACCAGTGGTGACGATCAGCATCGCCCTCTTGCCCGTCATCGAACCTTCTCCGTAGCGATCGCCCCAGTGAGAATTGGAATGTTCTCCTACTCCATACGCGAAGCCATACGCATAGACGCGCTCTACCCAGCCTTTCAGGATCGCCGGCATCGAGAACCACCACAGCGGAAACTGCAGGATGAGTGCATCCGCCCAGCGCAACTTGTTCTGTTCCAGGACAATGTCCTGACTCTGCCTACCGCTCTCGAACGCAAGTCTGGACTCATGCGACGGATCAAAACGCGTACCGGCTGGCCGATCGATGCTGTCGTCCTGGTCGAGCGACGCTTTCCAGTTCATTGCGTACAGGTCTGATACTTGTACCGTATGCCCCGCATCTTCAAGACGCTTGATCGAGAAGTCCTTGAGCGAACCATTCAATGATCGAGGCTCGGGATGGGCATACACGAGAAGAATATTCATGACTTGGCCTCCATTGCAAAGAGAGGCAGGATAGGTCTCGGTCGGGTATATTGGAAATGAATTTCCAATATCACAGGTATTACCGTGAATAATCTCAGGCGGCTGGACCTCAACTTGCTAGTCACGCTGGATGTCCTGCTCTCGGAACACAACGTGACGCGTGCAGCTGAGCGGCTGAATTTTTCGCAACCATCGGTCAGCGTACATCTCGCCAAGCTAAGGGATATCTTTGGTGATCCACTGCTGTTGCCGGGGCCGCGCGGCATGCGGCCCACCGCGCGGGCGGAATCGCTGCGCGAGCCTTTGCGGCAGGCGCTTGAAGCACTGGAGAGAACAGTCGCCCCAGCCAGCCCCTTTGATCCCGCCACGGCGAGTCATACGTGGCGCGTCGCCGCGGCCGACTACGGGGAATCGACGATCCTGCTGCCGGTGTTGGCCGGCTTGCGCTCGGCGGCCCCTGGCACCCGGCTGGCGGTTGTGGAGATGTTTCCGTCGCGCATTGCCAGACAAGCGGAACGGGGGGAGATCGATCTTGCTTTCCATACCAGCGAGGGGTCACCCGCCGGATTGCATCGCCGGGTGCTGTTTGCGGAGCGGTACGTGCTGGTCGGTCGTGCGGGACATCCGCGCCTGAAGCGGCGGCCAACGCTCGCGCAATTCTGCGAGCTTGAGCACGTAATCGTGTCGCAGGACGGCGCCGGGTTCCGTGGCGTTACCGACGAAGTGCTTGCAGAAGCAGGAATGTCACGCCGGGTTGTGCTTTCGGTCCCGCATTTTCTCTTCATGATGTCGGTTTTGGCGAGCACAGACCTCGTCGCGATGTTGCCATCGCGCCTGACTCGCAATACGTCAACGTTGCGCGTGGTCGAGCCGCCGCTGGAGGTATCTGGCTACGAGATGGCCATGCTTTGGCATGAGCGCTCCCATCGCGATCCTGCGCATCGATGGTTGCGCGATTACATTGCGGATTCAGTGTGATCTGCGTCGCTGCGGCACGGAATATGCCGTTGCTATTATCTCCCGCACCGCAAACAAACCGCCCTGAGTGGAATGTCCAATGAACGCACCGATCTCCGATGATGGAAATAGCCAACGTTCCGGCCCGCGCGCCGACGCGCCCTTCGCTTCGCCTAAGCCGACTTTAGGCGAATTGTTCGGTGCGTTCTTCATGATCGGGCTCACTGGCTTCGGCGGTGTGTTGCCCTGGGCGCGCCGCATGCTCGTCGAGCGCCGTGGCTGGTTGACTGATCGCGAGTTCGCCGAAGTGCTACCACTGGCACAGCTCCTGCCTGGACCGAACGTATCGAACATCGCCACCATCATCGGACGGAAGTATCACGGCGCACTCGGCGCGGTGACGGGTGTATGCGGGCTTTACCTTGCCCCTACGATCATCACCGTAGGCGTCGGCTACGCTTACGCAAGCTGGGGTAACGCGGCCGTTACGACACACCTGCTCGCAGGCTTGATGCCTGTAGCGACGGGTCTGGTGATTGCGACGGTGCTCAAGCTGCTTGTGAGCTTGCCACGTGACCTTCGGAACCTGGTACTGGTGGTCGCGATGTTTGTCGCGGTCGGCTTGCTGAAGCTGCCACTGCTGCTGGTTCTCGCGGTGCTTGGCCCGTTTGGCTCGTGGCTGATGTGGCGTGCGCTGCGCGCCGAGGCTTCAACGAAGCCTCGCGCGGAGTAAGCCTGATGACCTCCAGACTGACCGATCTCGCGCTCCACAGTGCGCTGTGGTCCGTCCTCGCCGTGGGCGGGATGAACTCCACACTGGCCGATATTCAACGTTACGCAGTGGATACGCGTCACTGGCTCACTGCCCAGCAGTTCGTCACGTTCTTTTCGGCCATGCAGGCGGCGCCGGGTCCTAATGGCATGGCGGTCTCGCTGATCGGTTTTCAGGCAGCCGGGCTGGCTGGCGCGCTGGTCGTGACGATTTCCATGATCGTGCCGTCCGCGTTGCTCGCTTACTTTGTGAGCGGCTGGGTCGAACGGCGCAACGATTCACTTGTTGTGAAGGCGGTTCGCCGTGGTCTCGCGCCTGGGACAGTGGGTCTGCTCGCTTGCGCATCCTACGTTTTCGTTCGGGAAATCGACGTCAATATCGGTCGTGCCGTGTTGACGATCGTGACGGTGGTCGTCGCTTATCGCACGCGGTTCAACCCGATCTGGCTGGTTGCGGTGGGTGCGGTGTTGGGGCTGGCGGGGTTCGTCAAATAGCGGGCAAGGTCAAGGTCAAGGCGTGTCGGAAGCGGGGTGCCGAAACCTCTCCCGCGGAATTTCCGCAATCGCGGCGATTTCGATCATCAGTTCCGGACGATACAGTCGCTCAACCTGAACCGTGGTGGTGACAGGAAACGGTGCGGCGAAAAACTCCTTGCGGATATCTCCTGTACCCATGAACGCATCGATATCCGTTGCGTAGTGCACCAGTGATATCACGTCGGCCATTTGTCCACCCATGACCGCTAAAACATCGCGGATGTTCTCCAGCACCTGGCGCGTCTGCGCGCGCATATCGTTGTGGCCCACCACCTGTCCGTTTCTGTCGAGCGAGATCTGACCTTTCAGGTGCACGATATGGCCGTCACCCTGGATGACGGCCATCGAGAACGCGCCAAACGGCGACCATAATTCGGGCGGATTGAAGGCCTGCACCATTGTCGAACTCCGTTGACGGATTGCGCCCGGAGATTATGCCCCGTCCCGCTCAGTGCAACGAAAAGAACAACCCCGCAATCGCAGCGCTCATCAAATTCGACAACGTACTCGCCGTAAGCGCTCGCAGTCCATGTCGCGCCACTTCAGAGCGTCGCTCAGGCGCCACCGCACTGAAACCCCCAGCCAGAATTGCGATCGAAGAGAAATTCGCAAAGCCGCACAGCGCGAACGACACGATCGCAATCGTCTTCGGATCGAGAATCTGCAGTCCCGCCGCGGCGACCTGGACGCTGTCCTTCAGGTACGGGGAGAGGTCGCCGTAGGCAACGAACTCATTGAGAATCAGCTTCTCCCCGATAAAGTTGCCGGCAAGCGGCGCATCGTGCCACGGCACGCCGATCAACCAGGCGAGCGGCGCCAGAAGCGTGCCGATGAGACCCTGAAGCGTCACATGTGCGAAGCCGAACAGCGCCGCGATGCCTCCGACGGACGTGTTGACGAGCGCGATGAGTCCGATGAACGCAATCAGCATCGCTCCGACGTTGATGGCGATTTTCAGGCCAATGGTTGCGCCAGAGGCGGCCGCTTCGATGACGTTGGTCGAACCCTTCTCGTCGAAATCGAGCCCCTCTATCGCCGTCTGGCTCGGCTCGACAGTGGGATACAGCAGCTTGCCGAACAACAGGCCGCCTGGGACCGCCATGAACGACGCGGCCAGCAGGTACTCCATCTTCACCCCGAGGCCGGCGTACGCGGCGAGCACAGAACCCGCAACGGAAGCCATGCCGCTCGACATCACAGCAAAGATCTCGGCACTGGTCATCTGCCGGACGAACGGCTTTACCAGTGCAGGCATTTCGCTTTGACCGAGGAAGATGGTTGCAACCGCCGAGCAGGCTTCAATGCGGCTCACGTCGAGCAACTTTTCCAGCGCGATGCCGACGACGGTGACGATCCACTTCATGATCCCGACGTAATAAAGCACTGCGATCAGTGCTGTCACGAAGATGATCATGGGCAGCACACGTAGCCCAAATACGAAGCCACCCGCGCCGAAGAGCTCGAACATCTTGTTGTCGACCAGACCGCCAAAGATAAACGACACACCATGGTTGCCCATTTCGAGCACCCGGTTGACTCCTGCAGCGGCTGCCGCAAGGGCAGTGCGTCCGAAGGGTACGAACAGCACCAGTGCACCGATTGCCAACTGGGTCGCAAGCGCGGCGACCAGGGTGCGCGGCCGAACCGCGCCGCGATTGTTCGACAGCAAATAGGCGATCAACAGCAATATCAACATGCCACAAAGGCTGCGGACAATATCCACGTGGTTCCCCTCGAATTTAGTTGGCCGGCACGCCGTCTTTCCAGTGCGGCCAGTCCTTGACGATCGCATTCACGAGCGGCGATCCGGCGAGATACAGGTTGTTCAACGCCGGGACAAAGCCTCCCTGATTCTGGTAATCGAGCAGGTTGTCGACGTTCGATACGCCTTGCGGAGGCCGGTCGAAGTCCGAGCCGGCGCGCAATACCGCCACACGTTGCGTGTCGGCAAGCCCGGCAGATGCCGCGCGTTTGATGACCTCGAAAGTGGCGTTATCCTCCTGCTGCGTCGTGCAGTACACGCCCTTGCCGTCGGTCAGGAGTTTGGTCCAGTCGCGAGCGCGCTGTCCGATGGCATTCCCGGAAAACCAGGTATCGCCCGCGAGGGTGTCACACTGAATGACACTGGGGGGTTGATTGGCGGGCGCGCTCGAGTATTTCGCGCGATACGCTGCAGCCTGCGGGCTGTCTGTCAACGTCACGTCGCGCGAAAGACCATAGGCCTTTTGCAGTAGCGCCTCGTTCAGTTGAAACACTTCGGTGCGGTAGTCCAGCGGCGGCTTTTCATTTTCGCTTTTGGTATTGATGCCAAGGTAGCCGGACTTCCAACCTGGCGGAATTTCACGTGCATCCAGTTCCCACTGAATGCCGAAGTCCACCAGGTAGCGCGCCCATGCGGCTGAGCCGAGGGTGCCCTGCGCCGGGTCGATGCCGGCGATACCGGATACAAGGAAGTACGTCTTGCGCAAATCGAACTGTTTCGAGTACACGAGCGCGGACATCGACGCCGCCGCATTCGTGTGCCCCATGCCGGTCGTCAGGACACAGACGCCGTCGTGGGTGCAGTGGACTTCGGGATAGTCGGGGGACAGCCCCGGCACCTGGATGCTCTCCATCGGGCCGAGGTGGTCCAGCCACACTTTGCCCTCCGGTCCAAACATGGAGATGATCAGAACCTTGACCGGGCGCGGGTGATGCGCGTTGTCCCCGGCGGCATGCACGCCGGCAACCAGCGACACGGCGAGTCCCAGTCCGGCGAGCATCCGTAGAAATTTCGTCTTCAACATGAGATCTGTATTCCTAATGGGTTGTTCAAACTTGTCCGGCGTCTGCGATTTCGCTCATGGTGCGATCGTCGATCGCGCCGGATCATGCAGCATACGATCAGAACTGATAGCCGACACTCGCGTAATAACCCCAACCGGTCGCGCGGTTGGCAAACGGGCCATTCCCGAAGTCGAGATCGCTACCAGACCATTGGCCGCCATCGTGGAAGTACCGGGCTGCGGCCCAGAAGCGCCAGTGCGTGAATGAATAGAGCAGCACGTTCGTTTCGACGAAGGCCGTGTCCGTGCGGCTGGTGCCGCCGGTCTCCTCGCGCAGCTTCGAGCCGAAGTCATAGTTGAAGAAGCCGACGTACGTCAGATTGCCGCCATGAAAGCTTCCGAGCGGATAGATGTATTTCATCTGGGCGCGATAGCCGTCCCACGAGTTTTCATTCGCCGCACCGTAGTTCTCCCATTGCCTGCGCACGTAGAGATTTGCGGACAGGATCAACGGCGTGTGCGTGTCGATATCCGTGCCGATGCCGCTATACAGGGTGTTCTGACGGCCGCCGATGTTGTAGCCCTCGTCATAGATCCAGTCGAACGCCAGATACCATTCCTTGAACGGACCAAAACCGAGGTGCCTGCCGACGAGGTCGTCGATCGATACGCGCGGTTCCTGCTCACTGAACAGGGGAGAGCCGCGGTCCCACATGCCGGTGTCATGCGTACTGCCTACTCCGAACACCTTTGGTGCATCGATATACCCGTATAGGTCGAACGGGCCTTTTCTGCCGAAGTACTCGTACTCCAGATACATGTCGTTGGTCTCATAAGGTCCGAAGCGGATGTTTTTCGAACCGATCACGCCGAGACTCTGATGAAACCATGACGATAGATAGGGAGACGCGGCGGCCAGTTGCGTTGCGGTATTGGGGACGATGGTGCCGCTTTCCGCGAGAGTCGGGTCGGTAGACTCGTCGGCCCTGGCTGTTTGAACTACGAAGAGGCTGACCGACATGAGCGCTGCGATCAGGGCAGCAAGCTTGCAATGGCGCTTCACGGCAGCCATCCACTTATTTCCAGCTATTTCATTTGGATGCCTAATTGTTATCATCTGATCGAATCCTTACCGTTATTAATATTTACGATGACTGCTGCCGTGCAAGTCTCTTCAGTCCTTGGCAGAAGCACCGCTAGATTGCACAGGCTGCATGCTTCGAGTGCGCTCACGCCCCAATGTCGACCAGTTGGTCAGGTTAAGCGCACGCTATGCATGTAGGCGGCGATTGAACGCACGAAGCATGCCAAAGTTGTCTGGTTGGTCAGGATTCAGGATTGAGGAACTACGCGCCAGGGAAATCCTGAAGGCATCTGATGGATAGATGCGAAATGGATAGGTGAGCGTGAGATTAGCGAGTGCTGGCGGACTCGTTGCGGGCGACCTGGGCGCGTAATGGCCGTCGTGCCCTAATGTGCTGCTTTTATGGCTCGTCCCAAAGTCCGGTCGATGCGCGCGTTCATTGATCGCAGGAACTCTAAAAGCTCGGGAGGCTCCTGGATATCGTATTCGACTTCCAGCGTGCACAGCCAGGATGCGATCGTGTGCAGATCATGCGCTCCCGTATGCACGATGCAGCGCTGCGAATCGAGCGGTGCCAGTTGCCCTACGAGTGGACAGATGCTTTGGGCGAGCGCCTGCATCGGCGCGTGAAGGATCACCTTGGCGCGCACCGGGTAAGCCGCCGTTGAAACCGAGCGCGAGACATAGGCAGCCAGATCACCCTTGTCCGGCCCATTACGAGGTTCGAAACGCGCTCCGCTCGAAATCGGCGGAACTACCCGGTCGACACGGAATGTGCGCCAGTCTGCCCGGCTGACGTCCCAGGCAACGAGGTACCACCGCGACTCCGCGTTGACCAGGCCTTGAGGTTCGACCGTGCGCTGGCTGACCTGGGCTTTGCCATCCCTATAGTTGAATTGCAATTGCTCGTGGTCCGCACACCCGCCGGCTAGCGTAGCCAGCACGGCCTGGTCGACCTTGGGGCCCGTCTGGGCCAACTTCTGGATAGATGCGAAAAAAGCCCTCGCCTTGCGGTTGTGGCCTGGAGGCATCAAATGCTCCAGCTTGACGAGGGCGGAGAGCGCCGACTCTTCGACGTCTTCCACACCGCTAGCAGCAAGCGTTCGCAGCGCCAGCGAGACGGCCAGTGCTTCGTCCTCCTCGAACAGCAAGGGCGGCAGGGTGGTCCCCGCTTCCAGGCTATATCCGCCATCCGGCCCCGGCGTCGCGCCGATCCGGTAGCCCAGACCGCGCAAGTGGTCGACGTCGCGACGCACGGTCCGCTCGGTGACGCCAAGGCGCTCGGCCAGCACGGCACCGTGCCACGACGGGGAACTCCTGAGCATCCCCAGCAGACGCAACAGTCTCGTGGAGTTTTGCAACATTTCGGCGTCGCCCTTCGTAGATGCGGACAACCTTTGTCCGCAATGATCCGTAGATTAGCAGTAACAGCAGGCCAGGACGATACCCGTGGATGCTGGGGAAAGAAGAGGCAATACCCGGATGGCGATGAACCTGATTTTCAGTTTGTAGGAGTACGAATAACAACGCTTCGTTTTCACTGAGGAAACTGTCATGAACATCGATTTTCCGAGCGACGTTTCTAAGCAAACGCGTCTTCATCGTCTGTCGGGACTACCTTTTTCCGGTGGGAGGGAGGTCAACCCTCTGCATATTTCCGATTGGCTGAGGAGTGGCGTGCGCGTCGCGAGCATGCAACCGGTGCTGTGGCTTAGCGTGTTGCTGGTCTGCGCCGATCTCGCGACGTTGCTGGGGTTTGTGCCGCAGTTGTATCCAGTGGCGGTGCTGCTGGCGCCACTCGTGATGGGTGGGTTGATGTTCGTGCAGGACGGCGCTAGCAAGGGGCAACCGGTGTCGCTGCGCGAGACGTTTGCGGCGCTGATTCGGCGCAGCAACGCGTTATGTCTGATCGGTTTGTATGGGGCGGCGATCGTTGCTATCGGCTATGTGGTTCTGCTGGCAACGTTCCATCTGTCTTTGAACGTGTCGGTTACGGCGAGTGGGGTGCATAACGTCTCGATCAGCTTTGGCGGCGACCATGGCGTACGCGGTGCGCTCGAATCGCTGCTGGGGGTGTCCATTTTCGCCGTCGCGATTGCTTCGGCCTGCTTTGCCCCGGCTCTGGTGATCTTGCACAACATGACGCCGCACGGAGCAATGCTCGCAAGTCTGAATGGCGCGGCGCGCAACTGGCCGGTGATGGTGATGTACTTCGCGGCGATGACGGTGGCCGTGCTGTTCGCACCGATGGTTCCGCTGATGTTGCGTGCGTTGGTGTTGACGCCGTTGTTGACCGCATTGCCGCTGCTGTCGATTTATGGCGCTTACAGGGACGTGTTTTTGGGGCGATGAGCGGGGCGTGGGCGGTGCTTGATGTTCCTGGCGAGCCATTGTCCGGGGGATACTCAATCCCCTATGGCTCTCCCACCCTAAGCCCGCACCACCCCCATCTCCCCACGCGCATAAGCCACACAGCGCCGTGCAAGGATTTCAGTCGGATCCACAAGCCTCACAGCCCGACCGCCACCCGAATATATCTTCGCCTCAGGCAGCAGCAAAGGCAATTCAGTACACCCAAGAAGAATTACCTCAACGCCGCGCCCGCTTAGTTCATCGACAGCTGCGCGAATATCGTCGAGGCACTCGCCAGTAGTAAACCCCGCCTTAACACCACACTCCCCATAAATCGCATTCATCACCCGCATCTGCAGATCATCGCTCGGAACGATCTGCCTCAGCCCACGCGCCTCGAATGCTTTTTTATAGACCCCACTCCTGATAGTCCCAGTAGTAGCAAGCAACCCAACCTCACGCAGATCGGGAAACGCCAGCTTCAGATATTCGACGCTCACCGTCAGCATATTGACGATCGGTACGTTCAGATACGGCTGTATCCGTTCGACAAACGCATGAGCGGTATTGCAAGGGATGGCGATAATGTCGACCTCCCCCGCTTCCAGCTTCTTGCACGTCGCGTACAACGACACCGTCGGGTCCTGCCCGCCACCCAGCAGATTCTCCGTGCGATCCGGAATCTGCGGGTTCTGTTCAACGAGCAGTTTGATGTGTTCCTGATCACGCGTCGCCGGCGTGCTACGCACCAGCTTTTGCATGAAGTCAACGGTGGCAGCAGGACCGACACCACCCACCACACCAACCTTGAACGCACGGTTGTTGTGGCTAAAGGATTGCCCTACAGACGCGTATTGCGCGTACACCAGGTTCGAATCGACGATCGGGACATCCAGCGCCGCAATCTGACTCAACACGAGACCAATTTCAGTCATCCCAGGCAAAATCACGTCCGCCCCCTGCGCGATCAGTTCCTGACACGCCTCGCGCAATAGTTCGACGGGCCGTCCACCAAGGTTGCCGCTCTTGATCCCAGCCTCGCCATAGACAGCTTCGGTGACGGGATCCATATCAGCTGAACTACGCTGACGCGGATGCAGCACTTCGAACTCCGGTGCCCGGAAGTACCGCTCAAAAAGCCCCTCGTCGCGAATGTAGTCCGAGGTCAATACACCCACGCGCCGCGCCGATGGAAACGAGCGAGCTACATGGCAACGCAGCGCATCCAGCATGTCGACGATCTGCACCGACGTGTTCTCCTGCAACTCATCGATGAACGTGTGGCTCAAAAAGCAAGGCAGAAGAACACTCGTGACGCCGCGCTTTTCGAAATCGCGGATCATGTCGAAGATATACAGCTTCCGCTCTGTCGTCGCGGCGCGAGATGGGCTTGCATTGCGAAACGGACGCTGTTCGAACAGGACGTCGAAGTGCTCCGCATCACTATGCGCGGGACTTGCCTGAATCAGCTTGAAAAGTACATCCGCGCCGGCGAGCGGCCCAAGCCCGCCGATCACGCCAAACACCCGCCTGTTAGCTAACTTCCTTGCTGTCATTGGACTTCGCTCTGAAGTTGTTCAAACTGCGGGGTGGGAGCGACAATTTCGCTGCTGCTGCGGCGCGCCTCCCATTTTGCGATCACGGCAGTCGCCACGCTGTTGCCGATCACGTTGGTCATCGTGCGTCCCATATCGAGAATCTGGTCGATCGCGAGGACCAATACGACCCCCTCGGCGGGCAAGTGGAACAGCGGTGCCACAGCTGCGACCACCACAACCGACCCTCGCGGCACGCTCGCCATGCCCTTGCTGCTTAGCATCAACACTAGCAGCATGAAGATCTGCTGCGACAGCGGCATGTCGATACCGAAGGCCTGGGCAATGAAAATTGCCGCAAACGATTGATACATCATAGACCCGTCGAGGTTGAATACGTAGCCCAGCGGTAGCGTAAATCCAACTACTTTCTTGTCGATGCCGAATTTCTCGAGTTGCTCGGTCAGGCGGGGATAGGCCGCTTCACTGCTGGCGGTCGAAAACGCTAGCATGGCCGGTTCGCGCACAGCCTTGAGCAAGCCTCCGATCTGCTTGCCCAGAAACAGGTAACCCACGCCAATCAGGAGCGTCCACAGCAGCAGAAGACCCAGGTAGAACGAACCAATCAGCTTACCGTAAGTAAGCAATACGCCCAGGCCGCGCAGCGTCACGGCGGACGCGATCGCACCGAACACCCCAAACGGCGCAGCGCGCATGACGTAATCGGTGAGTCGCAGCATCACGGGTACCATGCCGTCGATTGCCTGCACAACCACCTTTACGCGTGCGTCGTGCTTTAGCGCGCCTAGCCCCAGGCCGAAGAACAGCGAAAACACGAGTATCTGCAAGATGTCGTTGCGCGCCATCGCATCTAGCAGACTGGTCGGAAACGCGTGGGTAATGACGTCCTTGAAGTTCAACGCGGCGGTATTGAGGCCGGTGTTCACGTCGCTGCCGCTCACCACCATGTGCAGCGCTGCGCCCGGTTGCAGAGCATTGGCGAGTACTAATCCGAGGGCGAGCGACACGAGCGACGCACAGATAAACCAGCCGACCGTACGCAGTCCAATGCGCCCGACCTCCTGACCGCTCTCCATGCCAGCCAGTCCGGAAACGAGCGTGGCGAAAACCAGCGGCGCGATGATCATCTTGATCAGCCGCAGAAAGATATCCGTGATGATCGAGAAATAGCCGGCCAGGGTTTTTGCCGAGTCAGCATCGGGGGCGCCGGCGTGACACACGTAGCCTGCTGCGACGCCGAGCACCATGCCGACGGCGATATAAAGCGTAAGGCGATTTTTCATAGCTGTCCTTTTTTTCGTCGACTAGGACGAACATCCGCTTCCGCACGGCTTCCTATACAAAAGCGTGCATATCGCCTTCTCGCGCGACCGAATCGCGGTGATGAGAAGACTTGGACGGATACTAGAGACGAAAAAAATGAACGTGATGCGGGCTTGACATTGCACTATGCGGCAGCCGCATAGATATCGCGAAAGGAGCCCTGGCGTGCCTCAAGCCTCGATGCGGGACTCCAGGTATTCCCAGATGTCCTTCACGAGAGGCATCTCGTTGTTGCGATCGCGGTAGAGGCGCAATTGCAGATCGAGTTGCCACGTACGGTCGCCGGCGGTCACGAGCGTGCCGCTATTCAACTCTGTTTCGATCAGGCTACGCGGTAGCCAGGCGATGCCTTCGCCGTTAAGCGCGAGTTTCTTTAGCACATCCGCCATATCTGATTCGAAGTGCGGAGTCAGTGCTGGATTTTTGGTCGCCCTGTGCAGCAGCAGGTGCAGGCAACGGGCAAAGTAGGTGGTCGCGCTATAGCCAATCAACGGTAAGGGACGGCCCGGCGTCCCTGGAAGACGGAACGACGGTGTCGAGCGCTGGCTGGGTGCGCAGACGGGCAGGAAGACGTCGTGTCCGACGGTGAGGTGAGGATAGCGCGTGGCGTCGAGATGCAGGGGCAGGTCAGGGTGCTCGTAAGCAAGCATCAGCTCGCAGTTACCGTTCACCAGCATCAGAATCGAATCGTGGACGTTGGTCGGGACAATCCTTACACGCAGTCCGCTAAAGCGGCTTTGCAGCGAGCGCAGCCAGTCCGGCACAAAGCCAACGGAGATGGCGTGGCCGGCGGCGATCTGCAATCCGGTCCCGGGCATGCGCTGCTCGCTGCGGATGATCGCCCGCGTGTCGAACAGCTTGCCCAACATGTCCTCAGCGGCTTCGCGGAACAACGCGCCAGCGGGCGTGAGCGTGGGCGGATAGGTGCTGCGGTCGATCAGTTCAGCGCCGATCCACTGTTCCAGCGCCTGAATGCGCCGGCTGAGCCCGGATTGGGTGACATTGCGCACTTCCGCCGCGCGCGAAAAGCTCTGGTGCTGCGCGAGCGCGATGAAATCCTCGATCCACTTGACTTCCACGTTAGCTCCTCGACAACGTGTGAACTGGCTGGCCTGCCAGACTCCCCGTCGACCGATTCTAGCGTCGCCATTTTTTATCGCCAACCGACTGTGGACGCCACGCGTCGGTGCGTAGAGCGACTTTTTCTGCGCGATAGATCGGTAAAACTAAAGCGCGTATCTGATAACGTCTTTCGAGTTTTCAGAGTGCATGTGACGTATTAAATACGCGATCAAAATGACGGCTTGCTGAACGAGATTTCGCGGCGCGAGATTCGGTTCCAGACGAAGTATTCACATGTGGCAATCATCCAACACCTGCCAAATAAATCGCTGCGCAGGAGATGGAAAAAAACCGGAGGTCCCTTCTGCGTGGGGTTCCCAATCCTTTCAGGTTGCTGAAAGATAGAATTTCAATATGGGTCTGTTTTTTATCATGAAACCATCAGATATATTTGCGCCGCGGTAGTCGATCAGGTCTGTAAAAATCAACCAGCTGTTATCCGGACATTAATGTCGAGTTGAAAGTACAGGCTTTGAGCGCAATAGCCTTCGGTTTGCGAATCGCCTCGCAGGATAGTAAATCGAGACCAATATCTTTAATTGGATAAATTTTCATGAAAAAAACAATTCTTGCGGTCGCGTCTCTCGCAGCCATGACGTCGATCGCCCATGCGCAAAGCAGCGTCACCTTGTACGGCGCGCTCGATACGAGCATTGCGTACTTCGGCAACCAGCAGGGCACCAACCATTCGGGTGGGACCTTCGAGATGGCGGCAGGCAATATTTCGCCTAACCTGTGGGGCTTGAAAGGCACGGAAGATCTGGGCGGCGGTTTGTCGGCCATCTTCAAGCTGGAAAGCGGCTTCAACATCGACAATGGCCGTCTCGGCCAGGGTTCGCGCATCTTCGGCCGTACCGCGATGGTCGGTTTGACGGGCGACAACACCGGCACGATCTCGCTCGGCCGTCAGTACGATCCGCTGATCGACCTGATCCAGCCGCTGACGAACGACGACACCTTCGGTCCGACCTTCGCCACGCCGGGCGACATCGACAACTACGACAATAGTTATCGCACCAACAACTCGATCAAGTACACCACGCCGAACTACGCAGGTCTGCAGGGTTCGGCGATGTACGCGTTCGGTGGTGTGCCTGGCAGCACCGCGAGTGGCCAGACCTACGCGGCGGCTCTCGCGTACAACCACGGTCCGTTCGGTTTCGCCGCAGGTTACTTCCACGCCAATAGCGATCACGGCACGGCAGCATCGTTCGACGGCCTGAACCCGGATGCAGCCAGCTTTGCGGTGGATTCAGAAGCGATCTCTGGTGGGTTCGTCTCGGCGAACTCGATGCAGATCATCCGCGCCGCGGGCGATTACGTGTTCCGGAATTTCACGTTCGGCGTTTCGTATAGCAACGTGCAGTACAACAACTACACGACTTCTTTCGGTGACCAGAACAACACGAAGTTCAACACGGGCCAGGCGTTCGTGAACTATCAGCTGACACCGGCGATGGTTCTTGGTGTGGGCTACGACTACACGAAGGGCAGCGGCAACAACGTGACGGTGTCGTATAACCAGTTCAGCTTCGGCGCCGACTACTTCCTGTCGAAGCATACGGACATCTATGCGCTGGCCGGTTATCAGAAGGCATCGGGCAATACGATCAGCGCATCGTCGGGCGACGTGGTCGCAGCGGTGGCGTCGATGGGCGACTTCGGTAACGATGCGTCCACCAACAAACAGGCTATGGGCATGATCGGTATCCGTCATAAGTTCTAAGCTGCGGTTTGCAGATAGCGGACATCGAAACGACAAAGCCCGCCTGGGTTATCCAGGCGGGCTTTGTTACTGATGCGGAGTGCCTAATGGACCTCAGGCGTCCTCACGAACTCTTAAGGCCGTTCCCCGCGCGCCAGTCTTGCCTCGATGTCGTACACCACCGGCATCAGATCGGCGACGCTGTCGACCACATAGTGTGCGCCTGCATTGCTCAAGCGTTGGGTTGCCGCGGCGCGGCGTTGGGCAAATTCCTGAGGCGCCAGCGCCTTCACATCGGCTTCGGCCATCCCGAACGCATTGCCGCTCACGGCCACGCCTACCGCCCACGTTCCGCCGTTGATGCCTTCTTCGATGCCCACTTCGGTATCGTCGACCTTGATCGCATTCTTCGCGAGCCATACGCCGAGTTGCGGCAACGTCTTGTAGATCATGTACGGCGAAGGACGTCCCTCCGGCGTATCGCCGGTGCAAACGAGGCTATCGGGTGAAAACCCCTGCGCAGCAGCGCCCGGCGTGATCTCAGCCATGATCTCGCGCGTGTAGCCCGTCGTCGTACCGATGCGGATATCCTCAGAACGCAGCGCCGTCGTGACTTCCGCGACGCCCGGGATCACCTGGCTATAGCTTGCGGCTACCGCGATGTTCTTCGGCACGAAGACGTCGTAGACGGCGTCGATATCCCGCTCGGTCGGCGCGCGGCCGTATTTGTCGGCCCACGCCTGCGACACCCTCGGCAGGGCCATCAGCGCGGCGATATGCGGACGCTTGGCCATACCCATCGGCCCGCGCGCCTCGTCGATGGTGATCGACACGCCGAACTGTTCGAATGTCTCGACAAACGCACCCATCGGCGCCAGCGAACCATAGTCGACCACGGTTCCGGCCCAATCGAAGATCACTGCTTTTACGTGTTTCATTGATGTCGCATCCTGAGAAGAGTCTGGGCCGTCGATTTCAAACCTGTTCGGCGAGCAGGTGGCGTTCTTTGAGCGCGGCGGCCGGGGGCGCGGCGTGCTCCACGCCCATCGTGCGCAACGCCTGAGCGCTCGCTACGACGACGCGTCGCATGACATCCGCATCCACCTGACCGATGCATCCCACGCGGAAGCTGTCCACCACGGTCAGCTTGCCCGGGTAGATGATGAAACCTTGCTGCTTCATCAATTCGTAGAACTGCTCAAACCGGAACGCCGGATCCGCGGGTGCAAAGAACGTCACGATGATCGGCGAGCGCCAGTGCGCGTCGAGCAGCGGTTCGAAGCCGAGTTCCTGCATGCCGGCGACCAGCACATCGCGGTTGTTGGCGTAGCGTGCCAGCCGGCCAGGCTGACCGCCTTCGATGGCGTGCAGCCTGAGCGCCTCGATGAATGCCGCGACGGTGTGCGTGGGCGGTGTGAAGCGCCACTGTCCAGTGCGGTTCATCACGTCCCATTGGTCGTACACGTCGAGGCTCAGCGAATGGCTGCGGCCCTTCGCCTCCTGCAACGCGCTCTTGCGCGCGATCACGAAGCCGAAGCCCGGTACGCCTTCGATGCACTTGTTTGCCGACGAAACGAACGCTTCGCACTGCAGATGCCGCACATCGAGCGGCACTGCGCCGAACGCGCTCATGGAGTCGATCAGCAGCTTGCGGCCTTTCTTTGCTGTGGACGCAGCGATTTCTTCGAGCGGGTTGAGAATCCCCGAGCTGGTCTCGCAGTGCACGGCGACAACGTGTGTGATGCCTGGTTCGGCGTCGAGCATGCGCTCGATTTCGCTGCCGCGCGGCGGCAGATAGTCACCCTTGTCGAGCACGGTGCAACGGCGGCCCAGATAGCCAAGCGTGGTGGCGATGCGCTTGCCGTAGGCGCCGTTCGCCAGCACCAGCGCATGTCCGTCACGCGGGACCAGGCTGCCGAGCATGGCTTCGACGCAGTAGCTCCCGCTGCCCTGCAGCGGCACGCAATCGTAGTCACCGGCGGTGTCGCCGGCGATTTCGAGGAGGCGGCGGCGAAGCAGCGCGGTCATCGCGCGGAAATCGCCGTCCCACGATCCCCAGTCGCGCAACATCGCTTCCTTGGTCGAGAGCGCCGTGGTAAGCGGCCCCGGCGTCAACAGATACGGCTCCCCTTTGGCGGGGGCGGCGCACGAAGTAACGGAATGGTCGACTGGGGTGTCCATGCTTGACGTCCGATGAGGATCTCAGTGCTTGGCAGAGTACAGAATCCGGGTTCATCGGTAAAATCGATATAATCGATGTGTGTATCACCAAAACTTATAGTCGAGGACGAGGCGCAGATGCAATACGCTCAATTGCGGGCGTTTCACGCGGTCGCGGAGCACGGCGGGTTTTCGAAGGCGGCGCAGGCGTTGTCGCTGACGCAGCCGGCCATTTCCGATCACGTGCGGCGGCTCGAGCAGGATTTTGGGGTCAAGCTGTTCGATCGCGGGCCTCGTGGCGTCGAGCCGACCGAGCTTGGACGGCGCCTCTTCAGTGTGACGCGGCAGATGCTTAGTTGCGAGCGCGACGCTCGTCAATTGCTCGATTCCGCGGGCGGACTGGCTTCCGGCACGCTGTCGCTCGTGGCGGACGCGCCTGACCTCGCGGTCAAACTGATCGGCGCGTTTCGCAAGCAGTACCCCGGCATTGTGGTGACGCTGTCGATCGCGAACGCAGCCGAGTGCATGCAGCGCGTGCTATCGAGCGCGGTGGACGCGGCCATTACCGCCGCGCCGCAGGTCCACAGCCGGCTCGAATCGCGCGTATTGCGGCGCGATCCACTGGTCGCGATGGTGCCCGCCACAAGTCCAATCGCGAAGAAGCGCAAGCTGACCTACGCTGAGTTCGTCAAGGAGCCTGTGATCTTCCGGGAAGCGCAATCGGTGACGCAGCAGTTGCTTGAGATCGAACTGGTGCGACAGTCGTTGCAGGTCGAACCGGTGATGTACGTGGACGGCCGAGAGGCGCTAGAGGAAGCGATCGCGCAGGGCATGGGCGTGGGCGTGATCGCGTCCGCGGAATTCAACGAATCGCGCCGCATCAGAATGATTCCGCTGCAGGACTGCCAGGTCGAGATGATCGAGTCGCTCACGCGGCTTGCCGAGCGGCCCGCGTCGAACCTGCTGAATGCGTTGTTCAAGACCGAACTTGAGTAGCGCGGCGTGTCACATCGAATGGAAAATGTAATCTCGATGCGACTGCGTGGTCTGCTCAATTTGATGGCGTGCATGCTACGCGATTAGCGGTTTGCGATGATCCGGCAATGCCGCGTCTGAAGCGCCGGAAGTTGACAATGTTTTACAGCTTTGCCCATTCTGAGATGCTATCGTCGTTGCGGATGGCGTGCGGCGAACTGCCATCAGCGAATTCATATCGACCTTCAACATATACGGTGATTGCCATGGGTATTCTGGATACGGTAGGTGAGATTGCAGGCGCAGTCGTGGCAGTAGAAGCAGCTGAAAAAGTCGATCCGGATGCGGGTCTGCTGACAAAAGGCATCGCAGCAGTCGCCGGCTTCAAAGGCGCTGGCGCGCTGGAGTCGCTCGCTGAGAAGAAAGAAGGCGAGGGCAGCGAGCAACAGGCGTCCGACACGGATGCGGACAGCGCCGCTCCGCAAGCCTGAGTTTGAGTTGAGTTGTTCCCAGACCGGTCGCTCGCTCGAGCGGATGGTCTGGCGCCTGATCGCGTCACATGCCGCTCAGTGATAGAGTTTCGTCTCCGATCTACCGTTTTGGATGGCGCAAAGCCAGTGCAGGTTGTGACCGGCTCGCCAGGGAGGAGACAGCATGTCCGTTCTAGGCTTCAGTCACTACAACCTTCGGGCCAGCCGCGCGGTACTCGATACCCTGCGCAATTTTTATATCGAGGTGGTCGGGTTGCAACCCGGCACCCGGCCGCCGTTTCAGAACTTTGGATACTGGCTTTATATCGGCGACGAGGCCGTGCTGCACCTTTCCGAAGCCGACGCGGACGAAGTACGTCCTCCCAACGTGACCAACACGTTTGACCACGTCGCATTCACCTGCCGCGACCTGCGCGGGTTCGAAGCACATCTGACTGAACTGAAGATCCCATATCGGCAAGACGATGTGCCGTTAACCGGGCAGCGGCAGTTGTTCTTTAAAGATCCAGCGGGCAACGGGGTGGAATTGAACTTCGCGCAGAGCGATCTTTGAAATGCCTGCCATGGAAAATACCTGGCAGTTCCAACTAAGAATCGCTGTTTCCCCTGAGCTTGCGGCGAGCCTGCGCGGCGATCCCGCGAGCCAATCATACGCACTGCTTGGCGATGTTCTGCGAAAATACAACGCGTCGTTGAAGTGTCAGTTCGATGCGTTTGCTGACTACGTTAGTGAGGCCGAAAAACGCGGCGTCGAAAATTATCCACTCTATCTTTGGACCAAAGAGACCATCGAGAAGCCTGAGAAAAAGGCCCGCTATCTGCGATCCTTTACGCTCTACGTAGATGGAGAAGAGGTCTACAGCAAGGAGCGCGCCGATCCTTTGCAGGCGGAACTCGACGCCCTTGTCGGCCTTGGCGGGATAGAGAGCGTGGTGAAGTTCGATACCAATCCGGCGAACAACCCGCAGCCGCCCGCGCGGTGACAAGGGCGCGTCTGGTCCCGCATGGACCTGCCGTCCGGCACCCCACAGATGTTAAAAAAGCGGCGTCGTGCAACGCACGACGCCGCTAAAGGTTCTGGCGCTTTACGAGGGCTATACCAGAACCTGAGAGAACGGTTTAGAAGGTCGCCCAGTCCGCATCCGCCGTGGCGGCGCCTGCCGTGTCCGGGTGTTTGTCTGCAGTAGCGGGGCGATCATCTGCCAATCTTGCGGGCGTTGCCCGATGCCTGGTGACAACGCGTGAAGGCGCCGGGCGGGGCCTGGTTTGCGGAATCGTCCTGATCGGTGCGGACGTCCCGGTGTCGGTCAGCTTGAATGCCGAGACCGCATCCTTTAGCCTGTTAGCCTGCTCTTCGAGCGACTGGGCCGCCGCTGCCGCCTGTTCGACGAGCGCTGCATTCTGCTGGGTGACTTCGTCCATCTGGCCTACAGCCTGGTTCACCTGTTCGATACCGCGGCTTTGCTCTTCGGATGCGGCCGTGATCTCGCCGACAATGTCTGAAACCTGCTTGATCGCTTGCTTGACCTGTCCCATGGTCGTGCTGACTTCGGTCGCCTGCTTCGCGCCGTCCTGAATCATCGTGACGGATGAGCTGATCAGTTCCTTGATTTCCTTAGCTGCTGCGGCCGAGCGTTGAGCCAGACTACGCACTTCGCTGGCGACTACGGCAAAGCCCCGGCCCTGTTCGCCGGCGCGTGCAGCCTCGACGGCTGCGTTCAACGCCAGGATGTTGGTCTGGAATGCAATGCCTTCAATCACTCCGGTAATCTCGGAGATCTTGGTCGAACTGCTGCTGATCTGGCCGATGGTGCCGACCATTGTCTGCACAGAGTCGTTGCCGGTATCGGCCATGTCCGTGGCCCGGGTTGCCAGGGTGTTCGCCTGGCGTGCATTGTCCGCGTTCTGCTTTACCGTTTCGGTCAACTGCGTCATGCTCGCCGCCGTTTCTTCGAGCGACGCCGCCTGTTCTTCCGTGCGCGAAGAAAGATCGGTGTTGCCGCTCGCTATTTCTCGCGCCGCCACGCTGACCGATTCGGTGGACGTCTTGATTCCGCGTACGGTATTGCTAAGATTCCGGTCCATTTTGCCGAGCGCGTCGAGAAGCTCACCGAATTCGCCGCGTGAGTCGCTCTCGATGCGGTTGTCCAATTGCCCGTCGGCGATGTGGTTTGCTGCGTCGATCGCTTTTCGGAGAGGTCGCAAGATCACGCGCAACAGATAGACCGAGACGCCAATTGCAACGACGAGACCAATACCCACCAGGACGATGGCGATCGACAGCAATGTTCTATACAGCGACTCGCCGTCGTCGGAGTACTGCTTCGCTTCCTCTACGTTGATCTGCGAGTCATCCCTGAGCAGGCCGGCGACCGCATCGGCCGCGTCGGCGCTCCGGTTGATCACGTCGCCGGCGGCATCGAAGTTGCCTGCCTTGAAATCCGAAAGGGCTTCGTTGGTCTGCGCCTGCAAGTCCTTCAGGCCACTCGCGATCTGGTCTGCAACCGCACGTTCCTTGTCGCCGGATACGCCTGCCGGATAGTATGAGGACCACTGCTTGTCGATAATGGCCAGATCGGCCTCGACGCTCGTGGCGTTTTTCGCTACATTTTCAGGCGACCTGGCCACCTGCATGCGCCGAAGCTTGGCGCGGATATCCAGCTCCGCGGCGCGCACATCCGAAAGCTGGGCGATCGGGAGCACGGCGGTGGAGAAGGTATCACTCATGTTCGAGTTCAATCTGGCCAGTCCGTTTGCGCCGGACAAGCCGACCGCGATATTCACGGCGACGCATGCGCCAAGCGACACGATGATCTTGAACCTGATGGTGTGGACGAACTTGTTCACTTCATTTCCTGTAAGAAATCACTTCGAATTCCGCAGCGTTTCATTCGACATCAAGGCGTCTGCTGATCCAGCAAGTCTCTACAGGTATACGGTTTCAAATGATCGAAGCTAAAGGGCTTTTCGCGTCAGGCGTTGCTGGAATTCTTGTAGGGATTTTCCGCCTAAGGATTTCCTTACCTTCGGTTCAGCGTCCCCGTCGCGCAATTTCCACGCTTCCTGACTGCGCCGGTCGGGCGCACCGCCTAGTATCAGTTATCGAAAACCAATCAGTGGTGGCGACCATGATTTCTCGCCTGTCCGAACGTGAAAATGCGATTGAGCATATCAACGCGATTTGCCTGCGCCTGTTTGATATCTGGTGCCAGCGTCGAAGCACGACCGCGCTGACTTATCTGCTGCACTGCTGGCCGCTCATGGATAGCCGGCCTGCGACAGTCCGGCGTCTCCACAAGACGCTATCGGAACTGCGCAGGACGCACCTTGAAACGATCGACGCCGAGACCGAGCAGGCGCTGTTCGAACTGGCAGACTGGACAGACGAAATTCTGCAGGACGCACCATTGCCGGATCGCAGCCCGCCAATGGCTAACAGGGAACTCGTGCACGCAATCTCGGGTTAAGGTCAAGCTGACCGGACATATTCCGCCGGCTGGCGGATCAAATTGATGATAAAAATATTGATTGCGGATGACCACGCGATTGTGCGCGGGGGATTGAAACAGATTATCGCTACCACCGACGATATCGTCGTGACCGGAGAGGCGGCGCAAGGCTCTGAAGTGGTCGACAAGCTGCGTATCTGCGAAGTAGACCTGCTGCTGCTGGATATGACGATGCCTGGCATCAGCGGCGTCGATCTGATCCGGCGGGTGCGCGTCGAGCAACCTGCGTTGCCGGTGCTGGTGCTGAGCATCCACAACGAGGCGCAGGTCGTATCGCGTGCTCTGCGTGCCGGTGCGACGGGCTATGTGACGAAAGACAGCGACCCCGATGTGCTGCTGGCCGCGATTCGCAAGCTGGCTGCGGGTGGTCGTTTTATCGACCCGAAGCTGGTCGACGCGATCATCTTCGAGACGCACTCGGGCGACGCGCCGCCGCATGAGGTTCTGTCCGACCGCGAATTTCAGGTGCTGCAGATGCTGGCCGCAGGCACAAGCATCAACGAGATTGCCGAGACCCTCGCGCTGAGCGCGAAAACCATCAGCACGCACAAGATGCGGCTCATGCAAAAGCTCGGTCTCGCCAACAATGCGGAATTGATTCTTTATACGGTCAGACACGGACTCGCTGCTGAATAAGCGGGTTCGCGCGTAGCGCGCGGCACGGGGTGTGCGTTTCGTGGAGCCGGTGCTCAAGGGTAGCAATGCGCCCTAAGCCGGCACCTCCGCCATATCCCGGTGTTTCTCGCGAAGAATGGTCAAGCAACAGAATTCAATCGGGCCACCTCCACTGGCCGTGAAGGGCCGGGCATGAAACGGCTCGTGGATATCCCACAGTACCGACTGGTCGAGCGCTTGCGTCGCAGCGTTGCGCTGAGGCTGTATGTCGTCGCCTTCGCGTTTGGCTGCATCGTGACCGTGAGTTCGACTGCGCCACAGTTGTATCGTGATCACCGCACTGGCGTCGAGTTCGCGCGCGCGGCGGCGAAACTCTTCGCGATCCAGGGTGCCGGCATCTTTTCGGTGGCGTTGCTGGTGGCCTGCGCGGCGGATCGACTTATCGTGCGGCATCTGCGCGTAATTGCGCTAGCGGCCCGCAGCGGAGACTATCGCGAAGCGCCACGCCCGCGCCCGCTCGCGCTTGCACGCCGCCGCACCACGACGCTCGACGAACTCGACCGTGTCGTGTTGGCCCTCAACGCATTGAGCACGCACCTGTATTGCTCGCATCTGATCCGCGATGAACTCGAGGCGCGCGTAGCTCAACTCGCCACACAACTTGCTCGGGCAAAGGATGATCTGAACGCACAGACGGATGAGCGCGTGCGTACCAGGGCGAATCAACAGGAACTGCTCGAGTCGCGTGAGAAATTACGTGAGTTCGGTGCGTACATGGAAGCGACGCGCGAAGACGAGAGAAAACGCATTGCCCTGGAAATCCACGACGAGTTGGGGCAACTGCTGACGGCGCTAAAGATGGACGTGTCGTTGCTGAAGATGCGTTTGAGCGCACCGGATCTGCTCGAGAAAGTGGCCGACATGCACGTGCTCGTCGACCGGACGATCTGGATGGTGCGCAACGTCGCCAATCATTTGCGCCCTGCCGCACTCAATTTCGGTCTTGCCTCGGCACTCGAATGGCTTGCCGAAGATTTCGCGCGGCGCAACACGATACCGTGTCTGTTTCGTATGAACGGCAGCGAGCCGGTGCTTCCCGAAGCGCATGCAACCGCAGTGTTTCGCGTCGTTCAGGAATCGCTCACTAACGTGGGCCGCCATGCCCGGGCTTCGCACGTCCATGTCACGCTCACGCGCACCGAACGTGGCTTCGATCTGCACGTCAACGATGACGGCTGCGGATTCGAGCCGGAGACGGCGCGCAACGGCTATTCGTATGGACTTTTGAGCATGAGCGAACGTGCCCGTCTGATTGGGGCTTCATTGCGGATCGACAGCGCGCCGGGTGCGGGCACCACGGTGTCGGTGAACGTTCCACTCCACGTTGGAAGGCTCACGTGACCGGCAGAATATCAAATACGCATATTGTTAAATCGGAGTAGGCATTTCCTGATTTGCAGTAAGGATATCCCGAATCATATTTCCGCTTATATGAGGATTTCCCAATTTAACTCGTAAAATTCGCCATATTGCATATTATTGGCTTAAGAGTTGTACTGGTTCGTCGTAAACATGATCGTGGAGTCAGGGCCTGCCAGAGGGCTTGGCATATGGGATCGACCGGGTAGGGCCATTTTGCATTGCAGCCTTCCGATAGGCAATTGGGATATGCGGTAAAAAATACCGAAATCATTGATTCGATTATGTAACAGTTGAATCGATTTTGCCGGTGAACGTATGTTTTATAGAAACAGTTTCATCTTGATGGGGAATCAGCAGCATGCAAGACAGACGAGAGATCGATCCAGCTTCGCCCGGAGATAACGGGCTGGTCGAGCCCACGCAGGGGCAGCAAGGCGACGACGAGTTGATTGATCTGCTTGCCACCTTGTCCAAAACCAACGGCAACGCGGTGATCCAGCAAGGCGCACGGATTGCGGTGATCGGCGAATTGCTGGCGGCGTTGCTGAGTCATCTGCCCCAAACGATGCGTAACGAAGTCGACAAGTCATTCCGTGACAGGGTCGAATTCCTGTTGTCGCTGGCCGACGATAGCCGTTTGCCGGAACAGTATCAGTCGGCGCTGCTTACAGAAGTCAATCGCTACCTGTATGCAAGTAAATAGCGTGCAGCGTCCTGCTGTATGGCTTTCTCATCTCCCGTCTAATTGACACTCCCCCCGAAGCTTCTGCGTGCGCGTTAGGCGATATGGCACGGCGCTCCGCCGCGCAAAGCTTCCGTGGAGTGTGCCGACTGAAGACTCGAAGATTCCGTGTTTCCCTCGACGAATGGAGCGACACCGCGCGCAAGTGCAAGTTTGCCGATCCGTTTCCAGAGTGGTGACACTGAAGAGGAACAGATTGATATCCTGTGCGGATGACCACACCCTTTCCCAATCTGCACCTCCCTGCGACGGCGCGCCTCCAGCTCCGTCCGCTCGACGTTTCCGACACGCAGCGCATCTTTGAAATCTGGTCCGATCCGGAAGTGATGCGCTTCTACGACGTGGCGCCGCTGACCCGCTTCGAACAGGCCGAGCACGTGGTGGCGAGGCTCATGCAGGACACGGCTGAACAAACGGGCATCCGCTGGGCGATCGTGTCCACGAACGGCGGATGCGTCATCGGGACCTGCGGATTCCGGCTCAACTTCGCGTTCCGATCGGCAAGTCTCGGCTTCGAACTGGAGCGCCGGTACTGGCGTCAGGGCTTGATGCGCGAAGCGCTCGATGCCGCAATCACCTACGCCTACGATCAGCTCGCGATGAACCGCATCCAGGCGACAACGGACCTGGATAATCACGCGTCAGCGGGGCTGCTGGCAAGCCTCGGGTTTGTCGAAGAAGGCGTAATGCGGCAATGGGGCTACTGGAAAGACGCGTTTCACGACGTGCGTCTGCTGTCGCTGATCAAGTCGGATCGTCGCGAGTGCTGCCAGCCGGCGCAGACCTCTACCAACGGCGGGTGACCGGCTGACCGCTCAGCCGCCTGAGCGGACCGGCACCTAGGCTTGCGGGACTTATCAACCCCGGCTCGCGCCAGAAAACGCATTATTTTCTGCCCGCCACAATATCCCCGCTCCCCAGTCGTCTACAGACGTATGGAAACGCCGCCGCCCCCGGACCCGATGCTCGAACGAGACAACGACCTCACTGCAACCATTTTGCGTGAGCGTACGCGGCTTGGGCATTTCATCCGGCGCCGGGTGCGTGATCCGAGCGACGCGGAAGACATCTTGCAGGATGTCTTTCATGAGTTCGTGCAGGCCTACCGGCTACCCGCGCCGATCGAACAGGCCAGCGCCTGGCTGTTCCGCGTGGCGCGCAACCGCATCATCGACGTGTTTCGCAAGAGGCGGGAACTGCCGTTGGTCGAAGCCGCCACAGAGCCGGATGACGAAAGCGAATACCGGCTCGACCTTGCGCTGCCGTCACAGGATGCCGGCCCGGAGGCGGCCTATGCGCGGTCGGTGCTGCTCGATGCGCTACAAGCCGCGCTCGACGAACTGCCGGCCAATCAGTGCGACGTTTTTGTCGCGCACGAGCTCGAAGGGCGCAGCTTCAAGGAACTGGCTGGCGAGAGCGGCGTCAGCGTGAACACGCTGCTCGCACGCAAGCGTTATGCGGTGCTGCATCTGCGTGCCAGCCTGCAAGCCGTGTATGACGAACTGGAAATTTAAAGGAGCAGGTGATGAGATTCAAAGTGAGATGCTTCGGCAAAGCACTGCTGGCCCTGGTGGCGATCGCGGTGCTTGGATGGATCGTGATGTCGCTATGGAATTGGGTGATCCCGGCGATATTCGTCGGCGGCCGTTCGATTGATTTTCTGCACGCGATAGGTTTGCTGGTGCTGAGCCGCATCCTGTTCGGCGGGTTCCGCGGCCGTGGCGGCTGGCACGGCGGTGGACGCGGACATTGGCGCCGCTGGGAGCGCATGACGCCGGAGGAACGCGAGAATTTCCTCAAGGGCTTCTCGCCCCGGGACCGCAGGGCGCAGTCGCAGGAGGACAACCCATCGTGAGCAAGACATCGACAACTGCCGCCTGCAAGCAGGCACCGGGCGTGATTGCGCCGGTGGTCGACTTCAGGCGTTGCGAAGGGAAGGGCGATTGCGCGGTGGTTTGCCCTGAGAACGTGTTCGAGATTCGTAAGATCGACGCTGAAGATTACAATCAGTTAGGTATGTTGAATAAATTCAAGCTGCGGGTGCACGGTCTGAAGGTCGCTTATACGCCGAATGCGGATGCATGCCGTTCCTGCGGGTTGTGCGTGACGGCTTGCCCGGAGCGGGCTATTACGTTGGCACGGGTGAAGTGACGTGAATTGTGACATTCGCAACCTGCACCGCCCGCCAGCGTCCCCGCACGACAAACGCTATGCTATGCGTTTCGCCCAACCGAGGACCGCTCGATGACACATTCACCAGGATCCATGATTACCTTCCGCCGTCCCGATGGAAAGGATGTTGAAGGTTATCTCGCCAAGCCGCAGAACCCCGTAGGCGCTCCCGCCATTGTTGTGATTCAGGAATGGTGGGGCTTGAACGACCAGATTCGCGGCGTGGCCGACCGCCTTGCGCAAGCCGGCTATCTGGCGCTCGTTCCCGATCTCTACCGCGGCAAGATGACGGTCGAGAAGGAAGAAGCGCACCATTTGATGAGCGGCCTCGACTTCGGCGACGCCGCTTCCCAGGATATTCGCGGCGCCGTTGAATACCTGAAGCAACACGCGGACCGTGTGGCCGTCACCGGCTTTTGCATGGGCGGCGCGCTGACGCTGCTGGCGCTCGGCCAGATTCCCGAATTGTCCGCCGGGGTGGTATGGTACGGCTGCCCGCCGCTCGACTACATCCAGGCTGACAACATCAAGGTGCCGGTGCAAGCGCACTGGGCTACGCAAGACGCGTTTTTCCCGCCCGATGCGGTCGAGGCGGTCGAAGCCAAGCTGCGCAACGCGAAAGTCGATCTCGAGTCGTACCATTACCAGGCCCACCACGCGTTCGCCAACGAGACGGCGGTCGGACCCGGCCGTATCGCGGAGACCCAGTACGATCCGGTCTGGGCTCAACTGGCCTGGGACCGCGCTCTGACTTTCTTTGGCCGCACGCTATGGCCGCAGAAGGCTTAAGCTAGTCCAACTTTCGGCGGCGGCGAGCCGCATCATTCTTCAGCACGCTCGCCGCAGCATTGAACGCCTTCCGTCCTCCCCCTGTCTCACTGTTGCGCTGACCCGCAATCCGGCGCATTGCGTCTCCTTGGCGCATCGGCATCCCCGGCAAGAACTGCGGCGCGCCAGACTTCTGCCGGGAATCGTTCGGAAAAAGATTCCCTGCAAAAGCGGCAAGTGACGACTAACGTACTACGGTACGACCGCGCAGAATCCCCGTTTTCGCATGTGAGCTTCGTTGCTTCGTAACGCAGCGCGTACAGCGGCGGTTCTGCTTCACAACTGCTTGAACGACCGCGGCAGCAGCCAGCGCGGTATCGCAACGTAAGGAGTGAGAGATGCAGCTAGGCATGATTGGATTGGGGCGCATGGGCGCCGACATGGTGCGGCGTCTGACCGCCGGTGGTCAGACCTGCGTGGTCTACGACGTAGCGCCGGCGGCGGTGGAGAAACTCAAGCAGAGTGGCAGCGGCATCGAGGGAGCCTCGTCCCTCGAAGATCTGGTCAAGCAACTGGCGAAGCCACGCGCCGTCTGGTTGATGGTGCCGGCCGCGGTGGTCGATTCGACGCTGGCGAAACTGACGCCCTTGCTCGAGCCGGGCGACATCGTGATCGACGGCGGCAACTCGTTCTATCACGACGACATTCGCCGCGGCAACGAACTCGGTAGCAAGAAGCTTCACTACGTGGACGTCGGAACGAGCGGCGGCGTGTTCGGCCGCGAGCGCGGCTATTGCCTGATGATCGGTGGCGAGACGCCGATCGTGGAACATCTCGCGCCGATTTTCTCGACGCTGGCGCCGGGACCGGGCGCGGCCGTCCCGACACCGGGACGTCCCAAGGACGCGGGTACGGCGGATCAGGGCTATCTGCATTGCGGGCCGCAAGGCGCCGGCCACTTCGTCAAGATGGTTCACAACGGCATCGAATACGGGATCATGGCAGCTTACGCGGAGGGCTTGAACATCCTCCACAACGCCAACGCCGGCAAAAAGACTGCGGAAATCGATGCGGAAACCTCGCCGCTGCACGGCCCGGAGTTCTATCAGTACGACCTGAATTTGCCGGAAATCACGGAGGTCTGGCGCCGCGGCAGCGTGATCGGCTCATGGTTGCTCGATCTGACCGCTGCATCGCTGGTCGGCGACGCAGGCCTTGAACAGTACTCTGGGCGCGTGTCGGACTCGGGCGAGGGGCGTTGGACCGTTAACGCGGCGATCGACGAAGGCGTACCGGTGCCCGTGCTGAGCGCGGCCCTGTTCGCCCGCTTCAGTTCGCGCGGCGAGGCGGATTTCGCTAACCGCGTGCTGTCGGCAATGCGGCACGATTTCGGCGGCCATATGGAAAAGGCGGCCGCCAAGACCGGCAAGCCGATCGCATAAGAAACCGGCGCCCGCCGCGAGGCCAGCAGGTCCGCGCGGCGGCGCCGACGGGTAGGTCGCGTTTTGCAGGATACAATTCGGCAGCGCCCAAATTGTCCCAAACCGACCTAATCCATTCATGCTGAATCCTACCCGGACCTATCTCCTGGGTCCGCTGCTAAAGGGCGTTTCTCGCTCCTTTTACCTCACGCTGCGTATCTTGCCTGCTGGAATGCGCGACCCAATCGGCCTCGCGTATCTGCTCGCGCGCGCCGCCGATACGATCGCGGACACCTCGCTGATTCCGCCGGAACAACGTCTGGAACTGCTGCTGTCGCTGCGTGCTCAGGTCAACGGCGCGGCTGACGAAGGCACGTTTTTGCAGCGGATGTCCGTCGAAGTGGCGGGCCAGCAGACGCAATCGGATGAGAAGGTGTTGCTCGAATCGCTCGGACCGGCGCTCGCCATTCTGTCGCAGTTGAACGAGTCGGATCGCGCGGCCGTACGCGAGATTGTCTCGACGCTAACGGAAGGCATGGAGTTCGACCTGCGCACGTTCCCGGACGAGCGTTCCGGCCAGATTGTCGCGCTTGAGCATGTCTCGGAGCTGGATCGTTACACCTATCTGGTCGCGGGCTGCGTGGGCGAGTTCTGGACCCGGATGACATACGCGCACCTGCCGGGGACGCTTAAAGCCGAGCCCGAAACGATGCTCGCACGTGGAGTCCGGTTTGGCAAAGCGCTGCAGATGACCAACGTGCTGCGCGATTGCGGCAAGGATCTGCGGATCGGCCGCTGCTACCTTCCCACCGAAATGCTGGATCGCTTCGGCCTCGCGCCGCAGGACCTGCTGGAGCCCGGCAACTCGGTCCGCGCGCAACCGTTGCTATTCGAACTCGTGCGGATGTCGTTGGCACACTTCCGCGAGGCCGTCGACTACACGCTGGCGATCCCGCGCCTGTCCATTCGCTTGCGCCTGGCGTGTCTGTGGCCGGTGCTGATCGGTCTGGAGACGTTGCTCCTGCTGGTTCAAAACGAGGCGTGGCTCGATCCGGCGAAGGTCTCCAAGATCCAGCGCAGCAAGGTGTATGAGGTGATCGGATATTCGACGGCGCTAGCGGCCTCGAATAGCGCGCTGCGCCGCTGGACTGGGAGCCTGATTGAGCGGATCGAGGCGCGCCTGTAAAGCTGACAAGGCCAAACCGGCCTTTGCAGAAAATCACGTTTTCCGGTCAAGCGTGCGCGCTCGCGCGGTGGCATGATATCGACCTCACGTCCCCTTCCATACGCCTGCGCCGAACATGTCGAACCTGATCGTTCATGGCGGTCTCCCGCTCCGCGGCGAGATCGAGCCATCCGCCAACAAAAATGCCGTCCTGCCGATCCTCTGCGCCACGCTGCTGACCAATCAGCCCTTGCGTCTGATCGGCGTCCCCGAGATTACCGACGTCAAGAAGATCCTCGAGATTTTCCGCACGCTCGGCAGCGAAGTGTCGATGGATTTCCAGACCGGCATTCTCGAGCTGCATCATCACGCCACCACGTTCGATCCTGTTACGCACAAGCTGCCGGAGGAGATGCGTTCGTCGATCATGCTCGTGCCGCCCTTGCTGGCCCGTTTCGGCGTGGCGCGTCTCGAGAACGACGTGAAGGGTTGTACGCTCGGCGTGCGCGAGATCGATCCGCACGTTGAGGTGTTCGAGCGCTTCGGCGCGCGGGTGACACGAACGGCCGAGTCGCTGATCGTGCGTGCCGACTCGCAGATGAGCGCGAATCACCACTGGCTGGATTACGCGTCGGTCACCACCACCGAGAACTTCGTGCTGTGCGCTGCGTCGGCAAGCGGCACGTCGACGCTCGTGAATGCCGCGTCCGAGCCGCACGTGCAGGAGTTTTGCCGTTTCCTCGCGATGCTGGGCGTCGAGATTGACGGCATCGGCACATCGCGCCTGAGCGTTTCGGGCGGCGGCAAACTCGGCGGCGGCGAATTCCGCTTTAGCGAGGATTTCCACGAAATTGCCACGTTTCTGGCACTGGGCGCGATCACCGGCGGCGACATCGTAGTCAGGAATACCGCGCCTGAGCAGTTTCCGCTGATCGACCGGACGTTCGCCAAGTTCGGCGTCGACGTAGTGCATCGTGACGGCTGGTCGCGTGCATTCCGCGAGGGTCCGTTGCGGGTGCGTCGGCCTTTCACACAGAACATTCTCACCAAGGTCGAAGCGGCGCCCTGGCCTTATCTGCCCGTGGATCTGCTGCCCATTTTCATCGCGCTCGGCGTCAAGGCCGAAGGCAGTGCGATGTTCTGGAACAAGGTCTATGACGGCGCAATGGGCTGGTCCGTCGAGCTTTCCAAGTTCGGCGCTCACGTGTTCCTGTCCGACCCGCACCGCCTCATCACGTTTGGTGGCCTGCCGTTGACGCCGGCCAGGGTCGAAAGTCCGTACATCATTCGTGTCGCCATCGCACTGTTGATGGTCGCGGCGAGTATCGAGGGGCGCTCGGAAATCATGAACGCGTTGCCGATTCGGCGCGCGCATCCGCACTTCGTGGAAAACCTGCGCTCGGTAGGCGCAAACGTGGAATGGACCAGCAGCGAGTAAGTACGCCGCTACTGTGCTGAGGGCCACTGGCCGACAATCACCGCCGCGTATCGTCACGCCCGGCTCGGCGCCGATTTCACTGTACGGCGTAGCCCTTTCCCTGCATACAACCGGCGTAGGCGCGCCAGTAGCGCGTCATTGGCGGCTCGGGCGGTGGCATTGGCGGCGGTTTAACCTCCGCCGCGGTTTGCGGGTCGCTGGCACCGCCTAATTGCGGGACGCCGTTCTTGTCGGTTTTCGGCATCGGTTCGCTCGCCTGCGCCGTGGTGGCCGGCATACCGCTGGCCGGCATCGCAGTGGCCGGCATGCCGGTAGCCGGCGAAGCGCCTGTGGTTGTCGCACTGGCCGACGCGAGGGATGTTCCGCTAGCAGGCAGCGGCGGTTGCGATACCACGCCGCCTCCGCCTATTCCGGGGGCGCCGGACGCGAGCTTGGGCGGCATTGCAGATTGCGCTTGCCGCGTGATGTTGACGTTGGTTTGACGGCTGGCCATGCCGTAGCACGTGGCGGCGTCGGCGTTCTGCTGCCAGGGGCTCTGGCTGCGAATCGGATAAACCACCGGCTGCCACGCCGAGGCGGCACCGCTCAGCGTGAGCAGCGTCAGGCCCATGATGGGTAGGGTGATTTTCATCGCGGAGCCTCCTGGTGCGGTCTCGCTGCAATCCGTGTCTGGATCCACTGCCCCAAGTGGCGTGCTGCGACGTGGACCCATCCCCCTATGCGGCTCGCGCTCGACCGGCGATAGATTTCAATCGAGCGTAACACCGTGCTCTGACGGCACGCGCTGCGAAATATCGGCTCTGTCGGCCATTCTGAAGCTCAATTAGGGCAGGGTGATCCCTCGCGCGGGTAGGGTTCATTGGGACGGCACGGCTGGCCGTTCAGCCCTTATTGCTTCGCGCCAACCGGTTCGAGCGCGACCGATAGCGCGAGGCGCCCGGTTTCCACGCCCATCGTATTGCGCATGGGCGGCGCACGGAACGATTCGAGCTGGGCGCGCTGCGCAGCTGTGCCGATGTCGAGTTGCGTCAGCAACTGTGCCACCACGGCGTAAAGCACAGTCGTATTCCCGTCTTCGACTTTGACGGCAATTCCCAATGCGCCCTTGGCGCCAAGCCGCGCCGTCTGCTCGTTCGGCCGCACGCCGATGGCGTAGCTTGCCTCGGCGCCGAGCTTGCCGACCAGCGTCCCATCGAAGCTGCGCATCAGCGCGGTACAGAAACGTCCTTCGCCCGCGACCATTTCCGGGTACCGGGTCATCGCGCGGTAGATGCGCGCAAGCGCCGCGCTGCGCGCAGATGCTTCAGACGATTGAGCCGCCGCGTCGGCGAGCTTTGCGTAAAGCCGTGCGAGACGCTCGAGCGGGAAAGCGGGCGTGGGCAGATTGCAGCCGTCGACAGCCCACTGGACCGCCTCGTCGGGCAGATCGCAGACATCGGCGACGGTGTGCTTCACGCGAAGCTGCAGCGGATGATCGGCCTTGTGATAGTCCTGCACGTCCGCGCCGATCGCCTGCGCGCCCGCGAGCATGCCGGCGTGCTTGCCGGAGCAGTTGCTGCATACCGCACCCGGCGTGAAATCGCGCTTGATCCACGACCGGTAAACGGCGTCGGATATAGGCGGATGGCCGCCGCAACGCAGGTCGGCTTCGCTCGCATTGGCTTTCGCAATCATCTGCCGTGCGCGTTCAATATGCCGGTCCTCGCTATTGTGCGAGCCGCACATCAGCGCGAGGTCGGCCTCTTCGAAGCCGAAGCGTTCGAGCGCGCCGGTTTCGAGTACCGCCAACGCCTGCGCGGGCTTGGCTGCGGAACGCGCCAGCGTCATGCGCGAAGGGTCGCCAAATCCGTAGAGCAGACCGCCCTGCGCATCGACCACTGCCACATGTGCAACATGCGTGTTTTCGATCGCGTCGCCACGATAAGTCGTAGCCGCAACCGGCCCATTTACGCGCCCAGTCATTGATGTGCTCCTGATAATCATCGGAATGCTGTCGATTTTACTTTTTATATTGCGCAGACCAAACCGGACCGCGGCTTGAGGCGGAAATTCGCTATGTCATTAGCATGTCAGCAAATGGACGTAACAATGCCGGCGTGGCGTTGCAGTCTTCGTGGATACCCGACAATGGCGCGCGGATCGTACGATCAATCCGGGGTGACTTGCCGCAGATGTAGATGGCCTAGTCCGACAGGCCGGCAAGAATGCGGTCGATTTCGCCGAATTGTGCCGGCGACAATTGATGATTCTCCATGACGCTGCGCAGGCGCTTGCGCCAGTAAGCGCGCGGCAACCCGGACTGGTCGAGGTCGGACGCCGACAAGCGCCCAAGCACGAGTTTGATATGCGCGAGTTCGCTGTGGACGAGTTTCGCGGAGTGTGCGCCTGACATTTTCGACTGCCCGTCGATGCACAAGCCTTCTTCAGAGACTATTCCCATGGTCCTTGCCGCCGAGCTGTGTGACGCCGCGCAAAAAATCCCCGGAACGCGGCGCCTCTCGAATTCGGCCTCCTGTCGCTATTTTTGTGGCGAGGCGAGCCGCGAATCCGGAGCGCCAGATGCTGACCGATTAATCGTTCGGCACTACCGAACCACGTTCGGCAATAAGTTCATCTTAATTTCCGATTTAGTGACTGTCAATATGAGATGTGGGATGCTACCGGGTAGCTTCATCAACGGAATCAAAACAGAAAATGACAGATGCAGTTCAAACTGCTGAGGACCGATACGCGCTACGCAGTGTCAATCGCGCGCTCGATGTCCTGGAGGCCTTGGGGAAGGCTGCCAGCGAAGGTATGACAGTCGCTGGGGTCGCCGAACAGATCGGGGTGTCGAAGAGTACGGCGTTCGCGCTGCTGCAGACGCTCCTGATGCGCAATTTCGTGACCGACGTCCGCCTCGGGGGCTCGCGCCGCTACCGGTTGGGGCTTTCGCTCGTCTATCTCGGCGATCGCGCGGCGGAAGATATCGGCGTGTCGCAACTGGCCATGCCGGTGCTGCGTGAGCTCACCGAACTGACGGGACTGACGTCACGCCTCGCGATCCTCGATCAGGGCTACGCGGTCGCGATCAACCGCGTCGACGCGCCCGGTATTCTGCGGATCGCGTCGGCGCTTGGGCAACGCGAATTGCCGCATTGCTCGGCGCTTGGCAAATCGCTGATGGCCCTGCTGCCGCCGGCAAGGGTGGTCAAACTGCTGGCGCAAACCGGCATGCCGCGCCGCACCGAGTACACCCTCGTGACACCCGCCGAACTGATGAGCGACCTGATGCTGGTCGCCGAGCGCGGCTATGCCTTCGATAACGAAGAGGACAACATTGGTGTGGTGTGCATCGGCGCGGCCATTACCAATCGCGAAGGCGAGGGCGTCGCCGCGATCAGCGTGACCACGCTGAAAAGCGGTTTGAGCGATGAGGACCTGCATGAGTTGGGTCGGACGATCCGCAGGCATGCAGACCGCGTAAGCAAGATGCTGGGTGCCGAGGTGGATCCGGAAGTCTACGCGGTGTAAATAACCAGGCCACGACATCGAGCGTATTGCCCGGAGCGCGACACCGCAATCAGGGTGGGAGGGTTGCGCGCGTCAGGCTTCGGCACGAAGGAACCTCATGCTGACAGAATTTCTTGCCCTGTTCGACTTGCACGGCGTGGGCGACTACCTGCCCGCGTTGCTAAAAGGCGCCGCCACCAGTCTGGCGCTGACTGTTTGCATCACGTTGATCAGCTTGCCACTCGGACTGCTGATCGCACTCGCCAAACTTGGCCGCTCGCGGCTGCTGCGGTGGTGTGCTTCGATCTATATCGAAGTGATTCGCGGAACGCCCGCGCTGCTGCAACTTTTCTATATCTACTTCGTTCTGCCGTCGTTCGGTATTCGCTTCGATCCGTTCGTGGCCGGAGTCATCGGGCTGTCGATCAACTATTCGGCTTATCTGGCCGAGGTGTATCGCGCCGGCATCGCTGCGGTTCCGCGCGGCCAGATCGAAGCCGCCAAAGCGCTCGGCATGTCGCGCCGCAAGATGCTGCGTCTGATCGTGCTACCTCAGGCCATCCGCGTGGTGATTCCGCCGCTCGGCAACTACGGCATTTCGCTGTTCAAGGACACCTCGCTGGTATCGATTGTCACCGTCAAGGAATTGATCTTTACGGGGCAAATCATTTCGTCGACGAATTTCCAGTACGCCACGGTGTTCACCATCATTGGCGCGATTTATCTGGCGTTCTCTTACCCCAGCGCGCTGGCGGTGCGCTGGCTCGAACGGCGCATGAATGTCGGTAACAAGGCGAAGCCCATAGATCATGGCGCTCCTGATGCCACGGTGGGTACGCCATGATCCGTCTTGACGGTGTGAACAAGCGCTTCGGCGACCACCATGCGCTGAAGGACGTATCGCTTAGCGTCGCGAAGGGTGAGGTGCTGTGTGTCGTCGGACCGTCGGGGTCGGGCAAGTCGACGATGCTCCGCTGCATCAACCATCTGGAAACCGTCGACAGCGGCACGATCTATTTCGATGAAGCACCCGCTTACCAAGGCCTCAGTAACGGCCGCCGTCGTGCCGATAGCGACAGGGAGGTTGAAGCGATTCGGGCCAAGGTCGGCATGGTGTTTCAATCGTTCAATCTGTTCTCGCATCTGAGCGTGATCGAAAATATTACGGTTGCGCCCGTTCATGTACTGGGTCGTTCGTTATCCGATGCAACGCAAGCCGCGTATGCGCTGCTGGACAAGGTCGGCCTGCGCGCGAAAGCGAACGACTATCCGCACGAGTTGAGCGGTGGCCAGCAGCAACGCGTGGCGATTGCGCGTGCGCTCGCCATGCAGCCTGAAGTCATGCTGTTCGATGAGGTCACGTCCGCTCTCGATCCCGAACTGGTGGGGGAGGTCTTGCGCGTGATGCGCACGCTTGCCGACGAAGGCATGACGATGGTCGTTGTCACTCATGAAATGGGATTCGCGCGTGAGGTAGCCGACCGGATCGTCTTCATGGCCGATGGACGGATCGTTGAAGAGGGGCACCCTGCGGCGTTCTTTGCGGCGCCTCAGCAAGCACGCACCCGGGATTTTCTGCGTTCGTTGTGGGAACGGAACCGGCAGCTCGGCGGAACAGCCAGCCTGTAGCACTCCAAACTTAAGACCAACGATTCAGGAGTTTTCCATGAGAGTGGCGACGCTGATGCTT
The DNA here is from genome assembly GCF_050436285.1 of Paraburkholderia sp. GAS82. Lineage (NCBI taxonomy): Bacteria > Pseudomonadati > Pseudomonadota > Betaproteobacteria > Burkholderiales > Burkholderiaceae > Paraburkholderia > Paraburkholderia sp. GAS82. The sequence continues at coordinate 668,548 of NZ_JBNDLX010000002.1, forward strand.
GCATCGATAGTGACAGGCTTGCTGTCCGTCTCTACAGTCTGGGCCGCCGACGAAGCCGCGACCAGCAGCGCGCGTTTCGACGGCGGCGACGGCTCTTACCGGCGTGCCGTCGAGAATGGCATTACCCTGGTTATTGCAGCCGACCCCCCGTCGACGTTCCAGGACAACAAGACCAATAGCTTCGACGGTGCGGACGTGCGCATCTTCCGCGAAATCACCAAACGCCTCGGGATCACCAAGGTGAACTGGGATATCGTGCCCTTCGACGCGCTGATTCCCACCTTGCTGTCCGGGCGGGGCGATGTGATCGTCGATAACCTGCATGAGACGGAAGCGCGGTTGCGCGTCGTGGCGTTCACGAGTCCGGCCTACTGGTACGGCTCGGGCATCGCAGTCGCGCGCGGCAATCCCCTGAAGATCCACAATTGGGCCGACTTCGCAGGCCATACTGTGGGCACGCTGCGCGGCGGCATCAACCACGAACTGCTCAGCCAGCGTACCGATCTGAAGGAAATGAAACTGTATGCGAGCAACGAGGCGGAATTCGCTGACCTGATGGCGGGACGCATCGACGTGGCGATGGAAGATGGCATCAAGATCTCACAGTTCCTTGAGGCGCATCCCACCGTCGCGATGGAGATGGTGCACGACTACCAGCCGCGTCCCAAGGAATATGGCTACGCTCGTTACACGCTGCGCAAGAACGATGTAGATCTGAACAATGCGGTCTCGCGTGCGCTCGATGAAATCCGTGCAGACGGCACGCTGGGAACGATCATCAGACAGTTCGGCTATAGCGACCGCAATCTCTGGTACTTCCCGGTCAAGAACTGAACCGCAAGGGGGCGGCAATCCGCCGCCGCCCGCAAAAAACCGGCTGTCCCGAACCAGGACGTACAATCACGCCTTCGCAAAACGTCCAGCTCTCGCCGGGCGCCGCGCGGCGTATGCCGTTCCTTGAATTGAAACCAGAAATATTCGTGACTTCTTCCTCAAACTCCTCGTTGTCCCGCTCGCGTAAATCGCTGACCATCATCCAGACGCTCGTCATCGTCGGCACGGCTGGACTGATCGGCTCCTTGCTGGTCAAACTGCTGGTCTAGTTTTGCCAAAGCACGAAGTGAAAAGGCAAAAGGCCGTTCCGACTCATATCGGAACGGCCTTTTCTTTTGCTTCAACCGGGAATCAGGCGGCGTTCGATCTCAGGCTCAGGCGGCCACCGCTTCCAGCTCTTCCACTGATGCCGTGAGCAGCACCGGGATTGATTTCGACGTCGGCGTACCAGCGCCGTCTGCGACCGACGAAAGCGGCACCAGCGGATTCGTCTCCGGATAGTAGGCTCCGAGGCAGCCACGCGGGATGTCGTACTCGACGAGCAAAAAGCTGTTCGCCCGGCGCTCGATGCCGTCGTCCCACACGCTCGTAATGTCCACGCGCTGGCCGGACACGAAGCCGAGCATCGCGAGGTCGTCCTTGTTGGCGAACAGCACGCGCCGCTGGCCGTAAACACCGCGATAGCGGTCGTCCAGACCGTAGATCGTGGTGTTGTACTGGTCGTGGGAACGGGTGGTCATCAGCGTCATCAGGCGCTCGCCATGGCGGCTGCGGGCGCGGTGAATCGGCGTGTCGAAGGCAATCGCGTGCACGAGGAACTGCGCCTTCATGCTGGGCGTGTTCCAGATCCGGTCGCGCGAGGCAACCCCGAGGTGGAAGCCACCAGGATGCTTGAGCCGCTCGTTGTAATTCTCAAAGCCGTCGAACACTTTTTCGATGCCATCGCGGATCAGCGCGTAGTCATTCATTTGCGCCAGCCAGTCGACCTTGCTGCTGCCGAGCGTCGCGTCCGCCATGCGCGCCACGATGGCGATTTCCGACAGCAGATTCGGCGAAGCCGGCTTGTTCATGCCGTACGAGATGTGCACCATGCTGAACGAATCTTCGACGCTCACGCCTTGTGCCACGCCGTTCTGCATGTCGATCTCGGTGCGGCCGAGCGTCGGCAGGATCAGCGCTTCGCGGCCGTGCACGAGGTGGCTGCGGTTCAGCTTGGTGGTGATATGCACGGTCAGGTCGCACGAACGCATGGCTTCCCACGTGCGCGGCGTATCCGGCGTCGCAATCGAGAAATTGCCGCCCAAGCCGATAAACACCTTCACCTTGCCGTCGAGCATTGCCTGAATCGAATTCACGACGTCGAGGCCGTGTTCGCGCGGCGGCTCGAAGTCATAGACCTTGCCGAGGCGGTCGAGGAACGCCTGGGTCGGACGCTCTTCAATCCCCACCGTGCGGTCGCCCTGAACGTTCGAGTGACCGCGCACCGGGCACAGACCGGCCCCGCGCTTGCCGATCATGCCGCGCATCATCATCAGGTTCGACAGGAGCTGAATTGTCGGTACCGAATTCTTGTGCTGCGTAAGGCCCATGCCCCACGTGGAGATGACCGCTTTGCCCTTGACGTAGATGTCGGCGAGCTTGAGCACGTCCTCCATCGGCACGCCCGATTCGGCGACGATGGCGCCCCAGTCTTCCGCGCGCAGATCGTCGGCGAAGGCGTCGAAACCTACCGTATGTTCGGCGATAAACTCCACGTCCAGCACGCGTTCGCCGCCGCTCGCGAGCGCCGCGTCGTCCAGCTCGATCACGCGCTTGGCGACGCCCTTGATCAGCGCGAAGTCGCCGCCCACCTTCGGGCGAATGAACACCGAACTGATCTTGGTGCTGCCCATGGTCAGCATTTCGACCGGATGCTGCGGGCTGGCGAAGCGCTCGAGGCCGCGTTCCTTGATCGGGTTGATCGACACGATCGTCGCGCCGCGCTTTGCGCACTCGCGCAGTTCGCCGAGCATCCGCGGATGGTTGGTGGCCGGGTTCTGGCCGAAGATCAGCAGCGTGTCGCTGTGCTCCAGGTCGTCCATCGTGACCGTGCCCTTGCCGACGCCCACCGTGCCCGGCAAACCGCGGCTGGTGGCCTCGTGGCACATGTTCGAGCAGTCGGGGAAGTTGTTGGTGCCGTACATGCGCACGAACAACTGGTACAGAAAGGCGGCTTCGTTGCTGGCGCGCCCCGAGGTGTAGAAGGCGGCGCGGTCGGGATCGTCGAGCGCTTTCAGATGACGCGCGATCAGTTCGAACGCCGCATCCCATTCGATCGGCACATAGCGGTCGAGCAAGGCGTCGTAGACCATCGGGTCGGTCAGGCGGCCGTGTTGTTCGAGTTCGTAGTCCGACTGTGCCATCAGTTCTTCGATGGTGTGCTGCTCGAAGAACGCCGGTGTCACGCGCTTGCTGGTGGCCTCGGCGGCCACCGCCTTGACGCCGTTTTCGCAGAATTCGAAGGTGGAGGCATGTTCGCGGTCCGGCCACGCGCAGCCCGGGCAATCGAAGCCATTTGGCTGGTTCTGCTTGAACAGGGTCTTGTAGTTGACGCCAGCGACCCTTTCCTTGATGAGATTGATGGCGACGTACTTCAGGGCGCCCCAGCCGGCGGCGGGGTGGGTGTACGGTTCGATGCGCGCTTCGGGTTTTTTCATGACCTTGCTGCCGGTGAACAGGCGGATTTGCCGATAAACCGAAGCCTACTGTGTTCCGAAAAGTTGGCGGAACACAGAAAACGGGAAATGGGAGGGATACAGTTTTCGGCGATTTGGCATAAACTGCGGTCATTTCCTTTGCCACGCGCCGCCCGCCCGGCCGCCTCGTCCCTTGAAGCTCTACGAAAAACTCGCCGATGAAATCGGTGCGGCCGTACGCCGCGGCGTGTTCGCCGCCGGCGAGCGGATCCCGTCCGTGCGCCAGGCGAGCCAGCAGCACGGCGTCAGCATCAAGACCGTGCTGCACGCCTACGCGTTGCTGGAAGGCCGCGGCCTGATCGAGACGCGCCCGCAGTCGGGCTACTTCGTGCGTGAGCTGGCAGCCCCGCCGCAGACCGTGCGCGATCACGCGGCGACACCGCCCGCGCCCGCCTCGGAGGTCGACGTGAGCCGGCTGGTGCTGTCGACCTTGCGCAGCATCCGTGCTCACGACGCTGTACCGCTCGGCTCGCCGTATCCTGATCCCACGCTGTTCCCCTGGCGGCGCATCAACCAGTACGCCAACGCGATTGCCCGGCGTCACGCGAGCTGGAACCTGATCGACGACCTGCCGCCCGGCAATCCCGAACTGATCCGCCAGATTGCGCGGCGCTACGCGGAAAACGGCGTGCCGGTGGATCCGAACGAGATCATCGTCACGCTCGGCGCGACCGAGGCGATCAATCTGAGCCTGCAGGCGGTGGCGAAGCCGGGCGATACGGTGGTTGTCGAGTCGCCGACTTACTACGCGATGCTGCACGCCATCGAGCGTCTCGGCATGCGCGCCATTGCGGTGACGACGCATCCAACCGACGGGATCGACGTCGAGGTGCTGGCCGGCCTTATCGACAAGCAGAAAATCGCGGCATGCATGGTGATGCCGAATTTCCAGAATCCGCTCGGTTTTCAGATGCCGGATGAACGGAAGAAGCAGCTCCTCGACCTGCTCACGCAACACGATATCCCGGTGATCGAGAACGACGTCTATCAGGAGCTCTACTTCGGCGACGCGCGGCCTTCCACGCTCAAGCAGTACGACACCAAGGGACTGGTGTTGCACTGTGCTTCGTTTTCGAAGAGCCTGACTGCGTCGTACCGGATCGGCTGGGCGATGCCGGGCCGTTACCGTGCGCAAGTGGAAAAGCTCAAATTCCTGAACACGTTGACGACGCCGTCGGTGCCGCAGGTGGCCGTGGCCGACTATTTGCGGCAGGATGGATACGACCGCCATTTGCGCCACGTGCGCAAGTTCTACCATCAGCAGGCTCGCTTGATGAGCGCGATGGTGCTGCGTTTCTTTCCGTCCGGTACGCGCGTTTCCGCGCCGCAGGGCGGCTACGTGCTGTGGGTGGAAATGCCGGAACGCGTCGATTCGATGCGGCTCTACCGGACCGCGCTTGCGCGCGGCATCACGGTCGGGCCAGGCTACATGTTTTCGACCCGCAACGATTTTCGCCACTTTATCCGGCTGAATTACAGCTATCCCTGGACTGCGCAGACGGAAGCGGCGCTCAGGACGCTGGGCGGCCTTGTTACAGAGATGGCCTGAGGGGGCTCCGATGAACGACGAAGTTGATCCGATGCTGGTAGCAATATTGATGCAGCTGTGGCGCGCGGAGCACGAGACGCCCGGCCGCGACTGGTCGCTGGCGAAGCTCTCGAAGCAGGCAGGTGTGCCGATGAGTACGCTGCGGCGTCACCTGACGGCGCTGGCCGACGGAGGCATCGCCGAGACGACTTTGAACGAGGAAGGCACCGGCACCGCGCGATTGAGCGACGCGGGGCGGAGTTTGTGCGCTGATCTGTTCCGCGATCCGGCAGAGTGAGCGAACTGGCGTGCCGGCAGCGAGCTTTCAGGCAAGCGTGATATTCTGCAACTGGTTGTGTAGCTAATCATATGGGGGTCGTAAGCGCGTTCCCTACGCCCTCATGATTAAACACGACAGAAACCAGAGCTCCGCCGTTGCGGCTATTTCATCATGAAGCGAATTGCAGCCTTTACTCTTGCCACCTGGTCCGCCGCGGCCATTCTTTACTTTGGCCAGCACTCTGTCGCGCTGATTGCGCTAAGCGGAGTGGTCGTGCTGGGCGGTTTCGACCTGCTGCGTCCTTAGCACGGCGGGCACTCCGCACGCGTACGGGCCGTCACTTACCGCTCATTCGCCCTTCACTCGCCGCCACGCAATTTGACGGCGATTTCGTGCCACTCGCGCACTCCGTCTTGCAGCTCGCTGCATAGTTGCGCGTCAACTTCGCCCAGTCGCTTCCATAGCTCGTTCAACTGCTTTTCCCGCAACTGGAATACCGCCGCAGCGGCCATTTTCCTGCTACCCCGCAAGCGTTTTTCGGCATCGAGGCATTCCAGGTAGAGTCGCGCCACTTCTGGATCTGCCAGATCGACCGGGCGCAGTTCGACACTGCTCAAGCGTACGTTCATGATTCCCTCTGATATTTTTTATCGCCGCAACTGACCAGCGAGAGGCTGGGTGAGCGGTCAATCGCGCCGTGACGAAGCGGCGTCGTTAGTGGTGCTAGGCAGTATGCAGGGTCCGTGCTTGACGTTGCAAGGGCAAATCCACCGATTCAACCGTCCTTGAAGACGCAAACGTTTTACTTCGTACGGTAGCGCGCATTTCGTCATGCGCGTCGCATGTCGTGGCTTGTGATGTTCTCATTTCATTAAGCCAGCCGCAGCTTAAGCCGTGCGAATTGCGTCGATCACGAGTTGCGTCGCGGGACGGATCCGGCGGTTCTTCCTGAGGATCAGCCCATAGGGGGCGAGGCGGCCGCGCAGCGGTGTGGCGAGTGCGGCCATGGTCCCCAGATCGACGTAGTACTGCGCTACGGAAGTGGGCAGCACTGCCAGCATGTCGGAGTCGAGCAGGAGTGACAGCGTGGTCAGGATCGACGAAGTCTCCACCGTGCTGATGGGAGGCGCCACGCGCGACTCGCGAAAGGTCTGGTCGATGATCTGCCGCATCGGACTGGGATGCGGCTGCACAATCCAGGGGTATTTCGCCAGTTCGTTGAGCTTCGGACGAACCGTTGCGTGCGCAACCGGATGATCAGGCCGCGCGACGATCGACAAGGCCTCTTCACCCAAGGTTTCGAAACTCAGGTCGAGCGCAGGAAAGCCATCGGGGATGCGCCCAAGCATGATGTCCAGCTGGTCCTGCTGCAGCGCCTGCACGAGTACGTCACTGGTATCGATCTGCACCGAGATCTGCAGGCGCGGATGCGCAGCCTTCAGCGCAACGATGGCGTGTGTCAGTAGTTCGGGTGCCGGCGCCATCACTGCACCGATGCGCACCTTGCCGATATCGCCAGCCTCGATTGCCGCCAGTTCGTCGCGCAATTCATCGAGGTCTTCGAACACGACCCGCGCGTAGCGCATCACCGCTTCGCCGAAGATGGTCGGCTCCATGCCGCGCGCGTGCCGCACGAACAGCGAGACGCCAATGGTGTCTTCGAGCTCTTTGAGCGCCTTGGTGGCGGCGGGCTGCGTCATCGCAAGCTCGTCAGCCGCGCGACGGAGCGACTCCGTTTCCGAGAGCGCCACCATCAGTTGCAGGTGACGCAGGCGCAGCCGTTTGCGAATGGTCGAGGCAGGCGCAATCATGCGAGCGATAACTCCAGGGAATAGGCCGATTCGATTAATTCACTAGTCAGTTATCGCATAGTTTCGCACACTAGCGAAGCTTAAGCGCTACCGGAGGCGTCCGCGCAACGACTGCGTGCGGCGCACAAAACAAGACTCAGGAGACGAATCAATGAACGCGACAAGCGGCATGGCGCTCGAGAGCGCCATCGCGAAGGCACGTACGAGACTGCTGCCTTTCCTCGTGCTGATGTACATATTGGCTTTTATCGATCGCGCCAACGTCGGCTTTGCGAAGAACGTGCTGCAGGCCGACACGGGCCTGAGCGATGCGGCGTTCGCCTTCGGCGCCGGCATCTTCTTCATCGGCTATGCCGTGTTCGAAGTGCCCAGCAACCTGTTGATGTACCGGCTCGGTGCGCGTGTCTGGATGAGCCGCATCATGGTCACCTGGGGGCTTGTCTCGGCGTGTACCGCACTGGTCCACGACGCATCGAGCTTCTACGCATTGCGGGTCCTGCTCGGTATCGCTGAGGCAGGCTTCTTCCCCGGCATCATCCTGTTTCTGTCCAGCTGGTTTCCGGCAAACACGCGCTCGCAAACCATGGGCGTGTTCTATTTCGGCTTTCCGCTTGCCATGCTGTTTGGCAGTCCGGTATCGGGCGTGTTGCTCGATATCTCCAACCCGTTCGGCTTGCATCCTTGGCAGTGGCTGTTCGTGGTGGAGGGTATCGCTGCTTCCGCGGTCGGCGTGATCGCATTCTTCTATCTGACCGACCGTCCCGCCGATGCCCGCTGGCTCGATACCCCGCAACGCGATGCATTGGTTGCTGCCTTGCGTGTGGAGGACGAGCATAAACGCGCACATGGTCCCGCCTCGGTGCTGGCGGCACTGCGCGATCCACGGGTGCTGTTTCTCAGCCTCATTTACTTCGCTGTCCAGATGAGCGTGTACGGCGTGGTCTTCTACCTGCCCACCCGCATCGCCGGCCTGACTGGCGGCCACGTCGGCACGAAGGTCGGTTTGCTGACCGCCATCCCGTGGATCGCGGCGATTGTTGGCACCTTTATTGTTACGCGCACAGCGGACCGCCATGGCCATCATCGTAACTGGGCCGCGGCGATGCTCACGCTCGCGGCGCTCGGCATTGCCGCCTCCGCGGTGACCTCATCGGTCGTACTCGCGATTGCCGCGTTTTGCGTCGCGGCAATCGGTTTCGTCGCCGTGCAGCCGCTTTTCTGGACTTTGCCGACGGGCTACCTCGGTGGCGCGGCTGCCGCGGGCGGAATCGCACTCATCAATTCGATTGGCAATCTGGGCGGTTTCGTCGCGCCGAATCTCAAAGCTTTTGCCGAGCGCCTCGTAGGCTCGCCGCAGGCCGGCATGCTTTCGCTGGCGGTGGTCGGCCTGATTGGCGCCGCGTTGATGCAGTGGTTCAAGTCCACCTCGCCGGAGACCGTTCGCCTGCCTCAAGAATCCACCGCATCGCTTGGCAAACGGCCGAGCCACTAATCTTTCCAAGGAGTTGACGTTTATGAAGATCAAACACATCCGTACCCGCGTCTTTGAATGGAAAGGCAAGGTCGTGCCGCCGCAAGCGCATTTCTGCACCAACGCGGTCGATATTCTCTTCGAGCGTGGCGATGCAATGGGCTCGTTCCGTTTTCACGGCTGGCTGGTGGTGGAAGTGGAGACCGACGATGGCATCGTTGGTATCGGCAACTGCGCGCTCGCGCCGCGCGTGGCCAAGCAGATTATCGACGAACATCTCGCCCCGATTGCGCTCGGCGAAGACCCGTTCGACAACGAATACATCTGGCAGAAGATGTACCGCCGTACGCTAGCCTGGGGCCGCAAGGGCATCGGCATGGCGGCGATCTCGGCGATCGATATCGCGCTGTGGGACATCATGGGCAAAGCAGTCAACAAGCCGGTGTTCAAGCTGCTCGGTGGGCGCACCAAAGAGAAGATCTGGTGCTACGCCTCCAAGCTTTATAACAACGACGATCGTGATGCTTTCCTCGGCGAAGCAAAGGGCTATCTCGAGCAGGGCTTCACTGCGATGAAGATGCGCTTCGGCTACGGTCCCAAAGACGGCCCGAAGGGTATGGCGAAAAATATCGAGCAGTTGCGTCTGTTGCGCGAACTCGCGGGCGATGAGATCGACATCATGGTGGAGTGCTACATGGGCTGGACGCTCGAATACGCGCGCCGCATGCTGCCGCGTCTCGCCGAATTCAATCCACGCTGGATCGAGGAACCGGTGATTGGCGACGACGTCGAGGGATATCAGGAACTGAAGAAGATGAACATCATTCCCGTCTCGGGCGGCGAGCATGAGTTCACGATCTACGGCTTCAAGGACCTGCTCGAACGGCGCGCGGTGGACGTGATCCAGTACGACACGAATCGCGTCGGCGGCATTACCGCTGCGCGCAAGATCAACGCGATGGCCGAAGCGTGGTCCGTGCCTGTGATCCCGCACGCGGGGCAGATGCACAACTATCACCTGACGATGTCCACGACGGCGAGCCCGATGTCGGAGTTCTTTCCGGTGTTCGATGTGGAAGTGGGCAATGAACTGTTCTACTACATTTTCGAAGGTGAGCCGCAGCCGGAAAATGGCTTTCTGCAACTATCCGACGAAACGCCTGGGCTTGGCATTACGCTAAGCGACAAGTATCTCAAGGACTTCAATATCATCGGATAAAGCGTAGAAATCGGCCTCACACCGGTAACCCTTTCGACCTAAGTGGGCTATCGAGCAGAACACTTTTCCGAGACCTGCCTTTCTCCATACGAGTCCACTGTTTTTACTCGATTTTGGCGTGAAAGTACTACCAAAGTGCGAATAGACTCGCCGTAGTCGGCTCGAACCGCGCGCATTCGTCTGAGCGAAACAATGCGTCTCGCGGCTTGGGGGGAAAGGCAAACAGTATCAACGGGGATCGGGCCCGGAACCATGTGAGTTGCCGATGACAACCGTACGAGACTCAGCGGTGCCTCTTGAACGCGTGATACGCAGCACCCCCGTGGTGCCGTCTGTCACCGCGTCGGCGCGCTCGGTCGAAGCATCGGTTGCTCGATCCATTTTCCACGAACCCTGGTGGCTCGATATCGCGACCGGCGGTAACTGGAGCACGGTGAAAGTCGTGCGCCGCAACGAGGTGCTCGGCGAATTGCCTTATTATCCGACCCGCATGGGGGTGTGGCGGATTTCGCATCTTCCGCCGCTCACGCGGACGCTGGGTCCGGTCATCAAACCCATGGGCCTCGACCGCACGCACGAGCAGCATCACCGGCTGAGCGTCACCTCGGAGCTGATCGATCAACTGCCGCATTTCGACAGCTTCTTCCAGTTGTTCGATCCACGCACTGAAGATGCGCTGGCGTTCGCCTTACGCGGATTTACCGTCTCGGCGCGCTACACGTTTCAGATCGCGCCGGATTGCACGGTGCCCGAGACCTGGGCTCGTCTGCATGGCAAAACCCGCAATGTCATCCGGAGTGCAGAGCGAAATCTCACGGTCGCGCCCATCGCGACACCTAGCGAATTCCTGCAGTTCTACGAAGCAAATCTGCTTGAACGTTCGCGCACGAATGCCTACGGATCGACCGTTATGCGGCAACTGGTCAACGCGTTCGTCGCTCGCAAGGCGGGCCATCTGCTGGGGGCTTATGGCCCGGGTGGGCGGCTGGTTGCAGCTATCGGTCTGGTGTGGGACCAGCATTCGATGTATTACCTGCTCTCGTCGCGTGCCCTTGGCGCGCATGGCGGGTCGATCAGCCTGCTGATCTGGATGGCGATCCAGCATGCGCTCGAGCGCAAGCTGACGTTCGATTTCGATGGATTTTCCAGCCCCGCCACCTTCAACTTCCTGGATGGCTTCGGTGGAGAGCTGAAGCAACGGCTTGGGGTGGAACGGCTGAGTACGATGTATTCGGTCGCGCGAATTCTCAAGCGCCGCATTGCGCCGGGTTCGGCGGCCGTGTTCGCGCCTAATCTTTGAGTATCGCGCTGTTCGTCTAGTGGCTTCGTTGCGTGCGTGACAAGCCACGCAACGAACGGCGATCCAGTGCCCCTGTTCGCGTTCCTAGGCCGCTTCCTGCGTGCGGCTCGCCGGGCCGATCATCGCTTCTGCCAGTTCGATGGTATTCGACGCGAACAGCGCCGGCGTCCAGCGCTTCGCTGATGCCAACGCGTTGGCGGAGAAGCGTTCGCGCAACTCGCTGTTCGTGCCCAGCTGCATGATCTTTGCCGCTAGCGCCGATTCGTCATCCGGCTCGACGATAAAGCCGTTGACGCCGTCCTGCACCAGTTCGTTCGCCACACCGCAAGCGTGTGTGACGATGGCCGGGGTGCCGGCCGCAAAGGCCTCGTTGATACACAAGCCCCACTGGTCGAACTTGCTGGCGAGCACGACGAAATCCGCCAGCGCGTAGAGCCCCGGCATATGGGGATTCGGCACGGAACTCAGAATGAGCACATGTTTGGCCAAGCCGAGCCGGTCGATCTGCTCCAGCAGTTGCGCCTTGCATGGACCTTGCCCCACCAGCACGAGAGAGATGCCGCGCAGGTGCAGTCCCGCGTGGAAGAATGCGCCAATCAGCAGATCGATATTCTTGCGCGCCACGAAGCGGCTGACGCACAACACGTAGCGCGGCGGCAGCGTAAAGCGTGCGCGAATCTCGTCTGCCGCCGAGGCGGCCTCGCGGGCCATTCTGGAAAAGTACTCCACGTCGATCACGTCGAAGCCCACGCGCGAGCGTTCCATTGGGATACCCAAAGATTCCGCGTAGACACGGTGTTTTTCACCAGCGACAAGGGCCGCGTCGAACCTCGACACCAGCAGACGTTTCGCACGTTCCTTGATGGTGTAACGTTTGCCGTCGTCGGCTTTCGAGTCCGACATATAGATCAGCGAGAAACGGCGCGTCAGTGCTTTGAGCACGCACAGCACGATCGAATAGTTCGTGTTGTAGCCCAATGTGACGACGACGTCCGGAGCAAACTTGCGGAAGACCGCGAGCAACTCAGCCGCCACTCGGAAGGTGTGACCATCGCCTTCGCCCGCGTCCTTGATCAACGTGACGCAGTTCGCAGGATGGGTATTGAAGAAGGCCGCGCGGCGATCCTGAGGGAAGCCGTACACGCCGGATTTGCCGAATACCTCGACGAGAAATACTTCGTGGCCGCGGCTGTTGGCAAGACGGAGAAGCGCTTGATACCGGGGCACATGGTAGTCACCCAGATTGCCGACGACGAATAGGACTCGCATGGAAGGGCTAACGGATCGGGATAAGGTTGGCAGGATGCTCATGGCGCAAGCATGTCACTTGTCTCCTTGACCGATTGAGGCGATCGGAGTGTTTTGCGACTACGTTGCCGGTTAAGCGTAGTGTCCTTGTGGGCATCCTAACCTGCTGGCGGCCTTGCCCAAAGAGTTGTCCGGGGACGGCGAGGGTTTGGCGGACAAGTCAGAGTGGCGGACCCCATTTCTCGACGGGACGCTTACGGATCGCGCCCATTCGCCGCTATCCCGCCCGCGCACGGGTAGTGCGGGACGAGACAGGTAAGACCTGGCGCCATGGGTGATCGCTAAATGTGATCGCGATAGCCCCGGAGGGCTTCTTTGACACGCCAACGAGGGTTAGCATGACGCCTGCCAGACGCCACGCGGTCCAGCCGCACGTCATCCGCTCCTTTCCGACAAGCTCTCCGAACCGGACCGCCTCTCGCCATGAAGACCCCGTTGATGATCCTGACCGCCGCGCTGACTGTCAGCAGCGGTGCGTTTGCTGCTGATAGCGCCACGTTGCGTCTCGGCATTGACCCGAGCTATCCGCCGATGGACTCCAAGGCGCCGGACGGCAGCGTGAAAGGCTTCGACGTCGACCTCGGCAATGAAATCTGCCGGCGCATCCATGCCAGATGCGAGTGGGTGGAACTGGAGTTCTCCGGGATGATCCCGGCACTGCAGGCGCGCAAGATCGACGCGATCATGTCGTCGATGGCGATTACCGAAAAGCGCCAGCAGCAGATCCTGTTCTCGTCGAAACTGTTTCAGTTCAAATCGCATCTCATTGCGAAGCAAGGCTCGGGATTGAGCGACGCGCCGGCGTCGCTGGCGGGCAAGCAGATCGGCGTGCAGTCGGGCACGCAGTTCGAAACCTATGCGCAAGCCCACTGGGCGCCCCATGGCGTGGGCGTGGTAGCGTATAAGAGTCAGGACGAGGTCTTTGCGGACCTGGTGAATGGCCGCCTCGACGGCGCCCTGCTGGGTACGGTGGAAGCGGATCAAGGCTTTCTGCGTACACCGGCCGGCAAGGGCTTCGCGTTTGTCGGGGCACCGCTGTCGATGGGCGACCATGGCACAGGCATCGGTCTGCGCAAGGACGAAACAGCCCTGCAGGCGTCGATCAATGACGCGATCGCTTCGATGTTGAAGGACGGCACGTATGCGAAGATTGCGCACAAGTACTTCGACTTCGATCCGTACGGCAGCGATTGAGCATCGATCGCTGCGCTCGCGCCGCTGCACAGACATAGAACAGTCATAGATAACGTTGGTCTCTCCGCATTCGCGATACGCTCATGAAGAAACAATCGATCCCTCTGCTGTCCGCCGCCATTGGCACTCATCGTGAACTGGTGAGCTTTCACTTTGGACCCGAGGACAGTGGTCAGAAAATCTACATACAGTCGACCCTGCACGCGGACGAAACACCCGCGATGCTGACGACGGTCCTGTTGAAGCGGCGTCTGCTCGAGCTGGAGGCGCAGGGCGCGCTGGCTGCGGAGATCGTAGTGGTGCCGGTGGCGAACCCCGTCGGGCTCGGCCAATACGTGTTGGGCCAGTTTCTCGGCCGCTTCGATCTGGCCAGCGGCAAGAACTTCAACCGCAATTTCCTGATGTTCCCGCGTCTGCTTGAACGCGCCAAGGAGTCGCTCGGGGCGGACCCGGTGGCGAACATCCAGATCGTTCGGCAACTGATGAACGCGGAGCTGAACGAGCAAAAACCGCTGACCGAGTTCGAATCGCTGCAAGTGGCGCTGCAAAAGCTTTCGTTCGATGCGGATGTCGTGATCGATCTACATTGCTCGCTGGAAGCCGTGATGCATCTGTACACGAGCGAGGTGGGTTGGCCCGATTTCGAGCCGCTTTCGCGCTATCTCGGCGCACGCGCTTCGCTGCTCGCCACGGACTCGGGCGCTGCAGCGTTCGACGAGATGTATAGCCTGTTGTGGTGGCAACTGCAGCAGAAGTTGCCGGCGCATCAACCGGTCGGTACCGGCACGGTTGCGGTGACGGTGGAATGCCGCGGACAACGGGACGTCTCGTACGCAGTGGCGCAGCAGGATGCCGATGCGCTGGTCGATTACCTGATGTGGCGTAAGGCGATTCGCGGCGAGCCGAAGGCACTGCCCGAACTGCTCGCGCCGGCCACGCCGCTCGCGGGCAGCGAGCAGTTCTATGCACCGGTGAGCGGAATACTCGTGCACCGCGCGAATATCGGCGACAGCATTCGTGCGGGCGATCCGCTATTCGACATCATCGATCCGCTGACCGACGAGACGACCACCATCAGCAGCAAAACAGATGGCATTTTCTATATGCGTCGTGCGATCCGCTTCGTGACAGCGGGCGCGCCGCTGGGCCGCGTGACGGGAACGAAGCCGCTGCGCACCGGCGTGCTGCTGGGTGCGTGATTCGTCCGGGGAGCGGGGGCGTTACCTATGATGCGTTAACGCGTTACTCGATACGCGTTATTTGCGGCCTACCAGATACTGCACGCCCGCCGGTCCATAGCGCTCTGAATGCGCGATGTGCGCCGGCAGATGGAACACGTCGCCCACCTTGTAGAGCCGCTCTTCATCTCCAACGCGCAGGCTGATTTCGCCTTCGAGAATCAGCGCTTTCGCTTCGAACGGGTGCTCGTGCACATCGAGCGCGCCGCCGGGCTCGCGCGTCACGGTGACGAACTCCCTGAATCCCTCTTTTTCGAGGGTGCCGACAAAGGCTTCGCGTTCCATAAAACCTCCATGGTGATATCAGCGGTGCTGCGCGCAGCCGCACTGCTGAACGCGCCGGGCAACGACCGGCACACGCCGCTTAACAACAGCGACGCGTGCAAGTTCGTTGCCCGGCGGCACCTCAGCGGTTTCAGACTACCGTCAACGTCGGCGCGATAGCGGCCGGGTCGCTGATACTCGGACGGCCGTTTTCGACGTGGCCGGCGAGGCGGCGGCTGTAGCTGGCGTCGTCATTGCTGCTGACAGTCAGATCGTACCAGTGGTGGCTCGACGCCAGCACCCATGCTTCCTCGATCTCCGCGCCGGCCGGCACGATCACCTGACGCGGACGCGCACCGTACGCATTGTCGATCACCGTCAGGCGCGCGGTGCCTTTGCCCTTGTTGGTGAACTTCAGGTACACGTTGCCGTTTGCCACGTCGTAGTGCGTGCGGACTTCCGGCAGCGACGGCTTGTTGTTCCTGCTCTGCGTCTCGACGGCATTGCCTGCAAACTTGCGGACAAAGCCATTCGGGCCGAACGCTTCGAACGTGTAGACGCCGATCGTCGAGGTCAGATCGAAAGTCTCCGTCAACGACTTGCCTGCTTCGACCGTATAGCGCCACGGGCCGTCGGTGCGGTTGGTGGCATAGACGTAGAAGTGCGCACCGTGCGTGCCGGTGTTGGCGAGATCGATCGTGAAGGTGTTCTCCTTGACGTCCACCTTGCCATTCACGTGCAGCTCATACGGCAGTGCACGGGCAAAACGGATACCCGACTCCTGCGCGTCGAACGGACCCGGCGTGGCCGGCACGACCGGCGCCGGATTCACGGCGCACTGGTTGTTGGCCATGTTGATGTAGTTGCTGGTATCCGGCAGCGGCGGCATCGTCGCATCCGGCGTGCGGAAGTCGAACGCCGTCGTCAGGTCGCCGCATACGGCGCGGCGCCATTCCGTGATGTTCGGTTCCGTGACGCCGAAACGCTTCTCGATGAAACGGATCACCGACGTGTGATCGAACACCTGCGAGCAGACAAAGCCGCCCTTGGTCCAGGGCGAGACGATCGTCATCGGCACGCGCGGTCCGAGGCCGTACGGCAGGCCGTCGGCAGTGTAGCTGCCGCCGCGCAGCGGATTCACCACGTTGTGGATTTCGCCGGCCACACTGACCGTCGACTGACCTTGGGCTGCAGTCGTTGCCGGTTGCGGCGGCACGAGGTGATCGAAGAAGCCGTCGTTCTCGTCGTACATGATGAACAGGACGGTCTTGCTCCAGACTTCCGGATTCGACGTCAGCGCTTCGATGATCTGCGAGGTATATTCCGCGCCATAAGCGGGCGTGTAGCTCGGGTGTTCCGAGTACGCTGCCGGCGGGCACAGCCACGATACCTGCGGCAGGTTGCCTGCGAGCACGTCGTTCTTCAGATCGACAATCGTGCGCACTGTCTGTGCGCGCTCGTAAAGTGCCGAGCCCGGTTGTGCGTTGATGAAGTTGACGAAGTTCTGCAGGATGTTGGTACCGTAGTTGCCGTTCAGCGGATCGGCGCCGGTCAGCCCTTGCTGGTAAACCTGCCACGAAATGCCCGCAGCCTGCAGACGTTCCGGATACGTCGTCCACGAGAGCAGTGCGTACTTCGGCGGGCCATCGCCGTCCACGTAATCGTTGTTGTCGAGCAGCGGTCCGCCCATCGTGCCGCTCGGGTCGACCATGCCGGTCATCAGATACGAGCGGTTCGGGTGTGTCGGGCCGGGCATCGAGCAGAAGTAGGCGTCACAGATGGTGAACGCGTCGGCTAGTGCGTAGTGAAACGGAATGTCGCTACGCAGGTAGTAGCCCATCGTCATGTCGGTCTTGTACTGCGGCCACTGGTTGTACGCGCCGTTGTTGATGGCATAGTGCGTCGGGTACCAGTTGTGGTCGAGATCGCCGATACATTGTGCGCTGGTGGTCTGCGTGTTCAGGTGGAACGGCAGAACCGGTTGCGCCGCGTTCTCTTTCGACGGCTGATACCACACCGGCTGTTGGCCGCCCGGCAGCGGAATCGGGAAGCGGTCGTTGTAACCACGTACTCCGCGCATGTGGCCGAAGTAGTGGTCGAACGAACGGTTCTCTTGCATGAATACCACGATGTGCTCGACATCCTCGATCGTTCCGGTGCGCGAATTGGCCGGGATCGCCAATGCATTGCGGATCGATTCAGGGAATGCGGCCAACGCGGCGGCGGCACCGGCGGATGATGCAACGGTCTGCAGGAAACGGCGACGGCTGTTTGAGGTCATTGGTTATCACCTTCTGCGGGGGGAAAGAATAGCGCGTCTCGATGCGCTGGGGGTAATCCGTTGGTTAATTGCTGTGGCCACTCTGGTCGCTGTCGCCGGGCGCATAGCGCAGCACGGGAGTAACCTGCTGGCTGTCTCCTGCGAGGCTTGCTTCCACGCTTTGCACAGCGCTGTCCGATGCGGCGGTGGTACCAGGTGTAGCGGCGCCTGCTAGCGCGGCTGACGCGCCCCATGCGGGAGGCGTCGCCGCCAGGTTTGTCTGAGGAGCTGAGGGTGTGGCCGCGGGTGTGACTGAACTGGTTGCGGCGTTGCTTTGACCGACGCTTGCCGAACTGCTTTCGTCCGGACCACAGGCGGTCAACAAAACGGTTGTGAGTGCAACGACTACGGCCGTGGCCGCGACCTGGAAATTTCGCATGTCTGCATCCTCGTTCGGGGTAGCGGGATGCAGTCTCCAGTGACTTGAAGAAAATATTATGAAATACGGTGTAACGTTTGCGCGCTGCGAATTTGATGGCTATTTGTTGGAATTCGGAAAGTGATTAGAAATTATGGCGAACGCCTATCTGGCGATTTTTCCTTGCTGTTTCATTAAATCGGTAAGATCGAAGCAGTAAAAACGGCGGATGTAAAAATGACGCGCATCGAAAAAACTTTCGATTCCTTCCAGCTCGAATACGAGTGGCTCGAGGCGGACGGCTTCGGCGGTTTCGCATCGGGAACAGTCGGCACGGCGCGGACGCGCCGCTATCACGCGCTGCTGCTGACGGCGATGCATCCACCTGGCGGGCGCGTTGCACTCGTCAATGGTGTCGAAGCGTGGCTCGAAGCAGACGGCAAGCGTTATCCGCTCACGATGCAGCGCTATGTACCAGACGTGGTGTATCCCGATGTGTCATCCAGCCTGCTCGGTTTCGATACGCAACCTTGGCCGACGTGGCGTTTCCAGCTCGACGGCGAAGCGGTACTGATCTTTGAGGTCTTCGTTGCGAAGGCGAGCTGCGAGACGGTCCTGCGTTGGCGTCTTGCGCCGGGCAGTGCTAGCGCAGAAGCCGCAAGCCGTTATACGTTGAACGTGCGGCCGCTTTTGTCGGGACGCGACTATCACGCGCTGCATCACGAAAACGCCGCGTTCAACTTCAATGCACAGACGGATGATGCCCGCGCCAAGGTGAGCTGGCAGCCATACGGTGACCTGCCGGCGATTCACGCGTCGACCAACGGAACGTACACTCACGCGCCGGACTGGTATCGAAACTTCTGCTATGTACGCGAGCGCGAACGTGGCCTCGATTTCAGCGAAGATCTTGCGACGCCCGGTGTGTTCACTTTCTCACTCGCCGACGGTGCCGCACTGATGATCCTGCGTGCAGGCCCGCAAGCCGATGACACGCCGGCTGTCGAACGGGCGCAGGCGCTGGCCGATGGCGAATTTGCGCGTCGCAGCGCATTCGCCTCGCAACTGCATCGCTCTGCGGATGCTTACCTCATCGCGCGTGAAAAAGGCAGCACGCTGGTCGCGGGCTTCCCGTGGTTTACCGATTGGGGCCGCGATACGTTCATCGCGATGCGCGGCTTGTTGCTGGCATCGGGCCGTCACGAAGCGGCAAAGTCGATCCTGCTCGAGTGGGCCAGCACGATCTCCGAAGGCATGTTGCCGAATCTCTTTCCCGACTACGGCAGCACGCCCGAATACAACGCCGTCGATGCATCCCTATGGTTCGTGGTTGCGGTGCACGACTACCTGGCCGCGGAGCACGCTTGCGACGACACACGCAAGCGTCTGCAGCAGGCGGTCGAGGAGATTCTCACGGGGTACAGTCGTGGCACCCGTTTCGGCATCCGTGCCGATGACGACGGTCTGCTCCGCGCCGGCGTGCCAGGTGTGCAACTGACGTGGATGGATGCGAAGGTCGGCGACTGGGTCGTGACGCCGCGTATCGGCAAGCCGGTTGAAGTGCAGGCGCTGTGGATCAACGCGCTGCGCATTGCTGCGAAGTGGAATCCACAGTGGCAGGAACCAGCGGCACGTGCCTCGCAAGCATTTGCACAGCGCTTCACGGATCCGTCGAGCGGTGCTTTGTTCGACAACGTCGACGCGGACCACGTGCCGGGCAAAATCGATCGCTCGATCCGGCCGAACCAGATTTTCGCGGTGGGAGGCTTGCCGTTTCCGCTGCTCGAAGGCGCTGCGGCACGTGCGGTGGTCGAACAGGTCGAGACGCACCTGTTGACGCCGCTTGGCCTGCGCACCCTGGCGCCGTCCGATCCCGCCTATCGGGGACGCTACGCGGGCGGCCAGGTCGAGCGTGACAGTGCTTATCACCAGGGGACAGTGTGGCCCTGGCTGATCGGCCCGTTCGTCGAGGCATGGTTGCGCGTGAATCAACCGGCCGAGGGTGCGCGGGCGCAGGCGCGCACGCGCTTTCTTGCGCCGCTGATCGAGTATCTCGACCGCGACGGCCTCGATCACCTCTGCGAGGTGGCCGACGGTGATGCACCGCATCATCCGGGCGGCACGCCGTTTCAGGCGTGGTCGCTGGGGGAATTGCTGAGGGTGAAGCGGATGCTGGCGAATGGGTGAACCGCGAGGCGGACTGCGGAGCAGGCACGGGACAAGCTCCGGATAGGCCCCGGATAAAGCCCACGCCGGCGCACCCTTTGAGCAAAACGCGCTAGGATGTGAGTCCCACCGCCAAGCTCGAAAAGCAAGGGACCGCTCCATGCCGCCGCTGCGTGCCGCCAATCTGCTCGCAACCATCGAAGGCACCCGCCTGCACTCAAGGGAATGCGCCCGCTGGCAGCGCTGGGGGCCCTATCTGAGCGAGCGCCAGTGGGGCACCGTGCGCGAGGACTACAGCCCGAACGGCACCGCATGGGACTATTTTCCCCACGACCATGCCCGCAGCCGCGCTTATCGCTGGGGCGAGGACGGCATTGCCGGCTTCGGCGACGACAAGCTGAACTGGTGCGTCTCGCTGGCGCTCTGGAATCGCCAGGATCCGATCATCAAGGAACGCCTGTTCGGCCTCACCAACTCGCAGGGCAATCACGGCGAGGACGTCAAGGAACTGTATTTCTACCTCGACGGCACGCCCACCCACTCTTATATGCGGATGCTGTACAAGTATCCGCACGCTGCGTATCCGTATGACGATCTGGTGCAGGAGAACGCGCGGCGCGGCGCCGATATGCCCGAATACGAGGTGCTCGATACCGGCGCATTCGACGACAACTGCTATTTCGACGTGCAGGTCGAATACGCGAAGCACACGCCCGAAGACATCGTGATGCGGGTCACGGTCGAAAACCGTGCCGACAAGTCTGCCCCGCTAGATGTGCTGCCGCAGATCTGGGCGCGAAATACGTGGTCGTGGAAAGAAACGAAGGACCGTCCATCACTTTCGAAGCAAACAGCGAACGGCGCAACGTCTCTGCTGGGGCGCCAGCCGGGACATGATCCGTTTGTGGTGACCGCGTGGTCGAAAGACGCGCCTGAACTGACGTGGCTGTTCTGCGAGAACGACACCAACGTCAAACGCCTCTTCAATATGGACGGCGCGGGTCCGTTCAAGGACGGCGTCAACGATTACCTCGTGCATGGCGACGCGCAAGCGGTACGGTCCGACACCGGCACCAAGGCAGCGGCCCACGTGCCGCTCGAACTCCCGCCCTACGGCCGCGCGGTGATTTATATGCGCTGGCGTCCCGAGTCCGCACCGGATGACGTGCCGCTCGATGTCGACGCGCTGTTTGCTCGCCGTCTTGCCGAAGCCGACGGGTTTTATGCGGCGTTGCAGCATGAAATCCACGATCCCGACGCGCGGCTCGTGCAGCGGCAGGCGCTCGCCGGCATGCTGTGGTCGAAGCAGTATTACCAGTTCGACGTCCAGCGCTGGCTGGATGGCGATCCGGCGCAGCCCACGCCTGACGCAAATCGCAAGCGCGGCCGCAACGCCGACTGGCGTCACCTGTGCAATGCGGACATCGTCTCGATGCCCGACAAGTGGGAGTACCCGTGGTACGCATCCTGGGATCTCGCCTTCCATGCCGCGGCCTTTGCGCTCATCGATCCTGAGTTCGCCAAGCGGCAGTTGCTATTGCTGGTCAAGGACCGTTATCAGCATCCCAACGGACAGTTGCCGGCCTACGAGTGGGCCTTGGGCGACGCCAATCCGCCGGTGCACGCATGGGCCGCGTGGCGCGTCTATGAAATCGACCGGGCGCTGATGGGCAAAGGCGATCGCGATTTCCTCGAGTTGGTGTTCCACAAACTGCTGCTGAATTTCTCGTGGTGGGTGAACCGCAAGGACGCCGACGGCCGCAATATTTTCCAGGGTGGCTTTCTTGGGCTGGACAACGTCGGCATCTTCGATCGCTCGTCGCCGCTGCCGACCGGCGGTCACATCGATCAGGCCGACGGTACCGCGTGGATGGCGGCGTATGCGCTCGATCTGATGCGCATCGCGCTGGAACTGGCTTTTGCCAATCACGTGTTCGTCGATATCGGCGTGAAGTTCTTCGAACACTTCCTGTATATCGCCGAGGCAGTCAGTTGCGACGACGACTGCGAGACCGGCTTGTGGGACAGCGCCGACGAATTCTTCTACGACAAGCTGAGACTGCCCGACGGCACCAGCGAGCCGATGCGGGTGCGTTCGATCGTCGGTCTGATCCCGCTGTTTGCGGTGCATGTGCTCGAGGAGCGCCTGCACGGCAGTCTACCCGGGTTGCGGGAGCGACTGTTCTGGTTCCTCGAGCACCGTCCCGATCTGGCCAAACTGGTGTCGCGCTGGGATGAAACTGGCAAGGGCAACACCCTGCTGCTGTCGCTGCTGCGCGGACACCGGATGAAGGCGTTGTTGCGGCGTGCCCTCGACGAATCAGAATTTCTTTCCGATCACGGCGTGCGGGCACTCTCGCGGGTACACCGCGACGAGCCGTTCGTCTTCAGACACAACGGCGACAGCTTTTGCGTTAAATATCTGCCGGCCGAATCGGACTCGCGTGTATTCGGCGGCAATTCGAACTGGCGCGGACCGGTCTGGATGCCAGTCAACTACCTGCTGATCGAGTCGCTGTACGAGTTTCACCGCTACTACGGCGACGATTTCCGCGTGGAGTTTCCGACCGGTTCCGGCCAGAAGTTCTCGTTGCGCGAAATCGCCGATCAGCTCGCACGGCGTGCCACTACGCTATTTCTCAAGGACAGCAACGGCGAGCGTCCGGTGATGGGCGCGTATCCGCTGCTGCAGGCCGACCCGCGTTCGAGCGATCTCGTGCTGTTCCACGAATACTTTCACGGCGACAATGGCCGGGGCGTCGGCGCTTCGCACCAGACCGGCTGGAGCGGGCTCGTTGCGTTGCTGCTGCAGCCGCGTATGGCGGGCGAGACGGGCGAAGTGCCGGCCACAACGGACGCCGAGGCTGCCTTGGTCACCAAGTAGGTTCTGCAGCAAAACGAAGGGGGAGGGCAGGGTTAAGCGTATTACAGTCACCCTGCAGACAGACGATTCGTAACTGATTTTGAACTGTGCGGCGGCGGCCCTGGTCTTTCTTCTATTGCCACGTCTGTTCCACTGGCTTACTTCGATCAAGTGAACCCTATGTCGACTCCTTCGAATGCACCTGATTCAAGTTCCTCCTCTGCGGGCGCGCAGTCTTCCACTCCTACCGTACCGGCAGGCAAACATCCGGCGCCGCCGTGCACCCTCGTGATCTTCGGTGCAGGCGGCGATCTCACCAAACGCCTGCTGATGCCCGCGCTGTACAACCTGACTGTAGACGGCCTGCTGGATCCGCAGATGAAGATCATCGGCGTGAATCACGGCCAGGTCGAAACCAGCGCGTGGCGCGACGATCTGTACAAGGCATTGCAGCAGTTTGCTGCCGACAAGGCCAGCACCTTCCACACCTCGAAGCTCGACGACAAGGCGTGGAGTTCGCTGGCGCAGCGCCTCGAATATATGGCGGGCGAATTCGAAAGCGACGACACGTTTTCCGCCCTGAAACAGAAGCTCGAAAACACGCCTGGCGGCAACGTAGTGTTTTACCTCGCCGTCAGTTCGCGCTTCTTCAAGCCGATTGTCGAGCACCTCGGTAAAGCTGGCCTGCTCAAGGAAGGCGACGACGGCAAAGGCTTCCGTCGCATTGTGATCGAGAAGCCGTTCGGTACGGATCTTGCGTCGGCTCGCGATCTGAATGAACATATCCTGAGTAATGCGAAGGAAGAGCAGGTCTATCGTATCGACCACTTTCTCGGCAAGGACACCGTGCAGAGCATCATGGCCGTGCGCTTCGCGAATGCCTTGTTCGAACCGATCTGGCGGCGCGAGTACATCGACTGCGTGCAGATCACGGCGTCCGAGACGATCGGCGTGGAAGGGCGTGGCTCGTTCTACGAACAGACCGGCGCGTTTCGCGACATGTTGCCGAACCATCTGTTCCAACTGCTCGGCATGGTGGCCATGGAGCCGCCCAATTCCTTCGACGCCGAAGCAGTGCGCGACAAGAAAGCCGATATTTTCGACGCTATCCAGCCTGTAAAACCGGATGACGTGGTCTTCGGACAGTACGAGAAGGGACCGGCAGGGCCGGGCTATCGGCAGGAGCCTGATGTGGCGCCCGACAGCCAGACGGAGACGTATGCCGCGGCGCGCGTGCTCATCGAAAACTGGCGCTGGTCCGGCGTGCCGTTCTATCTGCGTACCGGCAAGCGGCTTGCGGCGCGTCGCACGGAGATATCGGTGCAACTGAAGACGGTGCCGTTCCGGCTGTTTCGCGACACTCCTGTGGATGCGCTGACGCCTAACGTGCTGACCTTGCGCATCGATCCGACGCATGGCACGAGTTTCGATTTCAACGTGAAGGCGCCGGGGCCAATCATGCAGATGGGCGCTGTGCAGTCGTCCTTTAACTACGGCGACTTTTTCGATGAACAGCCGAACGTCGGCTACGAAACGCTGTTGTACGACTGCATGCTCGGCGACGAGACGCTGTTTCAGCGTGCCGACAGCATCGAAACGAGCTGGGCCGCGGTGGACGACGTGTTGCATCCGAAGGGCAGTCCGCTTCCAGTGCACGGCTACCCCGCGGGCAGTCAGGGTCCGGCCGAGTCGGATGCGCTGCTGGCGCGCAGCGGCCATGCATGGCGGCCTTTAAGCAAGGACAAGGACGCGGACGCGAAGAAGTAAGGCTCAACATCACACTAACAGGGGACCACCGTGGCGACACGTAAGACCAACGTCAAAGGTAACGTCAAGAGCAGCACCGGCAGCACCGGCAGCACCGTTAAAACCGCTGCTAAACGTGCGGCGAAGAAGACCGCGGTGAAAGCCGCGGCTAAGCCCGCTGCCAGGACTGCGGCCAAACCCGCGGCTAAAAGTGCCGTCAGGCACGGCGGAGGGTACATCCTCTCCATCGATGTGGGCGGTACCGGTCTGAAGGCCGCGATCATCGACACGCACGGCAAGATGGTTACCGAGCGTCTGCGCGTGGCGACGCCGCATCCTTGCACGCCAGATCAACTCGTCGATACGCTGGTGAAGCTGGTCGAGCCGCTGATTGCAGAGCATGCCCCTTCGCGCATCTCGATTGGCTTTCCGGGTTTCGTGCGTAACAACCGGGTGCTCACGGCACCGCATTTCGGCGACGAAGGCTGGCACGACATTCCGCTTGCGGATTCGCTGGCCAAGCGGCTCGGCGGCTTGCCGGTGCGCATGATCAACGACGCCGAGGTGCAGGGCTTTGCAGCAATCGAAGGTCATGGCATCGAGTTCGTGCTGACGCTTGGCACGGGTGCGGGCACGGCGCTGTTTCGCGACGGTGAACTGATGCCGCACCTTGAGCTTGCGCATCACCCGGTCAGCAAGAACCGCGCATACGACGAATATATCGGCGACGCAGCGCGCATGCAGGCGGGCAACAAACGCTGGAATCACCGCGTGGAGAAAGTGATCGGGATTCTGGCTTCGCTCGTGAACTACGACAAGCTGTGGATAGGCGGCGGCAACGCCGCGCGCCTGAACTTCAAGCTGCCCGCGAATGTGGCGGTTGTGTCCAACGATGCGGGTATCGAAGGCGGGGCCAAGCTCTGGCATCCGCGCTCATTGCGTGATACACGGCAGTTGCCGGAAGCGACCCAGCGTACCGGCATTTTCGAGTAATCGATGTGCGAGATGCGATTGCCGGTTGGCAATCGCATCGCCGCTTATGCGCTTTAGGACCTTTAGGCCACTTTGGCCGTTTAGCGTGCCGCGTCACCCCAACGATATTCGTGCGTCACATCGTCAAGTTGCGCTTTCAGTTCGGCATTCAGTGTTAGATCTATCGCGCTGAGTGTGTCCGTCAATTGATCAGGATTGCTTGCGCCGATGATCGCCGATGTGATGTGCGGATTCGCAAGCACCCAGGCGAGCGACGCTTTCGTCAGCGACACGCCGGCGTCCGCTGCGATGCCCTTCAGCTTTTCGATGGTGTCGAATTCGCGCTTATGCCAGTAGCGTTCCTGATACGTCGCCCCCGCTTTGCCCACCGTTTCGGTGAAGCGGCCGGCCTCAGGCTGCGCATCGTGGCGGTGCTTGCCGGTCAGCAGGCCGCCTGCCAGCGGGTTATACGGAATCACCGCCAGCTGTTCCTCTCCGCAGAGCGGTAGCAACTCGCGTTCGATCTGCCGGAACAGCAGGTTGTAACGCGGCTGAACGGAGACGAAGCGCGCCACACGCAGCACATCCGCGCGTCCCAATGCGCGCGCCAGCCGGTAAGCCAGAAAGTTCGATACGCCCACGTAGCGCGCCTTGCCCGAGCGCACGATGATGTCGAGTGCTTCCAGCGTTTCGTCGAGCGGCGTTTCGTGATCGTCGGAGTGCAGCTGGTACAGGTCGACGTAGTCGGTGCCGAGGCGTCGAAGAGACGTGTCGATGGCATCGAGCAGGTGCTTGCGCGACGCACCTTGATCCCATGACGACGGCCCAACCTTGCCCACTGCTTTAGTGGCAAGGATGAAGCGATCGCGCTTTCCCCTCAGCCAGCGGCCGACGATCTCTTCGGTGCGTCCCGCGAGATCTTCGCCGCCGCCCAGCGGATAGACGTCCGCGGTATCGATGAAGTTGACGCCGGCTTCCGCGGCCTTGTCGAGGATGCGGTGCGAGACCGCCTCTTCGGTTTGCAAGCCGAATGTCATCGTGCCAAGACATAGACGTGAAACGCTCAGGCCAGTGCGGCCGAATTTACGGTATTGCATGGTGGACTCCGCGAGAGGAACAGGTTGCCGGTTGCGTGAAACAAAAAGCATAGCGCTTATCGGCAATCTGCGTCCGCGGCGGCGGCAAGCCCGGCAACCTGCGGCTGCTTGCTAAAACGTAAGGCTACAGCCGCAAGGCAAGCCGCCGCGACGCAGCCAAGCACGATGAAGACATCGCTGGTGGACAGCAGACTCGTCAGTACGGCACCCACGCATGGCGCGACGAATTGCACGAACATGCCCGCGGATTGCAGTGCGGCACTGGCGCTCGCCACCTCATCTGCGAGACGCCGGGCGATAAACAGCCGGCACTCAACCCTGAAGCGCGCACTCATGAGGCCGGTCGCGAAGAACGCGAGCGCGAGCAGCCATTCGGCCGGACGCAACGGCAACCGGAAGATGCCGCCAATGGCGATGAACACGGCACACGACACGAACGCTGGCGCAAGCAGTGGTCCGAGGCCGGCCCGCTCGGCATTGCGTCCCATGGGCAGCAGACTGCCGAGCATGCCGCCTAGCGCAGCACAAGAGACCACAATGCCGAGCGCCGATTTGTCGAACCCCTGGTTTCTTAGCATGAGCGGAAACTGATTGTTGACGGCCGCCGCCAGCGCGAAGTAAATGCCGGTGCAAAGCAGCAGCGGCAGGATGGCACCGGTCCAGCGCGTACGCGGTGCAGCCTTTGCGTCAGGTGCAGCGGCAACGGGTAGCACGGCCTTAGCGGCCGGCGCGGCCAGCAGCATCATCACGATGGCTGCGGCGATGAACACGATCGAGACGAGCATCGTGTGATTGTCGCCGGCCCATGCGCCGACGATTCCACCGGCAGCGGGTGCGCAGATCTTCGCCATGCTTTGAGCCAGACTGAGTAAGCGGAACGCGCGGCTTTGCTGCGCCTCGTCGACACTGGTGGTGACATACACGGTTTCGGCAGGATCGGTGAAGCCGAGGGCCGCCGACTTGAACGCGACCACCAGCAGAAAGGCGACGAAGTGGCCGACCCAAAGCAGGGCGGCTGTTGTGCCGAGCGTGATCGCCAATGCGCCGACAAGGACACGTGTGCTGGCATAGCGGTCGCAAACCTGGCTGATGATCCGCGTGAGCAGAATGGGCGGCACCAGCAATGCGGCACTCAGGATCACCAGATCGAATGGGGTCGCGTTGAATCGATAGGTTGCGATGTTCAGTATCGCGAGAAAGTTAATCCATCCACCGAAGCTGGCAAAGAAACTGCCGATCAGAAACATATGGAAGCGGCGATTACCGGACATGTTCATCCTTAATGCATCCTGGTTCTGGATGTCGTAGCGTTTCGATCGCGCGACGGCAGGACGCAACAACGCCTTCGATGCGAGTCGAATAATTAAATAAGGAATGCTAAAAAGGCAGGGCGAAACAATGCGAACCTTTGATGATTCAAAGGTTCAACACTTGCTAACGGGTATGACGGCTAACGCGGATCTTACCGATCGTCGATGCGCCGGCGCCTAGAACAACGCCGGCTGTTGGGCGTTCACCATGGGTACGACGTTGAGTTCGTCGAGCCGCAGGCGCGCCTTCGCGAGATCGTGAAGCACTTGCCTTTGCAACCAGGTTTCCGCGCCGCCGCCGAACGCCTTGTCGAGGCGCAGGGCCATCTCCGGTGAGATACCTGCCTTGCCGCTCAACAGATTCGTTAAAGCCTGGCGACTGACGCCCAGAACCAGCGCACCTTCGGTGACGGTCAAATTGAACCGCTCGAGGCAGTTCTGCCGGACAGTGACGCCGGGATGGATGAATTCTGAATCGGCCATGGACCGAACAATATCGATGAATTGATTGCTCGTCAACTGACAAGCGCTTCTTGTCATGCGGGTCTTTGAGCATTCACGGCGCGTGTTTGAGAATGTATTTACCGCTGCCGATGAAAAATCTGCGGCACGTTGCTTGCTGAAAACGGAACTCAGGCATCCCGCATGGCGAAGCGCCGGAAGTGCACATATCGCTTTCCGGTCTAGCTGCTACAATCCACGCATTTTCCTCGTCGTAGACTGCATCATGGGCTTTGAACAACTCGCGGCACTGAAAGAACAGCTGGCGAAACAGGCTGAAGAGAAACGCGCAGCCAGGCACGCAAAGCACGCCAGGCCGGCGAGGCCAGCGAAGCCGGCTGAGGCAGCAAAGCAGGCCGCGGTAGCGAAGCACGCTAACGGGGGCCGTAACACGCCCGACGCGGCGCGCACCGCACCTGAGCAAAAAGCGGCCGCACATAAGTCATCTGCACCGAAGCAGTCCGCGCAGAAATCGCCGGCGCAAAAGTCAAAGCCGGTAGATCCGGTGGTGCTCTCTATCGGCAAGCTTCAGAAGCGATTCCCGAAGGCGTTCCCCAAAAATCCGGCTCCGAAGGTGCCGCTCAAGGTAGGCATCTTCAAGGATCTGCTCGAGCACTCCGAAGAACTCGGCTTAAACGAAGCGGCTTTGCGCGACGCCATCAAGGTGTGGTGCTGGGGTAGCCGTTACTGGGCATGCGTCACCGAAAACGCCATGCGCGTCGACCTGAACGGTCAGGATGCCGGTCAGGTGCTGCCGGCGGAAGCCGCGCGTGCGCGCGGCTTGCAGGCCAAGCGGCAAAAAGCCAGGAACGCTGCGCAAGGCGCTTCCGCTCCGCAGGGTGCGGCGGCTGCGCAAGAAGGCGCGGTTCAGCAGGAGAGTGGCGCGCCGGAACAAGGCGCGGTTCAGCAAGACGGTAGTGCGTCGGAACAAGGCGCGGCTCCGCAAGACAGCGCAGCCTCGCAACAAGATGCAGCTCCGCAAGAGGCTGCGGTTCAGCAGGCTAACAACGCTGAGCAAAACGTCTCCGCTCAACCGGACCACTCCGCCGCTCAGGAAGGCAGCGCAGCCCCGCAAGGCAGCGCCGTCGAATAAGCGCGCGTCGCCATCGCGCCCTTGTCGTGCCTGCTATCGGGCGGGCAACGGTCGCGATGCAGACAGGAACAGCGCCATCGGCGTGCTCGTACTTAACTGAGTCTTGTCGTCCACCCGCGTGAAGCCCATCGCACTGTAGAACTCCACCGCGTTGGGCGCTGCATTGACCCTCACATAGGGCCGCTCGTTGCGGGCCACACACTGTCTGATCGCTTCCTCAATCAGGCTTCGACCGATGCCGCGCCGATGGTCACTCGGCTCCACAAATAGACTGCACAGATTCCAGAAATTCTTGACCAGCACCGCGCCGGCAATGCGCCCGTCCACGACGCATTTCAGGTGTACGCATTGGTGTGCATGATCGAACGCCCAGTGCATATTTGCGAGAACGTTGGTGATCACGGCGGCCATCTCGTCCGCTTCAATCCGGACACTCGTCCGGATGGTTCTCAACATCATCGACGCTAGCGCGGCTTCGTCGCTGGACTGGACTGCTTCTATTTTCATTCGGTGTCCACTGGAAACCTGTTGAGCGCGACGTTAGCGGATAGCGGTGCGCGCCGGCTTCCAGCCGCTGCCGCGGAATGGCGATGTAGTTCGGCGTCCCCACCATAACCAGATCAACACCGCGGTGATAAGGAGCATTGGGAAGATCAGCAGGCTGCCCTCCGGACCGGTTTTGCCGCCGCTCATCAGGATGTTGCCGAGCGGATGCGCCGTAAAGAGCCGGGTATCTACCAGCGTGCCACTATCGGATGTGCCGTAGAAGTACGACTCACCCCAGTCCCACGCCGCATGAAACCCGATTGCCCAGAATAGCGATCCTGTGTACCAGAGACTCAGGCAGATCACGATCCCGAAGCCGCCGGCGGAGATCAGTCCGATGGGCGTCTCTCCGGGATTGGAGCCATGCAAACCGCCGAACAGGATCGAGAGCAGCAGCACGCCCCACCAGAAGCCGATGCCTCGCGTCAGCGTGTATTGCAGATATCCGCGCAAGGTCGACTCTTCGAAGATCCCGACCAGCAGAAAGAAGCCGGCCCATGCGACCGCGCGCGTCCAGACTGTTACACCGTGGTCCGTGGGCGGGTCGAGCACCAGCAGATGCATTTGCACGAGGACAAGCACCATCAGACTGATTGCGCCGAATCCGCACAGGAGGCCGCCTCCGAAACGCGTCCAGGCGGCGGAATCCCGCAAGCCAAAAGACAGCATTGAGCGTCGCTCGATGGCCGCCACTACGGCCAATGCAGCTATCAGGCCGGCAAGCTGAAACGTCTCGCCTAGATAGGCAACCGGCAGAGTAAACAGGGTGATGGGGTGGTGATGGTGCCCGAAATGCGCCCGCACCGCGGCAATGCCGAAGACGACCGCCACAAACGTCGCGATAAAAACCGCGACGCCCCAGCCGGCCCGCATTCCGTTGCGACCGGTGAATACCCAGCGCACTCTTCGTTTGAAGCGGCTTCCGCGTGTTGCGCTCTTTGTTTGTTCTTCAGGCTGCGTGAGTGAGTCGTCCAAGAAGGCCTCCGTTCGAATGACGACGAGGGAATGCGCGAACCGTGCTTTCCGTTGTTATGCTTTTTCGATAGCACGACGGCCTCAAGGATGTCTGGCGTATAACGCTCGTCGAGCTAAGCGCATTACTTTAACTTCGTTTCATGCGCTCGCCAACGTTGTAAAAAATCATCTCTTTCGGGCGGGGCGACGCGGCTGCAACACCCTTACTCTCCGAGCTTGCGCAACGCCCGCCCATCCATCAGATTTCGTTCGATCTGCTCGAGCGAAACGCCCTTCGTTTCCGGCACGAGCCATAGCGTCAGGAATATAAATGCAGCGTTCATTACCGCGTACAGCCAGAACGTTTGTGCATGACCCAGCGTGTTAAGCAAGGTGAGGAACGTTGCGCCGGCAATCGTGTTGGCCACCCAGTTGACGAAGGTCGAAGCTGCGATGCCGAAATCGCGACCCTTCATAGGCTGGATTTCCGCGCAGAGAATCCAGATCATCGGTCCCGCCGACATCGCGAAGCCCGCGATAAACACCAGCAACATCACCACCGCCGCGATCTGGCTAGCGCCGCTCGTCACGCCTATATGCAGTAGTGCGCCGAGCGTAGCGAGCGCAAGTGCCATCACGGTGAAGCCGGTGTAGAGAATCGGCTTGCGGCCCCAGCGGTCCACCAGACCAATAGCGATAAAGGTTGCCGCCACGTTCACAGCGCCCACGATTACCGTGCCCCACAGCTGGTCGTGCGAGGTGCCGTAGCCGGCGAGCCCGAAAATGCGCGGTGCGTAATACATCACCACGTTGATGCCGGTCAATTGCTGCATTACCTGCAGCATGATGCCGAGCCCCACAGTACGACGAAAGTTCGGATTGCTACGGAATAGTCCCCATCCCTGGAATTCTACTTTGAGCTGATCTGCGATCTCGCTCATTTCGGTTTCTATGCTCTTGCGGTCGCTGCGCAGCTTTTCCAGCACGCGCTCAGCTTCCTCGTTGCGGCCACGGCTCATCAGCCAGCGCGGGCTGCGCGGCAGGAACAGCAAACCGAATAGCAAGGCGAGCGCCGGAAAGGCGATCACGCCGAGCATCCAGCGCCAGTCTCCTGTGCCGCTAAAGGCGGTGTTGGAGAGGAAAGCCGCCAGAATGCCGACTGTCACCATCAACTGATGCAGGGAGATCATGGCGCCGCGCATGGTACGGGGAGCGATTTCGGACAGATAAAGCGGTGCGGTAAAAGAAGCGATCCCGACTGCTACGCCAAGAAAAACGCGTCCGGTAATCAGCATCTCCGGGCTCCATGCGAATGCGCACACGCCCGACGCGCAAGCGAACAACGCTGCGCCGATCATCAACGAGTATTTGCGGCCGATGGCTTTGGCCATCCACCCTGAGCCGAGCGCGCCGAGCGCCGCACCGACCATCATCGAACTGACAATCCATTCCTGCATCTGGTCGCCGACATGAAACTGTCGCGCGATAAACGGCAATGCGCCTGAGATCACGCCGATATCGAGGCCAAACAATAAGCCGGCCAGCGCGGCGATTACGCTGGTCAGCACGACGTGAAAGCGGTTATGCGGGTGCGCAGCGGCGTTCGCTGCCAGCCCATGAGGTGTGGCGGACATGGCTTTTCCTTTTAAGAGGCCAGCGGTACGCCATGGGATGCCTGTGCAGATAGCGCGCAAACGTAGAAGTGCGCGATCTGCGGCTACGCGCTTCTCTCATGGCGGACTGCGGCGCGGCTTGTTTTCTTCAGGGGACATAGCATCCGCCGTGCCCGATCCAGCCATCCGTCCACCGTGCGCAAGGGTCTTTAAACCAGCAGTGAAATGATTCCCCCGATGGTGAGTCCGGCCGCCAGCCATCTGCCCGCAGTGTAGAAAGGGTTGTGATTGTCCTGCGATTGATCGGGGCGCTCCAGCCCCAAGGTGCCGTAGGTAAACGATTTGAGCGGCGAGGCGTTGGTGGTGCCGCCGGAGGTGTCACTATTGCCAGCGGTGCCGGTTGTGCTGGCGTCGCTGGTGCTGTCCGTTGCGCTGGGGTCGCTAGCCGAGTCAGCGTTACTGGCGTCTGTCGTGCCGCCCGCAGTGTTTGACGGCGCTGCGCTCTGCGTCGTCGCGTCGCTCTGGGTGCTGCTCGCGTCCTGCGCGGCAATCGCGGCGCCTTCTGGCGAGATGGTAACGGCCGAGTCCTGGCTCGGACTCGCAGCGGTCGAGCTAACCGATGTCGTTGGCACATCGCTGGTGGCAGACACCGGGGGCGAGTTCGATGCTGTGCTCCCGCTGGCACCCGTTTGCGTCAGCGTAGATGACGCCGCGGCGTTGCTAACTTGCATGGCAATCCTTTCTCATCCGTGTATCCATCTGGGACGGTCTGGTCTCGGGCGACCAGACGCCCATTCAGCGTTGCCGCGGGCCGCCGGAGACGAGAGGCCTTCTCCGCGGCGGGCAGCCGGCACGCAGTGCGATGTCGCCTTGCCTGACTTTTCGACCGCGCAGAAACTTATCTTTAGGGTTGGTAAGGCGATGTAAGGACGCGCGATGCATAAGGGCCGGCAGGGTGGCCTTAGGCGCACCGGGGTATCATGCGGCTCCGGCGGGCATAGGCGCTCACCGGTCAGCGGGCCTGCACGGCGGGTCAGCGAAGACACAAAAAATTCACTGCGCGATATTCGAAGCCACCCATCCGCAGTCATAGCGGGCAGACCCAACACATCATGGTTCACATCAATCTCTCCGACGGCGTTTTGGGCCCCGCTCTGCAGACGCTCGATCCGTACGCGCTAGTCGGTATCCTCGCCGCGTTGTTATTGGGCGGCATGGTCAAAGGGGTGGTTAGCATCGGCGTGCCATTGGTGGCGATGCCGATTCTTAGCCACTTTCTGCCGATCAAGCAGGCGGTGCTGCTACTGTCGATGCCGATCATTCTCGGCAATATCCCGCAGGCGCTCGAAGGTGGCGAGATGCTTGCCACCGTGCGCCGGATCGCGGCGCCGCTGGTCGGCACGGTGCTCGGCAACATCGTCGGGGTGACGATGCTGATTTCGCTTGCGCCTCATCGCGCGCAGGCCGCCGCCGGGATTGCCCTGATCGTCGCGGCGTTGCTGCTGTTCGCTTCGCCCCGGCTCACGCTATCGCCGGGTTTCGCCAAACCCGTGGGGCTGGTGCTCGGTTTCGGGGCGGCCGTGATGGAGAGCATTGCCTCCGTGCCGGGACCGCTACTGGCCATGTACCTGATTGCAACCGGAGCCACCGGCAAGGCCTTTACCAAGCAGATTGCCATCATCCTGGTGGTCTCGATCGTTTCGCTGATCGCCGCGTTTAGCGGCGGCGCCCACGCCAGCTGGGTCGATCTCGCCATCTCGGCCGCCGCGAGCATCCCGGTGATCGCCGGCATGCTGATCGTGCGTCCGCTGCGTGACAAACTGCCGCCGGCGGTCTTCCGCAAGCTCGTGCTGCTGTTCGTTCTCGTGGCGGCCGCGCAGATGATCTGGAAGTCCGGCGTTCTGTAGACATCGCCCTTGGCGCAACGCCGTTTCAGGCGGAGACGTCGACCAGCACGCCCACGGGTTGCCAGTTCAGGCTGCTGGCGGTGTCCGAGAGCCCGTCGAGCACATCGGACAGCGTCACCGTCGCGCCGGGGTCCTGGTCGAGCGCGGCAACGTGCGCCTGCAATGCGTTGCTCAGGTTCGACATGGCGGTGTCGAGCGGATCCTCACCGTCGGCCGCTTCGGCTTCCTCGGGTTCGGAAATCTCTTCTACGTCGTCGACTTCAACGTCCCATTCCCCTGCGTCGGTATCGGCATCGGTATCGTCGACTG
Source organism: Paraburkholderia sp. GAS82 (assembly GCF_050436285.1). Classification (NCBI taxonomy): domain Bacteria; kingdom Pseudomonadati; phylum Pseudomonadota; class Betaproteobacteria; order Burkholderiales; family Burkholderiaceae; genus Paraburkholderia; species Paraburkholderia sp. GAS82. The sequence goes on from NZ_JBNDLX010000002.1 coordinate 703,485, forward strand.
CCGGACGCGATGCGGTCGACAGATCCGCAATACGTGAACCCATGTCGCGATAGGCGCTCACACCGCCACCCGAGGTCGCCGCATCGTTAAAGCTGGCAATCGCGTTTGCCGAGCTATCGCCGGATGACGTGGCCCCGTTGCTCGACGCGATCGACTGTTGAAGCGCTAGCGCCTGATAGAGCGCGGCAAGGAATTGCGCGCCTGTGCTGGCCGGGTCGCTGCTGGTCGCGCTGACGGTGATCGTCGTAGTGCCATCGGCGCCGTCTGTGCCGCTAGCGGCGTCCGTACCGCTGGTGGCGTCTGTCGTGAGTGAGCCGGATGGCATGTTGTAGCCGAGCCGCGACAGGGTTTGCTGAAGCGCGGCCATCAGCGGGTCGGTGCTTGCGGTCGAAGTCGACGCCGACGATTCCGTCGAAGTGGAATGCTTCTTCGCGGGCACGGCTTCCACCGACGACGCGGGCGGCGCGGCGGGCGTCGGCAGCGACGCCATCGTCATACCGAACGAATCGATCGACATGGTCCATTTCCTCCAGGTAAACACGTTGGATAGCGCAGGGGCCGGTGACATCGAAGAGCGAACTCACTTCGTCATCACGAGCCTGATCGAACGGTTTATCGGAGGGACGGGTCCAGAGGTTGATGGTTTGTAAGGCCAGGAAAGAGCAATGCGCCGTTCACGCCGCTCGGCAGCGTGAAGCGGGTACCAGGGCGGAACGAGTCCGTGGAGAAGAGAATGTCTACGATTCGCTGCGCGCGAACGATGAGAACTGACCCGGATCGGGAAAGCCGCGCGTCCTGTAGCGCGCCGGATACATGGGTTCTTCTTCGAGCAGGCTGCCCACCAGCGGCGTGATCTGTTGCCACGGGACGATTCGTGTCTCGCCCGTTTCGGGACGCACCAGCACGACCCGATCGGCCTGCGGCAACAAGGATTCGACGCCGGCGGTCCACGTTGCGGCCGAGAACATTTCCCCCGCATCGTCCTTGGTGCCATAGAGCAGATAGTTCGCAACGAACACGTCGCTGCCTTCCTGCTTATGCAGACGATCGAGCGCGGCCTTTTGCGAGTCGTAGTCCTCCTTGTGATAGCGCAAGACCAGCTGTGCGAGGCGGCGTACCACGTGGCCCTGGCGCGGCGTAAAACGTCGCAGGCCTTCGTGGTAGCAGTACATGAACGGCGAAACAGGGCGGCCGCTGTGCGCGGCTTCGCGGCTCAGCTCGACCATGCGCGCGATGCCGCCGTCGTCCTTGTCGCTGGTGACGAGCAGCACGTCGCGCGTGGGGATCATAAAGACAGGAACGCCATGCACCGGCGCGCGGTGCAGCAGGTCGGGAAGCAGCGCACGGCTCGCATCGTAGCCATCGCGCCAGTTGCCGCGATATACGCCGCGGGCCACTTCGACGAACGAGTCGGTGGTGATGTCACGCAGGTTGTCGCGCGCAATCGCGAGCGCGTCATCGAGCGAAATGCCCCACGATTCCACGGGTCCGCTCATAAGCGTCGAGGTGGACTCGGGATAGTCGAGTGCAAGAAGGACGGCACAGTCGTCGCCGAACGGTCGCCACGCGGGTGCGAATGAGGCCTCCCTACCGCTGGTGCGTAACTGATGCAGGCGTACGTCTTCGAGCACACCCCGGCCGCGGATCAGCGGCCGCAACATTGCCCGCGCCTCGGACAGGCGTTCGGGGGCGGCTCGATGACTCGCGCATAGTGTCGCGACGAACCCTTCCATCGCAGCCTCGCGGAATGCCCTGTCGCTACCGCAATAGGCGCGGTATGCGTGATGCAGGTTAAAGACCGCGTTGTCGCCGTACTCAAGCCGGAATTCGTCGGCGTTGTAGTTCAGCGAGGCATCGAAGCCCCGATGTTGGACGGCTTCAATGAACAGGGCGGCGAACGCATCCGGTGAGGGTTTGCGTCCTAACAGCGCATTGAGAAATCCCATGTTGATCAGTCGTTACGAATCGCACCGGTTGGATTGCCCAGTTTTGGAGCATGTAAGGATTAACGGCCTCGTTCCGCAATTCTTGAAGGTTTCGTGTGAGGGATGTTCGAGGCGGCCGTGCGCCGGGTGGCTGCGGCTTATGGGCCGGGGCTGGGGCGTTTTTACCCCTCACCAGCAGGGCGTGGCGGGGTTGGCTAGAATAGTTTGAAGCAGGGTGCCAGCCGGCGCGTAGATCCTGGCCCATGTGGCGCAGATGATTGGAGATGCTATTCGCATGAATGACACCCCGATGAACGAAACGGTCAACGAGATCGATGCAGTATTGAAGTCGCGGCGTTCGATCCGCGCGTTTTTGCCGACGCCGGTTGCGCGTGAAGAGATCGAAGCGATTCTCGAGGCGGCGAGCCGCGCGCCCTCAGGCACCAACACGCAGCCGTGGAAAGTCTATGTGGTGACGGGTGAAGCGCTCGAAAGGCTTTCACAGGCATTGCTCGCCGCGTACGACGATCCGCAGCGCGACAGCCTGTATCAGGAAGACTACCGGTACTATCCGCGTCAATGGGTGTCGCCGTATATCGATCGCCGCCGCAAGATTGGCTGGGATCTGTACGGATTACTAGGCATCGCAAAGGGCGAAAAAGACAAAATGCATGCGCAGCACGCGCGCAACTATGCGTTTTTCGGCGCGCCAGTGGGACTGTTCTTCACGATCGACCGGATTCTCGAGCGGGGTAGCTGGCTCGACTACGGTATGTTCCTCGAAGCCGTCATGATCTCCGCACGCGGACACGGTCTCGACACGTGCCCTCAGGCAGCGTTCGTGCCGTTTCATCGCGTGATCGCGAGCCATCTCGGTCTACCGGATGAAGAGCAACTGGTCTGCGGCATGTCGCTCGGCTGGGCCGATCAGGACGCGCTCGTCAACCAGTTGAGTACCGAGCGTGAGCCTGTCGAGCGGTTTGCGAAGTTCTTCGAATGACGCGAGTACTCGCGTACCCGCTGCCTCGGCAAGATCAGATCACTTGCCGAACACTTCGAGCTTGAGCTGATGCGAATGACCAATCCACATGGCACGGTCACGATGATCGCGTAAATCGTCGCCGGTATTCGGGTGCAGGAAAACGTCGAGCTCGCCGTGATTGAGCGTCAGCCATTCCACGATCTCGGCAAACTGCGTGGGAGAAAACGCAAGCTGATATGACCATTTTGGATGCGGTCCTACCGGGCGCTCGTGAAAACGGCCCAACTCCAGTTGGTTCGCGAAACGCGCCTCAATCTGTTCGCGCAGAGCCCATGCGACGTCGCGATGATCGCCATCGAAATACACGTGAGCATGCCAGCTATGAACGACGCGTGCGGGTACGACTGAATGGGTCATGTGCTGAAGGTGCTTGAGTCAGGTATTTGGCCCACTCGTGGGCCGCGAGGCAGTGTGCTCTGCCTCGCGCCGCGTGTCAAACTTACCGGCCTATTTCCCGAGCTCGTAACCGATCGCGCCGCCGACTACAGCGCCGCCCACGGTACCCGCTGTGCTGTGATTGGTCGCTTCGTTGCCGACTACACCGCCTGCCGCCGCGCCGCCTAGTGTGCAACCGGTCGCGAGGGAGGCTAAAACCACGAGAGTCAGGATTCCTGTCCACCTGGATCGAATCTTCATTTTCAACCTCGTTTTACGCCTTGATACCTGCTTTGACAGCAAGGCGCGTGCCGTAACAGCGTTTTGCACTGCGGCTCTAGGGCAAGCGACGTTAAGCAAAGGCTGAAGTATCTCGACGTGTTTGCGTCGATCCAGCGGCGCTTGTAGACTGCCTTCGCCAATCGTGCGCAAGACTGCGCATATCCACCGATCGGAGTTCCTCATGGCCTACATGCTGTTCATCGTCGAACCCACTAACCAGCGTAACGAACGCACCGAGCAGGAAGGGCAGGTGCTCTACGAGCGTATGTCGAACTACGCCGACGATCTGCGCGAGCGCGGCTTGCTGCTCGCGTGCGAATCGCTGAAGTCCACGCGAGATGCCGTGCGTGTGGAGGTGCGCGGCGGCCAGCCAAGGCTGCTTGACGGACCCTTCGCCGAGGCCAAGGAAATGGTCGGCGGTTTCCTGCTGCTCAATGTCGATACGCGTGAAGAAGCGGTGGCGATTGCGACGGGCTGTCCGGCCGCGCAATGGTGCACTGTCGAAGTTCGCGAGGTGGGTCCCTGCTATCAATGATGCGGGGTGGGGTGCGTGCCGGGCACTGGCCGCGGCGCGGAGTGTAGTAGGCGCCAGGGTTTTCCCCAGTTAGCGAAATTCGTGTCGATTCAGCGATGAATCGTGCGTCGTGTGAATGAAGAGCCTCCCATGCACTCAAGCAGGCTCGATATCCACGACGACAAGGAGCGATGAAATGCGATTCATGATCATGGTGAAAGCGACCGCGATGAGCGAATCCGGCGCCAGGCCGGACGAATCCCTGATGGCCGTGATGGGCGCGTATCACGAGGAACTGGCGAAGGCCGGCGTGTTACTCGACGCAACCGGATTGCAGCCGACGTCGAAGGGTTGGCGTATCCATTATTCGCAGGGAAAGCGCACCGTAATTGACGGTCCGTTCGCCGAAACAAAGGAACTGTTGGCGGGCTATACGCTAATTCAGGTGCGCTCGCGCGAAGAGGCAATGGAATGGGCGCGCCGCTTTCCGGCACCGTTCGGAGAAGACGCCGACGGCGAGATCGAAGTGCGGCAACTGTTCGAATGGGACGACTTCGAGCCGGGGCCTTCCGTGGACCGCTTTCGCGAACTGGATGAGGGACGGCGCTAGGCCATGTTGTCAGGATGCCGAATCATGTACAAGCCTATTGATCCCGATGGGAAAGCTTGCGCATTGAGCCTCTCGGACGCATGCGAGCGTGCAATGAAAAGCGGTGAACTGAAGTGGCGGTGAACCCGGCGGCGACCCATCGCGCGATCGAAGCGGTGTGGCGCATCGAGTCCGCGAAGGTTATCGCCTGCGTTGCGCGCATGGTGCGCGATGTGAGCGTCGCGGAGGAACTGGCGCAGGATGCATTGGTTGCTGCGCTCGAACACTGGCCCGAACGCGGTGTGCCTGACAATCCTGGAGCCTGGTTGATGGCCACTGCCAAAAACCGCGCGCTCGACCGCTTGCGCCAGGAAGTGCTGCACGCACGCAAGCGCGAGGAGCTCGGTCGTGACCTGGACGCACAGGAGGCCCACCTCGTGCCCGACTTTGTCGATGCGCTCGATGCCGCGCGCCAGGATGACATCGGCGACGATCTGTTGCGTCTCGTCTTCACGGCGTGTCATCCGGTGCTTTCCACCGATGCACGCGTGGCGCTCACGCTGCGCCTGCTCGGCGGTTTGACGACTGACGAGATCGCGCGAGCCTTTCTCGTGCCCGAGCCGACCATCGCGCAACGGATCGTGCGCGCCAAACGCACGCTGACTGCCGCCAAGGTGCCGTTCGAAGTGCCGCAAACGGATGCACGGGTTGCGCGGCTCGCGTCGGTGCTCGAAGTGATTTACCTGGTTTTCAACGAAGGCTATTCGGCCACCGCCGGCGACGACTGGATGCGTCCGGCCTTGTGCGAGGAAGCGCTGCGGCTCGGGCGCGTGCTGGCTGGCCTCGTGTCTGACGAAAGCGAGGTGCATGGCCTCGTCGCGCTGATGGAAATTCAGGCTTCGCGTACGCCTGCGCGAGTCGACGCGCAGGGCCGTCCCGTGCTGCTGCTCGATCAGGACCGCAGCCGCTGGGATACGCTGCTGATCCGGCGCGGCTTCGCCGCGCTTGAGCGCGCCCAGTCACTCGGCGGCGCCAGCGGCCCCTATGCGTTGCAGGCGGCGCTGGCCGCATGTCATGCGCGTGCGCATACCGCTGATCAGACCGATTGGGTGCAGATCGTCGCTTTGTACGACGCACTCGCGCAGATCAGTCCGTCACCCGTAGTGGAGTTGAACCGGGCGGTTGCCGTCGGTATGGCGTTTGGTCCGGCGGCGGCGCTCGAGATTGTCGACCTGCTGGCCGCTGATGCCGCGCTCGCGAACTACCACTGGCTGCCTAGCGTGCGCGCAGATTTGCTGGCTAAGCTTGGAAGAGGCGAGGAGGCACGCGCGGAATTCGAGCGTGCCGCCGCGATGACGCGCAATGCGCGCGAGCGCGAGCTCTTGCTGGAACGGGCTCGCTCGGTCTCCGCTTAAATGGACAGAAACGCTGCCGCACCAAACAGAAGGCCGGCCGCGGCGACGCCTATCGAAAGATTACGCAACCACTTCTTGCGCGTGAGCAAGGTGATTGCGGTCAGCGCGATCGAGATCTGGATCAGCGTGGTGGCCTGCGCCCAACGGTGATGACCGTGCATCAGCGTTTCGCTGCGCGCGTCGTTATCGTTGACCTGCTTTTCGATCGCTTCGGCATTGGCGCGAATCGGCTCTTTCTGCTGCTTGTACTTGTCGACATCGGCGACGAACTTCGCATGTGCGTCGCTGCCCGGCGTCGACAACGAAGCGCCCAGTTCCGCGAGGTTTTCTTTCTCGCCCTTTGCCTGGTAGTACGACCATTGATTGGCGGCCTCGGTCTTCTTGATGGCCGCTTCGTTCTTGTAGTACAGCGCGAGATTTTCGCTGGTGCCGCTCTGATAGGCGTAGATCGCGCCTATGGTCGCGAGAATGGCCGTCATCACTGCCATGCGGCTCGCGAACGGATCGGCGTCCGCGTGAGCGCTATGTCCCTCACCAACGTGCTCTACAGCATGATCGTGCAGACCATGCACTTCATATTCATCAGACATCCAACACTCCCGCGACTAGCGTATTGAGTTTTTATGAAGAATCGTAGCGGCGCAGCGATCTGCGCGGCCCTGCGCGAGCCAGCACCCGTTGGCCGAGGTGCACACTCGCGCGAGGCTCAATCTTAGCGTGTTTGCGTTGAGGGTCGCTTGGCGTTGCGATCAGCGAGTTGCTCGACCAGAAATTCCACGAAGCAGCGCACGCGGGCCGACAGAAGCCGCCCATGCGGATAGAGAAGCACGAACGGTCGCGTGGCGCCGCCGAAGTCCCGCATCACCTCGACGAGATTGCCTTCGCGCAGATCGCGCTCAACCACGAAGCGGTAGGTCTGAAACAGGCCCGCGCCGTGACGCGCGAGCGTCGCTCCGCCAAGGACATCACCGCCGATCGTATAGCCGCTGTCGGTGTTGAAATCGACGAAATCGCCGTCTTTGGCGAGCGTCCACGGAATGCGCCGGCCCGTGCTGGGAAGGTCGAACTGGATGCATTCGTGGTGCTGCAGATCGTCGATCGAGCGCGGCGTACCGGCTTGCGCAAGATAGGCCGGCGTCGCCACGACGACCAGTTCGGCATCTTCGAGTTTGCGTGCGATCAGGTTGGAGTCGGCCGGTGCGCGGCCGCGGATGGCCAGATCGTAGCTGTCCTCAGCGAAATCGATGTTGCTGTTGCTGATGTGCGCGTCGACCCGCACAAGCGGATAGCGTTCGCGAAACAGCGGCAGCAAAGGCAGCACCCGATAGTGCGCATACGGCGTGGGCATACTGATGCGCAGCAAGCCGGATGGCGTCGCTTGCTGTCCGGTGACGAGACGTTCCGCGTCCACCAGTTGTGCGAGTGCACCGCTGCATTGTTCGAAATAGAGACGGCCGGCTTCGGTCAGCCGGATTTGCCGGGTTGTACGGACGAACAGCCGGACGCCCAGCCTTTCCTCGAGACGCGACACCGAGCGGCTGACCGCCGCGGGCGTGACGCCGGCTGCCGTCGCGGCGGCTGTGAAACTCGCCAGCTCCGCGGCGGCGCAGAACAACTCGATGCTGCCGAGCAGCAGATCGTCGAATTGCCGCTTGGTATTCATTGGAAGATGTATGGACTGAGATGCATGAGGGCCAACTTGCCGTCTCAAAGGGCATCAGTATAGTCCGCACCCGGCCCACTGGACGGCCAGGGCTACTGCAGCCCTAGTTCACGCTAAAACCGAGCAGCGTGCGCAGCAGCGGAATCAGATGCTCGCCGCCGAGCATGCCCAGAAGTCCGACCAGCGCGATGGTGGGCGGCGCCGGAGATTTCACGTTGACGACGCTGTAGAACAGGCCGACCACAAGGCCCACTACGAGGGAAACGAAATACGCTTTCATGATGGATCACCCATTAGCCAATTAGCCATTAACCATGGCGGGCGGCGGGTATCCGGACCCACCGCCCGAATCGGACTCACATCGTGATGACGACGCGCCCACGGGTGCCCGCGGTGACCGCCTCATACGCCTCGCGGGTATGCTCGAGTGGGAAGCGCTGCGCGATCGCCGGCGGCTGGAATGCACCGCTCTCGAAGCCTTCGACCAGCGCTGTCATCAGGCGGGCCGACTCGGCGACCCCCAGCTTGGCGCTGTCGACGCCGAGCAGTTGAGTCTCGTTATGGTAGAAGTCGATCATGTCGAACTCGACGCGGCGCTTGCCCGTCGCGCTGATCTCGACCACCCGGCCACGCCGCTTGACGAGGCTCAACGCGGTTTCGAACACCACGCCGCCGACCGCGTCGTAGACCACATCCACGCCACCGTTGGTCAAGGCCTTGACGCGCTCTGCCGCGTGCTCGTCGATTTGCACGAACTCGTCGATCAGACGACCCGCCGGCGAATCCGGCAGCGGCGCATGACGGTCGACACCAATCACGCGGCAACCGCGCGATTTGGCGATCTGCACCACTGCGCCGCCTACGCCGCCGCTGGCGCCGATCACAGCAATCGTCTCGCCGGCCTTCAGTTGTGCATATTCCACCGTGCCGAGCCATGCGACCACGAAGTTCACGCCAATCGCGGCGGCCTGTTCGTGACTCAGCGTTTTCGGCTTGCGCGACAACGCGGCAAGCGGAATCTTGATGAACTCGGAATGCGTACCGTCACGCGTAAAACCGATGTCGCCGCCGGTGCCCCACACGTCGGCGCCGATCCATTCCGCAGGACCGTCCACGACCACGCCGCTGAAGTCGCGGCCCGGCGTGCGCGGCAAAACGGTGTGCTCGAAGTGGCCGGAAACGTTCTTCACGTCGCTCGGATTCACCGAGGCGCTTTTGATCTGCACAACGGCGTTTTCGGCATCGGCTTTCGGTGTCGGGACCTCGACGTATTCCAGTACATCGGGGCTGCCAAACGACTTGAACTGAATGGTTTTCATCGAAACTCTCCTGAGTGGATTGGGCCGCGTGGTGCAGCGTTGAAGCCATTCTAGGTGTCCGCGATGGCCTTGTTGAGACAAGGACTTTCGAGTTTCGGACAGGGCTGAAACTGCTGGTTGGGCTCTGCCCGAACCGGTCACGACGCAATTCCGCGACGGCTCCCACCTGGTCCTGCTGCGTACGCTTCGCTGTTTAGCCGCCGGCGGGCGCGCGCGATTCCTCGCGCCCCGTGCTGAGCGTTTCCTGTGGATCGAATTCGGTGGGTGGGGCGCCGAGTTCACGGCGGAACATATCGCTGAAGCTGCTGGGCAGATAACCGAGCGAGCGTGCGATGCTGCTGACCGAGCGGCCTTCCGCCAGCCCGGAGACGGCCACGGCTAGTTGCACCTGACGCCGCCATTCGGAAAAGCCGATGCCGAGTTCGCGCGTAAACAGCCGCGCGAGCGTCCGCACGCTGGCGCCGACCGAGGCGGCGTGCTGTTCGAAGCTGACCGCAATCGAGGGATTGTCGATCACCGCGCGGCACAGCGCGTCGAGCCGGCGATCCGACGCGTCAGGGAGCGGAATGCGCAGCGAAGAGCGGGGCGCGTGCCCCAGTTCCAGCATGGCGAGCTTGTAGGCCGTTTCCATATACGCGTTGTCGCGTGCGTGGTTGTGTTCGTATTCGGCGATGGTTGTGATCAGCTCGCGCAGCAAACCGTTGATTTCGAAGACGTCGCACTGTTTGCTGAGGTGCTGGACGTTGCGCTTGTGCAGATAGATATTGCGCATCTCGACCTCGCTCATCATATGGATCGAGTGCACGGTGCCGGCGGGTAGCCAGACAGCGCGTTGCGGTGGCACCACCAGCGCCTCGCGGCCGACTTCGACCCACATCACCCCGGCCACCGCGTACAGCACCTGTGCCCAGGTGTGCGAGTGGGGCTCGATGTGCAGCCCGCGCGGGTAACGCCGGGCGAGCGAGTGAGCGTCGTCGTCTTCGGGAAGTTCAGGAGGGCGGGCTTGGGACACGGCGTCGTCAGGTCGGAATGGCTTTGTGGGATCAGGCGCATAAGCATAACGCCGCGAGCGGTTTGGTGCGTGTAGAAGGGGGCAGACGGGGTCGGCGCCGAAGATTGGATGCACATAGAGCGGTTGACGAGACCAAATAAAAGACCTATTATTTATGCTTACATAAGGTCTTTTAATCCACGCGATTTGGCCTGTAGCGCTTGAGGAATCACCATGGAAAGCATTCTTGCCCGCGCCTCAATCGGTATCAGCGAGCTCAAGGTCAACCCGACCGCAGCAATTGAGCAAGCAGACGGTCCGATCGCGGTGCTGAACCGTAACAAACCGGTCGCGTATCTGATCCCGGCTCAAGAGTGGGAAGCGATCTGCAACAGACTTGAAGATATCGAGCTGGCAGAAATCGTCAGGGCGCGAAGCGGCGAAAAAGCTGTGAGCGTGCGACTTGAAGACCTATGACCTGCAGTTTTTAGAAGTCGCTCTTAAAGAGTGGAAGAAGCTGGACAGCACGGTGCGTGAGCAGTTCAAGCGCAAACTGGCTGAGAGGTTGGCAAATCCACGTGTCGAATCGGCGCGTCTTGGTACGCTTCCTGATTGCTACAAGATCAAATTGACCGCCTCGGGATATCGACTGGTGTATCGCGTCGTCGATAGCAAAGTCACTGTGATCGTAGTGGCAGTAGGAAAGCGGGAGCGTAGCGCCGTCTATTCTTCGGCCATGGCTCGACTGAAGTAAAAGCCCGCTTCGGCGGGCTTTTTCACAAAAGCGCGTCAACCCGCGACGGATTTCCCCCGCAGCCGCGTTTAAGACAAAACGGAGCCAATCCGCTTTCCTTAAACCTACGGGAGCCTTACATGAAATCCAGAACCCTCACACGCCTGCTGGTCGCCGCCACGGTGACGCTGTCGGCCTCCGCCGCCTTCGCGCAAGCGATCGTCGTCGCCCCGCCAGCACCGCGCGTCGAAGTCGTGCCCGCACCGCGCGATGGCTATGTCTGGGATCACGGACACTGGCGCTGGGACCACGGCCGATACGTGTGGATAGCAGGTCACTGGCAGCCGGTCCGGGTCGGTTATCACTGGGTGCCGGGCCATTGGGCACAGCGTGGCCCGAACTGGCTGTGGGTGGAAGGTCACTGGGCGTAAGCCGCCAGGGCTAGCCTTCTGATTCCTGTTGCCGGACGCCGCGGGGCGCGCTTGCAAGCGCCGCTCGCTTCGCGGCCCCGGCGCTCTACCCAAACCAGCAGAGTTTTATGAAAACGCTTTTGATTCTGGCACTGGCGGCGGCAACGCTGACCGGTTGCATCGTAGTGCCGGCGCGGCCGGCGTATTACCATCCTGCCGTCGTCGTATATTGAGGACTCGGTCGTCGCGATTGACGAGCTTCAGGACCGGGTCACCCAGTCCTGAACCAGATGCGACAGAAGGTTGATAACAAGCCTGAAACAGGCGCAAAGCGCCCCCTCTCGGAGCAACGGCAAGTGAGAAACGCTCGTGTCGCGACACGATATGTCCGGGTGCAACGGCAACCGCGGCTCACGCCGCCGCGCATGCCGTGGATATCACGGGACCGCGCGCCTTGAGCGAACGCGATCCCGACGCGGACCTCGTCGCACGGGTCGGCAAGCAGGATCCGGCAGCGGTGCGCACGCTCGTGTCGCGTAAGCTGCCGCGTTTGCTCGCGCTCGCGACGCGCATGTTGGGAGACCGTATGGAAGCGGAAGACGTAGCACAAGAGGCCTTTGTGCGGATCTGGAAGCAGGCGCCGCACTGGAAAGAGGGCGAGGCCCGGTTCGACACGTGGATTCATCGCGTGGCGCTGAACCTCTGTTACGACCGCTTGCGAGGGCGGCGCGAAGACCCCGTCGCCGATCTGCCGGACGAAGCCGATCCCCAACCCATGCCTGACATGCAACTTGAAGCCCGTGTGCGCGACGAACGTGTGCGTACGGCGCTTGCTGCGCTGCCGGTAAGGCAGCGCGAAGCCCTGGTGCTCAATTACTACCAGGAGCTATCGAATATCGAAGCTGCCGCCTTGATGGGTATTACCGTCGATGCCCTCGAAAGTTTGCTCGCGCGTGCGCGTCGCAATCTGCGCGCACAACTGGCCGACAGTGGCTTTAGCAAGGATCTGCCATGACACCTGAGAGATTTCGTACCATCGTCGACGCTTACGGCGCCGATCCGCGCCGCTGGCCGGATAAGGAGCGCGCGGCGGCCGAAAGCTGGGCCGATCTTCACCGGATCGAGGCCGATGCCGTGCTGGCCGAATCGGCCAACCTCGATGCATGGCTCGCAGACCATACGGTCGCGCCGCCGGAGCGCGCATTGATCGAGCGAGTTGTTGCGGTGGCGCCCAACCGGCGCCCGGCGAAGCATCGCGTGCGGCTCTGGTGGCAGGGTGCTGCGTTTGCCGGTATCGGGCTCGCAGGTGGGCTGGCAGGTGCCTTTGCGGTGTCGTTTTTTGTCATGACTGGCCAGCCGCCGCAGACGCATGATTCGCCGTCCTATCTGGCCTCGAGCTTCGACGGTTCAGGCGCCGACTGGAGCGGCGAATGACTGATCGTACATGGAAGCTTTTGCTGGCTGGCTCGTTCGTGGTCAACGTCTTTCTGCTGGGCGGCATTGCGGGCGGTGCGTACGAATGGTTCACCACGCACGACAACGTCGCCAAGGCGCCGCAGCAACGTACGGCGCTGCGCTTCGCGACGGATGGGCTTTCGTCCGAGCGTCAGAAGCAGTTCCTCGATGGACTGAAGGAGGCGCGCCGTGACGCTAAGGACTACGCGCGCGAAGCCCGCGAAGGGCGTCATGAAGTGCTGGCGCTGCTGGCCGCGCCGCAATTCGACCGCACCGCGCTCGACGCCGCGTTACAGCGCACGCGCGCAGCCGATATCGCGCAACGTACCGAAGTCGAAAGCAGCGTGGCCGACTTTGCGACAACGCTCACGCCCGACGAGCGCGTGAAGTTTGCCGAAGGCCTGAAGCAGGCGGGCAACTGGCGTGAACCGCCACCTCCGCCACCAAAGGAAAAGCGGCCACCGAATCAATGAGCGAGACGATCTTCGTCTCGCTCGAATAAAAACTTCCGCCAGTAGCGACGGAAACCGCGGCGCCGAACGTTTAAAGAAGGTACGCAACGTTCGAAGGAGCGCGCATGATTCCGTCACCCAACGACAATGCCGCGGCAATTGCGTTGAACCGCTTCGGTCTCGGCGCTCGCCCGGAAGACACGCCGCCCGCCGATCCGAAGCGATGGCTGCTTTCGCAATTCGATCAATATCAGCCTCTGCCCGCGGCATGGGCGGGCCAGCCGGGTGCGGTCGCGCTCGCGACCCAGTTGGGCGAGCAGCGCATGCAGAATGCGAATGCCAACGCGAATGCCGGTCCCGCTTCTGATGCGACCGTCAATCCTGCAGACAAGCAAGCCGCAAAGCAGGCCGCGAACAAGGCGATGCGCGCTGAAATCCGCGATGTTTACCGTACGGCGGTGAATGTGCGCGTCAATAGCGCGCTGACGAGTTCCACACCGTTCATCGACCGGCTCGTCCATTTCTGGGCGAATCATTTCGCGGTGTCCACTGAAAAGCCGCAAGTCGCGGCGCTGGCTGGCGCGTTCGAAATGGAAGCAATCCGCCCGCACGTGCTGGGCCGCTTCGACGACATGCTGGTAGCGGTAGAGCAGCATCCTGCGATGCAGATCTTTCTCGATCAGACGCGCTCGGTCGGTCCCGACAGCATGGCGGCGATGCGTGCGGAGCAACGCAATCCCGACAACAAGCGCGGTCTCAATGAGAACCTCGCACGCGAAATCATGGAGCTGCATACGCTGGGCGTGCGCAGCGGTTATACGCAAGCCGACGTGACGGAGTTTGCACGCGCACTGACCGGCTGGAGTGTAGCCGGCGTGAGGGGGCCGCAGCCAAATGGCGCCGCGCCCGGCAGTTTTGTGTTTCGCGAGCAATTGCATGAGCCCGGCTCGCGGACCATCCTGGGGCGCCGTTACGATCAGCAGGGCGAGGATCAGGCGCTGGCGGTCCTGCATGACTTCGCAGCGTCGCCCGCTACCGCGCAACATATCGCGAGCAAGCTGGCACGTCATTTTGTTTCGGACAACCCACCACCCGCGGTTACCGAACGGCTCGCCAATGCGTTCGAGCGCAGCGGTGGCGACCTGCCCACGGTCTATCGCGCGTTGATCGATTCGCCGGAGGCCTGGTCTCCGGTGGCGGTGAAATTCAAAACGCCGTGGGAATGGACCATATCTTCGATGCGCGGCCTCGGCTGGCAAGACGTCGGCAACCTGCAGGGCGCGCCGCTTCTCACGCAACTCGGCGAGCCGGTCTGGCGACCAGGGTCGCCCGCCGGCTACGACGATATCGCCGCGAGCTGGGCCGCGCCCGATGCGCTGGTGCGCCGCGTCGAAGTCGCCCAACGCTTCGCTGCGCGTGTTGGCGACCAGCTCGACCCTCGCACTCTCGGACAGACCTTACTGGTCGGCTCCATCAGTGCGCCGACCGCGACTGCAGTGTCACGCGCTGAGAGCGCTTCGACGGCGATAGCGCTGCTGCTCGTGTCGCCCGATTTTCAACGGAGATGAACGCCATGATGTCCCGTCGCCAGTTTCTCAACTTCGCCGCAGCCGGTGCCGGCGCGATTCTCGTCTCGCCGCACATGGCCTTCGCCAGGGTCGAAACGGACCGCCGCTTCGTCTTCGTGATCCAGCGAGGTGCCGCCGATGGCCTGAACATCGTGGTGCCGTACGCCGAGCCTTCGTATGCGAGCTTGCGTGGCGCGCTCGCCATCGATCCGGCCACGGCGACCAAACTCAATGGCACGTTCGCGCTGCATCCTTCGCTCGCCGAAACCGCGAAGATGTACGCATCGGGCCAGGCGCTGTTCGTGCATGCAGTGGCCTCGCCGTATCGCGATCGCTCGCATTTCGACGGTCAGAACGTGCTGGAGACGGGCGGCACTTCGGCGTACCAGGTGAAGGACGGTTGGCTCAACCGTCTGGTTGCGATGATGCCCGCCACGCACGAAAACGCCATCGCGTTTGCGCCGACCGTGCCGATGGCACTGCGCGGCAAGGCCGACGTGACATCGTACGCACCCTCGGGTTTACCGCAGGCGCCCGACGATCTGCTCATGCGGGTATCGGACCTTTACAACCAGGACGCGCAACTCAGGCCGTTATGGGAATCCGCCATGACGGCGCGCGGCCTCGCTGGCGACGCCGGAGCGCGTCAGGACCCCGCCAGCCTTGGCAAACTCGCCGCGAGTTTTCTGTCACGCGACGACGGCCCACGCATTGCGATGATCGAAACGGGCGGCTGGGACACGCACAGCGCGCAGAACCCGCGTCTCGCGAATCAGTTGAAGGCGCTCGACACGATGCTCGCTTCCTTGCGCGACGGTCTCGGCCCGCTGTGGGGCAAGACGACGGTGCTGGTGGCTACTGAGTTTGGCCGCACCGCTGCCGCCAACGGCACGGGGGGCACGGACCATGGACAAGGATCGGTCGCGATGGTGGTGGGCGGCGCCGTGAACGGTGGACGGGTGATCGCCGACTGGCCGGGACTGAAACCCAACGAGCTGTATCAGGGACGCGATCTCAGACCCACGACCGGACTCGATGCGGTGATCGCGGGTGCTGCGAGCGAAAGTCTCGGCCTCGATCCGCATCGAACCGCGGCGGCCCTTTTTGCGCAAGCGGGCTCCACGCAGCCCATGACAGGTTTGATCCGTAGCTAGCGCGACGTCTATGCCACGGATGTGTAGTTGCAGTTCTAAAAACGGGAGAGTTATATGACAAAACGATCGACCTTCACTGCTGCCTTGCTTTCTTGCGTGTGCGCTTCATTACTTAGCGCATGTGTCGTTGAGCCGGCGCGGCCACCCGAACCTGCGCCGCTGGTCGAAGTGATGCCGGCCGCGCCCGCGCCCGGCTATCACTGGATGAAGGGTCATTACCGCTGGGAAGGCGACCACTGGGTATGGGTGCACGGGCACTGGGTCCCGAACTGATCAGCCAGGCTGTTGGAGAGCGCGCGCCGCGCGCTCTTCGCGTGCGTAAACGGGCAGATCGGTAACAGGCGCCTTGACCGGAATCTGACAAAACATATCCGCGACAAATCCCCGGTGATATGTCGTGTGATTGACGACATGCAGCACCATCTCACTACGCGTCATGGCGCCTTCGCCGCCACCCACGAACCTGAAGTGCACCGTTTCCTCCGCGTCGTGCGGCGTGAAGGCGTCGCTGCGCGCGATATACCAGTTGTCAATTTCCTGCTGCATTTCGCGCAACTTCGCTAGCGGCATGGGTTCGCTGAAATTGCGGCTCGAGAAACCGTGCTCCCGCCCTTCGAGGTGGGCACGAAAGATTTCGCCGACGACATAGCAATGGCTCAACGTATGGACGATGTTGCCAAACACCGTTTCGCGACGCTTGAGTGCTTCATCGTCCGGCAGCGCGGCGACTGCGTCGAAGATGCGCTGGTTGGCCCAGCGGTTGTAGCGGGTCAGCATACCGAGAGTGCTTTCGCTCATTTCACAAAATCTCCATGCAAGGCTCTCATAATCAAAGAAGGCACTTCTGCCTTTGAACCTGATATTACGTCCGCTTTCGTTTCTGTGTGTTGGCGCCGGTTCATTTACGTTTTGCATACGACTTGCCTGCAAATACGGCAGCGTATTTTAAAAAGATCGTTTGGGAGACGATACCTGGTTGATCGGAGTATTGCGGCGGGTTAAGGTCGAACGCGTCCAGAGACGCGTGTGACGGAATCCCCTTAAGTGCGGGACGAATTCCGCGCACGGCGTCAATAACTAATTGCCATTCCCTACGCTATCAAGCTCGATGGAGCTGGCCGGAGCATTCATGAAGACGCTGTTTTTGCAGGCCCCGTCGTATGACGGTTTCGATGGCGGTGCGGGATCGCGCTATCAGGCGAAGCGTGAGATCCGTTCGTTCTGGTATCCGACATGGCTCGCGCAGCCCGCGGCGCTGGTGCCGGATAGCCGCGTGCTCGACGCGCCGGCGGATGGTCTTTCGGTGGAGGCTTCGCTCGATATCGCGCAGCAGTATGAGCTCGTCATCATTCATACGAGCACGCCGTCGTTTCCTACGGATGCGATGTTTGCGCAGGATCTGAAGAAGCGCAAAGCGTCGGTGATGATCGGCATGGTGGGTGCGAAAGTAGCCGTCGATCCGCACAACTCGCTGACCGCAAGCGAAGCGATCGATTTCGTCTGCCGTGAAGAATTCGATTTCACCTGCCAGGAAGTGGCGGCGGGCAAACCGCTCGCGCAGATCCAGGGTTTGAGCTATCGCGCTGCGGACGGCTCGATCGAGCACAACGAGGCGCGCCCGATCCTCGAGAACATGGATGAGCTGCCGTTCGTGGCGCCCGTCTACAAGCGTGACCTGAAGATTGATAACTACTTCATCGGCTATCTGAAGCATCCGTACGTGTCGATCTACACGGGCCGCGGCTGCCGCTCGAAATGCACGTTCTGCCTGTGGCCGCAAACGGTGGGCGGTCACCGCTACCGCACGCGCTCGGTAGAGAACGTGCTGGAAGAAGTGAAGTGGATCCGTGACAACATGCCCGAAGTCAAGGAGATCATGTTCGACGACGACACCTTCACCGACTTCAAGCCACGCGTCGAAGAGATCGCACGCGGGCTGGGCAAGCTCGGCGTGACATGGTCCTGCAACGCGAAAGCGAACGTGCCGTATGCGACGCTGAAGATCATGAAGGAAAACGGCCTGCGTCTGCTGCTGGTGGGCTATGAATCGGGCGACGACCAGATCCTGCTGAACATCAAGAAGGGCCTGCGTACGGATATCGCACGACGCTTCAGCGAAGACTGCCGCAAGCTGGACATCAAGATTCACGGCACTTTTATCCTGGGGCTGCCGGGCGAGACGCAGGAGACGATCGAAAAGACGATCGAGTACGCGAAGGAAATCAACCCGCACACGATCCAGGTGTCGCTCGCGGCACCCTATCCGGGCACGACGCTCTACAACCAGGCCGTAGAAAACGGCTGGCTGCAGGAGAACAAGGTCATCAACCTGGTGAGCAAGGAAGGGGTGCAGCTCGCGGCAATCGGCTATCCGCATCTGTCACGCGAAGAGATCTATCACCACGTCGAGAGCTTCTACAAGCGCTTCTATTTCCGGCCCTCGAAGATCTGGGAGATCGTGCGCGAGATGCTGCTGAGCTGGGACATGATGAAGCGGCGTCTGCGCGAAGGCGTGGAGTTTTTCCGCTTCCTGCGCGCTCACGAAGCATAACGGGCATGTGCCTCTTCCGTCGTTCCGCGCGGAGGGACCAGGCATGAAACGCCTCGCCTGGCTTGTGTGTCCGATTGCCGTGCTGCTTGCGATCGGGCTTGTCGATTTCGAAGGGCCCGGGCGCGCAGTGCATCTGATGCTCTCCGCGCTGGCGCTGCTGTGTGGCATGGGTGCTGTGTTCGGTATTGTGTACACGCTGCTGGCCGGCGCGTTGATCCGACGTTTCTTTGCTCGTACTCCTTCGCAACCCACCAGCTTTCCGCCGGTCACCATCGTCAAGCCATTACATGGCGACGAGTGGACCTTGCTCAGCAACCTGTCGAGCTTCTGCCATCAGGACTATCCGGGTCAGCTGCAATTCCTGTTCGGCGTGCACGACTCGGAAGATCCTGCGCTGCAGACCGTAGAACAACTGCGTTTGCTGCATCCCGAAGCGCACATAACGGTTGTGGCCGATGCGCGCCTGTATGGGCCAAACCGCAAGATGAGCAACATCCTCAACATGCTGCCGGAGGCGCAGCATGATGTGTTGGTCTTTGCGGACAGCGACGTGAGCGTTGGCCCGAGTTATCTGCGCAATGTAATCGGCGAGTTGCAGAAACCTGGTGTGGGACTGGTCACCTGTGTCTATCGTGGTCAACCGGATCCGGGCTTTTGGCCGCGTCTTTCGGCGAAAGCCACCAACTACCAGTTCCTGCCTAGCGTCGTGACGGGCCTGGCGTTTGGAATGGCGCGGCCGTGCTTCGGACAGACCATAGCCATGCGGCGCGAGACGCTCGAGAAGATCGGCGGCTTCGCGCAGTTCGTGCATCATCTCGCGGAAGATCATGCGATCGGCGAAGCAGTGCGGATGATCGGCGAAAAAGTCGTGATTCCGCCATTCACTGTGTCGCATGCCTGTGTGGAAAGCAGTGCCGCCAAGCTGATTGCGCACGAACTGCGCTGGAGCCGAACAATTCGCATCATCGATCCGATTGGGCACCTTGGCTCGGCACTGATTCATCCGCTAGCGTTTGCCTGGCTGACCGTGGCGTTTTCTGGCGGTGCAGCATGGGCATGGCCGCTTGCTGCGGTGGCGCTGCTCGCGCGCCTTGCGCTTAAAATCCAGTCCGATCACGCATTGCGGCAAGCGCATCGCGATCTGTGGCTACTACCGTTCTGGGATATCGTATCGTTTTTGATCTTCGTGGCGAGCTTCTTCTCGACACGGGTGATCTGGCGAGGCTTCAGTTTCAAGGTGGACGGCGATGGTTTGCTGTCGCCGGTTCAGGACGAGTCAAGGTAATGCGGATTTCTTTGAAAGGTTGCGTGGGACTGGCGCTCGACGAGCCGCGCATAGCGGCTACGTGATGAAGCATCTTGGCCGTATTGCCGCGCTGGCGGGACTGCTTGCGTCGCTGTGGTTAGTTCTGCATGACAACCCCGGCGCAGTGCTTGGGCTGATGCGTGCCGCAGGCGCCGGGTTGGTGCTGGCGGGGCTGGCCCATGTCCTGCCGATGCTTGCGAACGCGCGCGACTGGCAAAGCCTGATCCGCGGCGCAAACCGCCCGAGCGTTGCGGGCATGTTGCAGCTGGTCTGGATCCGCGAATCGGTCAACAGCATGTTGCCGGTGGCGCGCATCGGCGGCGAGGTGGTGTCGTTCCGCATGATGCGGCGGCGTGGCTTGCGTGGCTCGACCGCGGCGGCGAGTCTCGTCGTCGACATGCAACTCACGCTGATCAGCCAGTTGATGTTCACGATGGTGGGCATCGGCTTTCTGTTCGCGCATGCGGCATCCGGCACGCTACGTCTTGCGGCCGATCTGGCATGGGGCATTGTCGCGCTCACACCGCTACTGGTGCTGTTTTCGCTGGTGCAGCATGCAAGCCCGTTCGAACGCATCACCCGTGTGCTCAACCGCGCAACCAGCGGCAAGCTGGCCGCGCTCGTCGGTCAGTCAGCGCAGATCGATCAGTCGATCAAACTGATCTGGCGCCGCCGTGGCGTGGTGCTGCGTTACCTCTTCTTCTGGCAACCGTTGCAGTGCGTATTGACCGCGCTGGAGATCTGGCTCGCGCTGCATTTTCTTGGCGCGCAGGTGAGCTTTGTCGAGGCGATAGTGATCGAATCGCTGATCCAGGCGGTTAGCAGTGCGGCCTTTTTTGTGCCCGGAGGCCTAGGGGTGCAGGAAGGCGGTTTCATCCTGATCGGCGGCGCACTTGGTCTCGATCCTTCAACCTGCCTCGCACTCGCGGGCGCGCGGCGGATTCGCGATCTGCTGATCTTTGTACCGGGATTGTTTGCCTGGCAGATTGCCGAGTCTTCCGGTGAGGCGCACGTCGGCCTGGTCAGCGCGCTGTCTTCGACTACGAGGACGACAGCTGCAGCCGGCCGGGGCCACGAAGTCAAGAAGTCCTGATGGATGGATCAGCCGCGCGGCATATACAGCAACAGCAGGGACAGCGTCACGAGTGAGCCTAGCGTCGAGAGAAGTATTGTCCGTGACGTGATGTGCGCCTCCCGCCGATAAAACTCCGCGAGCATGAACGGCCCGGTGCCTGTGGGCAGCGCGGCCAGCACGACCGACATCTCCACCAGCATGGGCGATAGCGCGAACACGCGCGCGGCCAGCCACCACGTCAAAGCCGGTTGCAGCAGCAATTTGGCGCCCGTCAGTGCCCAGGACGCGACGTGGTTCGACGTCGAGGGTGCGGAGGACCTGTCTGCAGGCGTCCGTTTTTCAGCAAGGAACAATCCGAGGCTGACCAGCGCGCAGGGGCTTGCCGCACCGCCCAGCAGCTTCAGGAATGTCTCCGCGCTTTGCGGCAACGTCACGTGAACGCTGGCGACCAGCACGCCGACGATCGGCGACACGATCAGCGGATTGCGCGCCAAGGACCGCACTACCTTGAACGCCAGCCGATGTGGCGCGCGTTCGGTCTGCAGTCCCACTTCAATCAGGACGATCGCGATCGCAAACAACACGCAGGCGACGAGGATCGTGGCGATCGTGGTCGGCGTCTGGCTGGCTTGTCCGAATGCGATCAGGCACAGCGGAAAGCCAATGTAGCCGGTGTTCGGATACGATCCTGCAATGGCATCGACGCTGGCATCGGCGAGCGGCCGGCCACTCAGCAGACGGACCACGAGAATCAGCACGAATACGACGGAACAGGAGAGCGCGAAGGTGGCGACAAACGCCGGCTGATAAAGCTGATGCCAGGTAGCGTGCGCCATGATGTCGAACAGCAGCGCAGGCAAGGCGAGCCAGACGACAAAACGGTTCAGCTCCGACGCCGCCGTGGGGCCCAGCAGGCCCCGCTTGCGGCACACGAACCCCGCGAAAATCAGGCCAAATACGGGAAGCAGGATCTCAAGGGTCGATAACATCGGTGTGGCAGGCTGGCGGCTGGAAAAGACAATGCGCCAGAGTAGTGGTTCGGGTTGATACAATCAAATACCGTTTTAGGCGTTCAACAATACCTTTTTTGCATCGTGATCGACGTCAAACCGCTGCGCTATTTCGTGACGCTTGCCGAGACCCGCCATTTTGGCCGGGCTGCGGCACGGCTCAATCTGTCGCAACCGCCGTTGAGCCGCCAACTGGCGGCGCTCGAGGCGAGTTTGGGCGTTACGTTGATCGAGCGCAGTCCGCGCAGCGTCACGCTGACGGCGGCGGGCGAGCGCTTCTATGTGGATGCCAAGGCCATTCTCAGCGCGATTGAACAGGCCGCGCGCAATGCGCAGGCCGCCGCGCATGGCGATGCCGGCACGCTGGCGATTGGCTTCACAATGTGCGCGGCGTATAGCGTGGTGCCGGGCTACGCGCGGACCTTCGGTGCTGCGTATCCGGAGGTGACGCTGAATCTGCGCGAGGTGGTGTCGAACGATCTGGCGGCACAGGTGCTGGCCGGCCAGATCGACGCGGCGATCATGTTTCCGAGCGTGCCGAACAGGGGGCTCGAGGCGCGCACGATTGTCCGTGAACCGCTCTGCGTGGCACTGTCGCGCGCGCATCCGCGTGCCCGGGCGCGGCAGTTGAAAATTGGGCAACTGGCGGGCGAGCCGTTCGTGTTGGCCTCGGAGGAGGTGGCGCCTACGTTGCGGGCCACCATTCTCGAGCATTGCCGCTCAGGTGGTTTCGAGCCCGACATCCGTTTCGAAGTGCAATTGCAGCAGACCGTGCTCAGTCTTGTCGACGAAGGCGTCGGCGTTGCGCTGGTGCCTGCGTCGATGCGTAAAGCGCAGCTTGCGGGTGTGGTGTTCCGGCCGCTGGCGGATGCGCCGATGATTGAGCAGGTGCTGGTGTGGTCGCCGGCGAACCGGAATCCGTGTCTGGTGCGGTTTTTGGAGCTGGCTTAGCGAGGGACGTTAGTGCTGTGCGACGCATTGTGCGGCCCACTGACCAAACGTTCGGCATCCTGCTTGATACGTCGTCGATACCAGAACGTCCACAACATAAGGGCGCCATAAAAACTGTAGCGCACGACATTCGACACCAGCGCCGCATGAGGACTACTCTCGGCGTCCCAAACAATCGACGTGCGTATCACGTTCTCCGCTACAAGACCGATACCCCACACCAGCGTCATGACGCGGACTCTCGAGGCCAGTGTGGGACTCTCCCGCCAGTCCCGTTCGAATTCGCTCGCGTTTTGCATACTCTCGCGAGCCATGGTGGATCGCGCCAGGTAGAACACGATCGGACGCGGCAGCAACAGCGAAACAAGAAAGGCGACGCCGATCATGCCCGACACCATCGGCTCTTCAATCGTCAGCTCTTGCGGAACGCCAGTCACAGTGACCGTCGCCAGCGACAGCAGGATGCCGATCAGAACGATGCTGCTCAAGGCGTCGAAATGACGGTGACGTACCAGGTCCCAGGTCATCCACGCGATGAGCGGCAAGGCCGAAGCGAGCAGGGCACCCGCTTGCCCCCAATGCGGATGGGCGAGGCGGTAAGCGAGCCACGGCAGCGCGAAGTTGATGAAAACGGCGGACAGGTATCTGAGTCGAAGCTTCATGCGCTGTGCTCCGAGTGGGCGCTTATGCTTCTTGCGGGCGTGCGCTCATGCAGGTCAGAGCGGATCGCGCGGACCATTTTATGCCCAAAATCTGCGATCATCCCATCCACCCCTCAACCTTCTTCCTCCTCCCTATGACCGAGTTAAGCACGCTCCTCGAGACCGATCGCCTGATCATGCGTCCCCACGTCCGCGCGGATTTCGACGATAGCTTCGCGATGTGGTCCGATCCCGAGGTGACGCGCTTTATCGGCGGCCAGCCGTCCACCCGCGAGGAGACCTGGTCGCGTCTGCTGCGCTATGTGGGACATTGGACGATGCTGGGCTTCGGGTACTGGGCGGTGCGCGACAAAGTGAGTGGCACGTTCATCGGAGAAATTGGTTTTGCCAATTTCGAGCGGCAGACCGAGCCGTCGCTCGGCGGCATGCCCGAAGTCGGCTGGGCGCTGACGCCCGTCGCACAGGGGCATGGCTATGCGACCGAAGGCGTGCGCGCGGCCCTGAAGTGGGCCGATGCAAAATGGCCCGCCGCCGACACCGCCTGCATTATCGCGCCGGAGAACGCGCCGTCCCTGCGTGTGGCGCAGAAGTGCGGCTACGTGGAGTGGACCCGCGGAACCTACAAGGGCAAACCGCAGATCCATCTACGTCGCGCCGCAGGGGCCGCCTGAGACGCGTGCGTCAGGGCTCGAGCCTCGACGCACCGAACTCAGGCGCCCGCCTCGCCCGCTACCGCTCGCCGCCGTGCAATCAGATCCGCAAGCTTTTCGCGCTGATTACCCTCGGCGTCGAAATTGCTCTGCTCGAGCCATTGCGCGAAACCCTCGCGTACCGCCGGATATTCACTGTCGATGACGGAAAACCAAGCGGTATCGCGATTGCGTCCACGGGTGACGATCGCCTGGCGGAAGATTCCTTCGAACTTGAAGCCGTACCGTAGCGCCGCTGCTCGCGATGGTGCGTTGAGCGAATCGCACTTCCATTCGAAACGCCGGTAGCCAAGGTCCTCGAACACGTAGGTCATCAACAGCGCCATCGCGTCGCTGGCGATACGGGTTCTCTTCAGACGCGGCGAGTAGGTGACGTGGCCGACTTCGATCACGCCATTGGGCGCGTCGATGCGCATCAAGGCTAATGTGCCGACGGCCTTGCCGGTTGCGAGATCGATCACTGCATGGTGCATCGGATCGGCCAGCGTCGCGGCCTTCGTCAGGTGTTCGCGATACGCTTCGAGGCTCTGGAACGGCCCCACGGCCAGATAGGTCCAGTCGCGACCGTCCGTGGCGGTGCTATAGGCTTCGTAGAGGTCTTCGACATGCCGCTCCACATCCACCCGCTCGATCCGGCAATAGCGTCCGACGAGCGGCTCACGCCCGGGTAGCTGAGCGCCCTTCCAGTCTGGTAAGTCAAAGCCGATTGGCTGCTTGTATTCGTTGAGGCGTGGTTCCACTTTTTTCTCCTGGCTTGCTTGCATTCAGGAGAGACAATACGGCAAACGTGGTATGTTAAAAAGATCCACGATAGCAGTATTTGATAGGTCCACAGGGTAGGTCGATACACGATGATCGAAATCATAGGGCCGTTGGCGCATGACGCCGTCACGCCGGCCGGCAAGCCTGTGCCGCTGCAGAAGCAGTTGATCGGGCGTCTGCAGCAGGCGATTCTGGCCGGGCGGCTGCCGGCAGGCGCCTTGTTGCCGTCGTCGAGGCTGCTCGCGGCAGAACTCGGCGTCTCGCGCAACACGGTGCTGATCGCGTACGACCATCTGGTCGCAGAGGGCTATGTGCTCGCCGATCGCAAGGGCACGCGCGTGAATCCGCTATCCAGCCCTGCATCGCGCGTCGACGCGCGCCCGGATATGGCGACCGCCGAGGTTGCCTACGCGGCGCGGCTCGAGCCGTTCGCCGCGCTCCGGCCGCATCCGGGCGGGATGGCTGTTTTGATGCCGGGCACCCCGGCGCTCGATCGCTTTCCGCTAGGTGCCTGGCGCCGTTCGCTCGAGCGCGCCATGGAGCGTGCGTTGCCGCATTTGCTCGGCTACGGCGACCCCGCCGGCGAGCCGGCCTTGCGCGACGCCATTGCCGCGCATCTGCGCGTGGCGCGTGGCGTCAGTTGCGACGGCTCTCAGGTGGTTATCACCGAGGGCGCGCAGGAAGCGTTGAACCTGTGTGTGAGGCTGCTCACCAATCCCGGCGATATCGCATGGGTCGAAGATCCCGGCTATCGCGGCGCCAAAGCGGCCTTCAACCTGGGTGATCTGAAAACCGTGCCGATCCGTGTCGATCAGGAAGGCATGGACGTGCCGGCGGATGCGTGGCGCGTCAGCCCACCCAGACTGATTTATACGTCGCCTGCGCATCAGTATCCGACGGGCGCCGTGCTCTCGGTGGCGCGGCGGCTCGAACTGATCGCGCAGGCGCGGCGTGCGGGCGCCTGGCTGATCGAGGATGACTACGACGGCGAGTTCCGTCACACCGGCGAGCCGATCGCCAGCATGCAGGGGCTCGTGCCCGACGCGCCGGTTTTGTATGTCGGGTCGTTCAGCAAGACGATGTTTCCGGCGCTGCGGATCGGCTTTGTCGTGCTACCGCGCAGCATGGTGGCGCAGACGCGCACACCGTTGCAGGAAATGCTGCGCGGCGGTCATCGGCTTGAGCAGTGGGCGTTGGCGAACTTTATCGAAAGCGGCGAATTTGGCCGCCATCTGGGGCGGATGCGGCGGCTTTACCGTGAGCGGCAACAGGCGTTGCGCGAGGCGCTGGCTACGCACTTCGAACCGGCGCAGGTTCTCGGCGGCAATTGCGGCATGCATCTGACGCTCAGACTGCCGCCGCACATATCGGATCGCGCGGTCGTCGATCTTGCGCAGCAGCAACAGATTAGCGCGCGTGCGCTTTCCGGGTTCACGTTACAGCCGCAAGACGAAGACAACGGGCTTGTGATCGGCTATGGGAATACGTCGGCGGAGCAGATTGAGACGGCGGTCCGTTCGCTGGCGCGATGTGCAAGCGAGGTGGCGGGCACGGTGCGTCCGAGACGGCGTGTTGCAGGTGCGAAGACCTGGAGACCTAAAGACCTGAACGCGTGAACGCGCGAGCATGCCCACGGCCTCGCGTCGTGTAAGTTTTACTTTTGTTGAAACGCTCGGCGCGTTGTCTTTACGCGATCTCAGAACGCTTGAAGCTCGCCTGCACGCTGTCCCGGCTTTGCGATGTCCATGCCACCGCTTATCCCACCGGACTCACACCTCACTGGCCGTATTCGGCATTGCCTCGGGCATGAAGAATGCCTTATGTTCTCTCGTGACGAACCTTCGTTCATTCAGAGAGGACATGATGGATATTCGACCGACCGCGTGGTTTCCGCTGGACCGTTATACGCCCGTCCGTGACGGCTGGTACGAGGTTCAGCTAGTGAGCGGCGATACGGCGTTTGCGAAGTTCGGCGAGAGCGAGTGGAGCGAAAAGCCGCTGCTCGTATTCACGCATTGGAGAGGGCTTTCCTCCGATCCGGCCCGCTCCGGCGAAAGCGAGTCGTTCAGCGCCGAGGCAACCGCAGCCGAAGGCGTTCGCGCGGCGTGGAATGCGTTCTTTCCGGGGCTTGGTGGGGAGCAGCACAAACCGCTGGAACCTGAGCACGGCGAGAAGAGCTAATTCACGTGCGGCCGTGATGCGCCATCCACGGATTGCGATGGCGCATCTCGACAGCAAACCGGTGACGCACCGCGTCACTCAACTTTCATCGTGTCTACGCTTCGGGCACGACCTCCACACGTCTGTCGTCGACGGCGAGTTCCCCCAGCCTTCCTTCGATACCCAATTCGTCTTTTAGCCACGCCCAGCCTTGCGGCGTCACCTGTACCGCACGCGTTGCCTTGACCCGCCGCAACCAGCCCTTCGCGCACAGCAGCTTCATCCATTGCACGCCGAGCGGCCCAGCCAGATGATGCTGCCGCTCCGACCAGTCCAGGCACTGGCGCGCGAGACCTCGGCGCGTGGGTTGCAAATCAGGCACGTTCAACCCCATCCGGGCGAACCAGTCCATTCCAGCGGGGCTGACCTCGAACTGCTTGTCGGTTGCCGCTACGATCACACCGCGCCGCTCCAACGCCTGAGTGACCGCAACGCCGAGTTGTCCGGCCAGATGATCGTAACAGCAGCGTGCAAAGCGCAACTTCCTGGCGTCCGCGCTGAGCGGCTTGATACGAGGGCGGCTCGGCGGCGTGATCGACGCGAGGTTTTCCAGCAGCAATGCCACGTGCGACCCGCCGAGCCGGTAATAGCGGTGTCGGCCCTGCGCTTCCACTTCGACGAGTCCCCCGGCCAGCAGCTTCGCCAGATGCGTGCTGGCGGTCTGCGCGGTCACGCCGGCCGCATAGGCGAGCTCGCCGGCGGGCAGTGCCCGTCCGTCGACCAGCGCCATCAGCATGCTGGCGCGGGCTGGGTCGGCGATCAGGAAGGCGGTGGACGCGATATTCGGTTGGGCACACATGGTCGATCTCCTGTCGATCGGCGCCGGCGCTTTAGCGCGCGACTCCGATCCCATGCAACCTAGTGGCTGCGATGTTTCCATCATAGGGGCTCGCGGAGGCCGCACGCTTCGATGCGTATCGAAACGTTGTGGCGCCGCTGGACACGGGCGACCCACGTCTTGGCTAGAATGCCATCTGGCTCGGATTCGATACGCAGACACGCCGCACGAACCGATGAACTGTTCGCACGATGAAGGCAGATATGAAAGGCACGAGAGAAGCAGTTGAACTATCGCGGGCGACCCAGTTACTGAATCACGGTCCAGTCACCGTGATCACCAGCGCGCACGCCGGACGTACGAACGTCATGGCGGCGTCGTGGGCCATGCCGCTCGATTTCAATCCGCCGAAAATCGTAGTGGTGGTCGACAGCCGCACGCTCACGCGGCAACTGATCGAAGCGAGCGGCGTGTTCGGCCTGCAACTGCCGAGCCGCGGATTCGCCCGGCAAACGCTTGCGGTCGGTTCGACGCCAGGCAACGATCTCGACAAGTTCGCTGCATTCGGTCTGGAGACGTTTCCGGGTGAGCGCATCGACGTGCCGATGCTAGCCGGCTGCATCACGTGGATGGAATGCAAGGTGATTCCCGACGACAGCCAGCGCCACGATCTGATTATCGGCGAAGTGGTGGCGGCGTACGCCGATAGCCGTGTCTATTCGAAGAACCGCTGGCATTTCGGTGACGATCCGGATCTGCGCACCTGTCACTACGTGGCAGGCGGGACTTTTTTCGCCACCGGCGAGGCGTTTGAAGTGGAGCCTGCGATAAGCGGGGCGGCAAGCAATTCCGAAAGTGTCGATTGACGTTTCACCAACAGATCGTTTATTGTCGACTCATGGACCTCTTTTCGTTCTCCTTCGCGCCTGTCACCACCACGACGACCACCCTCATGGGCGGGTCGTCTGGAGGTTGCGCGCGCTAGAGCAACAAGCTGCTGCAAACCCCCAAGGGCCCCGCCGGAGACGGACGGGGCTCTTGGCGTTTACGGCCTTCCGTCGATGGCTCACATCAAACGGAGCGTACTGTGAACGACCTCGATCATCGTGTATTGGGCAACAGGCTGGACCTTTTCCACCAACAGGAGGAAGGCCCCGGCATGGTCTTCTGGCATCCGCGCGGTTGGGAGTTATACCGCGTGCTGGAGGACTACATTCGCCAGCGAATGCGGCGCGCGGGTTTCCGCGAAATCCGCACGCCGCAACTGCTCGCCCGCTCGTTGTGGGAACGCAGCGGGCATTGGGAAAAATTCGGCTCGAACATGTATTCGTTCTCCGAAGGACACGAAACGGGCGGTGAAGAAAGCGCCTCCGAAGCGCGTGCGCTCTGTCTCAAACCGATGAGCTGCCCTTGTCACGTGCAGGTGTTCAATCAGCGCGTGCGTTCGTACCGCGAGTTGCCGGTACGTTATAGTGAGTTTGGCGCCTGTCATCGCGATGAACCCTCCGGCTCGCTGGAAGGGCTCAAGCGTACGCGCGCATTCGTGCAGGACGATGCCCACGTGTTCTGTATGGAAGCGCAAATCGAAGCTGAAGTCGGACGCTTTTGCGATCTGTTGCGGCACGTCTATGCTGACCTCGGATTCCCTGCATTTTCAGTGGCGCTGGCGACGCGTCCCGATGTGCGTGCGGGCTCGGATGAAGTATGGGATCGAGCCGAAGCAGCGCTTGCGCAAGCCGCTTTCGCGGCTGGACTCCAGTTCGAGGTGCGCGAGGGAGAGGGGGCGTTTTACGGCCCCAAACTGGAATTCCATCTGATCGATAGCCGCGAGCGTAGCTGGCAATGCGGCACGGTTCAACTCGACTTCGTCCTGCCGGAGCGGCTCGATGCGCTCTATGTCAACGAGCGCAACGAACGCGAGCGTCCCGTGATGATCCATCACGCGGTGCTCGGCAGTATGGAGCGTTTCATTGGCCTGCTGCTCGAGCATCACGAAGGCCGGCTGCCTATGTGGCTGGCACCGGACCAGGTTGCGGTAGCGACGATCAACGATGCAAGCGCCGCGTATGCTTCGCAGGTCGTGCGGGCGCTTGAGGAGGCCGGCGTGAGAGTTGTCCTCGACGACCGGCCGGAACGGCTCGAAAAGAAGATCTACGACGCGCGCGAAATGCAGGTGCCGATCTTCGTCGCAGTCGGGCCGCGCGACGAACGCGACCAGACGATCAGCATCCGCGAACGGGACGGGCAACAGGTGGTGCTTGCAATTGCCGAAGGTGTTGAGCGTTTGCGACACGCAGGCACGCCGCCCGCGAAATAGCAGGGCTCACTGCGGATATCCAGGCGGGTGCAGCCGGGATTTCGTCACTCGGCAGCCGCCTCCGCATGAGCGTTGTTCTGTTGCCCGTTGGCGCGTAGCAACGAAGCGCCGAACAGCGCCGCCACTGCTGCAAAAACCGCTCCGGTCAGAAAGGCGAGGTGGTAGCCGCTGTTCAGTGCGGCCACCGTTCCTTGAGATGCCTGCAGCGCATCCGTGCGCGCCGCGGCAACGCTCGCGAGCACCGCGAGACCCACGGCACCGCCCATCATGAACGCGGTATTGACAATGCCCGACGCGAGACCGGATTCGCTCGGCTCCACGTCGCTCATCGCTGCCAGCAAAACCGGGTTGAACGCGATACCTGCGCCGAGCCCAAGCAGTGTCATGCCGGGCAACACGTCGAGTATAAAGCTGCCGTCAACCGGCGCCCGTGCGAAGCACGCAAGTCCAGCGGCGGCCAGCAGCAAGCCGACGCCGAGCGGCAAGCGCAAGCCGAAACGCATCACGAGCCGCGCGGACAAGCCAAGCGAAAACAGCGCCATGATGAGGTTGGCAGGCAGGAAAGCGAGCCCGACCTGCATGGGCCGGTAACCGAGCACGCGCTGCAGATAAAGCGCCGAGATAAAGAACCATGCGAACATCGCCGCCGCCCACAGCACGCCGACGACATTCGCCACGGCGACGTTGCGCAGCTTGAACAGACCAAGCGGCATCAGCGGATGCTGCACGCGCGCTTCGATGCGCAGGAACAGGAGCAGCAGCGCCAGCGCGGCGACCAGCATGCCGATGGTCTGCAGCGACAGCCATCCCGCTTCGTTGCCATTGACGATCGCGTACACAGCGAGCATCAGCGAAACGGTAATCGTCGCCGCGCCTGCTACGTCGAGTCGTTCGCCGTGCGCGCTGCCGCGGCCATTGGGCAACAGCGCGATACACATGGCGTAAACGGCGATGCCGATCGGCAGATTGACCAGGAAGATCCAATGCCAGCTCAAGAGGTTGGTCAGAAGACCGCCTGCCAGCACGCCGATGCTGCCGCCACCGGCACACACGAAGCCATAAACCCCCATCGCCTTGGCGCGCTCGCCCGGTTCGGTGAACAGATTCATGATCAACGACAGCGAAACAGCCGACACGACCGCACCACCGAAGCCCTGCACCGCGCGCGCACAAACCAGCAGCACCTGCGAATTCGCCATGCCGCAGGCGAGCGACGCCACGGTGAAGAGAGTGATGCCGCCCAGAAACAGCTTGCGATGGCCGTACAGGTCGCCCAGCCTGCCGCCGAGCAGCAGGAAGCCGCCGAACGTCAGCATATAGGCGTTGACGACCCAAACCAGCGAGGTCTCGGAGAAGCCGAGATCCGCGGCGATCGACGGCAGCGCGACGTTCACGATCGTCGAGTCGAGCACGATCATCAGCACGCCGAGGCACAGGACCATCAGGGCCAGCCAGCGTTTGCGCGCGTCGATGTTATGGGTCATGCGGTGTGTCTCCGTAGTCGGGTTGCAGCGTCCGTCGGCGAGCGTTCGCGCCGGCGGGGGCGCTCAACTCAGCAGGTCATATTTGCCGCCACGTTCCAGCGCACGCTGATACGCCGGCCGCGCGTGGATGCGGTCCAGAAAACCGCGAATCGCGGCAATGTTGTCAACTCCGCCGCGCGCGGCGCCGGCTTCGAGCGGGAAGCTCATCTGCACGTCTGCGGCGCTGAACTCGTTGCCGACGAACCAGCCGGTCGGCGTGAGTGCGTCGTTGATATAGCCAAGGTGCAGCTTGATCTGCGGATCGACGAAGCTCGATTGCAGCGTCGAGGCGATCTTGCGGGCAATCGGCTTGGCGAAGAACGGCATCGGTGCGCTGCCGATCCGCGTTGCCACCAGCTTGAGCAGCAGAGGCGGCATCACCGATCCTTCCGCGTAGTGCAGCCAGTATGTATAGCGCAAACGCTCAGGCGTGCCAACTGCCGGTGCGAAGCGGCCCTGGCCGTAACGGTCCACCAGATACTCGATGATAGCGCCCGATTCGGCGATCGTGAGGCCTTCATCGGTGATAACCGGCGACTTGCCGAGCGGGTGGACCGCGCGCAATTCGGGCGGCGCCAGCATGGTCTTGGGGTCGCGCTCGTAGCGTTTGATCTCGTACGGCACGCCGAGCTCTTCAAGCAGCCACAGGACTCGTTGCGAGCGGGAGTTGTTCAGATGATGGACTGTCAGCATAGGGGATCCGGGCCTGTGGAGTGCCACATGATAGCTCTGTTGGACGGGGCGCTTTTAGAACCCACGGTCGGCTTCCAGGCGGTTCGTGTCCGGGAAGAAGCAAAAGCACAGGCTTCATGCATCGAATTCACGGCGCCGGATATCAGGCGATGGGTTTGACTCATCTGCACGTGAGCTCTGCCCTACCCGCGCTTTATTGTGGTTTTTTGGTTTAACGATTGCGGTCGTCACAATCAATATTGAAAGTGGCTCTATCCCAGGTGCCGCGCTTTAGTGAATAATCTGCCCGGGAGATTTGCGTTAGAAACTGGCAACTGGATATTGAAACCTGCGCACCCGCTGCAATACGCGGAGGTGATTGGTGTGTCCATGAAAGCCATTAATGCAGCTGGAATAGATTTATGGGACGCGACGAAGAAGCGCCGGTTTTCGGCTGTACCCGTTAATGATAAAAAAACCTTCGTTTTAATCTAAAGGATGCATTGAGCATGAAAAAAATCGTTTTGCCGTTACTGCTGGCTGCATTTTCGATGGCGGCTCACGCAGCCGGTTGCGCCAAGCCCCGCAATGCATTTGACCAGGTGTATTGCTCGAGCACGCAGTTCTCCCAGTCCGACCGCGACCTGAACCAGGAATACGACCGCGTGAAGCAGGCCTTGCACCCGGCGGAACAGGCGACGCTCAAGCACGGACAACTCGCATGGCTCAGCCAGCGCGATGCCCGATGCAGCCTTGAAAAGGACGAGGGCTACTTCGTCAATCTCGAGTGCGCAACGGACATGACGCAGCAGCGCATTGCCTTTCTGCGCGAGCGTGAACGTGAATGCAGCAGCACGGGATGCGTCGACGCGAAGCTGGGCGAATAACCGGCTGAAGTTGCTTCTACCGCGTCCGCGTCAGGCACCGGCAGCACGAGCACGAATCGAGCAGCAATAAAACTAGCGCTAACAAAAGCAAGAGGAAACGGGGATAAGAAGCCGCAAGCTTATCCTTGATGAGGGAAGCATGGATATTCTGCGATTTCTGTTCGTTCTGCCGCTGCGTCTGGTGCGCGGCCTGTTCCGCCTTATCGCGAAGATTACGCGGCCGGTCTTCGGCAGTGTCTCGTGGTCGGCTCCCGCATGGGCGCCGGCCACGGGCGCCGCGATCCGCCGCCGCCCCCGGCACTTCGCCGGCGGCTTGCTCGGCGCCATCGTGCTGGTGGTCGCGGCAGCGGCCGGCTGGCATTGGTATTCGCATCGTCCGAAAGCCCCTGAACCAGAACGGATTACCTTCCAGGCCAAGGTGCCCGCTGTCACGGATTATGTGCAGGCGGATGGCACGCCCAAGATTACGATTCATCCGCTGGAAGTGGACTTCTCGCGCTCGGCCGCGCCGATCGAACTGGTCGGCAAGACAGTCACCAAAGGCATCACCATGACGCCGGCGCTGAAGGGCGAGTGGAGCTGGGCAGACGATCGCACACTGCGTTTCGTGCCCGCGGCGGACTGGCCGGTTGGTGCGCATATCGAACTGGCGTTCGATATCAAGCAGGCTTTCGCCCCGCACGTGCTGATGGCCGACGACCATCTGGCCTTCGACATCGCACCGTTCATCGCCAAGGCGGGTGCCGCCGAGTTCTATCAGGATCCGCAAAACGCGGCGGCGAAAAAGACCATCATGCCGGTGAGCTTCAACTACCCGGTCGACACGGCGCAATTCGAAAAGCGCATCTCGCTGGCGCTCGCCGGTAGCGACGGCAAGTTCAACACGCCGCTCAAATTCACCGTGATCTACGACACGGCCAAACTGAACGCGTGGGTGCACTCGCAGCCGCTCGACCTGCCGCGCGACGACGGCGCGGTGCAACTCACGCTCGATAGCGGCGTGCGCAGCTCGCGCGGCGGTGGGGGCACCAAAGACCCTTTGAAGTCGGTGGTGCGGGTGCCGGGTCTTTACAGTCTCGCCGTCAACAGTGTGACTCCGACGCTGGTCGACAACGACCGCTACGAGCCGGAGCAGGTCCTCGTCACCGAACTCAGCGGCGCCGTGCGCGGCAGCGATATGAGCGGCGTGATCAAGGCCTGGGTGCTACCCAAACGCAAGCCGGACGTGGACCAGAAGGACGACGATCCGCCGTATGAGTGGGACCCCGCGGACGTGAGCGAGAGTGTATTGCGTCAGTCGCAGCCGCTCAAACTCGAACTGGTGCCGACGGAAAACGAATTCGCGGAACTGCAAAGCTTCAAGTTCCACGCCGACCCGGGACAGCGCGTCTATGTGCGGATTGCTTCCGGGCTGAAGTCGTTCGGCGGTTACATGCTCGGCAAGCCTTCGGTTCAGGCCTTCACGGTGCCCGACTATCCGAAGCTGTTGCACTTCATGGCGGATGGCTCGCTGTTGTCGCTGAGCGGCAGCAAACGGATTTCCGTGGTGTCACGCAATTTGCCCGGCATGAAGGTGGAGATCGGTCGCGTATTGCCGGACCAGTTGCAGCATCTGGTGAGCTTCAATCAAGGTACCTATACCAAGCCGGAACTCGGCTACAACTTCAGCGAGGACCATATCGTCGATCGCTTCGAGGAGAAGCGGGCGTTTCCGAAGGCCGGTCCGGGTCAGGCGCATTACGAAGGAGTGGACCTCGGTCAATATCTGAAGGACGGCAAGCGCGGCGTGTTCCTGCTGCATCTGTCAGCCTACGATCCGGTCGCCGAGAAGAAGGCGGCTGAAAAAGCCGCCAAGGAAAAGAGTCAAGATTCCAGCGGCGACGCCAGTTCGAGTGACGACTCCGGCAATGACAACGGCGACGCCAACAGCGACTCGAGCGACGACAGCAGCAACGGCGACGACCAGTCGCCGACCGATACGCGCATGATCGTGGTCACGGATCTCGGCATGCTCGTCAAGCGCGCGC
This sequence comes from Paraburkholderia sp. GAS82, assembly GCF_050436285.1. Classification (NCBI taxonomy): domain Bacteria; kingdom Pseudomonadati; phylum Pseudomonadota; class Betaproteobacteria; order Burkholderiales; family Burkholderiaceae; genus Paraburkholderia; species Paraburkholderia sp. GAS82. The sequence continues at coordinate 738,823 of NZ_JBNDLX010000002.1, forward strand.
TCGACGGAAGCCAGGATGTCTTCGTGCAGTCGATCCACACCGGGCAACCGGTCGCTGGTGCGACGGTGTCGGTGCTGGCGCTCAATGGTCAGACGCTGTACACCCAGGACACCACCGCGGATGGCATGGTGCACTTCCCGACCTTCAAGGGACTGGACCACGAGAAGCGGCCGACGCTATACGTCGTGAAGAAGGAAGATGACCTGTCGTTCCTGCCGGTGGGCGGCCAGGACCGCCAGCTCGACTTCTCGCGCTTCGACGTGGGCGGCGAGCGCAACCCGACCAGCGAAGGTCAACTGTCTGCCTATCTGTTTTCGGACCGCGGCATTTACCGGCCGGGCGATCTGTTCCATATCGGCCTGATCGTACGCGCGGCGAGCTGGGCGCGTAGCCCGGCCGGCGTGCCGTTACAGGCCGAGATCGTCGATCCGCGCGGCATCACGGTTCAGCGCATGCCGATTAGCATCGACAACTCCGGTTTTAGCGAGCTGGCGTATACGCCTTCCGAAACGGCGCCGACCGGCGCGTGGACGGTGAACCTGTATATCGTCAAGGATGGCAAGGCGACGGATCAGCCGATCGGCTCGACCACGGTGCAAGTGAAGGAGTTTCTGCCGGACCGCATGAAGGTCGAAGCCAAGCTCTCGTCGCAGGTGGCCGAAGGGTGGGTCAAGCCGGATCAGTTGAAGGGTATCGTCGACGCGCAGAATCTGTTCGGCACGCCGGCGGCTGACCGGCGCGTCGAGGCTTCGTTGACGCTGCGTCCGGTATGGCCGGAATTCCGCAGCTGGCAGGACTATCATTTCTTCGACGTCCGACGCGCCCAGGAGGGTTACACCACCAATCTGCAGGACGGCAAGACCGATGACAAGGGACACGCCGAGTTCGATCTCGACCTCAAGAAATACGCGGATGCGACTTATCAGCTGTATTTCCTGACCAAAGCGTATGAGGCGGACGGTGGCCGCAGCGTGGCCGCGAACGTACAGACGCTTGTGTCTAGCGACGACTGGCTGGTCGGCTACAAGTCGGTCGACGATCTCTCCTACGTGAAGCGCAGCAGTCCGCGTACGGTGCATCTGGTCGCGATCAATCCGCAGGCCAAATCGATCGATCTGAAGGACCTGAAGGCGCAACTGGTCGAGCGGCGCTATGTATCGGTGCTGACCAAGCAGGATTCGGGTGTCTACAAGTACGACTCGCGTCTGAAGGAAGTGCCGATCAGCGAAAATCCGCTGACGATTCCGGCCGCGGGTCTCGACTACACGCTGCCGACCGACAAGCCGGGCAACTACGCGCTGATTATCCGGAGTGCTGATCGAACGGAAGTGAATCGCGTCGAATATTCGGTGGCGGGCGACGCGAACGTGTCGCGTTCGCTGGACCGCAATGCAGAGTTGCAGATCAACCTGAGCAAGCATGACTATGCCCAGGGCGAGCCAGTGGAGATTGCGATTCGCGCGCCGTATGCGGGTAGCGGTTTGATTACGATCGAACGCGACAAGGTCTACGCGCACGCGTGGTTCCATGCCGATACCACCAGCTCGGTGCAACATATCACCGTGCCGCCGGGCTTCGAGGGCAACGGCTATATCAACGTGCAGTACATCCGCGACCCGTCGTCGGACGAGATCTTCATGAGCCCGCTGAGCTATGGCGTCGTGCCGTTCTCGGTGAACATGGACGCGCGCCGTAACGCGCTCACGCTCGATGCGCCGCCGCTGGTCAAGCCAGGACAGACGGCGACGTTCAAGCTGCACGCGGCGCATCCTACGAAGGTCGTGGTGTTTGCGGTCGATGAAGGCATCCTGCAGGTCGCCCGCTATAAGCTCGGGGATCCGCTCAAGTTCTTCTTCCGCAAGCGCATGCTCGAAGTGGGCACCTCGCAGATTCTCGATCTGATCTTGCCGGACTTCGAGAAGCTGGTGGCGATGGCGGCGCCCGGCGGCGATGCGGACGATGCTATCGGCAGTCAGCTCAACCCGTTCAAGCGCAAACGCGACAAGCCGGTGGTGTATTGGTCGGGGATCGTCGATGTGGATGGCGAGAAGGACGTCAGCTATACCGTGCCCGATTACTTCAACGGCAAGCTGCGGGTGATGGCGGTGTCGGTATCGCCGGATCTGGTGGGCACTGTTGAAGCGGCCACCACGGTGCGCGGCGACTTCGTGCTGTCGCCGAACGTGCCCAATATGCTGGCGCCGGGAGACGAAGCCGAGGTCAGCGTGGGTGTGGCCAACAATCTCACGGGCCTCGGCGACAAGCCGGTACCTGTGACGGTGACGCTGAAGACCGGTCCGCAGTTGAAGGTGCTCGGCAATGCATCGCAGAACCTGAGCCTCGCGCAGATGCATGAGGGCGTGGCGCTGTTCCGCGTTAAGGCGACCGATACGCTGGGCTCGGGCAACCTCACTTTTACGGCGAGCTACGCAGGCAAGTCGGCGGCGCAGAGTCTCGATCTGTCTGTGCGGCCGGCTGCCGCGTATCGTTCGCAGGTCGATATTGCCCGCGTCGGCGCTAACAGCAACGCGGATCTGCCAGGCTTGCGCAAGATGTACGACGCGTATGCATCGCGCGATGCGAGCATCTCTACGGTGCCGGTGGTGTTGTCGGAAGGTTTGACGTCGTGGCTCGTCAACGTGCAGAACTACTGCAGCGAGCAGATCGTTAGCGCGGCGATGCCGCGGCTGATTGCGTCGAAGTGGCCGTCGGTACCAGCACTGACACACGCGCTGCAACCCGCTAACGGCGACCCGCAAGTCACCAACGACCAGGCGCTGGCGCAAGCGCTCGACGTGCTGCGTACGCGTCAAAACAGTCAAGGCGGGTTTGGACTGTGGTCAGCGACACCAGATGCTGAGCCGTTTATATCGGCGTACGCGATGCACTTCCTGCTGGAGGCGCGCGATCGGGGTGTCGCAGTGCCGGGCGACGTGCTCGACGCAGGCAACCAGTATCTGCATCAGCTCGCGAGCGACGATAGTCTGGATACGCTCGACTTGCTGCGCCAGCGTGCCTATGCGGTCTACTTGCTGACCCGCCAGGGGAATGTGACGACCAACGATCTGGCAGCGGTGCAGAAACGTTTGCAGGAAGCGTTCCCGAACGACTGGAAGAACGATCTTGCTGCTGCGTGGCTGGCTGCGTCCTACGAACTGCTCAAGCAGGACAAGGAGGCGAACACGCTGATCGCAGGTCCGCAGCGCGAACTGGAACGCAAGCAGGATCCCGCAAAGTTCGAGTATGGTTACTACACCGATCCGCTGACACGCGATGCGAGCGTGCTGTATCTCCTGTCGAAGTACTTCCCTGACCGGGCGAAGGGGCTCTCGCCGCAGGTGATGGAGAACATCGCCGGGCCGCTGGCGCGCAATCAGTTCAATACGTTGTCGTCGTCCATGACGGTGCTCGCGCTCGATGCGTACGGCAGTTTGAACGCAACCGGTGTCGACAAGCTGGTGATCGACGAGGTCCACGCCGACGGCAGCGTCAAGGCGATCTCGACGCTGCAGGGCAACCTGTTGCAATCGGGTAGCTGGAGTGCGGCGGCTACGAAGCTGCGTTTCGTCAACGGTAGCAGCTTGCCGGCGTGGCGCGTCAGCAGTCAGACGGGCTACGACCGTGGCGTGCCGGACAAGGCGATCAAGAATGGTCTCGAGATCGTGCGCGACTACACCGATACCAACGGCAAACCGCTCGACAAGATCACACTGGGCGAGGAGATCGAGGTTCACGTGAAGATTCGCGCGACGGGCGACGAGGGCGTGGGTAACGTGGCGATTGTCGATCTGCTGCCGGGCGGTTTTGAGCCGGTCATCGAGCCTCCGCCTGCTGCGGACAGCCAGACGGACGACAGCAACGCGCAGAGCGGTCAGGGCGATCAGTCCAGCCAGGGGGATCAAGGCGATCAGGCCAACCAGGGCGATAACAACAGCAGCGATAGCGACAACAACAACGGCGACAATAACAGTGACAGCAGCGACGCGAAGGCTGCGCCGTACCGCTCGCCGATCGGTCTGTCGAGCTCGACCTGGCAGCCCGAGTACGCGGATATCCGCGAAGACCGCGTCGTGATCTACGGAACCGCGACGCCGGACGTCAAGGAGTTCGTATATCGCATCAAGGCCAGCAATGCCGGCACCTTCATCGTGCCGCCGGCTTTCGGCGAGTCGATGTACGATCGCCGGATCCAGGCCCGTTCGCCAGGAGGCGCTACGCTAACGGTGGTACGCACACCGTAATCCCGCGGCCACACGTCTGAAGCTAAAGCCGATGACGTGTGGCCCGGCAAGCGACGCTGTTCCAGCTTTCTGCGAATCTCATCATCGTGTCTTTACTTCGTTCCTTGCTGCATGCGTGTGGCCGCTGGCTGCACCGCTGGCAGAACTGGCTGGTCGGCGCGCTGCTCGTCGTGGGCGTGCTGGCGGGTTGCCGTCTCTGGCCGCATCCTTCGCTGCAGGGATGGAAACCGTCCTCCACTGCCTTCTACGACGATCACGGCCGCCTGTTGCGTTTGACGCTGGCGAGCGACGATCGCTATCGCCTGTGGGTGCCGCTCAAGGATATGTCGCCGCAACTGGTTGACGCAGTGCTGTTGCACGAAGACCGCTGGTATCGCTGGCACCCCGGTTTCAATCCGTACGGCCTCGCGCGCGGCGCGTGGGTGACCTACGTGCGGCACGGCAACCCGCAGGGTGGCTCGACCATCACCATGCAACTGGCGCGCTCGCTATGGCAACTGAATACGCGCACGCCATGGGGCAAGCTGAAGCAGGTGGGGCGCGCGATCCAGCTCGAGCTGTTCTATTCGAAGCAGCAGATTCTCGAGGCGTATCTGAACGATGCGCCGTATGGCCGAAACGTCGAGGGGGCCGGCGCGGCCAGCATCGCGTATTTCAACAAGTCGGTGGGCGCGTTGAGCTTGCCGGAAGCATTGACGCTGGCAGTGATTCCGCAGGACCCGGCGCGCCGTTTGCCGCGTGTGCCGACGCGAGGGCCGGCGGGTGCCGATGGCGTGATCAACCCGCAGCTCACGACTTCACGCAACCGCCTGTACGCGCGTTGGCTGGCGGGCCATCCGCAGGATGCTTCGCTCAAACCGCTGTTTGCGTTGCCATTGAATATCCGGCCGTTGTCGCGCCTGCCGTTCGAGGCGCCGCATGCGGTGGAGCAACTGCTGGCGGCGCGACAGATCGACGGCGAAGATCACGAATCGCGTCTGCGGACGACGATCGACCTGGATCTGCAGCACATCCTCGAGCGGCAGATTACCCGCTACGTTGCACGTAACAACGGGATCGGGATTCGCAACGCGTCCGCCATGCTGGTGGATACGCGCGACATGGGCATCAAGGCGATGGTTGGTTCGGCTGATTATTTCAACCGCTCGATACAAGGTCAGGTGAACGGAACGTTGGCGCGGCGCTCGCCGGGGTCGACGCTTAAACCGTTTATCTATGCACTCGGTTTCGACCAGGGCGTGCTGCATCCGCAGACCGTGCTGCGCGACGTGCCGTCCTCGTTCGGCCCGTACACGCCGGAGAATTTCGACGGCCATTTCCTCGGGCCGATTACCGCTACCGATGCACTGAACCGCAGCCGCAATATTCCGGCGGTTTGGGTGGCGTCGCAATTGCATCAGCCCGATCTGTATCAGTTCCTGCAGCAGGCCGGCATTGGGCATCTGGCGAGCGAGCAGCACTATGGGCTCGCGCTGGTGCTCGGCGGTGGCGAGGTGACCATGCAGGATCTGGCCGGCCTCTATGCGATGCTCGCCAATCGCGGCGAACTGAAACCGCTGCGCCTGCTCGCCAGCGATCCTCAGGTACCGGGTACGCGCATGCTGAGCGACGAGGCGAGCTTCATGGTCATGGATATGCTGCGTCAGCATCTGCGGCCGGACGAAACCACCGGGGCGCAGCCATCGCATTTGCCGGTGTACTGGAAGACTGGCACGTCATGGGCGTTTCGCGATGCGTGGACCGCAGGCGTGTTTGGTCCTTATGTGCTGATCGTCTGGGTGGGCAATTTCGACAGCACGAGCAATCAGGCATTCGTTGGCGTGGATGCAGCTGCGCCGCTGTTTTTCCAGATCGTCGATGGGCTTGAAGCCGAACGTCCGCAGCTTGCCGAGCCATTCCGGCCCAGGCCGGGTAACGTCAAACGCGTGCAGATCTGCCTTGCCAGCGGCGAGCTGCCGAATCAATGGTGTCCAGAGAAGGGTTGGACGTGGTTTATTCCAGGCAAGTCGCCGATCCGCGTGAGCAATGTGCATCGTCCGGTGGTGATCGATGATGCGAGCGGTCTGCCGGCGTGCCCGCCTTATACGGGCAAGCGCACGCACGAAGAAGTGTATGAATTCTGGCCGTCCGATCTGCAGCAGGTTTTTGCGCAAGCAGGTATCCCGCGCCGCAAGCCACCGCAAAATCCGGAGTGCCGTAATGCGGGCACGCCGGATGGCGATCCGCCGCAGATCACTTCACCCGTGCGTGGCAGTGTCTATGCGATGCGTCTGAAACAGCTTGGCCAGGAGCGTATCGCCTTCAATGCCACCACGGATGCCGATGCGCATGCGCTGTACTGGTTCGTCAACGACGCGTATGTGGGCCGTAGCGATCCGGGCACGGCGCTTTACTGGCAACCGCGCACGGCGGGTAGTTACAGCGTGCGGGCGATCGACGATCATGGGCGGATCGATCAGCGCACGCTTGAGGTCGGGTTGGTGGATTGAGCGCGCTGCTTTTGCGCGCTATGCCCCTTACGCCTTTGCCTTCGCGCCCATGAGCTGATTCGACGGCAACGTCTCATCAAGCAGCTTGCGCGCGCTCTCGATACCCGCCACCGGCAGCCCTGCCGGATCGATCAGCCCCACCTGCACGAGTACCGACGCCTGATCCCAGTAGATATGCTCGTTGTACAGCTTGTCGCCGCGGAAGCACACCACAGCCAGCATCGGCACTTCGAAATACTTGCCGGTGGGCGCGACACCCGGCAGCAGCCAGTCGATCTCGCATGTATGCGTGCAGCTGAAAACGAATTCGTCGACGATGCGGTCCGCGCCGATCGTCCGTGATATCGGAATCAGCTTCGTATCCTCAGGGTTCGAATGAACGAAGTGATGCGTGTAGAAGCGCTTGAGGTTGTCGTGGCCTACGCCGCCCGTCATCGTCGGAACGTGATTGACGTACGGTTGTGCAACCATGGTCGGCATGACCGCGTCCACGTCGCGCGTGGCGAACTCGTAGTAGCAGTGCTGTTCCCACAGCGTATTCAGGTCGTACACCGGCCCCAGCACCTTGCGCAGAAGCGTGAGGGTGCGCGAGTACGCCATCATCGTGGCGGGCTTGTCGTAGCTCTTGCGTGAGGGATTGGCGAAGGCGTGATCGCATCCCGCGTAGACGTATTGCTCGATCTGTGGCCGGGTCTTCAGCGCGCTGCCGATGCGCTCGCGAACCTCGGGCGGGCAGTGCGCATCCTGTTCAGGGAAGTGAAACACCATCGGACATCGGATGGCGGGCACTTCGTCCAGATAGGCTTCGAGCCCGGCGCCGTAATAACTGACTGCGCAGTCCACGTCGGTACGGGCTGCGCTTAGCATGGCGAGCTTGCCGCCCAGACAGTAGCCGATTGTGCCGACCTTGCCTGCCTGCTCCGGCAGCGCGCGTAACGCGCCGATGGTTGCTTCGATGTCGCCTATCGCGCGGTCAATGTCGAAGCGTTGCAGGTAACCGAGCGCGGTTTGCATATCGGCATCGCCGTAGCCGAGCACGACGCCTGGCTGGATCCGCCAGAACAGGTCGGGCACCAGCACCACGTACCCCTCTTCTGCAAAGCGGTCGGCCATCGACTTCATAAAGTCGTTGATGCCGAAGATTTCCTGCAGCAGCACGAGTCCTGGCCCCGAGCCTTGCGCGGGACGCGCCACGTAAGCGTTGAAACGGCCGCCATCGTGGGCGGTGACTTCGATGAATGACGCGGACATGCCTGTCTCCTGTTGACCAGAGTTCGCGCTTCAGCGCGCTACATCGGTCCCATGCAACACGGTTGCGGAAGGAAGAACGTGAGGCTACATCGTATTACAGGGTGCGCAGGGCGAACCGTTTGAGCTTGCCCGTTTCGGTGCGCGGCAGTGAATCGACGAAAGTAATCAGGCGCGGATATTTGTACGGCGCAACGCTATTCTTCACGAAATCCTGCAATTGCGCGACCAGATTGTCGTCTCCGGTATAGCCGGGATTGAGGACGATAAACGCTTTGACGACCTGGCCACGCGTTTCGTCCGGTGCACCGATTACGCCGCATTCCGCCACCGCATCGTGTTGCAGCAGCACGCTTTCCACTTCCGGACCGGAGATGTTATAGCCGGCGGAGACGATCATATCGTCGGCGCGTGCCTGGTAGAACACGTAACCGTCGGCGTCCAGATAGACAGAGTCGCCAGGCAGGTTCCAGCCGTCGCGCACGAACTTCGCTTGCCGTTCGTCGGCCAGATAGCGGCAACCGGTCGGTCCGCGCACGGCAAGCTTTCCGATGGTGCCGGGTGGCACGGGCCGCATGGCATCGTCGACGGCTTGCACGACATATCCGGGGACGGCGCGTCCGATTGCATGTGCCCGGGTCTCCGCGCCCGCGGCTGAAATGAAAATATGGATCAACTCGGTCCCGCCGATACCATCGATCATTTCAATGCCGCTTGCCTCGCGCCATAGCCGCCGTGTCGAATCGGGCAGCGCTTCGCCAGCGGAGACGGTCTTCTTGAGGCTCGAGATATCGAAGCGCGGTATCAGCGGCGCCATCTGCCGATAGAAGGTCGGCGCCGTGAACATGATCGTGGCGCGAAAGCGTTCGACGGTTTGCAGTAACGTCTCCGGTGTGAGCTTCTCGATCAGCACCGTAGAAGCGCCGACGCGAAGCGGGAAGGACAGCAGACCACCGAGTCCGAACGTGAAGGCCAGTGGGGGCGTGCCGCAGAACACGTCGCTAGCGGTGGGCTTGAGTACGTGGCGCGGGAACAGGTCGCACATCATCAGGACGTCGCGATGAAAGTGCATGCAGCCTTTGGGTAAGCCTGTTGTGCCGCTGGTGAAGGCGATCAGGCAGACGTCGTCGCTTGCGGTATCGCAGGCGCTGAAGTGTTCTGGTTTGCTCGCGGCAAGTGTTTCCAGGGAGTCCGGAGCATCGTCGTGGAACAGGCGGATCTGCTGCAGATCCGGACAAAAATACTCGTCTTGTGGATTACGGCAACGCTCGAGTTCCTCGGTCAGACGTGTGTCGCACAAGGCGGCACTGATCTGCGCCTTATCGATGATCTGCTTGAGTTCCTTGGCACGCAGCAGCGGCATCGTAGGCACCAGCACAAGTCCCGCCTTGAGCGCGGCCAATGCGGCGACTGCCATCTGCAAGGTATTCGGCCCGCGCAGCAAGACGCGGTTGCCCGGTTGCAGCCCCATCTCATCGACCAGCACATGTGCGCTACGATTCACCAGCGTAAGCAGTTCGCGATAGGTAGTCGCTTGAGGCACGCCATTTACGTCCGACCAGATCGCGGGACGCTCGCCGTGTCCAGCCTCGATCGTGCGGTCAAGCAACTCAGTCGCGCAGTTAAAACGCGCCGGGTACGCGATGTCGGGATTGTCGAGCAGAAACACCGGCCACTGATCCTGCGGCGGCAGATGATCGCGGGCAAAGGTATCGACGTGAGCTGACGGTTCCATGAGGTTCTCCCGGACGGTTAGCTGGCTTCGTGGGGGATCACTGCAGTGGCTTCGATTTCGACCTTGGCTTCGTCTTCGATCAGCGCGACGACCTGCACCGCGCTCATGGCGATGTCGTAGTCGCCGATCAGCTCGCGAAACGCGCGGCCGATGTCCTTCAGCGCCGCGAGGTATTCGCGCTTGTCGGTCACATACCAGGTCAGGCGCACCAGGTGTTCCGGCTTGCCACCGGCCTCGTTGAGCACGGCGACGATGTTGCGCAAGGCTTGAATAGCCTGAGCCGCGAAGTCGTTTGACGTGAAGCGCGCCTCGGCATCCCAGCCGATCTGCCCGGCGATGAAGACTTGCGTCCCGACGGCCGCGACGCCGTTTGCGTAGCCGCGCGGTTTGACCCAGCTGGCGGGGAGAAGAGGTTTTTTCATGAGCGTGGCTCGTCGATGAGGGCAGGCGGTGGAGCGAAGGACGCGAGCGCGCTCGCGATGTCGTCGGGAATATCGATGGACTGGCCGGTCTCGAGCGAAGTGGTTACCAGCACCTGATGCGCGCGAAAGCGCACTTCGTCATGGCAATGGCCAACAATGCCGATCCGGATCGAACGGCGGCCGATTGAGTTCACCGTCAACGTGAGCATGACTGTCTCGCCCATGCGGCTGGGCCGCGAAAACTCGCAATCAAGCTTGACGATCGGCAAGCCGATGCGGCGCTGGCCGATCATATGCGCGTACTCGATTTTCAGGCGCTCGGTGAACCAGTCTTCCACCAGTGCATTCGTCAGCACGAGATATTGCGGAAAGAACACGATGCCGGCCGGATCGCAATGCGCGAAACGGATGCGTACGGGCATGTCGAACGTGGCGCTCATGGCTTGCTCTTGCTGTCCTGTTGGGCGGCAGCGTGTGCCTTCAGCAGGTCACGGCCCACGATCAGCTGCTGCACTTCGGTTGCGCCTTCGTAGATGCGTAAAGCGCGAATTTCGCGATAGAGCATTTCGACAGCGGTGCCGCTTTGCACACCCATACCACCCCACAGTTGAACCGCTGCGTCGATCACTTGCTGCGCGCCTTCGCTGGCGTGCCACTTTGCCATTGCGGCTTCGCGTGTGACGCTTTCGCCCTGGTCACGCAACCAGGCTGCGCGATAGACGAGCAGGGCGCTGCTGTCGATGGTCAGCGCCATCTGCGCGAGCTTCGCCTGGGTCAGTTGAAAATCGCCGAGCGTCTGGCCGAACATTTTGCGCGAGGCTGCACGCGTGAGACCCTCGGCCATGGCATGGCGCGCAAAGCCGAGCGATGCCGCTGCTACCGAGGTGCGGAAAATATCGAGCGTGCGCATGGCCAGTTTGAAGCCTTCGCCGGGTTCGCCCAGCATCTGGCTGCGCGGCACGCGTGCGCCGGCAAAATGCAGGCGCGCGAGCGGATGCGGTGCGATCACGTCGATGCGCTCGGCGATTTCAAGGCCCGGCGTGTCGGCATCGACAATAAACGCGCTGATGCCGCGTGCGCCAGGCGCCTCGCCGGTTCTGGCAAACACGACATAGAAGTCGGCGATTCCGCCGTTGGATATCCAGGTCTTGTCGCCTTCCAGCACATAGGCGTCTCCGTCTTCTCGCGCGGATAATGCCATCGCGGCGACGTCCGAGCCTGCTTCCGGTTCCGACAGTGCGAATGCGGCAATGGCCGTGCCGTTCGCGACCCGCGGCAAATATCGCTGCTTCTGTTCGTGCGTGCCGCCGAGCGAGATCGCTCCCGAGCCGAGCCCTTGCATGGCAAGCGCGAAGTCGGCGAGACCAGAATGCCTGGCAAGCGTTTCGCGCAACAGGCAGACGGCGCGGGTGTCGATGGTGTCGCCGTGCCCACCATATGCAGTGCCGCCGACGCCGTATTTCAGCCAGCCCGCAGCACCCAGTTGGCGCACGAGACGACGGCAGGTTGCGTCGACATCGCCGCCATGTTCCGCGTCAGCGAGATGCTCGCTGCACCACGCTTCGATGCCAGCCGCGAGTTCGCGATGACGGTCTTCGAAGAATGGCCACGCCAGCGCGCTATGGAGATCGGTCTTGCCGGAAGAGCTCAATTCAGTCTCCTTCGAACACAGGACGCGTCTTTGCCGCGAACGCACGGTAAGCACGTTCGAAATCATGCGTGCTCATGCAGATGGCCTGCGCTTGCGCCTCGGATTCGATTGCTTCGTCGATGCTCATGCTCCATTCCTGGTGCAGCATCTTCTTGGTGATGCCGTGCGCAAAAGTCGGCCCGGCGACGAGCTCGGCGGCGAGTTTGGCGGCTTCGTCGAGCAGCGCATCGGGTTCGCACAGACGGTTATAGAAGCCCCAGGCGTAGCCTTCGTCACCGCTTGCCGAGCGGCCGGTGAACAGCAATTCCGACGCGCGTCCCTGACCGATGATGCGCGGCAGGATCGAGCACGCACCCATATCGCAGCCGGCCAGACCCACACGCGAAAACAGGAACGCGAGCTTGCTACGCGCGGTGCCGAGACGCAAGTCGGAGGCCATCGCGAGAATGGCCCCTGCACCCGCGCAGACGCCGTCGACGGCGGCGATCACAGGTTGCGGGCAGTGGCGCATCGCCTTCACGAGATCGCCGGTCATACGCGTGAACAGCAGCAACTCCGGCATCGGCAGATCGATCAGCGGCGCGATGATGTCGTGCACGTCGCCGCCCGAGCAGAAGTTGCCGCCCGCGCCGTGAATCACGACTGCCTTCACATCGGTTGCGTATGCCAGCTGGCGAAACAGGTCGCGCAACTCGGCATACGATTCGAAGGTCAACGGGTTCTTGCGTTCGGGACGGTTCAACGTGATGGTCGCGACCTTCGCGTTCACCGACCAGCCGAAGTGTTTGGCTTCGTAGCCCGCCAGCGTTACGCGATTGCCGTCTAGCAATGCGTCGACGTGGGATCGTGTCATGGATATCTCCTCCAGTTCGGTGCCGCTCAACCCTTGAGGTTGTCGAGCAGATGTTTCTTGAGCTTGCCCAGACGCTGATGCGTGCGCGACTTCTCATCGAGGCTGAGGCCGCCGAACATCTCGACGACCCATTGTTCATGCGCCACGGCCATGCGGTCGAACAGCTTGCGGCCTTCAGGTGTCAGGCGCACGCTGATCGAGCGGCGATCGTTTGGATCCGCATCGCGTACCACGAGGCCTTCCTGTTCGAGCTGATCGGTAATGCCGGTGACGTTGCCGCCTGTGACCATCAACCGGCGCGAGAGTTCGGTCATCTTCAGGCCGTCCGGATGACGTTCGAGTTGGGCCATCAGATCGAAGCGGGGCAGCGTGGTGTCGAATTCGCTGCGCAGGCGTTTACGTAGTTCGGCTTGCACGAGGTTGGTCGTGGTGAGCATGCGCAGCCATAGACGCAGGCCCATATGGCTGTCGACGCCCGTGCTCATTTCCATGTCGACGACGTTTTCCGCAGGCTTCGCGACGCCTTTGCGTACCGCGGGCTTTGCTTCTGCGGATGCCGCCTTTTTAGCGCTAGCTGAACGGGTCATGTGACTTCTCCCCCCGAGACGGAAATGGATTGACCGGTTATCGCTGCCGAGCCCGGCATGCATAGCCACAGGGCGGCGTTGGCGACTTCGTCCGGTGCAACAAAGCGTTGTTGCGGGTTATTGCGCAACAGGATGCTGCGTGCTTCTTTCTCGCTACGTGACGTCTTGCTGGTGATCTGGTCGAGCGAAGCGCGCAGCAGTTCGGTCTCGGTATAGCCGGGGCAGACGGCGTTGACGGTAATGCCTTTGGTCGCGACTTCGAGTGCGAGCGAACGCGTCAGCCCGATCACACCATGCTTTGCCGCGCAATAAGCGGCGACGTAGGCGTAGCCGATCTGTCCAGCAGTGCTGGCGATATTGACGATGCGGCCATAGCCGCGCTCGAGCATGCCCGGCAGTACCGCGCGCGTGCAAAGGAATACGCCAGTGAGATTGACGTCGAGCATGCGCTGCCAGAGCGCCATGTCGGTCTGTGTGAACGGGGAGGCTTGTGCCTGGCCCGCGTTATTGATCAGGACGTCTACAGGACCGGCTTGCTCGAATGCGGCAATGACGGCGGCTTCTTGCGCCACGTCCAGCGTGATACACGCGAGTTCGTCTGCTGCACCGCTTGGGCTTATCGCAATTAACGCGTCCCGTTGCGCGGCTAGACGCGCGGCGTCGCGGCCCATCAACGTGACGCGCGCCCCGGCGCGCACCAGCGCCGCAGCGGTGGCAGCGCCGATGCCACTTCCGCCGCCGGTTACGACCGCGTGTTTTCCGACCAGTCCGGAGAGTTCTGTGTTCACACCGTTCCTTCTGCGCGTTGTGCGCGTTCTTGCGGCGAGAGGCCTGCGTTTGCCGCGGCCTGAGCGCGCTCGCGCTCGAGATTGCGTTCGAGTTGCGACTTCGCTGCCGTGTATTGCTTGGGCCACATCACATCGAAATAGCCAATTTTTGCGGCTTCGTTGAGCGTCCAGGAAGGATTCGCCAGATGCGGCCTTGCTATCGCGCACAGATCCGCGCGGCCGGCGGCGATGATGCTGTTCACGTGATCCGCTTCGGAGATCGCACCGACGGCGATTGTCGCAATACCGGCTTCGTTGCGGATGCGGTCGGCGAACGGCGTCTGGAACATGCGGCCGTAGACGGGCTTTTCTTCTTTGCTAACCTGGCCTGAAGATACGTCGATCATGTCCGCGCCTGCTGCCTTGAAAGCGCGGGCGATTTCTACCGCGTCGTCCGGCGTGGTGCCGCCGTCTACCCAGTCGTGAGCGGAAATGCGTACGGAGATAGGTTTGTCTTGCGGCCAGACTTTGCGGATCGCAGCGAACACTTCCAACGGATAACGCAGGCGGTTCTGCAGCGAGCCACCGTATTCGTCGCTACGCTGATTGGTTAGCGGCGAGAGGAAGCTCGACAGGAAATAGCCGTGGGCGCAGTGCAGTTCGAGCCAGTCGAAGTCCGCTTCCGCGGCCATTTCCGTTGAGCGGACGAATTGCGCTTCGATTTCGCGCAGATCGTCGAGGCTTGCTTCGCGCGACCATTGGCTGACGCCGCGCAGATACTGTTGCGGCGAAGCCGACACGAGAGACCAGTTGCCGTCGGGCAGCGGCTGATCGATGCCCTCCCAACTCACACGTGTCGATGCTTTGGCGCCTGCATGCCCTAGCTGCATGCCCATCTTTGCATCCGACTGCTGATGTACGAGTTCAACGATGCGCTTCCACGCGGCGAGATGTTCCGGTGCGTACATGCCGGGGCATCCCGGCGTAATGCGCGCCTCAGGCGACACGCAGGTCATTTCCGTCATCACAAGTGCGGCGCCACCCATGGCGCGCGCGGCCAGATGCATGAGGTGATAGTCGCCGGCGACACCGTCTACGGCGGAGTACTGCGCCATCGGCGAGACCACCACACGGTTCTTGAGCGTCACGCCGCGCAGCTTGAACGGTGTGAACATTGGCGGGACGGAGTGTTTTGCCGGCGCGCGTTCTATACCGGAGCGTGATGCAAGCCAGTCTTCGAACCCGGACACGTAGCCCGCATCGCGCTCACGCAGATTTTCATGCGAGATGCGCTGTGAGCGCGTCAGCAGCGAATACGCGAACTGCTCCGGTTCGAACGCGGTATAGCGGTCGACGTGCTCGAACCACTCCGTCGAATTACGTGCCGCGTTTTGAATGCGCAGCACGCCGACGCTGCGCACTTCGGTGTAGTGCTTGAGCGCGGCGGCCAGATCGCCGGGATGCGCGTCGATGCTGTTGGCGAGTTCAATCGAATCTTCCAGCGCGAGTTTGGTGCCCGAGCCGATTGAAAAGTGGGCCGTGTGAGCGGCGTCGCCCATCAGCACGACCGGTGTGTCCGGGGTGCCGTTGGCATTGCTGCGCCAGTGCACCCATTCCCGATTGACCACGCGTGGAAAGCGAATCCATTGCGATGAGCCGCGCAGATGCGCGGCGTTCGAGAGCAACGCATTGCCGTCCAGATACTTGGCGAACAGCTTCTCGCAGAAGGCGATGCTGTCTTCCTTGCTCATCTCGTCGAGGCCGGCAGCACGCCAGACGCGCTCGGGTGTTTCGACGATGAACGTGGAGGTCTGATCGTCGAACCGATAGGCATGGGCCTGAAACCAGCCCCATTCGGTTTCTTCGAAAGCGAACGTGAATGCTTCGAAAAGTTTTTTCGTGCCTAGCCAGACGAAGCGACAGTCGCGCATGTCGATGTCGGGCTGGTAGGTCGCGGCATACTTCTGACGAATGGCGCTGTTCGCGCCGTCGCAGGCGATGATCAGATCGGCCTCGTAAGCGTCGTCGTCCGTTACCTGGGTTTCGAACACGAGTTTGACGCCGAGTGCTTCGCACCGCGCTTGCAGGATATTCAACAGGCGCTTGCGGCCGATGCCGCAAAAGCCATGGCCGGACGAGCGGATCTTTTCGCCGCGGAAATTGATCTCGATGTCGTCCCAGTGATTGAAGGCGTCGAGTATGGCGTCCGCGCTGGGTGCGTCCGCTGCGCGGAGGTTGCCGAGCGTCTGGTCTGAGAACACCACGCCCCAGCCGAACGTGTCGTAGGGCCGGTTGCGTTCGATGACCGTGACCTCATGCGCCGGGTTGCGGCCCTTCATCAACAGCCCAAAGTACAGGCCGGCCGGTCCTCCTCCAATACAGACGATGCGCATGCTGATGCTCCAGTTGCAATCTGGAATGTAATTTAGTCCTCGATATTTTAGATGTCAAGTAAATCGTGGGGGAGATGACTACAGGGGGAGGCCTGCAGAACTCATGTCCGGACCGCGAGTTCGCTTTCAAAAAGCGCCCTCGCGGTCTCCATTCCACTCAAACCTGCGCCATGCCCCCGTCAACAAAGAATTCAGCGCCAGCGATGAAACTCGCTTCATCCGAGGCAAGGAAGAGTACCGCGTTGGCGATTTCCTCAGGGTTGCCAACGCGACCGAGAGGCACCTGTGCCGCCATGTGATCAAGAAGCCCCTGTTGCTGCGCTGGGTCATTGCCCGCAAGTTCGACAAGCCCCGGCGTCTTGATCGGCCCCGGGCTCACCACGTTGACACGGATACCGCGATCCTTGAGATCGAGCGTCCAGCTGCGAGCGAGATTGCGCACGGCGGCCTTCGATGCACTGTAGATGCTGAAAGCGGCTGTCCCGGTCGATCCCGTAACGGATCCCGCCAAAATAATGGACGCTCCATCCCGAAGCAGCGGAAGCGCCTTCTGGACCGTGAAGACAACCGCTTTCACGTTGCGTCCGAAGGTGTCGTCGTAGTGCTCTTCGGTGATCGATCCAAGCGGCAGCATCGAACCGCCGCCCGCGTTAGTGAAGAGCACATCGATATGAGAATGCTTTTGCTGAACCGCGTCGTACAGACGATCGATGTCTTCAAGCTTCGACATATCGGCACGCACACCGGTCACGCGGCCACCGATCTTTCTGGTCGCGGCATCCAGTTCCTGCTGGCGACGGCCGGTGATAAAAACCGAAGCCCCTTCGGCCGCGAATCGGGTGGCTGTCGCAAGGCCAATGCCACTGGTGCCGCCGGTTACAACCACGACCCTGCTATCAAATTTGCCAGTCATTTCAGTTCTCCTTGAGTTCCAGCGAACAGCTCGCTGCGTTGGAAACATCATGCCGGTGGGACAAAGCTGGCGGTAGACGGTTAAAATGGACATGATTGTTCCAAAAATGGGTCAATGAGCATGAAAGACGTCAACGACTACGTGCTTTTCGCGGAGGTGGTCACGCATGGCGGGTTTGCTGCGGCCAGTCGCGTTCTGCGCACGCCCAAGTCCACGGTCAGCAGGCGCATCGCGGCGTTAGAGCAACGGCTTGGGGTAAGGTTGATTGAGCGTTCGACCCGTCGGTTCAGGGTGACCGACGTTGGACAGACGTTCTACGAGCGCTGCCGGACCATCCTGCTCGACGTGCAGCAGGCCGACGCGGTCGCTTCAGAGGCATTGGGCGAGCCGCAAGGCGTCGTGCGATGCAGCTGCCCGCTAGGACTGGTGGAAGTGCTATCGACGTCATTCGCATCGTTTCTGTCGCGTTTCCCAAAGGCCACGCTACAGGTGGTGGCGGCGGACCGTGCAGTTGACCTGATCGAAGAAAGGATCGACGTTGCGATTCGTGTGCGTGTGAAGCTCGACTCGGATGCGTCGCTGATCATGCGTACGCTCGGCTATTCCTCGCGTATCCTGGTTGCCGCGCCGAAAGTGGCCTCGCTGTGCGCGGGCGGCGACATTGCGATCCTGAACGAGGTGGCAACGCTCGCAACCACAGACCAGATGGGGGAAATTGTGTGGGAGTTTCGTGGTCCGAAGGATGAGTCCTTTGCGCTTCGACATCAACCCCGTATGACCTGTGTGGACTTCGCCGCACTGCGCGATGCCGCCGTTGCCGGACTTGGCGTGGCGCTATTGCCTGACCATGCCTGCCGTGACGCACTTGATGACGGAAAGCTTGTCCACGTATTTCCGCATTGGACGACTCCGGTCGGCATCATTCATCTGGTTTTTACAACGCGCCGAGGCTTGCCACCCGCTGTGCGTTCGTTTATCGATCACCTGGCTTCGACCTTCAGTGATGGAACACCTCGGTGATAAAGTCAAAGCCGCTCCGGATTCAGAAGGCTTTTATCCATGGTGACCGGTACCGGTGGTGTGGTATCCGAAGAGCTATTGCAAATTGTATGGATTGCTAAGGAAATGTAGAGAAGATCGGACGGTGATATGGCAGGAAGAGCAGATTGATTTGTGATCCAGGTATATTGGTTCAGTTACGATGGCGGTTGCCTGGATTCCGCAAGCGATCATTTTTAAACCGCACTTTTGTTATTGGTCCATGAATAGACGACTAGAGCATCCTTACTGCGAGGTTCTGCGTTTCACGGGTTTAATCGGAGTCGCCGCCTTGATGGCCGCCGTCCTTAGCCAGGCAGTTGCCGCTGCGCCAACCGACACGCCCGCCGATCGTGCCGCTTCCGTTGTCGCCCAACTGCGGGATGCATCTTCCGTCAATCACGCCACAGGTTGCGCTGCGCGTATTGCCGAGGGCGATATCGAATCCGGTGGACTGAAAGGACGCTTCCTGATCGCGACGGATCCCGGTATGCAAACCGGCATCATCAAAACGACGAACCTGGGGCTCCTCGATTTTTCCATCGGCGTTACGAAAACGGGTGTCTGGGTTCGGGACGGAAATGCGACGATACGCGACGCCGATTTCCCAGGCTTCCGCGCCGGCCTCGTGAGCGAGATCTACTGGGCAAGCGGCGGCCTTGCCAATGCATGCTGGCCTGCCGAAGTGCGATACGTTGGCGAGGAGCCACAAGGCGCAGACGTGGCGGACATTCTCGAGGTCGTGCCTCACGGCGGCAAGGTCACAAAGGTATGGGTTTCGCGCGAGTCGCATTTGCCGCTCAAATGGACGCGCCGTGACGAACCGGCTGTGGCGACTACATCATACGCAGCGTATGGGAGTGGTACGTCATACGGGATCCCCCTTGAGCAGACATTCGTCGATCGTGACGGCACGCGTTGGGTGTTGCATACGAAGCGGGTACGCCGGTCAGTCCCGCCGTCTGACGTGGCCGCCCTTTCTACAAAACCTCAAACCCGCTTGACCGACTACGGAATCGACTCGGCAACCACTACAACCGTGCCGATGCGGATCGAAGGCCAGCTTTACGTCGACGTGTTCCTCGACGGCAAGGGGCCGTTCAACTTCATGGTCGATACAGGTGCTACGCTGCAGTTATCCTCGAAGACCATCGCCCAGCTCGGTCTAAAAGCCTTAGGAGAAGGGAGCGACACCGACATCGATGGAAATGCTTTTGTTGAGCGTATTGTGAAGCTCCCGGAGTTTCGTCTTGGCGATGCTCACATACGTGGCTTGTATGCGAAGGAGGCTGATTTGGGCGGCGGCGCCAGCGGCGGACCCAGGCCGCTGGATGGCGTTATCGGCACCGAGCTATTGGACCGGTTCGTGACCACTTTCGACTATCCACACCATTCGCTGACGCTCGCACTTCACCCAAACCTGGGTGCTGCCGATGACGCGCGGTTTAGCATTCCGTTTATGCTGGACCACACCTTGCCGGTGACGACGGGTCAGATCAATGGCATACCCGCTCAATTCTGGATCGATACCGGGTTGAATACGGCAGTGGTTGTCAACGTGCCATTTGCTTTGTTTCATGCGGGACAGATGCCGAGCCGCAGGTATGATGGCGGGTCGATCCACGGTGCGTCCGGCAAGGGATCGCCTGTATTTCTGGGCCGGCTCGCATCAATCGAGGTCGGTCAGCTAACCGTACCGAAACCTGTCGCGCTGTTCCCTACTTTGAACGTGGGGCTGGTAAGCGACACAGAGACCGCTGGCGATCTCGGTGACGCTTTGTTCATGACGTCAGCTTTGACGTTCGACTATCAGGATCGCAAGGCGTGGGTCGTTCCCGACGCGACGGCGGCGCCCTCTGCGTCGAAAAACGTTCAAACCGGTATGAGAGTGGAAGTCGATTCGACCGGCGACGCCGTGGTCGGAGCGATTTACAAGGATTCGCCCGCGTGGGAGGCTGGACTCAGGAAGGGCGACCAGATCACAGCGATCGACGGGAATGCGGTGTCGCAGGATCTGGTGAATGCTACGAGGCAGAAGATCTCTTCCGGTGAACTGAAGTCGGTGCGGTTGTCGGTGCTTCGCGACAAGGCCAGCTTTGACGTCGTCGTGCGACCGCGCGATTACATCCAATGATCCGGACCACGCTCGGCGCACAGGCCCGCAGCGCGCCTCATGGCTCGTTAAATCACGTAACGCAGGGTAATCAAGCTCAAGATGCAATCGAAATCTGTCCGATCTACACTGATGCTCCTCTTAAAGTAGGACCGAAAATGCTCAAGAAAGGGGTAATCTGCGCCGCGCTGCTGTCCATGTCGATGACGGCATTGGCGGAGAACTGGAAGGTATTTCAATGGAACAACGATACTACGCTCAGGTACGACACCGAGTCGATCACGCATAAGGGCAAAATCACTGCCACGTGGGTTTCCGCCACTTACGCGCAGCCTGCCGTACGCCCCGGGTACAGCGTCCCGCTCACCAGGCAGGTGTCGCATTGGATCTTCAACTGCGCCGACAAGACGACTGCCATCGGCCAGGTCGTGTCTTACGGTGCAGACGGTAACCAGGTGGATTCAAACCCCGGCGATCCAAACGACTTCCGTAGCGTAACGCCGCACTCGGTTGCCGATGCGATGATGAACACGGTGTGCCCACGCTGAACGAGGCGTGGCAAAAACTGGCTAGACGTGTATCGCACAACGGGCGGCACAGCGGCTCCCCGCCGCCGCACCGCCCGTCGCTATAGCCGTCATTCAAGTCGCAGCGCAGGCGTGATCTGTCGTGGATCCGTACGCAACTCGAGCAAAGCGGGAATACCGGCCGCCTGCGCCCGAGCGAAAGCCGCGGGAAAATCCTCAGTACGCTCGACCACTTCACCGAAGGCCCCAAACGCGTGAGCCAGCGCGACGAACCCGGGATTCTGCAAGCTGGTGCTGGAGATCCGTCCAGGATACTCACGCTCCTGATGCATACGGATTGTTCCGAGCATGCCGTTATTCACCACGATCACGATAACAGCCGCGCCGTACTGTACTGCTGTCGCGAGTTCTTGCGGATACATCATGAAGCAACCGTCGCCGGCAAAGCACACTACCTGACGTTGCGGGTGCTTCAGCTTGGCGGCGACCGCCGCAGGCAACCCGTAACCCATCGCACCGCTAGTCGGTGCCAGTTCCGTTGCATGCCGGCGATAGCGATAGAAGCGATGAACCCACACGGTGTAGTTGCCCGCACCGTTGCTGACCAAAGCATCGTCAGGCAACACGTCGTTCAGATGGGCCACTACCTGCGCCAGATCCACACCGCTGTGGTCGGGGTGTGGCGGTTGCGGCGTCGAGTGCGCGAGGTAAGCGTCGCGGGCGGCCCGAGTCCACGCGGACCAGTTCACGTCGACACCGGGCAGCGCGTCTAGCGCCTTCGCAAAGTGGCGCATGCCGGCATTGATGGCTAGCCGTGCCTGATACACCCGGCCCAGTTCGTTTGCATCGGCATGGACGTGAACCAGCTTTTGCTTCGGCACAGGGCTCTGCACCAGCGTATAGCCGCCGGAACTGACTTCGCTCAGGCGCGTGCCGACGGCGATCAGCAGGTCGGCCGCCTTGACGCGTTCAGCCAGTTGCGGCGAAATTCCGAGTCCGATCTGCCCTACGTAGTTGTCCGTACGATTATCGAGCAGATCCTGACGTCTGAAGGAGGCCGCCACGGGCAATCCGTAGCGTCGCGCAAAGCCCAGCAAGTGCGCACAGGCCTGCTCGTCCCAGCCGGATCCGCCTACCACCACCAGCGGCTGACGCGCTTCGCCTAGCAGCGTCTGCAAGGCGTCCATGTCTTCGGCGGTGGGCGCGGCCTGGACCGCCTGCGAGGGATGGGCATCACCCACTACGCCTGAACCGAACAGGATATCTTCGGGTAGCGCGATCACCACCGGGCCTGGCCGTCCTGACATCGCGACACTGAAAGCGCGTGCCAGTACTTCGGGAATGCGCGCCAGGTCTTCAATCTCCGTCACCCACTTTGCGATGCCGCCGAACATGCGCCGATAGTCCACCTCCTGGAAGGCCTCGCGCCCCAGAAAGCCGCGTTCGACTTGCCCGACAAACAGAATCATCGGCGTCGAATCCTGGCTGGCGGTGTGCACCCCGATGCTGGCATGCGTCGCGCCTGGCCCGCGTGTCACAAAACAGATGCCCGGACGGCCCGTCAATTTGCCATAGGCATCGGCCATATTGGCAGCGGCCCCTTCGTGACGGGCCACATAGGTGCGGATTGCAGTCGCATCGCGCAGGGCATCGAGTACCGGCAGATAGCTCTCACCAGGCACACAATAGACGCTGTCCACACCATTGAGGACCAACGCGTCGACCAGGATGCGACCACCGGTTCGGCCAGGCTGCGGAGTCAAGTCAGACATGTAATTCAAGCTCCTTGTTGCGGGTTTCGGGCATGGCCAGCGCGGCGATAAAAACCACCGCGTACGCGGCGGCGGCCCAGGCGCCTATCGAAGCGCCCAGACCGTATCCGGCACTGGTGATGCCGACCGCAGCCGGCACCAGTGACCCGGACGCGCGGCCAAAGTTATAGGAGAAGCCCCCCGCGCTAGCGCGAATCTGCGCGGGAAACAGTTCGGAAAAGCAGGCGCCCATGCCGGAGACGATGCCCGACTGGAACATGCCGACCAGAAAGCCCAGGAGCAGCATGGTCAGGCCCATGACAGGCAGGTAGGTGTAGCTGAGAATCGCCAGCGTGGCGCCGAGTGCGGACAGCACGAACGTCCTGCGGCGTCCGAGCAGATCGCTCAGATAGGCCGCACCGACATAGCCGCAAAACGAGCCGAGGATATTGATCGCGAGGTAGGTCGTGGTGTTGCCCACCGACATGCTGTGCGTTTGCCGCAGATACGTCACCAGCCAGGTTAGGATCGTATAGTTCCCACCTAGCGCTCCAGCAGCCAGCATCGAAGCGGTCAAGGTGCGGCCAATCATATTGCGCGAAAACATCAGGCTGAGATTGGTGAAGATGCTGGTTTTCTCGCGCACGTCCGCGGTTGCCTTAAACGCTTCGGACTCCGGTACATTGCGGCGCATCCAGACCACGGAGAGGGCCGGCAGCACGCCGACAAGAAACAGCCAACGCCACGCCATTTCAGCAGGCAACAGGCTGAAGATGATGAAATAGGCGAGCGCAGCCAACGCATACCCGATGGGCCAGCCGGCCTGTACCGTGCCGACTGCACGTCCGCGAATGCGCTTGTCGACCGCTTCGCCGATCAATACCGCGCCCGCTGCCCATTCGCCGCCGAATCCCAGCCCTTGTAGACTTCTCGTCAGCAGCAACTGATGGAAGGAGTTCGTGAAAGCCGACAAGCCGGTAAACACGGCGAACCATACGATGGTGATCTGCAGCACCCGCACCCGGCCGATGCGGTCGGCCAACAGTCCTGCAATCACGCCGCCGACGGCCGACGTGATCAGGGCCGCTGTGCCGACGATACCCGCCTGCGATTTGGTCATGCCCCACACCGTGATCAACGTTGGAATCACGAAGGCAAATAATTGGACATCCATGGCGTCCAGCGCCCAACCCATCAGACATCCCCAGAACGTTTGCCGTTGCGGGCGAGTCATGCTGCGGTACCACGCTGTCATTGTGTCTCCTGGTGTTTTTAGCTTTTTTATTGCGGCGCGGTTTCTGCGGGCGCTACTTCTGCGCTATCGACATGATGCCGCTGCAAGGACGCCGCCACGAAACCGGAGGACTTCATTTCCTCGACGAATTGCGTGAGATAGCGCGTCGCCTCGGGCCGGTTGCGGGGCGTGGCCATGGCCTGGCGGATCACCATGAAATTCCCGTCCAGCAGACGCAGTCCTGGCAGACGTGCGACGTCCGCCGCGAGCCGCTGTTTGACGCCTGCCGCGACTTCATAGTGCTGCGTGAGCATCATGTCGGTCACCAGTGACGGAGCCGGCGCCCGCACAAGCTGTGCGTTCTTGATGCGTCGCGAGAGATACAGATCGTAGACACTGCCACCGCTGATAGCGATGCGCACGCCGGCCCGGTCCACATCGGCGTTGGTGTTGATCTTCGAATCCTGAGGCACCATATAGACGCCCTGGATAATCACGTACGGCGGCGTGTAGTCCATATACTCTGCCCGCTCGGGATCGATGCCGACGAATCCAACGTCCCACTGCTGTGCCTGGACACCTGCCGTGACCTTACCGGCCGCGTTGTAGATGACGAAGCTAACCGGCACGCCCAAACGCTTGGCCAGCTCGCGCGCCAGATCGACCGAGATGCCCTCGGGTTGGCCGGTAGTGGTATTCATTGTGGCCAACACGGGGTTGCCGACGTTGATTGCGGCGCGCATCGTACCGGACGGTGCAAGCTCCGACACCACCTGGGCAGACGGGCGGCTGGCCTGTGGCGAGATTGTGCAGGCAGCCAGCGCGGCAACGCAGGCCATACAGACAAGCGCACCGCGCCGCGAAGCCATCCACGCACTGCTGCGCCGAAGTGCCGAGTACCGCCGTTGGCCCACCGTGTCATTCGGTGTCTTAAGTTCCATAGATCCTTGCATCATGAGTAGCGGTCCATATCAATGGTGAAATGCGTATGCGCACAACGCGGCGCAGTCGCCCCGGTGAGTCAACCAGACGACTGAAAAATGGTTACGCCGCTTCAAGACTGGCTCGCCGAGATTTCCGTATGAATGCGATCGTCGTACGGACTCGCCAGAAACGGGAAAATCCGGGTGCGGTAATCGCGAATCGCTTGAGAAGCGTTATGTGCATCGTAAGCCGCGCGGTCGTCCCATGTCTCTACTACGGTGAAGTGATTGTCCGTGCCGACCTGCAACAGAAGTTCGACATTGCGGATGCCGTGTTCCTGGCGCGTGGTCGCGAGATACCCCCGCATGATCGGCAGCGCCTGGCTCACCTGGGGACGGACGATGTCCAGATGCACCACGACAACCACAGGGCCATTGGCCGTATCGCTTGTCGCATCGGCCAGCGCCATATTGGCGCCACCCGCGCAGAAACAGCTCACCATCACCAGTATGACCACGCGAATCAAACGCTTCATTGCGCCTCCATCTTTTGAAGTATCGAAGAAAACTGCTTAGCCTTGCCACCTGAAGTCTTGCTTACGAAGTGCCTGAATGGTCCCGCTCGAACGTGTCTTCAGAATGAATGACGCATACCGAGCTGAAAGCCGGTTTCACCCTGTCCAGTCCCTGGCGTCAGGAAGGTGCCCGTCGTGGTTGCCGCATCGCCCATTTTGAACTGTGCGGTATGCGAGTTGTTGATCCGCGATGCAACCGCGTAAAGCGTCGTGCTCTTGGACAGCGAGTAGGTCGTAATCAGGCTGAACTCCTCGGCGTTGTTATGCAGCGAAGAGTCGTCCTGGATATACGCGTAGCCGGCACCTACTGTTAGTGCAGGATTGAACTGGTAGTCGGCAGAAAGGCTGTAGGTGTTGTGGTAGTTCCCCGGCGTATTGCTGACTGCACCCACAGCCGGATCGAACTTGCCGCCGGGGCTGCCGAGTGCGTTGCCCGTGGTGGCGGAAACCACGTCATTGGTGCGGAAGAAGCCCACATAGACTTTGCCCGATCCGTAGTTGTAGTTGCCGCCCGCCATCAACTGCTGGACGCGGTTGGTTTGCGTGGCATTCACCGCGTTCAGGTACGCCACAGCGACGTACACCGGTCCCTGCCAGCTTTGCACTGCCGCCTGGAAGATCCCGTTGCCGCCGGTATTGCCCGCCAGGCCGCCGAGCGAATAGTGGACTTCGACCTGGGTATGGAAGAAGGTTGGCGCAAAATAGGCGATGTCGTTATCGACCCGTGCCTGCCACTGCGCGAAATTATTGAAGCCCGAACCATAGGTGGCCGCGCCGAACGCATCCATATTGCCGCTGTAGAACCACATCGCGGTTTCCTGGCGGCCCACGCGGAAGCTACCGAAGCGGTCATCCGACAATCCAACCCAGGCCTGACGATCGAACATGCGAAACGAGTTCTGTTGTGCACCGGTGCTGGGATCGAAGCCGCCCTCAATGTCGAAGTTGGCCTTCATGCCGCCACCAAGATCTTCGACCCCCTTCAGGCCGTAGCGGCTGGTGGACAGACCGTTGCTACCCAACACCGTTAGCGATGTGCTCTTGCCTCCGACGGTGGACGATTGGTAGCCAATGTAGTTATCCAGCACACCGTAGAGCGTTACGGAAGATTGCGCGAATGCCTGGGGCGACGCGACCACACCTAGCAATGCACCGGCGGCACCGATCCTGATCAGCTTTTTCATTGGGTCTCCTTGAATACTATTATTTTGTTAGTCATGTTTAGTATCGGATCTAACGCCGATTTATATTTGTCTTCTCATGCGGGCCGCGCGCATCGCCGTATTGGCTGGCTGAATTCTTCCCGAACGGGTATGCGCTAGCAATACGTTTGACGCATAGCAGTTATGAAATTTTGCGGGGTGTGGCTTGTGCGCCCGATTGGCCATACCGGGTAAATACCCGTATATGGCAACACGTTGGCGAGCACGCCGGGCAGCAGGGTCGCGCGGTATCAGACCAGTGTCGCGCCGGCCCAGGCACCGCTATTCACGAGATGCACGATCTGTTGGCGCACCGTCTCCAGCACCTGGCGCTGGCTAGGGATGGGCGGTCTGTTGCGTGCGGAGATGATGGCGACGTCCCGGATGATCTCGGGATTGATGAGCGGCACGGCTTGCAACGTGCCTTTGCGCATTTCCTCTTGCACCGATACGAGTGGCAGGATCGTGCAGCCGCAGTTTTCCGCCACCAGTTGCTTGGTGATGTAGACGGAAGCGTCGCACTCCATGCTGAGATTGACGGACCTGGAAAAGCGGGCCGTCAGCGATTCCGCGAGAACCCTGAGTCCGTGGGGATGCGCGGGCAGAACCAAGGGCACGCTGGCGAGACGTTCAACCGGAAAGCCTTTGCCGATCGGGCCGAATTCGGGCGGCGCCACAAAATACAACTGCTCGCGCAGAATGACATCCGCGCCTAGCGACGCGTGATTTTCCGGCAGATACACGATGGCCGCGTCGATCTCGCCGTTCGCGATCCACTCCCGGATATAGCCGCCCAGGCCCTCCTTGAAGCGCATCTTGATGCCGGGATACTCCTGTTTCAAAGCCTTGCCGATCGATCCAAACAGGATCTTGGCAATGGTGGGCTGCGCGGCCAGCACGATGCTCGACGGCCCTTGATGCTCCGGCGAAGACAGATCGGCAGTGGCATGCTCGAGTAATTCCTTGACCTCGGTCGCGTATTTGACCAGACGATGCCCCGGCTCCGTTAGCACGACGCCGCGGCCGCTGCGATAGAACAGACGGATATTCAACTCCGCCTCAAGGGTCGAGATTTTCCGGCTCAAAGCCGATTGCGACAGGCCGACTTCAATGGCCGCTCGCGAGAAATTGCCGCTGGTCGCCACGCTGAGAAACATCAATAGATCTTCGGAGGTCATCTTGCAGTCCCGGTCAAACGCATGCCTTCCACCTGCTTCCTCCTGCTGGTGCGCGCGTGTCGGTGTGTGCGCTTAGGCGTCGTGGGACATAGTTGCATGATCGTGGAAATCTCACACTTAGCTTTCACCCGATATGATGCGGCGGGGCGACGGTAGCCCTAAGGGTTTGCGCCAGGTCTTAGGTCAACGAAGGGAATATATGGCGGCTTTGCCATTCCAGTGACAGCTGGCCGCCATGAATGCTGCGCCGCCCACGCGTCATTTGCAAAGCGTGCGTATTATCATCGACTCGCGATCGCGGTTCGCGATCGGACCTGCTGGGGAAACAGAACAACCGAAGGGAATTCTGCTCATGATCAACGTCATTCGGACGGCAGTTTTCATCGTGCTTGCGATGCTCACGCTCGACGCATTTGCGGCGCCGCTGGTTCAAACCCAAAGCGGCGAATTGAGCGGCGCCACGGAGGGGCATGTCCTCTCCTTCAAGGGCATTCCTTACGCTGCGCCACCGGTTGGCCCGCTGCGTTGGACTCCACCCGCGCCGCCGACGGCCTGGCAGGGTGTGCGCGATGCCACGAAGTTCGGCGCCAGTTGCGAACAGCCGCGGCGCAATTCGAAAGCGGTCATTCCCTGGACTGCGGAATATCTCGCCGATCCGCCGTTTAGCGAGGACTGTCTGTTCCTGAACGTCTGGACTCCCACGCTGCATCCTGCGGGCAAGCTGCCGGTCATGGTATGGATTCACGGCGGCGGCTTTTCGGAAGGCTCGGGCGCAGTGCCGGTTTACCGGGGCGATCATCTTGCGCAAAAGGGCGTTGTGGTTGTCACGATCAACTATCGGATGGGCCTGTTCGGCTTTCTCGCGGATAAATTGCTCGATGCCGAGCAAGGCAGTTCGGGCGAGTACGGCATGATGGATCAGGTCGCCGCGTTGCAATGGGTCAAGGCCAATATCGCGAGCTTCGGCGGCGATCCGGCCCAGGTGACGATAGAAGGGCAGTCGGCCGGCGCGATCTCGGTCCATCATCTGCTCGCCGCGCCGTCGGCCGAAGGGCTGTTTGCGCGCGCGATTGCAGAAAGCAACTCGTGGGGCGATACGACGCTCATCCCGCGTGAGCGCGCCGAAGCGGTTGGCGACAAACTCTCTGGCCTGAGCGGCGCAACGACGCTCGAGGCGCTGCGCGCGCTCTCTGCGGATCAGCTTCTCGCATTGCAGACGGATCCGCGTCTGGGCGATCACGTGCGCTTCTTCCCTGTCGACGATGGCAAATTCATTCCTGAAGGGACGAAGGAGCGGACTGATGTGCCGGTACTGCTCGGGTCTAACCATGACGAAGCTAGCGCCTTTAGCCCGACGTGGCAGATCAGCACGACCCAGGCTTACCAGGCAATGCTTGGCGATCGTTTCGCACCGGTGTCTGCGCGTTTTGCTGCGCTGTATCCAGTGAAAAGCGATGCGGACGTATCGGCGACGGTGCGGCGGTTATTGGCGGATTCTGCTTCGGCAGGGGTGATTGCATGGTCGCAGGGGCGCGACGGCCAGGCGGCACCCGCGTATGGCTATCGCTACACGCATCCAGAACCGGGCCCGCTTGCCAAGCGCTTTGCGACGTTTCATAGCTCAGAAGTGCCGTACGTATTCGGCACGCTGGAGTATGGTCATCGGCCGTTCACTGCGAAGGACCGGGAGATTTCGCATCAACTTCAGTCTTATTGGGTCAACTTCATTCGCACCGGCAATCCGAACGGGCCGGGTCTGATGACCTGGCCGCAGCTCGATAGCGGCAACTTCATGCAGTTGGGTGACAAGCAGGCGGTCACACCGTTGCTGTCGAAGGAGCAGCGTGATGCGTTTAGCGACTGGCTAGCGGCGGGTGGGCGGATAGGCTTGTTCTAAAGAGGACCGCCGTTAGCGCCGTTCGGTCACGTCGTGATCAACGGGCGCAACTGGCGGATGTTGTCCAGCGTCTCCAGCCTGTTGATCCGCTCGATGAGCTGTTCCGTTCTGGCAGCCCCGAGGACCGGAACCATCAGGTCACGCGCTTTCGCGCTAACGGCCTCGGTGCTGAGCGGATTCTCCTTGGTGCCGGGCGGGAACCTGGTGAAATGCTCGACGGTTCGTCCGACGGTCGTCGTGACCTGAACGATTCCGCCACGCGGTGCGGCCGGGTCCATCAGAGCAGCATCCGGCACAACGGTGATTTTCGAACGTTGCGCAAGAATGCGCGGATCGTGCATCAGCGCGACATCGTGGCTGTCGGCAAACGAGACCGCGCCCTTAACGAGCGCGACTGCAACCAGATGCTGGCAATTAACGTCTGGCATGGCACTTTCACCTACGATGCCCTCAGCATCGGTAGGAATCTTGACGACAATGCTGCGGACATTGTCCGGGGTAAGACCGTATTGCTTGCGCAACGTGAGGAATGCATCCAACGGCGACTGGATCGGATAGCCCACCGAATAGGTCTTGATTGCCGTCTCGGTGACGTAAAACCGGCTACCGAGTCCGTCGAGCATCGCTTCCGGCTTGGGATCGGTGGATAGCGCGATGAAGAGGTTATTCGTGCCGTCGAGCACATCGTTGACGCCCGTCATGCCTGCCTGCACCATCGTGACCGCTGTGACGCCATTGCGTGCGCCCATGCCGGCAAAGTCGAATGCCTTCTCGATGTGGTCCTTGTCCTTCACCCAACTCCAGAGTCCGGACACCTGCTGGGACGAATAGGAAATGGCATAGCGCATACCTTGCTCGTCGAGCTGCGCGAGAGATGCGGCGGCGCCGAGCGCCCCGAAAGTGGAGGCCGTGCCCTCGGCGCTGCGATGCGAGCCGCGCACCAGATCGGGTCCAAGCGCCATCAACAGGCGGCATGCAAGGTCGTACCCGAGCGCCACCGCGCGAATCAGATCCTGGCCACTACGGCCCTCGTATTCACCCATTGCTAGGGCGGCAGGAACGACCGAGCTGCCGGGGTGCGCCTTGGTGACGGGCTCGAAGTCGTCGGTCTCGTCGGAGTGCGCGCACATCGCATTGGCGAGTGCCGCGTTGACCGTCGTCGTGCGAAAGCGTGCGCCAATCACGGATGCTTGCGGTGTGCCCCCTAGTTCCTGCACGTACTTCACGGCCAACTCGCCCGGCCTCATGCGCGAGCCGGACACCATTGCGCCGAAGGTGTCGAGGATACGGTGCTTGCATTCCACCACGACCTGCTCAGGCAGCGCATTGTCGCGAGCCGCAGTCATATAGCGCGCAAGCCGGCCCGTTATATCAGCGTCTTCTGCCGCAAACAGGCGCACGGGAGATACCGCCATTGCGGCGACGGCACCGGCGTATTGAAGCACGCGCCGGCGCGTCACCGTTCGATCTTCTGACATGCAGTCCTCACTTCATCGTCGTGGCCGGCAAATCGTTTTGGCAAGCCGGCTGATTGATTTATTGCATCGAGGCCCAGAAGGCGCAGTGATGCTCGTTGCTGTAAGCGTCGCCCGATACGATTTCAGTAGCACCGCCCGCTAACAGACCGAGCCGTTGCGTTTTGGTCGTATCGTAGCGAGGCCAGTTCGGTTGTGACGCCGTGTTGGGATCACCGGCTCGCGCAAAGCTGGCCCAGTAATTCATCATCATGTGCGACAGCTTTGTTTGCGCGCTGGTAAGCGGCAGATAACCGCTCGACTGCCCCGCGGAGACTGGCGTGGACGCATCGCCGCGCCAGATGTACTGGAGTTCGGACGAGTGCGCGGCGCCAATCTCAAACGACGGCGTGATCACCATGTAGGGTGTATGCGGTGCCGTTTCGTCGCGGAACTCATAGGTGTAAGTGGGCACCCAGGCCGACAGCGCGTCTTCGACCGGAACCGAACCGCATGCAAAGCGCGAATCGGTTTGCACCGCGGCGAGCGCGACCCCTGGCGCCGGATACGCGGAGAGCGGATACTCGTTGAGCACGCGGTCTGCCTTGTCGCCTTCCATAGTGCGCACGTTCGACACATAGGTTTCAGGCGTTACCGGTTGGCGGATCATGTCATTGCCTTCGTAGACAAACACGCGGGTCTCGTGGCGCACATTGCCGACGAGCACGGGTACGCGATTGAATTTACCCGAGTGGAACGCATCGAGTACCGGCACAGGCTGAGCCTCCCCTCCGACTACGGGGCGCCAGTTCAGATTGGTTTTCGCTTGTGCGTCGATGATCTGAGCCGGCGTCTTCTGCCGTAGACAGGCTAGCTGGCTTGCTGCATCCGCGCAGCCGATCGCTTCGGCAAACGACTTGCCATGCGCAGCAGCGGTGTCATGGCTGATGATCGCGCAGTCGCCGATGCTCTCGATGACCGCCCGGTTGAATAGGCCCGCAGCGGCAGGCGACGCGAGCAGCCAGCAGACTGAGCCTGCGCCAGCCGATTGCCCCCCGATCGTGACATTGTTGGCGTCGCCGCCGAATGCGCCGATGTTTTGCTTGACCCATTGCAACGCGCGGATTTTGTCGAGATCGCCATAGTCGCCGCTCGATTGACCATCCGAGGATTCCGTGTCGAGCGCGGGCAGCGAGAGATAGCCGAGTGCGCCAAGCCGGTAGTCGACCGTTACGACGATATTTCCGTGCGACACGATCTGTACGGGTTGCATGTCGGTGCTTGCCCCGTTGATCCATCCGCCGCCGTGGAACCAGACGATTACGGGCAGACGCGCATCCACATGACGCGGTTTCCAGACGTTCAGGTAGAGACAGTCTTCATTCCAGCTCGCCGCGTTGCCGGGGCGCCAGAACACGGCCGCCTGTACGCATGCATTGCCAGGTTGGGTGGCGTCGCGAACGCCGGTCCATGCGATCGCGGGTTGCGGTGCGCGCCATCGCATATCGCCGACCGGCGGCGCTGCGTAAGGAATCCCTTGATAGACATCGACGATGCCATGCGTGCTGCCGCGCAGGGCGCCTTCGCTGGTTTTGATCACCACAGCTTCGGCGGTCGCCGTGCTGTTGCCGGCAGCTTGCGTGGCCGTGGCGGCCAGCATCAGCGTGCAGGCAACGCAGGCCACGCAGGCAACGTGGCTCACGATGGCGACACACCGGGTCAGGAAATTTCCAAGCGGACCGCGACTGTTCGAACTCAGGCGCGCACGAAAAGCGTTAGTGTCATTCGACATGCTGAATCGTCTCCTCTGAAGGTCGTTCCTCGGGCATGCGGTGTGCCGCGTGGTGGGCGTCTTCGCGATTCGCTGCCTTCGTGCCCACGTCGTTCTCGTTGATTCCTCAGTTGAATGATACCCGGACCGTGAAAAAGCGGCGGCCGGACGAACAGGCGGGACCTTCGCCCAGCGTTGCGCGGACTGTTCGGCCCAGGTGTCTGTCAACGGCGCACTGTTGTCACCCTCCCTGTCTGGCCATGAACAACACCCCGCTCAACGCTGCCCGCCTGGACCGAGGCCGGGACAACGTGGCCTTTCCCTTGTTCGGCAAGGCGCTGGGGCCCAATTGCACATGTCGGCTGCTCGCCTGGCACACCCTATGCATTAGCTGGTGTGAGCGCGACACCCGATGCTCACTTAACGTAACCCGCATAACACTTTAGGAGTATTAACCATGAAATCGACTCTCATGATCAAGGATCTGCCGATCGCCGAAGAACTCGACAGCAAGGCAATGTCAGCCGTGCGTGGCGGTAGCGCAATCTCTATCGTCGGCGGCAATGGCCAGAACGTGGTCGGCGGCGGCGGCTTTGCCAGCCCGACGACGGGCATCCAGGTTGGACCGGCCGTCAACACGGTCGATGCAAGCTCGCATCTCAACCTGAGCCTCCCCACCATCCAGAATTTCGGTGGCACCCAGCTGGTTGTCTAAACAATGTGCGTGCCAACCCCACGACGGGGTGGCCACATCAATCTTTTCTCCAAGGAGTTAATCATGCACTCGAACCTCATGATCAAAGATCTGCCCATCGCCGAAGAACTCGACAGCAAGGCAATGTCAGCCGTACGTGGCGGCAGCGCCATCGCTGTGGTCGGCGGCAATACCCAGAACGTGGTTGGCGGCGGCGGCTTTGCCAGCCCGACGACGGGCCTGCAGATCGGGCCGGCCGTCAACACGACCGACGCGAGTTCGCATCTCAACCTGAGCATCCCCACGGTCCAGAACTTTGGCGGCTTGCAAGGCGTATTGCTGTAACAGGTGCGCGCGTCACCCTTCGCGGAGGGTGACGCCCGTCCGCTCAACTCCAGGAGTCAGTCATGCAATCGACCCTTATGATCAGAGATCTGCCCGTTAGCGAACAACTTGACCGCAAGGGCATGTCCGCTATTCGCGGTGGCAGCGCACTCGCCGGCGTCGGCGGAAACTACGGCAACGTGTTCGGCGGCGGCGGCTTTGCCAGCCCCACCATCGGTATCCAGGTTGGGCCGATCGTGACGACCACCGACGCGAGCCAGCACGTCAACGTTAGCATTCCGAACATCCAGAATTTCGGCGGCTATCAGCTAAACGCGCTGTAATGTTCCGCGGTATCACCTTCCGGGGAGGGTGGTGCTGCACACTTCAAGCGTTGGGACCACACGCGCTTTATTCCGCCCAGAGCAGGTCGGCGTTCGCGTAGCACTCTGCAAGCGCCGCTGTGCGGGACACATAAAACTGCACGATCCAGTCCGAGTACAACGCCTCGATGAGACTGGAGCTTTCGGGGTGGCGGCGAAGCTGTGCCGCCATTGATGCCGCGCGGGCGCCGGATTCGACAGCGAATCGGAATCCGTCGCCCGTGGCGGGATCGAGTTGCACGGCGGCGTCCCCGCATACGAAGTAGCCGGGGCCGGCTGCCTGCTGAAGGCAACGCCAACGGCGGCAATCACGCCATCGCCTGCCGATGGGCCACACGCCATCCGGCCATTGAACGGCGGTCTCACGCTGGGTTGACAGGGACGTCCAGATGGTCTGCGTGGCGGTCGCCTTGATCCACAGCCAGCCTTGCTGCGCGATTTCCCAGTGATTTTGCGGCGCTTGGGAGCTTGCTGCTGCTAGTCCACGCTCTAGCCACAATGCTGGGGAACCGATCGACTCTTCGAGTTGCATGGCACGCCGAAGCCAGCCGTTTGATCCGCTGGCGTCGATCACAATGGGGCTCGTGACCGACAATTCTCCCCAGCACACGCCGGAAATTCTGCCTTGCGCAACGTGCGGCTCGAGTCGGCCGGTAACGAGCGGAACGTATCGCACGCCTGTCTCGACAGCTTCGATCCTGAAGCATTGATCGAACTTGTCGCGCATCAGTGCGCGACCGGACTGCGGTAAGGGTTCTGGGTCGAGCCAGATGTCGGCCGCGTGCGAAAGACGCGGAGCAAGAGCAGCAAGCAGCGTTACAGAGGCGTGTGAAAGGTATTCCGGTGCGCCGCTCGAACGGCCGCGTCCGAGCATGACGACCTCCAGTCCCGCACGCGCGGCTGTGATGGCCGCAGCGCAAGCAGCGGGTCCGTCGCCAATGACGACAACATCTGCGTCGCTGTTCATTGCATGTCGCTAGCTAGCGGATGGCGCGACGCGCGTCGCGCGTCAAGCGCCTCATAGATAAAGCGCCAGTGCTGCAGCACCTGGCGCGGCGGTGCGAACCTGGTTCAGCAGCGCGGTGGCGGTCGAATCGCAACACAGGGCCTGCGCATACGGCACGCGCAAGCGGCCTGGTGTAGTTTGCACCGGCTTTGGAGCATGGTCGACCGGAAGCACAAACAGGAAGCGGTAAGCGGTTTGCGCCCCCGGCGCCCGGTCGTCGACGCGCCGCGCCGAGACCAGCCACAAGCGGGTATGGGCGGGTGTCTGTCCAGGATCGCAGGCAGCCACGGCGTGACGTAGTGCCCTGATGCGCCGGATCAGCTCGGCAGCATCGACGTGCTGCAAGGAACCAAACAACATATTTCCAGCAAGCGCATTCGCTACGTAATCCGAACGATAGATGTCGGCGTATTCTGCCATACCGTCTGGCGTCAGATAAGGGCCATACTCACCGTCCCATCCGCGACAGTCCACGGCCATGCCCTTGACCACCAGCGGATGCGAAGGATGCAGGCCAATCTCCTCATCCAGCATCGGGATGGCGGTTGGAGCATCGGCACGATTGAAGGTGCGAGAAGCGTCCGGACTGAGCGCGGGCCAGAAGCTGTTCGAGGCCGCGCATAGCTTGACGTCTTCGGCGAACGGACTGCCGAGTCCATGCGTCGCGAGAAAGATGCCGCCGCGATCGCCCGAATACGTCACGTCCCAGCCGGGTGCAAATACATTGGACGAAGCATCCGACAGGAACGACACCATTCTCACGCTGGAAGCCACTGGTCCTGTGTGATGGTCGGTGCGGGCCGCGAGGCTGAATGCGACGGAGATCGTGGTGTCCCTGGAGGTGAATGCCGGCGCGCCGGTGAGCGGATCGCTATGGTCCGGATTGGCAGTCAACCGTTCGCCGCTGAGCGACGACGGACCGCCATTTCTGAACTGCGATTTAGGATCGGTGTGCGTTTGCCGAAACCAGCGTTCCAGCTCGACCTGGTCGGCATACGGATAGAAATCGGGCGCGGCGACGATCGAATAGGCGGGAAGAACGGGCAACGCAGATGGTCCGCCGAGCGCGACGCTAACCACGCCCTCGGCGCAATGGTCGATGAAGAACCGGGTGTCGTATCCGCCGTCTTTGACCTCGTCCAGAAATTTCACCCGGTTGTCCGGGTGCATGCACATGTTCAGCGGCGCCGCGCTTCCAGGTCCTGCGGGGTGACGGATGTTGATGAACTCCGGCGCGTTGCGCGGCTCGGGGTAGCGGAGCCAGTTCGGCGCGAAGTGTGGGAAGTAGAGTTGTCGCACTTCATCGACCCCCGCGAGAAACACCCGGAACAGGGAATTGACGATGCGCATCGTGGTATAGCGCCGATTGACGATCTCGAGCAGCCACGGCCACTGGCGTGGCACTTTAAAGCTATATATTGGCGCGCTATCGGCCTGCACGGACTCGATAAGCGGCAGAGGTTTGGGCATCACCAGCACGGCGGAACCGGATCGCACCAACGCCACTGCATCTCCAGCCTGGCCGCTGCTCGTCATGGTGAACGGCGGTGCGTCGAGGTTTGCCGAGCGCGGCACCTTAACGCCCCATGTCGCCTGCGCCGCGCGTTTGAGCTTGTCGCCGACATGGTGTTGCATGAAGGAGAGCGAAACAGAGATTCCGGGAATACATTCCGGGCCTTCGAACAGCTTGTAGACAGGCGTCACGAAGTCCCGCTCGTGATCACGCATTTGCTCGCCTTCGATTAGCGCTAGCGCGTGCGGTCCCTTTTGGCGACGCACAAGGAACGCGCCGAAACGTGCCGGTAGCACGCGGACGTGTGCCACGTCTCCGGCATTGGGCGAAAAGCCGCGACCAAGCGGATCGAACAGAGCTTCGACGTCGCCATTGCGGGCAATACCCAGGCGTGAAAACACCATGTCGGCGTGTACCTGGTGGCCGGTGCGGCGGGCCGGCCGATACTGGTAGGCAAGCACTGCGACGTTCAGCTCCGGCCAGTCGCTGGGCGGCCCTGCTAGTGAATAAACGTAGTTCTCCAATAGATCCAGTTCGTCGAGCGAGATGCTTTCACCCACGGACTGCTCCGCGGGACGCGCGAGCACGTGATAAAGCAGGCTACGTGCCGGGTCTCCGGGTTCGATGGCCCGGTACGTGGTGCGGCATAAGTCGCAGACAAGCGGATCTGTCCAGTCGATCTTCAGCGCACGGGCGAGTTCGCTCACGGTGTCCGTTGCGCGAAGATTGAGGCCGTGACGCGCGAACGCCGCTTCCCAGCCAGGGGCGATGCGATTCAGTAAATCGCGTACAAGATCAACGAGCATCGGCGACCTCCGCGTGGCGTTGCTATGCGAACTCTGCTTCTGGCGTGCGATGCGTTGACGGTCTCTTGCCTGGTATGAATGCCGGTTTCGGCGCGTTACTGCCCAGACTAATATAGGTGATTCGTGTGCTTGCGGTACTAGCGGATGTCCCTGGTCGTATCGCAGTGTTCCTGTTTGCAGGAAGCGTTGTTCTTTTCAAAACGATCTGGAGTCCGTTATTTCAATTGCGCGCAAGCGCGCGCGTTCTTCTATTGATGGTCGGTAGACGCCAGCCGACGCGGCAACAGGACTGATCGACGATGAACTACCGGCTCCCAGCCCTCTCATGCTAACGCGCAGAACCTTCCTGATCGGTGGTCTCAGCGTCGCCGGCGCCCTGGTCGTGGGGTGGTCGGCGTTACCGCTGCGCCAGCGTCTGGCAGGCTCCGCGCCATTGCCGGTACAGGGTGCGCAGGTGCCGCTCAACGGCTGGGTCAAGGTTTCGTCGGACAACAGCGTGACAGTGATGATGTGCAAAGCGGAAATGGGCCAGGGCATCTATACCGGAGCGGCCATGCTGCTCGCAGACGAGATGGATGCCGATTGGGCGCGGGTGAAGGTCGAGCAGTCGCCGATCGACAAGATCTACAACAATCTGGATAACATCATTGGCGATCTTCCGTTTCGCCCCGACGATCACGGTGTCTTCGAAGAGTTGACCGTCTGGATGTTACGCAAGGCTTCGCGTGATTTCTTCGGCACGATGATCACGGGCGGCTCCACGAGCATCAACGACCTGTGGCAGCCGATGCGCGAAGCCGGCGCAAGCGCGCGCATGATGTTGTGCGGCGCGGCAGCCGAACAATGGCACGTACCGGCGGGCGAATGCCGCGCCGAGAACAGCCGCGTGCTGCATCCGTCGGGACGTTCGGCAAGTTTCGGCGAGTTGGCCGAACTCGCGGGCCAGCAATCGCTGCAGACGCACGTCGTGCTGAAGACCCCAGCGCAGTTCAGGCTGATCGGCAAACCGGTCAAGCGTATCGATGGGCCGTCCAAGCTCGATGGGAGTGCGAAGTTCGGTATCGACGCGTTGCCGGACGGGTTGTTGTACGCGAGCGTGCTGATGTGTCCGACACTGGGAGGAACGCTCAAGGATTGCGACGACTCGGTGGCCCGCGCGTTACCAGGTGTCGTCAAGGTGCTGAAGGTCGATGCCTATAACGGCGGCACCGGCGGTGTAGCGGTGATTGCGGAGAATGTCTTCATTGCGATGTACGCGCTCGATGCCGTTGCCGCCTTGGGGATTGAATGGAACCATGGTGCAGCGGCCGAAGTTTCGGATTCCGACGTGGTTCGCAGCCTCACGGATGCCCTGGAGCATTCGGAAGGGCATGCTTACTATAGCCGGGGCGATGTCGACGGCGCCCTGAAAACAGCTGCCCGGGTGGTGAGCGCCGAATACCGTGCGCCGTATCTCGCGCACGCGCCTCTTGAACCCATGAACTGCACGGTACAGGTCACGGCCGACGGCGCCAAAGTCTGGGTCTCCACTCAGGTCCCGGCACTCGTGCGGAAGCAGGTGGCGAAGGTGTTGCACATGGATACCGACAAGGTGGAGGTGCAGGTGTTACTCCTCGGTGGAGGGTTCGGCAGGCGCCTGGAAGTGGACTACGTATCGCAGGCGGCCGCCATCGCGAGTGAGGCTGACGGCAGGCCGGTGCAGACGATCTGGAGCCGTCCGCAAGACATGACGCACGACTTCTACAGACCCGCCTGCGTGTCCCGCTTCAAGGCCGGGCTGAACCACGCAGGCGAGCTGGTGGCGTGGCGCAACCTGTCGGCCAGCCAGTCGGCCGTTGCTGCATCGCTCAAGCGCAACTATGGCATCCCCGACCCGCTGCGCGATCGCACCACGGTGGAGGGCGCGTTCGACCAACCCTACGAGTGGCCCAATCTGCGGGTTGCGCAAACCACGGTCGAACTGCCGGTTCCGGTCGGATTCTGGCGTTCTGTGGGGCATTCGCATCAGGCATTTTTTGTCGAGAGCTTCATGGACGAACTGGCCGCGGCCGCAGGCAAGGATCCGGTGGAGTTCCGGGCGGCTTTGCTCGAGCATCATCCACGGCATCTTGCGGTGTTGCGGCGTGCCGCTGCGCTTTCGAACTGGGGGCGT
Organism: Paraburkholderia sp. GAS82; assembly: GCF_050436285.1. Lineage (NCBI taxonomy): Bacteria > Pseudomonadati > Pseudomonadota > Betaproteobacteria > Burkholderiales > Burkholderiaceae > Paraburkholderia > Paraburkholderia sp. GAS82. Next base: position 778,663 of record NZ_JBNDLX010000002.1, read on the forward strand.
CCGCTTGCGCGAACCTCTGACGGCGCTGCCTGCGCGCGCGGCATTGCGCTGCATGAGGCGTTTGGCAGCATCGTCGCGCAGGTGGCGGAGGTTTCGGTCGGCGCGAACAAAACCGTGTGTGTGCGGCGGGTGGTCTGTGTGCTCGACTGCGGTACGCCCGTAAACCCGAACCTGATATGCCAGCAGGTGGAAAGCGGCATCGTGTTCGGCCTGTCGGCGGCATTGTACGAAGCCATAACGATCGACCACGGGCAGGTGCAGCAGCAGTACTACAGCGACTTCCCAATCGTGCATATGGACGACTGCCCCGTCATCGACACCGAGATCATGTCGAGTGAAGCCGAGCCTCAAGGCGTGGGCGAAATTGCCACGCCACCCGTAGCGGCGGCCGTGGCCAATGCGATTTTTTCGCTGACTGGGCAGCGCCTGCGTACGCTGCCATTGCAACTCGCGTAAGTGGTGGGAGAGAACATGCTAACGCTCGACATCAACGGCAAGAAGGTGATGGTGAAATCGGACCCGGCTACACCGCTGCTTTGGGTGCTGCGGTGCGAACTCGGTATGACGGGCACCAAGTTCGGCTGCGGGATTGGTGTGTGCGGAGCCTGCACGGTACATCTGGATGGTGCGGCCCAGGTGTCGTGCCAGGCTGTCATCTCCACGCTGGGCGACAGCAGAATCACCACGATAGAAGGGCTCGGAGGCGCCGAGGCCGTCGCGCTCAAGGCAGCGTGGAGCAACATCGACGTGGTGCAATGCGGTTATTGCCAGAGCGCGCAACTGATGGCGGCCTCGGCACTTCTGAAGCAGAAGCCAACGCCGAGCGACAAGGACATCAACGACGCGATGTCGAACGTGGTGTGCCGTTGCGGCACCTATCCGCGTATCCGGGCGGCCATTCACGAGGCCGCTCGAAAGAAGACCGGGTAAAGCGTTAGTGCTTGTTCGTGTCTATGTCTGACTATGATTTGGCGGTTGGAACGGGTTGACGCATGGATGAAAAGCCTTGCGGATATTCGACGAGACGGGTTGGGTTTGGTGCTGGTTGCAGAAGCGAGCCGTACTGTGCGCCGCTTCGCGCGCCACCTACGATGGCTGTCATGGCCTGCCTGTCGAGTTCGACGCTGTCTGGAAGATCCTTGATTGCGATGATAGCCATGGTTGTTCCTTATGTCGTGATCGCCTGGTTGAGTGGAATGAAGGTAGAGCTCTTCGGAATGTGACGGAGCAGCGGGAAATCCATAAAGGACGGCTTCGAATCAGTATAGTCAATGCATCGCTCGCACGTGTTTTGCTCTGCACGGATGCGCCTCACGCGATGACTGGGAAGTGATGGGCTGAAACCAACACAATAGGGCGATGCTGTTAGAAGCGGCACAACACCTGTGTATTGCAGGACGCTCTTGTGACATTGTTGTGTAATCCTGAATTGCGGAAGGCATGGGTGCGGACTAGTATCGATCGTGAGCATGTAACTTCTTACGACAGGTTGATTACGGTTTATCGGGAGCTGCGTGGCTTTAAAAAAATGGCAAACCTTGCGCACGCGATTAGCGAATTCCAGAACGGCGAGCTGTCGCAAGATGACTTCATCGCACAGCTCGACAGCACGCTGACGAAGGACAGTGTTGGTTCGGCACGGCTACTGGAGATATTGGGTGAAGCACATACACACATGCCGCTGCCTCCGGAGGTGTACGCGGAAGTTCAGCGCAGGATCGAGCGGCTGAGCGGCACCAACCTGACACTGGGCGGCGGCGAGACGCGTGTGCAGACAACGCCGCGATATTCCGCGTCCCTTGCGGGCAGTCCAGCGCAATCTGCAAGCGGCGCAGGACAATCGAGACAATCGGTGCAACCCGGACAAGCGGGTGCGCCTTCTGATGCTCAGCCCGCCACCAGTTCCGAGGCTGTCAAAGGCGTTGGCGACACGCTCAATAACCGCTTCGTGCTGGAAGAATGCCTCGGCGTCGGTGGCATGGGCACGGTGTACAAGGCACTTGACCTGCGCAAGCTGGAAGCATCCGACCGCAAGCCCTACGTCGCCATCAAGGTCCTCAACGTACAGTTCCGCGGCAATCCCCAGTCGCTGATCGCGCTGCAACGTGAAGCCAAGAAAGCTCAGGTGCTGGCGCACCGCAATATCGTCACCGTCTACGACTTCGACCGGGACGGTGCGGTCGTCTATCTGACGATGGAATATCTGTCTGGCAAGCCGCTCAGCCGTCTGTTGCGCAACAAGAATTTCAAGGGGATGCCATACGACGCGGCGCTGCCGATCGTCAAAGGCATGGCCAGCGCGCTCGCCTATGCTCACGAGCATGGTTTCGTACACTGCGACTTCAAGCCAGGCAATGTGTTGCTGACGGACAAGAGCGACGTCAAGGTGATCGACTTCGGTATCGCCCGGGCGTTTCAGCGGCCTGATGAGGAGAGCGATGCAACCGTGTTCGATCCGGGCACGCTCGGCGCGCTGACGCCTGCTTATGCGAGTCCCGAGATGCTCGAGCATCTTGAGCCCGATCCGCGTGACGACGTGTATGCGCTCGGTTGCATTGTCTATGAGTTGCTGACGGGACATCACCCGTTCGGCCGGCTAGCGGCCACCCAGGCCCGCAGTGCTGATCTCAAGCCGCAGCGTCCCGAAGGTTTGGGTACGCGCCCGTGGCGGGCCTTGCGCGGCGCTCTCTCCTTCGATCGCCGTACGCGCATGCCGACCGTCAACCGGTTCGTCAGCGAATTCTCGGCCCAGCCGCGCATCACAAGGCAACGCATGCTGATTGCCGGGGGCGCTGCGCTCGCAGGGCTGAGCGTGGCTGCCCTCGGAGTCCTTTGGTACCGGATGCCTGGCAATTCTAACGGTGCGCCGAGTACAGCTTCAGCGCCACTGATTGCGGCGGCGCCGGCAACGCCGAAAGCGTTGACCGACCGCGTGCAAACGCCAGCGCCGCAAGCTGCATTGGCGTCAGGGGTGGCGTCGTCGTTAGCCGCGGTGTCGGCGCCGCTTCCACCTACGCTCGCATCGGTCGCCACATTGCTTGCGCACATGCCGTGTTCCGCGCTCGCCGCCTCGGTACAGAGCCATGCGGTAAAAGTGCATGGTTTCGTGCCGCAGGCAAACGGTATCGCCACGCTCAAGGATCGCCTGAGTGCGCTGCCGGGTGTGAGCACACTGAATGTCGACGTGACACCGGTTGCAGCGGACAAATGCGATGTCATTCAGTTCGTAGCGCCATACTGGACCCGCAACTGGCAGGCTGGCCACCCCGCCGCGCTTCAGGTGAAAGCGACTGACGGGCAACTTGCGGAGGGCGATCCTCTGGTGGTCAGCTTGACGACGCCGGACTATGAGTCGTACGTGAATATCGACTACTACCAGTTAGACGGCAGTGTCGTGCATATGGTGCCCAGTCCGCGCGCGCCAGATAATCAGGCACCGGCGAATTACGCAGCGACCGTCGGCGGCGCGGGGGACTGGGTGATTGCCAAACCGTTCGGAACCGAACTGGTGGTGCTGATGGTCACGCCGGCACCGCTCTTCAACGCACTCCGGCCGGAAAGCGAAGCGCGCGCGGAGTATCTGCGCGCACTGGACACACGTCTCGCACAGATCGCGGGCAAGTATGGTCCGGATCACATCGTGGCCGACGTTACTCAGATCAACACCCAACCTCGCAAGCAGTGAGGGCCGCGCAGCGCGGCCCCCTTCGACATCGCGGCTCATCTCCACTGGTTCGCTTACTTCAGATCTTTGACAACCCGGAAGCCGTTCTGCGACTGTCGCACGCTTTCGCTGTACTTAAAGCGCGTCGAAGCAAGCATGTAGTCGGCGCCTTCGAGCCACGAGCCGCCACGAATGACGCGCATGTTGCAACCGGACGCATCCCAGATACGACCGTCTGCCGGGGCGTCCTTGTACGAGCTGTGCCAGCAGTCACTCACCCACTGCCAGACGTTGCCACCCATGTCATACAGACCATAGGGGTTTGCCGCGAACGTTCCGACGTTTTCCGGTCCCGTTTCGTGCCACGGGTCTCCGCAGCCCTTGCAGTTCGCGTTGCCCTTGCGCATCTGATCGCCCCACCAGTATGGCGTCGAGGTGCCGCCCCGTGCGGCGTATTCCCATTCTGCTTCGGTGGGCAGGCGATAGGGTTTGCCGGTCACTTTGCTGAGCCACTTGATGTACTGCTGGACGTCGTCCCAGCTGAGATCGCGAGCGGGAGCTTTCGTGCCCGTTGCGTTTTCGCTCGACAGCTTCGGGCAGGCATTAGCCGTTACGCAGGCATTCCATTGTTCGACAGTCACGGGGTATTTGCCGATCGCAAACGGCGCGCCGACCGTAACGTGATGCGGTGGCCGCTCCGAGATGTCGCCTGCATTGCTGCCCATCGTGAACGAGCCGGCGGGTAGCGGCACCATCACTGGGCAAGCTGCGCAGTCCTTGCTCTCGCCAGCGGCTGGAGTGTTGGCCGCGGGATTAGCGGGCGCCTTGGGAGCAGCGGCGATAGGCGCGGGCGGCGGCGCAGGGGCAGGTGCGGGACTACTCGCCACAACCGCGTGACCTGGTTGCGCCACGGAGGCCTGAGCTTTTGATGCGGGAGGTGGCGCGGGCGACGCAGTTGCCGGCGCGGTGCCGCCCGGCGTCGGCGCTGACGCGGCGGCCTGCAAGCGCTCGATCCGTGCTTTCGCAAGCGCTGCAAAGCGGCCGTCAGGATAAGCCTTCAGGTAGGCCTGGTAATCGCTCGCGTAGTTGCTGTTCTTGATCGAGTCCCAGAACGTCAGTTCGTATTGTTCGCTGCTGTCCTTCGGCATGATGCCGCGGCTGCGCATGGAGACAATCGCTGCGCTGGCAAGCTCCGGGTTTTCCTGGCTTGCCACAGCGCCACCCGGATAGCGTGCGAAGCGAAAGGTGCCGGCAAGCGACGACACTGACCAGGGTCTTTGCTTATCGCCGGTATCGGCGCGTACGCTTCGTTCGACCCCACGGATGATCCCGTCGATGTCGCGTTCCGGCGCATTGCCGAGCGCACGCAGTAGCGCGCGTGTGTAGACGCCGTGGCTGCGACCGTCGGCGGCAAAGCCGCCTGGGGCTGCAGCGTAGGCGATAAAAGTCTGCTGTGGCAGCGCTAAGCCGGGCTTCTGGGTATCGGCGGAATGGAATGGATTTTCCAGGCAGGTATCGAGTATGACCACATTGGTCTTGCGCACTCGGGGTGCTGACATTGCGGCGAGCACATTGCTCAGGCCGATTCCATTGACGAGAAGAGAGGCGGGGGAGCGGGTGTCGACACCTGCCGGTACCAAGATCGTTTCGTTGCCGACCTGCAGACCATGTCCAGCAAAATAGAAGAGGCCGACACCACCGCTCGCAAGACGTGTGCGAAACGCGGCGAGCGCCTGTTGGATCTGTTGCGGCGTCCCATCCGTGAGGACGCTCACCTCGAAGCCTAGCGAAGCCAGCAGCGCGCCCATGCTGCGGGCGTCGTTGGTCGCACTGCCAGGCGGAGTGGCTACGCTGTCGCTATTGCCGATGACAAGCGCGACGCGCCGCTCGGCCGTGCTTTCCACGGCTCGCTTTGTCGTCTGAAGAATCGCGTTGCTGCCAGATCGAGTGACCGCATTGGCATCCGTCCACGACACGTGTAGGGCCCCGGCTATGCATACGAGCAGGAATTTTCGCCACATATTCAAATCCTGGTTGTCCGTACCGAACCTGCTTCCCGATGAAACAACGATAGCACGCGCCACATGCGTCACAAGGTTAACGAATGGTTCGTTTCTTTTTGTGAAGTTACGTTCTAAGCTAAAGGACGAAATACGAGCTCCGCACTCCCAAAGGAGGCGCAACATGCCAGTAAGAACAGCGCTCAGTGTTCTGGCCGTGATCTGCCTGACGGCCGCGGCGCCAGTCCCGCACCAGTCGCCGTCGCCGCCCGGCGCCGAGGAGTACATCATCTGGCCACCCGACGGCACCGTGATTCACGGCGGCAAGCTCTGGGTGCGAATGGGCTTGCGCGGCATGGGCATCTGTCCGAAGGGTGTCAGCTTTCCCAATAGCGGGCATCATCATCTGCTGATCGATACCGATCTTCCGCCGCTCGACCAGCAGATCCCCTCCGACCGCAATCATCTGCACTACGGTGCGGGCGAAACCGACGCGCGCGTCGAACTCGCGCCGGGTACCCACACCCTGCAGCTTCTGCTCGGGGATGAGAACCACGTGCCGCAGGTTCCCGCGGTGTATTCGAAAAAGATCACCATTTACGTACGTTAGGACCGCTTTGTATGCTTCGGTCCGGGAAGACGGGGGGCACGCACGATGAAGAAGATAATCGCTCTCGCTGCATTGGCTGCCATGGTCTGGCTGAGTGCTGCCTTTGCGGCCGGCACGCCGTCGCCGCCCGGCGCATTCTGCTATATCGGCTATCCGAACGAAGGACAGACGATGCCTGCGGGCAAACCGTTTCGCGTGTGGTTCGGCCTGCGTAACATGGGCGTGGCACCCAAAGGCGTCAATTACCCGAACACTGGCCACCACCACTTGCTGATCGATACCAGCCTGCCCCCGCTCGATCAGGAGATTCCTTCCGATCGTAACCATCTGCATTTCGGCGCGGGCGAAACCGAAACGACGTTGGTGCTGCCGCCCGGGAAACACACGCTTCAGCTATTGATGGGCGACTACATGCATATGCCGCACGATCCGCCGGTCTACTCGAAGAAGATCACGATCTACGTCAAGTAACTACATCAATGCTGTGTCGGGCATTGTCTGTTGGTGTGGCGCCAACGGTGTGAATGGATCGTGTTGGAACGCGGCAATCACATGGCGGCTTGCCTATCCTGGCGGTGCAAGAGGCTACGTCTTTCGATTTGCTGAGCAGCGGCGTGATTTCAGGCGATTGGGTGCTTTTGAGCGGGCAGCAGCGGGGTTATGGCACGACCTGTGCATAAGATGGGTGCGAGCAGACACGAGATGCTTCCACCCTCGACACCGGAGAACCGCAATGAACACGCTCATGATTTCAGATCTGGCCGTCACAGATGAACTCGACCGCAAGACGATGCGCGCGGTGCGCGGCGGTCTGACGGCAGGTGGCCTGATGTCCTTGTTTCCCTCCCTTAGCCAGTTCAAATTCGGCAATGGCATCACGATCGGCGCTTCGCAACTGATCAATCAAGGCCTGAACATCGACAACGTCAATGGCATGGACACGGCCTTCGCGACTGGCATGTCTTCGACGATCACGCCGCATCAGTCCGCCAATAACAGCATCACGCTGATCTGACAGCTGCGCGCCGGCTACAGGACGCAATCAAAACGCGCCTGCAACTGATCGTTCTGTCCATACAGCTGCGCTTACTGGAGAAAATCGTGTCTGCCTTGTTCTGTCTGGCAGCGGGTCATCGCACGCCGGTTGCGGCAGCGACGCAAGAAAGTACCTGCAGCCGTGTGCACGTCGAGCATCGAAGCTCAGCGCTATGGGTGCTGGGGGCCATGACGCTGTGTGCAGTACTGCTATGTGGTTGCGTCGACGTCAGCATGCCCGCCTATCAGCGCCCCGATACGCCGGCGAAGGAATCGTGGTCGAACGGGAGCGTGGCCGTATCCGCCGCCGCAACCATCGAGCCCGACTGGTGGAAAACCTTCCAGGACCCGTATCTGAACACTTTGATTGCGAAAGCGATAGCAGGCAATTTCGACATCAAGATCCTTGCCGCACGTATTCAGGTGGCGGGCGCCCAGATCGGCGAGGCGCAGGCGGGCGCCCTGCCTACCCTGGACGCAGGCGCTGGCGGTAACTTCCAGAAGAGCACAGGCGTGCCGTTCCAGCAGCAGTACATGCTGGGGACCCAGGTCAACTGGGACATCGACATCTGGGGCAAGGTCGAGAAGGGCGTGCAGGCACAGAAAGCCGAATTTCACGCGACGGAAGCGGATTGGCGCGCGGGGTACCTGGAACTGGTTTCCAACGTCTCCGTGACCTATTTCCAGATTCTTCAGTACGACGATCAGATTACGCAGCAGGAGAAGACGCTGGCTACCAACCGGCAGATACTCACGATCTACGATGGTCAAAGCCGCAGCGGCCTGATTCCTCAAACCGTCGTTATGCGCCAACAGGCCGAAATCAACCGGTTGACGAACGAGTTGCTGGAACTGCGCCGCTCGCGCGATCTCGCGAACAATGCGCTTGCCACGCTGGTCGGCGTGCCGGCGGGCGAATTCCAGCTGCCGGACGGGCACTTGCAGCAACGCGTCCAGTTGCCTCCGGTCCCCGCGGGACTGCCCGCCCAGTTACTGGCGCGGCGGCCGGATATCGTGGCTGCGGAATTCCGTGTGCTCGAAGCCTACGACCTCGTCGGGCAGGCGAAGCTGGCCCAATTGCCCACCATCAGTCTGACGGGGCACGCCGGCACCGCGAGCTTTGCGCTGTCCTCCCTGCTGAAGGCGTTTACGTACGGCCTGATGCCCAGCATCGACTTTCCGATTTTCGATCCCGGCGTGCGCGCCCACGTGAAGACGAGCAAGGCACAAGGCGATCTTGCCGAGCAGCAGTATCGCCGCACGGTGATGGGTGCATTCGAAGAGGTCGAGAACGCGCTCGTCAATCTAGACTCGCATCGCAAGCAACGTGTGGAACTGCAACAGGAAGTAGCGCGGTTGCGCCTCGTTGCCGATCAGATCGAAGCGCAGTTGAAGGAAGGCGTGGTGTCGCAGCTTGAAGTGTTCGAGACGGAGCGCACGCTGCTCGAGGCGCAACTCGCGCTGCTGGCCAATCATCAGCAGATTCTCTCGGACACCGTGCTGCTCTACAAGGCGCTTGGCGGTGGCTGGCCCGCACTCGATGTGCAGGCTGAAGTGAAGGAAAACTAAGGGAATACTGAGGTAAAGCGTAGGCGCACGCAGACAACATCAAGGCAAAGGCAACACCAGGGACAAACGGATAATTGACTCCCGCAATGCGTGTCTTACAATTTGATTGTCATCGCCCGTCCGACGGTTCGTCGCGCCAAAGCATTCGCGCCGCGGGTTTCGCCGGCCTTTCGCTGAGTCATTCGTGGCGGCAGCGGATCAACGCTTCGTGATGAAGACAAATGAATCCCGGCGAGGCTCCAATTGCAGAGTTGAGGGTGACCCACGAGCGCGAGTTCGATGTGGTGCTTTCGCCTGTCTCGAACCCGGAGCTGGGGACGATCCGTATCGGCGATTGCCTGTTTGCGGTCGGCCGCGGTGAGTCTCCTTTTACCGGCTATCCTGACGAATTAATCTCTGCGTTGTCGCGCAGGCATGCCAGAGTCTTCGTCGAGCACGGTGTCGCTTATGTCGCCGATCTCGATAGCAAGAACGGCACGGCGGTCAACGGCACAAGCGTACGGCAGACGCCACACCGCCTGCGCGACGGGGACGAAGTCTGCTTTGGCGGTACGTTGTGCTATCGCGTGGGCATTCAATCACGTGCGCAGGTCGAGGCCTATACGGCACAGCCCGTCACCCTCACGCTCGTTCCCGAGCGCGGCGACCTTGGGCTTCAGCCTATCGAAGTCCACACCTTCCCGTTTCTCGTCAGCAAGATCGACGAACTGTTCTCACGCTACAAAACGCGCTATCCGCATCAGGTCAATTACATATCGCGGCGTCACGCTCACATTTTTCTGAACGCTGGCGTTCCCTGCATCGAGGATCTCGGCAGTACGAACGGTACCTTCATCGCCGGAAAGCGGCTCGAGGCATCGGCAGTTTCCCTACATGACGGCGATGTCCTTGCATTCGGCGGGGACCACTTCGTCTACAAGGTGCAATTGCAAAAGGCGTCCGACCTCGAGGCTACCGTGACCGCGATATCCGTTTCCGACCCTACCCAGTGTGAGCTGCTCGATACCGACAAGACCACCTTCGTCGGCGCCGCACATTCATTTCTCGAGATCTTTTGCGTCGATCAGGTCGCGCAGCGAGAGGATGAGGTCAACGAGGCGGTCTCCCACGTTCCACACGCAGCGGATCACGACGCACGAGCCGCGGACAGCCCGCGCAAATGGCGCGTGTTCGCTGCCGAGTGGATGCGCGTGTTCTCGGGCGGCGATCGCACCGCAATCCGACGCGGCGCGGCGTGGGGAATCGCGGGCCTGGTGCTGCTGCTGGTCGTGGCGATTACGCTCTATATGAGAGGCGCGTCGCAACGCGAGGTGAAGGCGCTGCTGGCGGAAGGCAACTATTCCAATGCCGTCAGGCTGGCGAACAAGGATCTCGAGCGTCATCCTGCCGATGCGCCGATGGAAGCTCTTGCAAGCGAAGCGCTGATGAAGGCCTCTGTGCCCGTATGGCTTTCGGCATTGCGCAGAGGTAATTTCGATCAGGCGGCGGCGACGCTCGCCGGTGCAAAGGACCAGGCCAGGCCCAACCCCGACGCGAGGCCGCTCGTCGATGAACTGGCATGGGTGGGGGATCTGGAACAGTTCGTCGTAGGCAGAGGGGGCTCGCAAGCGCCTATCCGGATGAATGCGGATGAGGACCGCATCACCCAACTCCTTGAGCGCTGGAACGCCGACCCGCAGGCACATCAACACGCGCTGGACCGTATTTCGTCATACGTGCCCGAATTCGCTGAGCCGTACGCGCTGGCGATGAGTCACCTGCGTGCGCTGCAGCGCGACAACTCTGTGTATCTGCCGGCGATCGCACGACTGAACGCGGCCATCGCCACTGAGTTGCCGCAAGGCAACTTCGACGCGCTGCGAGCGATGTTTAGCAACTACGCCGAGAAATACCCGCGTCTTGCCGGTCTTGATGCACTGCGAGCGGATCTTCAGCGATACGCCGCCCTCGCCGACGAGGCGCGTGCGCGCAAGCTCGGTCCCCTGCTGGCGCTGATGAAATCCGCGCACTTTGCGACGCCGCCGTTCCAGCAACAGTACCGGTCGTTCGCCGTGACGCAGCTTCCTTCTGATGCGGTGATACGTCAGCACGACCTCGTCGCCGCGGCGTGGCAGCGCGGCGACGGGCGGCAGGCGCTCGCCGGCTTGCAGTCGATGCCGCCTTCGCCATGGTCCGACGTACTCGCCCAGGAGCAGGCGCACAAGCAGGCTGTGTTCGATCAATTCGGTGCGCTGCAAAAAACGCGCGGCACGAAGGACTACGATCAGCAACTGCTGACCTTCTACGGCGCGCTGGACGCCACCGACGACGCCTGGTTCGTGCAGGCAATCGGCACCGACGTGTCTTCGATCCGCGACAAGGCGCTGGCCCGCGCGCAAGACGGGCTCACGCATGCGCAGGCCCTGTGGCGTCAATATCGTGAGAACGGTGCGATCGGGGGTACCCAGCGGCTCGAGTCAGGCATCTCCGCACAGTTTCGTAACCAGGCCAGAACGCTATCTGAAGCACAGTCGGTGGCTCAACAAGGAATGCGCATCTATACGCAGTTGCGCGCCGATCATTCCGGCGACTGGGACAGCCTGCTCGCCGCCATCAACGCCGAGGTGGAATTGCAGCGCCGTTCGCTGCAGGAGTTGCGCATGGTACTGGACCCGGATCTGTTGCGCGCAAAGCTCGCCCTGATCGGAGGCACCGGCAGTGAAGCGGGAAATTCACCTTAAACCGCTTGCCGAGGCGCTGGAAGATCACAGCGCCGAAGGCATCGCGATCCTGACCGCCGAGCCGGTGCGGTTGGCACGCGCGCTCGTGCTCCTCATGGTCGGGCTCGTGATCGCCGGTCTGCTCTGGTCGTTTTTCGGGCGCGCCGACGTGATCGTGAATGCGCAAGGCACGCTTGCGCCCGAGTCGGAGGTACGCCGCTTCTACGCGCCCATCGACGGCGAACTCGCGGACCTCTATGTGGCTGAAGGTCAACCGGTCTCGAAGGGGGACGTGCTGGCGCGCCTGAACGCCCGTGGTGCGATCGAGGCGGCGAGCAACGCCCTGCAGGCACAACTCAAACTCGAGGAAGCCGAGCGCGAGTGGCGCGAATTTCCCGAGAAGAAGGCGCTGATGGAGCGCAAGGCTGCGGCATTGAAGGAACAGATGGAAGTGGAGTCCAATCTGCACCAGAACCGCATGTCGGAGGGGACGACCAAGCTCGCCGAAGGGCAGCGGGCGCTGCTCGAAGAGGCGCGCAGCAATCTCGACAACGCGCGGCACGCACGCGATGCGGCACGCGACGAACAGGATAAATATGTGCGCCTGTTTGCGCAGCCGGGTGGTGGCGGTGTCGCGGAACTCCAGGTCGAAGCGAAGAAAAACGCCTATCAGGAGGCGGAAAACGCCTACCGTGTGGCGCAATCGAAACTCTCCGAGCTGGACTTCCAGTTGAGCCACGAATATGCACAGGCCAATGCACAACTCGCCACGAGCGGCGAGCAAGCCACCGACCTGCAGATTCAATACGATTCCGCGGTACGCGATATCGCCACGGCCGAGGACAAGGTGCGGCTGGAACTGCAGAGTGCCCGTCTCGTGGCGGACGCAGCCGCGCGGATTCGCTTCGAGAATATCGACAAGGACAACTTTCTTTTGATCGTCGCGCCGGTCTCTGGCGTCGTCACGGATGTGACCTCGACGCAACCCGGCGACAAGGTACAGGCCAACACGCCGCTCGGCGCGATCGCACCGCAGGATGCAAGGCCGGTGCTGAAGGTTGAGATTGCCGAACGCGATAGGGCCTTTCTGCATGAGGGTCAGTCCGTCAAGCTGAAGTTCAATGCGTTTCCGTATCAGCGCTATGGGTTGATCAACGGCACCCTGGAGTACATCTCGCCGGCGACGAAACCTTCCGCACAGGATAAACAACCGGTCTACGAAGGGCGGGTTGCACTCGAACAGAACTACTACCAGGTAGCAGGCAGCCGATACGCGTTGCGTTACGGCATGACCGCCAATGCCGAAATCGTCGTGCGCGAGCGGCGTCTGATCGATCTCGGCCTCGACCCGTTCAGGCAACTGGCCGGATGACGCATGTGCGGCACGCAGGCCCTTTCTTCAAGGAGCGGATGAGATGACCGCGATAGTGCGAATCGATGACGAAGTCGTGGACGTCGCCGAGTTCATACGTCTACTGAAACTGACCGGACAGTTCGAGAGCCTGATTGAAGGCGTCGTGCGAGAGAAGCTGACCGTCCACGCGGCGAGAAAGCAGGGCGTCCGGCTATCCGAGGACGAAATACAGCAGCGTGCCGATCAGTTTCGCCGGGTACGCGGCCTGCATCGAGCGACCGACATGAATCACTACCTCGACGCGCTTGGGGTGAGTCTCGACGAGTTCGAGCGCTTCATCACCGACGGCCTCTACCAGGAGAAGATGCTCGCCACGATCGGAGACCGGGTCGCAGTGGAAGAGTACTTCTCATTGAATTCGCCAAGGTTCGACGCGATCGAAGTCAGCCATGTCGTGCTGGACAGCGAGGGCAAAGCGCGCGAAATGATCTCAGTGCTGCGCGACGATCCCGACAGCTTCGCCGAGATGGCGCGCGAACACTCGATTGCCGAGACGCGAGAGCGCGGCGGCGTAATCGGCAAAGTGCTGCGCGGCTCGCTGAAGCCCGAGATCGAAGCGAAGATTTTCAATGCCGAAGCGGGTGACCTACTGGGGCCATTTGCGTCGCCTGACGGCTCCTGCTACGAGATTTTCGCGGTGACGGCGAAACATCCCGCAACGCTCGACGAGGATGTCGAGGCTGAAATCCAGCGCCTGCTGCGCGAAGAGTGGCTGATGGCGCGCGCCCAGGAACACGTGATCGAAGTGCGTTAGGCCCTGCGCTGGCAAGGTCGAGGTTCGCAAGCATATGGATGCACCACAGACAGCTTCGCCCGCGGTCGACTTCCTCTCGACGGTCGAGATTCTCTCGCCATTTTCGCGGGACGAACTCGAACGGCTGGCCGCGCACGCCGAGTCCCGGCATTTCGCGTTCGGCGAAACCGTATGCAATGCCGGCGAACCCGCGGACGGACTGTTTGTGATCAAGTCCGGCTCGGTGCGCATCTTTACCGAGGAACGGGGTAAAGAGATCAGCATGGGAGTACGCAAGACCGGCGAGATTTTTGCGGACATCGCGATGCTGCGCGACTATCTGCACGAGTCGTCGGTGCGTGCATCGGCGAAGACTGAACTGCTGTTTATTCCGCGTATCGCCATCGAGCCTGTGATCGCCGCCAACCCGGACGCGTTGGCGTTCGTGACGAGCTACGTCGCAATCAGCTCAGCCGGCGGATTTGTCACGCAACTGTTCGACTTACGCAGCAAACTGAACAAGGCCGAACTCGAAGAATGTGTGCGTAGCGTCGGTGCGAAACGGATGGGCGCGGACAAGGAGATCCTCAAGCAGGGCGCGCGGGAAGACCGCCGGCTCTATGTGGTCCGTCAGGGCGAGGTGCGCCTTGTGCGGCACGAAGAGGGCCGCGATTACGTGCTGGCGACGCTTCGGCAAGGCGAGATCTTCGGTGAGAAGGCCTGTTTGCTGCGCCAGGAGCAGATGGTCTCGGTCATTGCCAACACCGAGACCCGGCTTCTCGTCATCCCCGAGAAAACGGTGCACTTCATTCTGGAGCGCAACCCGAAGCTGCGCGAAGCGCTCGAAGAACGGATCCGCTTTGCGGAACGGGAGCTGGAAAGACAAAAGCGCGTCGAGCAGCGACGCAAGCACCCCGTGGTGCTCGACCTTCATACGAAACCGGAGTCCGGCGAAAAGGTGATCCGGCGTTTTCCGCTGGTCGAGCAGGCCGAGGAGATGGATTGCGGCGCGGCCTGTCTTGCGATGATCTGCAGGCACTACGGCATCTCGATGACGCTCGGCAAGCTGCGCGATCTGGCCAATGTGACGACCATGGGCGCGACACTGGACAGTCTGGCACGGGCTGGCGAATCGCTAGGATTTACCACACGGGGCGTTCAGTGCATCTATGAGTCGCTACGTAGCTTCGAGCTGCCCTTCATCGTGCATTGGGAGGGGTATCACTACATTGTCGTGTACGGAACCTCGAAGGAATGGGTGTGGATAGCCGACCCGGCGCTCGGCTTCAGGAAGCTGAGTGTGGAAGACTTCGAGCGCGGCTGGAGCGGCACCTGTCTGCTGTTTACGCCCGGACCCAACCTGGTGCAGATGGCGGCGTCACGTTCGCCGTGGATCCGCTTTGTCGGGTACCTGACTCCGTACCGGAAAATTCTCGCGCATCTCTTTCTGGCGACCTTCGTGATCCAGGTGCTCGGCGTAATTCCGCCTCTCATCATCCAGAACATTCTCGACGGTGTCGTCGTACACCAGAACGTCAGCCTGCTTGAACTGCTGATCGTAGGGCTGATCGTCTCCAGTGTGTTTTCACAACTCATGGCGACGGTGCGCGCCTATCTGGCGAATTTCATGGTGCGCAACATGGACTTCGCGATGATGTCGCAGTTCTTCAAGCATACGATGTCGCTGCCGTTTTCCTTCTTCGCCAGCCGCAAGACCGGCGACATCTTCGCGCGCTTTCAGGAGAACCAGACCATTCGCGCGTTCCTGACCGAATCGACGGTGACGACCGCGCTGAATCTGCTGATGGTGTTCATCTACTTTACGATCATGTTTGTCTACAACGTGAAGATGACGCTGGTTCTGATTGGCTTCGTCATTCCCATCGTTGCGCTGACCGCGCTCGCCACGCCGAAGATCAAACGTTACGCGCGCGAAGTATTCGCCGCATCGACGGATTCCAAAGCATTCCTGATGGAAGCGCTCGCCGGCGTCGAGACGATCAAGGGCATGGGTATGGAGCGTCCGGTTCGTCTCAGGTGGGAAAAGAAATACGCGAAGGCACTCGAAGTGCAGTACCGGTCGCAGGCGTTCAACATTCTGGTGGGCCTTGGCAGCCAGTTGCTGAACGCGGCAACGACCATCGCGATCCTGTGGGTAGGTGCGAATCTCGTGCTCGCTCGTGAACTGACCATCGGTCAGTTGATCGCCTTCAATGCGTTCATGGGCAGTGTGCTAGGCCCATTGATGGGCCTGGTCAGCCTGTGGAGCATGCTCAACGACGCGGGCGTCGCCATGGAACGGCTAGGCGATGTGCTCGATATCGAGCCCGAACAGAAGCCTGAAGATCTGGCCGCGCGTGTGATCCTGCCTGATCTCCAGGGCGAAATCAGCCTGAGCGGTGTGTATTTCCGCTACGGTGGCAGCGAAAACGAATACGTGCTCGAGAACATCAGCTTCGATATCAAGCCGGGCGAGCTCGTGGCGATCGTCGGCCGCAGCGGCTCGGGCAAGACGACGCTCGCCAAGCTGCTGGTCGGTTTTTACGGCCCCAACGAGGGCAAGATGACGGTCGACGGCTACGACCTCAACGTGATCGACAAGGTGTGTTATCGCGGGCAGATCGGCTATGTTATGCAGACCAATCTGCTGTTTTCCGGGACGATCGCAGACAACATCGCGAGCGGCGACGATGCGCCAGACCGGCGCCGCATCGAGGAGGTCGCAAAGATGGCGGACGCGCACGCGTTCATCAGCAAGATGCCGCTCGGCTACGAACAGGTGGTGGGCGAGCGCGGTATCGGACTGTCGGGCGGCCAGATCCAGCGCTTGTGCATTGCGCGGGCGCTTTACCACGACCCGAAACTGCTAGTGTTCGACGAAGCCACCTCGGCGCTCGATACGCAGTCCGAAAGCAATATTCTCGGCAATATGCACGACATTCTGAAAGGGCGTACCGCGGTCATCATCGCGCACCGCCTGAGTACGATCATGCGCGCCGACAAGATTCTCGTGCTGTACGAAGGCGCTATCGCCGAGCAGGGGCGTCACGAGGAACTGGTTCAGCGCAAGGGGATGTACTACCAGCTCGTACAGAAACAGTTGAGTGCCGGATGAAGATACTTGACCAGACCGAAGACCCGAGTCCCGCCATCTCTTACGCCGGCTTGATCGAGAAGATCGAAATCCTGCGTTCGATGTTGCGCTGGGCATCCAGGCTCGAGCGCGCCGACATCGAAAAAGTGCTCCGGCAGGCGAGCGTACTGCGTGACGAGGTGATGCAGCTGTCGCACAAGGAGCGCTTCGTGCAGGCCGTGGCGGAGCCCGCGCGCGTTGAACTGTCGCGCGGCGCACGGCGCGAGGCGTTGCTGGCGCGCAGCTTCATTTTCGAGGGGACATTCGGCGACAATCCACAACTGCTCGAAGCGCTCGAAATCGCGGAGAAGGCGGCACCCACTGAGTTACCCGTGTTGATCGACGGCGAGAGCGGTACCGGCAAGGAACTGATGGCGAAGGTGATTCACGCAAACGGCAGCCGTGCGGACAAGCCGTTTATCTCGGTCAATTGCGGTGCGATTCCCGAGAACCTGCTGGAGTCCGAACTGTTTGGTCATCGGAAAGGGGCGTTTACAGGTGCGTCGAGCGACCGGAAGGGCAAGTTCGAAAGCGCGCACACGGGGACGATTTTTCTCGACGAGATTGGCGAGTTGCCGCTGGCGGGCCAGGTCAAGCTGTTGCGCGTGCTGGAAGCGCATGAAATCCAACGCGTGGGTTCGGACGAGACGATTGCGGTCGACACGCGCATTGTCGCGGCGACCAACCGCAACCTGCGGCGCCTGAGCGAAGAAGGCAAATTTCGCGAGGACCTGTTTTACCGGCTCAGCGTGATACACATCACCTTGCCGCCCCTGCGCGAACGGCGCGACGAGATCCCGCTGCTGCTTGCGTACTTCAGCGACGAAGCGGCCGGCATCCTGAAGCGCCGTCCAGTTCGAATGACACCACGGTTGCGCGATTTCCTGCTGACCTATCCCTATCCCGGCAATATTCGCGAACTGCGCAACGTCATCTACCGGATCTCGTGCCTCGCAGGCGATACGGCGGATGTCGAGCATCTGCCAGTGGATGTACGACCCAGTTCAGCGTCGCCCTCCGCATCCGCCGTAAGCGTGGTGCCGAATCTGATGTCGCTCGGTGATGCCAAACGTGCAGCCAGCGACGAGGCGGAGAAAGTATTCCTCGAACGCGGTCTTCAGGAAGTGGGCGGCACCGTTGCCGAACTGGCGCGGCGCGTCGACATGAACCGCTCTCATCTGCAAATGCTGCTCAAGAAGCACGGACTGCATTCAAAAGACTTCCGTCATCGCAACGGCCAGACGCATGACAAGGAGCCGGGCAGCAGTTGAGCAGCAACGGCCTCAAGGTTGCACGCTAGGGTGTGGGATTCAGGAGGGTTTTGTCGGCGGCGGAGGGGTCTTCGGCACGGACCACGACAGCGGTGATGTTGTCGCGGCCGCCGCGCGTAAGGGCAGCTGCAATCAAGGCCTCGCAGGCAGCGTCGCAATCGGCCGCGATCAACGCGGCCTGCATCTGCTGCGCACTCAATTCGTTACTTAACCCATCGCTGCACAGCAGGAACATGTCACCGTCGGCTACGGCCAGCGTGTTGGTGTCGAATTCGAGCTGATCGGTGGCGCCCACCGCGCGGGTGATCACGTGCTGGGCCGGATGATTGACCGCTTCTTCCTCAGTGAGAAGTCCAAGCGCCTTGAGCTCCTCAATCTGGCTATGATCCCGGGTCAGTTGCCGCAAATGGCCATCGCGGTACAGATACAGCCGGCTGTCGCCCGCCCACAGATAGCCGCAGTAGCTATCGCATGCGAACAGCGCAACGACTGTACTGCCGATCACGGATACCTGCCGTCTTGCGGCTTCCTGCCTCAGCCGTTGATTGACCGTCAGCAGGCGTTTGCGCGCGTCCGCGAGGTAGCGGGCAATCGTATCGGGCGCAGACAGACGGCTTAGCGCGTCGACGATCAAGCCGCTCGCGAGGTCGCCGACGGCATGGCCTCCCATGCCATCGGCGACTGCCCAGCAGGCGCGCTCCGGCTGCTGCAGGCAGGCGTCCTCATTGTGTTCGCGGACCCGGCCCACATCCGAGCGGGCCGCCGATACCCATCTGAATTGACTGGTACACGTCACGGTATTTACGCCGCATGGTTCGTGCTGCGTTCGTCGGGAGAAGCATTGATGTTCGCACCCGTTCCGGTGTTGTTGACATTGATTGACTGGAACTGGTTGATCATCTGTCCAGCATAGAAGTTGTTGGTGGTCTGGTACAGGTTGGCGACAACCGGGCCGGCGCTCGGCGTACTTGGCGTGAACGGCTGTATCCAGCCGTATAGCCACGGGGCGCCGTCTCCGCCGCGGATCATCGCCATTGCCTTGTGGTCAAGCGCGAAGCTGTCTGGAAGGTCGTGGATCGTAATGGAAGCCATGTCGAGTCTCCGGAGTGGTCGCCGACTCGCGACCGCGGTTCATGGGGCAGATGACCGATACGGTGCAAGTAACGTGCTAGCTTTGCGGCGCTTTGTGCGCATGCCGGTAAGCCTTTGATTGCGCGGGAATTGTTCGTTAGTCCTCGCGTGGTGCGGAGCGCGCGGCACAGCGAAATGTGGGGGCCTCGCCAACACCGGTGGATGCAGCTGTGTCGGCGACCCAACACATCGGGCGGACGCTGTGGAATGCTTCGGGCTCCTGATATGGCGGGCAGCCTCCAACAGTTCGGCACGACGAGTGTTGGCCAGACGCTGACATAGTAACCTCGGTCACTTTCGAAAATTCTCCGATTCCGTAGGGAAATCAATGGCTTGAATGCTCTGGTCCGGTTGATGCAAGAGAGCTTGCAACAGTGTTGGATATGTGTGCAAGCGTCGCTTGCGGGAACCCGGAAACACAGAGGCGAGCCATGAACAGCAAACAACAAGACGTCCGTAGCGAACGGCAACGCGTAATGCGTAGCGCGGCTGGCGCCTCGTCGGACCTTCCGTTCGTTGACGAATGCGACATACCGCTTGGCGCGCATCTCGTGACGAGCCGTGGTGGCTACGAACACCACGGCATCTACGCAGGCGCAGGCAAGGTCGTTCACTACGCGGGGTTTGCCGCCGGCCACTGCCGCGGGCCCGTCGTCGAAGTCACGCTGGACCGTTTTGCCGCCGGTAGCGCGATTGCAATCCGCCTTCATCCCTGTGCGCAATACATGGGCGCGGAGGCCGTTTTGCGGGCCCGTTCGCGCCTGGGCGAAAACCGCTATCGCCTGTTGACGAACAATTGCGAGCACTTTTGTGCGTGGTGCCTGTCCGGCGAGAGTCGCAGCCAGCAGGTCGAGACTTGCCTCACGCATCCGCGTGCGGGGCTGCATGTATTGGCGAGCCTTTTCAAGGCCCTCGTCGCAGCCGAATTGAAGGGTGCCTATTCGGGCGCCCGTGTCGCCTGATGACCGTTCCGTTCACAGAACTTAGGGTTGCGAACGACGGGCTGTAGGGCCTCAAGCTTCGAAGGAGAATGACATGTATGCCGCCGAAAAGTCTTTGCGTTGGATCGTCGATAAGTGGCTCGCACCCACCCCCACGATGCCGGCACGCGTCACCCGTCTTTGTCGTGCGGGTTCGCGTCGTGGGTGTGTGGTGTGCGTCGAGACATCGCGTCCCGGAGGTGTACTCTCGATCGTCTTCTTTCGTCATGACGACGGTTCGTGGAATGTGTTTCCTCCAGTGGCCGAGCGTCCGGCGATGAACGGCTACAGGCGGGCTGCGTGAGCTTCAGCGCTGCTGTCGAAAAATCCATTCACGAATCGGCTCAATCGTGTATGCGATACGCCAGGTGTTTCGATGTCCGCTGGCCCCTGCCGACGACTCGCCCGGCGGAATGACGGTGCCTTTGCGGAACGTCACGTAATTGATTGAGCTACCTTCGGCGTCGATCTTTTCAAAAGCGGCCTGAAATTCCTGAGCCGTCCACGTTCCATCCCACACCGCGCGGCTAATCCTGGCGCCGTTCTTCTTCAGTTCCTCAGTGATGGCGTTTTGCCCCGGGTACGCTTTGTCGTCGTCCTGTGAGACCAGAATCCAAAGCTTCTGTCGGGCCATCGGCTTCACGCGCGCGGGATCCCATTGGCCGGCAACGAGGAACGAGGCAGCAAAGAATTCGGGGTACTTGATATCCATCGCGATGGACATCATGCAACCACCCGACTGGCCGGTGGTGTAGAGCCGCTTGCGATCGATGCTGTACTGACTCGCCAACGACTTGATGAGATCGATGGTGGTGTCGAGCATGCTGGACGTACGCGAATCGTCGTCGGCGATGATTTCGGCAAACTGCGGCGCCAGCACGAAACAAGGACGCGTGGCCTGATCCTCGGGGCTTGCCCACGAGACGGCACCCAGTCCTTGGAACAGCGTGGTACGCGTGACGTCGCTAGTTGCGCCTGCATCGTGCATGAAGAGCACCAGCGGATAGGATTTGCTCGCGTCATAGTCCTTCGGCACAAACAGGTTGTACCGGAGCATCTTGCCGGTGTTCGGGTCGTGGAATTCCCTTTGATGGAAGTCGTCGACGATCAGGTTCTTGACCTTTGTCGTTGCCAGCGAGCGCCCGCCTGACATCATGATCGATGCCTCGGCGCGCTTGTAAACGGTGTCGTAGTGCGGGATATCGCCGGCCTTTCCTGGACCGCCACCACCGGGACCGCCACCGCTGCCGCCAATCGGTGGTGGCATAACGCCTTCTCCTTGAACCTTCTCGGCGAGGGTGGCATTTGTGTCGTCGGGCGAAAGAGTCACGATAGCGAAACGGCCGGTCTCTACACGGTCTGCCGGATCGGCGCTCGTGCTGGTGAACACGCCTGTAACGGTTCGGCCTTCGACGCGGAAGTCCGCAGCGGACAGGTCCGCACCCTTGACCGGTGTGTCATATTCCACCGCAACTGCGCTTAGACGAATACCGTCGCCGAAAACCTGCGTGATCGCCGTAGCGCGCCTCGCATGCGGCGCGCTGTTGCTTGCAACAGCCGGTACGCTGACTGCGAGAATCACTCCCACACCTGCAGTCATGATCAGAAAGTCTCTACGTGTTTGCAACTTCATGCTCCTTCAACACCCTATGCGCTGCATACACCCCAGCCTGCCGACGATCGCTCACTCGACCTTCAACGCGAGTTCCGTGCCGCGCTTGATCGGCAGCGTGATGGAGATGAAACCGTTCTTCGGGTCGCGGATATAGTCGAGGAAATCCGGCTCGGCGTTATCGTTCAGGATATAACCGCCGACCCGCAACTGCGGTGCGACGAGTTCGACGACCTGACGGGCGAGCGAAGGGCCTTCGGCAACAGGCCAGCCATCGATCAGCGCGAAGTCGATCGGTCCGCCGAGGTCGCGCAGCGTCTCGCGTGCGTCGCCGACGCGGATATCGGCGTATTCGGCCAACCCCGCATCGTCGAGATTGCGACGCGCGACTTCCACCTTCGCCGGAACAAACTCCGAACCGATGACGAGGCCGCCACCGTTATCGCGCACGGCTGCCGCAAAATAGATAGCGGACATGCCGATTGACGTGGCGAAGTCCACCACCCGCTTTGCGCCGAGGCCTCTGCACAGCAGGTAGATCAGATCGCCCTGGTCGGGGTGGATGGAAAACCCATAATCCGCGAACGCTTCGGGGTCCTTGCCGACCGGACCGTCGAAGGCCTCGCGTGGCGGGAAACGGCGCGAAGCGTTCATACGCGCAATGACTTCAAGGACGCGAGGATCCCGGATGGGACTCGGTCCGGTTGCTTGAGGAACGGTGACCTGTGCCATGCTTACTCTCCTTGCTAGTTCGAACGACATTTCGGTACTATCAGAGTACCATATATAAACGACACGGTTGTTTCAATGGAAAGGCAGGAGAAGGAAGTGGAAATCACCAAAGAGAAACCGTCTGCGAGACGCGGGCGGCCGAAGGTGATCGGGGAGACGCAGCGGCGCCAGTCCATCGTGACGGCAGCGCATGAGGCCTTCGTCGAACTGGGGTTCGCACGAACGACGACGGCCGTCGTTGCGACGAGGGCCAAAGTGTCAAAGCGCTCCATCTACGAGGTCTTCCGTGACAAGACCGAACTGTTTGCGGCCGTTGTCGGCGCGAACCAGCATCTGATCCTCGATCTGCCGAGGCCTCAGGATGAGACCTTGCCGATCCTCGAAACGCTGATCAAAATTTTCCGTCTGGACATCGACGACGAAGCCGAACGTGCGCGGGAGGCGATTCTTAACCTGATCGTTCGGGAGTCCGTGCAGTTTCCGGAACTATCTGACTACCTGTACGAACATAAGATCATTCGTTCGCGCGAAAAGTTGATCGAATGGCTGCAACGGGAGGCTGAGCGCGGACGGATGACGATCGCGGATCCGCTGCTGTGTGCAGGCATGCTGATGGACATCGTCTTCGGTGCGCTTCTGCCTCGCAGACGGTTGTTGCAGGCGGTGGACAGGGCGCGCAGAACGCAGGACATCAAGAAGCGGCTTGAGATATTCCTGCGCGGCATTGGATTCGATGCGCCGTAGGCTTACGGTAATCACAGTGTTCCATCAACCGCCGACCGTCTTGTGAAATAGCCCGCAAGCGGCACCGTCTCCGCTGACCTTCGCCATACCCGGGTGGGGCGCACAAGCCCACGGCGCGCGCGTCCCGCCTTCCTCGGCCCATCAACAAAAGTGCCATTGAATCTGATTTTTGTGTAGGGACGCGGGGCTCATCCTCCCATATTCTCACCCCATCGAGACGATCCGTCCGGCGCTGGAGCCTTCATTCAGCTGTCTGCGACGATCAATCCGCAAATGTCTTTGCATGGGACCGGACCAAGCGCTGAAGCGCCAACTCCGGCCGAAACATTGGAGAGGAAGTTGACCAGAAAAGTCCCGCTCAAGATCGCTATCGCTGAGCACCCGCACACGTCGGCCATCCGTAACGGATCCATTCCCATTGAGGGCGTGGACGCCGAGTTCATCACCGTTCAGCCGCAAATTGGCGCTTTCCGCCGCATGGTGCGCGACGTCGAATTCGACGTCTGCGAACTGGCGCCGACTACTTACATCATCGCTCGTGCCTATGGCGCGCCGTTTGTCGGCTTGCCGATCTTTGTGGTGCGGCGCTTTCACCATGGCGGGCTGCTAGTACGACCCGATGCAGGGATCAACACCCCCATGGACCTGGAAGGAAAGAAGGTCGGCGTACGCGCCTACTCGGTCACGACCGGCGTGTGGACGCGTCAGGTGCTGATCGATGAATTCGGCCTCGATTCATCCAAGGTGACCTGGGTGGTCGACGACGAAGAGCATGTCACGCAGCTCAAGTTGCCGTCGAATGTGATCCATGCTCCTGCGGGCAGCTCGCTGGCGGAAATGATGGCTTCGGGTGAATTGTCGGCGGGTTTTGCCGCCGCCGCGGGTATCGGCCGCACCGGTGCCCCCACGGGTGGATGGAAGGAAGTCGAGGCTGACTACCCGGATCTGCTGCCCAATGCGACCGAGCTCGAGACCGAGTACTACGCTCGCACGGGGGTTTATCCGATGCACGGCACGATCGTCGTCAAGGACTCGGTGCTTGCCGAGAATCCGTGGATCGCCAGGTCGATTTACGACGCTTTCGCTCAGGCGAAAAAGGAATGGCTGGCGCGACTCGACTCGGGCGACGCCACGAGCGCCAGCGACAAGAAGTACCTTCAACTGCGCAAGATCGTCGGACACGATCCGCTGCCGTACGGTCTGCAAGAAAACCTCAAGACGATCGAAACGCTGGAGGCCACCGCGTTCAAGCAAGGTCTCACGCCACGCCGCATGTCCATCAACGAACTGTTTGTGGACCCGCTGGCTCGTTGACCTCAAGACCCGAACGGAAAAAACATGATCATCGATTGCCACGGTCACTTCACAACCGTACCCGCATCATTTCGCGCCTGGCGCGCCAGGCAGGTCGAGTTTGCCAACAACCCGGCCAACGCCCCGTCGCGTGACGGCGCTTTTGTCAGCGACGACGAGATTCGCGAAGCGATCGGCAATGGCCAGCTCAAGCTGCAACGCGAACGCGGCAGCGACCTGACGCTGTTTTCGCCGATCGCCGGTTTGATGAGCCACCATCTCGGCAACGAGCGCACCAGTCTGGAGTGGGCCGAGGTATCGAACGACCTCGTGTATCGCGTGACCGAACTCTACCCGGACAACTTCGCGCCGGTATGCCAGTTGCCGCAATCGCCGGGTGCTGCGCCCGCGAATTCGATTCCCGAGTTGCGCCGTTGCGTCGAGCAACTGGGCTTCGTTGGCTGCAATCTGAATCCCGATCCGACCGGCGGCTACTGGACCGGCAAGCCGATGACCGATCGCGAGTGGTACCCACTTTACGAAGCGCTCGTCGATCTGGATGTGCCCGCAATGATCCACGTGGCCGCTTCGTGCAATCCGTGCTTCCATGGCACGGGCGCGCATTACCTGAATGCGGATACGTCGGTGTTTATGCAGATCCTGCAATCCGATCTGTTCAAGGACTTCCCGACGCTGCGTCTGGTGATTCCGCATGGCGGCGGCGCAGTGCCGTATCACTGGGGCCGTTATCGCGGCATGTCGCTCGAGATGCGCGATCGTCCACTCGAAGGACTGCTCCACAACATCTTCTTCGACTCATGCGTGTATCACAAGCCCGGTGTCGAGTTGCTGACCAAGGTGATTCCCGCCGACAACGTGCTGTTCGGTTCGGAAATGATCGGCGCAGTGCGTGGCAAGGATCCGGCAACCGATCAGTACTTCGACGACACCAAGCGCTACATCGACGCTTGCACGGCGCTGTCGGACGAGGACCGCTACAAGATCTTCGAAGGCAATGCGCGTCGCGTTTATCCGCGTCTCGATGCACGCCTTAAAGCGCGCGGCAAGTGACACCGGCGCGAGCCGTATGCAATGAGCAGAGTACAGAGGCAATCATGACTTCCATTGTTGATATTCACCCACACATCATTTCCGACGACGAAACCCGCTATCCGCCTGCGCCGCTGTTCGGCAAGCGCTCGGACTGGTCGCAGGAACGTCCCACGACCGTTGAAACCTTGATCGCGGCCATGGACGAAGCCGGCGTCGCCAAGGCTGCTGTGGTGCATTCTTCTACCACTTACGGTTTCGATAACAGCTACGTTGTAGACGGTTGCGCGAAGTATGCGGACCGCCTGGTGGCCATCGGCTCCGTTGACGTCTTGCAACCGGACGCACCGGGGCGCATCCGGGAATGGGTCGGGCGCGGTCTCGCGGGTCTGCGTCTCTTTACCGGCGGCAGCACCAAGGAGTTCGACCCGAGCGAGCTCGACGATCCGCGCTCATTTCCCGCATGGGAGCTGTGCGGTGACCTGGGCTTGCCGATGTGCATCCAGACCGGCCCGATCGGCCTGCCGCAAGTCACGGCGATGGCGAAGCGCTTCCCGAACGTCGCGATCGTCCTCGATCACCTGGGACGACCGGAGGTTGCCGACGGCGCACCCTATGCGGCAGCGCAAAGCCTGTTCGACCTTGCGCCGCTTTCGAACATCTACCTGAAGCTCACGCCGCGCATCTTTGGCGACGTGAAGAAGGAGAAGGCCAGCGCCGAAACGTTCTTCCCGCGTGTGGTGGAAGCCTTCGGCGCAAAGCGGATGGCTTGGGGCTCGAATTATCCGACTTCGACGGGCACGCTGCCGGAAATCCTCGCGAAGGCCCAGGCGGGTCTGGCGTGCCTGAGCGACGAAGATCGTGCGTGGATCTTCGGCAGGACTGCGCAGCAACTGTATCCGGCCCTGGCCTGAGGCTGCTTCGCATCTGTGCGGGCTACCCGTGATGTTCAAGGCCAGATCGGTTAGTGCGCACGCAGAACCAATCACACTAAAGAGAAACAAGCAGATGGAGACAAGCAAACCTGCACGCCCCGGGACCGCGAATCGCTGGGCCATACTCGCGCTCCTTGCGATCGGTGTTCTGATTTCTTTTGTCGATCGCACCAGCATTTCTTCCACGCTGGCGGACGCAGGCTTCGTTCAACATTTTGCGCTGACCGATGTCGATCGCGGCTGGATCAACTCGGCCTTCTTCTGGTCGTATGGTGTGTTTCAGGTGCCGATGGGCTGGGTCGCCGACCGCTACGGCGTGAAATGGCCGTACGCGGTCAGCTTCGCGCTGTGGTGCCTCGCCACCGCGTTGATGGGTGCGGTGACGGCGCTCGCGAGTCTGGTGGTCATGCGTCTGATCATTGGCATGGCCGAGGCCATAGTGATTCCTGCGAGCTACCGCTGGATTCGCAACAACTTCGGTGAGAGCCAGAACGGTCTTGCGGTAGGCATTCTGGCGATGGGAAACAAGTTCGGTCCCGCACTCGGTGCGCCGGTCGGCGCGTGGTTCCTCGTCAACTATTCCTGGCAGGTCATGTTTATAGCGACCGGTCTGGTTGGCCTGCTATGGCTGGCTCCGTGGTTGTTGATGGTCCGCAACGACCTGCCATCGAAAGCAGAACTGACCGTGGCGAATCGCAGTGCGCGCACGGTTGGCCTTAGCAGCATTCTGGCCAGCCCAGTCGTGTGGGGCGGCATGATCACCAATTTTTGCTACGGCTACTTCACGTTTTATTGCATGACGTGGATGCCTGCTTATCTGGTCGAGCAACGCAGCCTGTCGATTTCGCGCTCCGGACTCTTCACATTCTTTAGCTTCGCCGGGATTGCGATTGTCGCGGCAGTCGCGGGGTGGGCAGCGGACCGGATCATCGCCCGTGGCGGCAACCCGATTCGGGTGCGCAAGGCGTTCACCATTGCGGGCTTCGGCGGCGGATGCACGGTGCTGCTTGGCGCCTATGCGCACACGCTGAATATGGCGCTTTTCTGGAATGTGCTCTCGCTATCGCTGCTTGGACTCGCCACTGCGAACAACCTTGTCTTGTCGCGCCTGACCTTGATTCCCAGGCAGGCAATCGGCCTGGTGACTGGCGTGCAACAGGTCGCTACCAGTCTCGCGGGCGGTGTAGCGGCAAGCTTGTCGGGCTGGCTTCTCCATGTCAGCGGAAGTTATGACCTGCCGATGCTGGTGATCCTGGTCTTCCTGCTGATCGGCGCGTTGGCCACGGCGACTCTGTTTCGTCCCGAGTGGGCGCCCAAGGTAACCGAAGCGCACGGATCGCTGCGGCGAGCCTAGAAATCAAGGTGCGGCCGCAACAGCAGAAATAGCCGGCTTTGTTGAACACATTAATTTACTGAGAAATCCTAAATGGCGAAGATTGTATTCGGGATGGCGGTGCCGCATAGCGGCATGCTGGGTCAGGCGCCGGAGGACTGGCTCAAGAACGGGGAACGCGACCGCAACAATCCGGAATTGTGGTTTCGCAATCAGACCTGGACTTATCCTGAGCTGGAAGCGCACCGCGGAGCAGCGTTCGAGAAATTCCTGACGCTTGAGGAACGTACTGCGCGCGCCGCACGCTGCCGTAGCGCGCTTGACGAGATGGCTGCTGCTTATCGCGACGCCAATATCGATGTCGCGATCATCCTGGGCAAGGACCAGAAGGAGATCTTCACGGACTTCTCCCCTTCGATCGCCATCTACAGTGGCGAAGAAGTGCACAACGGTCCGCCGCAGCGCGCCGTCTACGCTCCGGATCATCACGTCACGCACAAGTGTCATCCGAAGCTGGCCGCCTATCTGATTGAACACTTCCAGGGCGAAGGTTTCGATCTGACCGATCTCTTTGCATGGCCGGACAACGTGTGGATGAAGCCGTTGCCCGAATATCCGGTGGTGCCGCATGCGTACAGCTTCGTGTATCACCAGATCATGGGAGATAACCCGCCGCCGCACGTGCCGATCATCATGAATTGCTTCTATCCGCCAACGCAGCCGTCCATGTCGCGCTGCATCGAATTTGGCCGGGTACTGCGCGATGCAATTACGGCGTGGCCTGAGGATGTACGGGTCGGCATTTTTGCTTCGGGTGGCCTGTCGCACTTCGTCAATGACGAGGAATTCGATCACAACATCATGAAGATGCTGGCCGGTTACGACTACGACGGCCTCGCTGCGGTAGATAACCGCTCGTACCAGTCGGGCACTTCGGAAATCAAACTCTACGTCAGCGTGATGAAAGCGGTGCAGGAAACGGGCGCAGAGATGACGCTGGTGGACTACGTGCCCTGCTGGCGCACACCAGCCGGTACGGGTGAGGGTATGGGATTCATGTACTGGAAAGCGGCTGACTGATCTGGCTGGATGCAACCACTCAGTGCAGTCACTTAGGTACCCAATCAACGAGAGAGAAACACCATGAGCGATACCCGTCTGAACAGCATCATTCGCGCCTTCGAATCCGGCAAGCCCGCTTTCGCCGCGTTTTCAAAACTGGACAAGCAGAACGCCATCGAGATGAGCGACGCGCCGTACGACGGCCTCATCTTCGAGATGGAGCACAACCCCTACGACGTATCGGCGCTGGGTGATGCGTTGCAATACATGCTGAGCCGCAAGCAGATCGCCGAGTCTGGCTCGGTTGCGCCGCGTGTCACCCCGATTGCGCGTATTCCGGCCAACGGTGCGGAGATGAACCAGTCGTTCGCCAAGCAGGTGCTCGATCGTGGCGCTTATGGCGTGGTATGGCCGCATGTGTCGACCGTGGAGCAGGCCTATAACGCCGTGGCATCGTGCCGATATGCGCGACCCAAGGGTGCACCGCTGTATGAGCCAAAGGGCATCCGCGGCGACGGCCCGGCTAACGCGGCGCGCTACTGGGGTTTGAGCATGGCGGATTACTACAGGAAGGCCGACGTGTGGCCGTTGGCCCCGGAAGGCGAAATTCTGGTCGGCCTCATGTGTGAAAGCACCGAGGCGATTGAAAACCTCGACGACATTCTCGCGAACGTGCCGGGTATCGGTTTCATCCTGATCGGCGAGGGCGATCTTAGCCAGCAGCTGGGCCATCCGCGCGATTACGAGCATCCGGTCGTGGTCGACGCAATGCGCCAGATCGTCGAGACGTGCCACAAGCACAACGTCGTGGTTGGCAATCCGCACGTCAATGCGAAGAACCATAAGCGCCTGCTCGAAGAAGGCTATCGCTTCCTGATCTCGGCTCCGCTGAAGAGCTACGGCGTGGTCGGCATGGCGCGCGAGATGGCGGGGTACTAAACAATGAACGGAGCCGAAAGCCTGGTTCAGACGCTCACCGATCAGGGCGTCGACATCTGCTTCGCAAACCCGGGCACCTCGGAGATGCACTTTCTGAAGGCGCTTGAGAACCCGCGTATGCGCAGCGTCCTTTGTCTGTTTGAGGGCGTGTGCACCGGCGCTGCGGATGGCTATTACCGGATGAAAGAGACGCCGGCCTCTACGCTGCTGCATCTCGGACCGGGCCTCGCGAATGGTCTGGCCAATATCCACAATGCGAAACGCGCATCGTCGGGTATGGTCAACATCGTGGGAGAGCACTCGGCTTCGCACCTGAAGTACGATCCGCCGCTGACGTCTGATATCGAGGGCCTCGCGCGGCCGTTGAGTCACTGGGTGCGCCGTGTCGAGTCGCCGCAAGCGGTGGCCTGGGACGTTGCGACGGCGGTGAGCAAGGCAAGCGGACACCCGGGGCAAATCGCAACGCTCATTCTGCCTGGCGATACCTCTTGGCAGGATGCGGGCGAACAGGTCAAGCCGCCGCGCGCGGTTGCCAAGGCGAAAATACCGGACGCCGCGCGTATCGAGCACATTGCGAAGGTGCTGCGTTTGGGCGAACCGACACTCATCGTCCTGGCTGGTGGGTCGACACGCGGACGCGCAATCGAGCTGGCGGGCAAAATCAAGGCGGCGACCGGCTGTCGCATCGCGACGCAATTCTTCAGTTCGCGAATCGAACGCGGAGCAGGGCGCGTTACGCTCGAACGCATTCCTTATGCGGTTGGACTGGCTGTTGAGTATTTGAAGGAATTCAAGCACATCGTCACGGTCGAGACGACCGAGCCGATAGCTTTCTTCAGCTATCCTGACAAACCGAGTTTGCTTAAATCGCCCGCCACCAGCGTTCACTCGCTGGTGGAAATTGGCGAGGACGGTGCTGCTGGTCTTGAGATGCTGGTTGAAGCGTTTGGCGCAACGAATACGGCAGCGGCTTTTCAGTCACGTTCCGACGCCCCACCGCCGACCGGCGCATTGACTCCAGCGACGATTGCCCAGGCGCTCGCCGCGGCGCTGCCGGAAAACTGCGTCCTCGTCGACGAATCGCTCACCACTGGCCGCGAGACGATGGGCCTGACTGTTGGCTCTGCGCCTCATGACCTGATCAATAACATGGGCGGCTCGATCGGCTATGGCACTCCGGTTGCCACCGGCGCCGCGCTCGCCTGCCCTGAGCGGCGCGTGTTCTGCATGGTCGGCGATGGCAGCGCGATGTACACCATCCAGTCGCTGTGGACCCAGGCGCGCGAAGGCCTGAACATCACAACGATCATCTTTGCCAACAACAGCTACGCCATCCTCAAGGCCGAGTACACCAACATGGGCGCCGGCGCACCCGGTGCGCGTGCATTGGCGATGATCGATATCGATCGTCCCCGCATCGACTGGCTGGCGATGGCAAAAAGCATGGGCGTTCCGGCTGTCGCAGTCGATACGGCCGAGGCCTTCTACAAGGCCATGGCTGACTCGGTGAACGAGGCTGGCCCCTGCCTCATCGAGGTCAGGCTGTAAATCTATTCAAGCGTAAGGAGAGACATCAATGACAACGACGCGGACCGACGTGCCGACGCTGCGCACCAATCTGGCCGATTATCCGGTAACGAAGGCAATGAAAGACGGCCGTGTGAAGTCGGACCTCGTCAACCTCGACTATTGCGGACCAACGCCGGCCCATAACGGCTTCAAGGCGATGGTTCGCGAGAACAAGTTCGACGCGGGCGAACTGGCCATCGTCACCTTCCTGCAGGCCAAGGCGTATGGCAAGCCCTATGTCTTGCTGCCGACGCCGATCTCGGGACGCTTCCAGCATCATTGCGCCGGCTACAACATCGACTTCGGCGAGTTGAAGCCGAAAGATATCGAAGGCAAGAAAGTCGGTGTACGCACCTATACCCAGACAACAGCGCTCTGGATTCGCGGTATTCTGCGCCACGAATATGGTGTCGATCTCGACAAGGTGACGTGGATGACGCTCGGTGACGGGCATCTCACTGAGTATCGCGATCCGAACAACTGCGAGCGCCTGCCCGCTGGCTCGTCGATTCCGCAGATGATGCTCGACGGTGAATTAAGCGCGGCGTTGCTTGGCGAGGACATGCCGAAAGACCCGCGTGTGCGCACGCTGGTGCCGGACGCACAAGCCGCGGCCAAAGGCTGGTTTGCGCGTGAGGGCGTTGTGCCGATCAATCACATGTTTGTGGTGCACGCCGACATTTCGAAGAAGCACCCGGAGGTGGTTCGCGAACTGTACCGGATGATCGTCGAAAGCCGTGCGCTCACCGAAGGCGGTGTGCCGGCTATCTTCCCGCCGATCGGACTCGAAGCGAACCGCAAGGGGATCCAGTTGGCGATCGATTGGGCGCTCGATCAGAAGATCATTCCGCACCGACTCTCGGTTGACGAACTGTTCGACGACGTTACTGGCAGCCTTGGCTGAACGACTGCGGGGACAGCGGGTAGACGCGGGATGCATAGGTAAGCAACGGAAGCACAATGCGTCGACGAAAAGCACGGCGCAGAAGCAGTCAAGCGGTTGAGCGGTTCCACGCCGCTCACCTACGCATAATTAATGGAGGCATTTTGCTGTGTATCTAACTACGTCTTTGAAGAAACTCATGGCTTGTGCGGCCATCGGGGGGGCCTGGATTCTCATGCCGACGGGAGCAGGCGCGGCGACGAAAGGCACTTTGCTGCTCGATCGCGTGGGGCCTGTTACATCCGAGCTGTATATCTCCAATGCAGACGGTAGCGGCGAGCACAGGCTGCTTTCAACCGATGGTTTCGATTACCACGCTTCGTTTTCGAAAGACGGACAGTGGATCATATTCACATCGGAACGCGACGGTCTCGGTCAGTCCAACCTTTATCGTGTGAAGGTGGATGGCACGGACTTGCAGCGGCTCACCGATCACCCCGGCGTTTCGGATGCGGCCGTTTTTTCGCCGACGAACCCGAATATCATCGCCTTCGTTTCGTCGCGCCGAGGCGAGAAGGACTACGGTACGGTCAACATCTGGACGCTGAACATCGCGACCGGTGCCCTGAAGAACGTTACAGGTGCGCTGAAATTCGATCCGAGCAAGCCGCATAGCTATTTCAGGCCTTCCTGGTCCCCGGATGGCAAGTGGCTCGCCCTTTCTTCCGATACGGGCTCCGATTGGCGCGGCCACAATCTGCCGGTCGGCTGGGAGCGCACGCAGGAAAGCAGTATCTACCTCATCAAGCCGGATGGCTCGGACTTGAAGAAGATTGCCAGCAATCCCGGCTTCGATGAAGGTTCGCCTTCGTGGTCGCCCGATGGCAAGCACGTGGTCTTTTACGAAACGCCCGTGGAGTCGACCTGGGGCGTACACCGTCCCGAAGGAATCAATAAGGTCAGCTCGCAACTGGTATCGGTGGATGTGTCCACGCTCGAGCGAAAGGACTTGACCTCGACCCCCGGTTTCAAGGTGTTTCCGCAATACTTGAGCGATAACAACATCGCGTATCACGTGAAGGGTGGCGACACCGAAGGCTTGTACACCACAGCTGGCACGTTCCGCTCGACGGCCAACTCGGGTATCCGCTCGCCTCACTATTCGTCGGACGGCAGCAAGGTGGTCTACGAAAAAATCACGATGCGTCCGGCACATACGAATGGCACGCCGTTGTATAGCTTCGACCCGGAGTGGAACTATCGATACATCGATGTGTTCCCGCAGCTGTCGCTGGATCGGCAGAAACTGGTGTACACGGAGAAGGCAGTCAACTCTTCCATTGCCATCATGAACCCCGACTTCACTGGCTATCAGCGGATTTACGATCCTGCGAACAGCGGGCTGGATCCGGTCATGATCAAGCAGGGTCTCGCCGGTGCATTCCAGCCGACCTGGTCGCCGGATCGTCAATGGGTCGCCTTCGGCGTAGGGGACTGGTTCTTTACGCGTGGCATGGGCCCCGGCCGCATCATGCGGATCAAGACCGACGGCAGCATGAACGGCAAGCCGGAAGTCCTGACCGATGGCTCGATCAATGCGGGTTTCCCGAGCTACTCGCCGGATGGCAAGAAGATCGTCTACCGCGTCTGGAGTCCGAAGGTGCAGGGTCTGCGTATCATCGATCTGGATACGCACGCTGATACGGCCTTGACCACCGAGCCGGACAACCTGCCTGGCTGGTCGCCCGACGGTAGCAAGATCGTGTTCACGCGCAAGGAAGTTAACCCGGCGGATCCGAACAAGTTCCACTATGACGTGTACACGATCCACCCGGATGGCACGGGCCTGACCCGTCTGACGACGCCGGGCGCGAACCAGGGCCATGCTGTCTGGACTTACGATGGCCGTATCGCGTATAGCTCAGGCGTGTATGGCTTCCGCGATGAACTCGCGCTGTACGACAACAGTTTCCAGCCCGATGGCCAGAACTGGGTGATGAACGCTGATGGTAGCGATCAGCATCCGATCACCGATACGCTGTGGGAAGAAGCGATGCCGCTTTATATTCCGAACCCTTAGGGCGGATATTGGATCGGCGTGGTGAAGGCGCTGTGCGGAAGCACGGCGCTTTTTTATTCGTGGGTCAACCAGTTCTGTCGTTGGCGGAAGACGCTGCCGACCACATCTACAGGCAACGCTTATCATGTCGGTCTGGGTAACCTACAGAGACATCATCGATGAGCGACACGCGGCGCGACCTTACCGGGCATCGTAGCCAGACGGCAACGTTCCTGAGCGACTACGGCTTCTGGGCGCTAACCTTTAGCTACGTGTTGAGCCAGTTTTTCCGCAGCTACGTCGCGGTCATTGCGACTCAGGTCATTGCCGATTTCCGTTTTTCATCGGAGATGTTTGGCTGGTTTGCCGGCGCTTTTTTTCTTGTATTCGCGTTCGCGCAAATACCAGTCGGCCTGATGTTCGACCGCTATGGCGTCCGTGCGCCGACCGCAGCGCTGATGGCCATAGGGACGCTCAGTGCCGGCGTGCTGGCGTGCACCGCTGATCCATGGACCGCCATTGCTGCGCAGGCCGGCATAGGGTTGGGCTGTGCTCCCGTTTTCATGGGGCTGCTCAACTACGTGCTCAGCAGCGGCGCTGGACCGCGGCAGACAAGTGCGGTCACGACCGCCAGCGCCATTGGTATGGCGGGGGCATTGCTTGCAGCGTGGCCGCTCAGCCGGGCCACTGCTGAAGCAGGGTGGCGTACCCCCTTGCTGATTGCCGCGGGGGCGATGCTTTGCGCTACGCTCAGCGTCGTCTTGTTCGTGAAGCGCCGGGATCCTGAGTCGCATGCGTTGCGCGTCGCAGGTGCGAACGGTACACCGCGCTCGGGAGTTGGGCGCTTCTGGGCGCTGGGGCCTGCGTGTCTCGCGATGTCGGTAGGTGCAACGTTTCGCACGTCATGGGGAGGCCCCTATCTGGCGGACGTGTTCGGCTTTGACCTGTTGGCACGCGGCAACGCGATGACGATCACCAGCCTGGCCGGAATCGCCGCGTCGTTCTCCATTCCTTTGATGGTTCGGCTCTGGACGCCCAAATCCATTTCCTTGCTATGGCTGATAGCGGGGGCACTTGCGGCCGTGTTGCTCGCTGTTCTCCCTGGCGCCAGTAGCGTCCTCGGCGTGGGATTGATCTGTGTCCTGTTTTCGGTAGGTGCGATTCATCCGTTGGTCATGTCACAGGCGCGCGCGATCACACCTGCTAAGAGGCTGGGACTCGCCTTGGGTCTGCTCAATAGTCTCGTCTTCCTGGGGGTGGCGTTAGCTAGCGGCTGTTTCGGCTGGATCGCGGGACATGCAAGGCTGGCGAACGCTTCGTCCGCTCAGGTCTATGCGTTGCTGTTCGCGGTCACCGCATTGCCGCTCACGGTCGGGGCAATCGTCTATGTTTTTAGTCCTCGCACACGGGCGCCGCGCTCGGCCTGATTCATACCGCTGGGTGCAAACGTTGCCGCGCGCCTAAATCGAAGTCTGCGTTTCTGTCTGCGGCGGTTCGAGGGCGATGTCGTTGACTTTCGGCGCCCATTTACGTTGAAGCAGCACCAGCGTGCTCGTTGCGCCCATCAGCAGGAAGGCGAAGATCGCCATCATCGGCAGTAAATAGCTGCCGCCTAGATGGAGCAACCAACCTGAAAGGCTGGCCGATACGCCACCTGCGAGGCTGGTGGCAACCTGCTGTAGTCCGGTGTTCAATCCAACCGCTTGCTTGGGGATCAAGGTCAGCTTGCACAGCGCCAGATTGTTGGCTGTGACAAGGCCAAGCAGCGAAAGCGATAGCACGTTCCAGAACAACGCCATCTCGAGCGACGGCGCATAGGCACCGAGCAGCACGGTGGTTCCACCAATAAAGCCGGCAACGATGAACGCTTTACGCACAACGACGGCGTCGTTGCCACGCGCGATAATCCGGTCTGCAGCCCATCCCGCTATGGCCGCAACGATCGCGATTCCAGCAAAGCTAAAGAAGGTATAAAGACCCGATCTCTCAAGAGAAAGACCGCGTTGCTCGACCAGATAGGCTGGCATCCAGGTCATGCAATAGAAAGCGAAATAGCTGTAGCAGAAGTTATTGATCAGTCCGCCCCAGACGACAGGGCTCGCCAGCAGGTTCTTAAGGGGTACAGAGGAAGCCCGGTGTATTGCTGCCGCAAGTTGCTCCCTGGACGGATAGTCGTTTTTGACCATCAGCAACCATGGCACGAGCCAGACCAGGCCAACGAGTCCCGTCGCAACGAACATCATCTTCCACGAATACGCGACGATCATCCAGGCCGCGATCGGTGCGCCCAGCGCGGGGCCCATCTTGCCGCCAATCGAAAAGATGCCTAGTGCGGTGCCTTTTTGGGTTTCTTCGAAGTTGTTGGCCAGATAGCGATAGGTAGCGGGAATCACAACGGATTCGGCCACGCCGATGAGCAGACGCATGATGATCAGGGCGGACAGCGTTGTCACGAGGCCAGTGACTGCCGCAGCGATGCACCACAGCGTGAAGCAGATCGTGTAAGGCCATTTCACGCCGTAGCGGTCGACGAGCCAGCCCATGGGCATCTGGACGAAACCGTAGGACCAGAAGACCGCTGAATTAAGCCAGCCGCGCTCGACGCTCGTCAGTGCAAATTCTCGAACGAAGCTCTTGTCCGCCAGAGCAGCGGACAGGCTCGTACGGTCGACAAACGAAATCAGCAGTCCGAGCGCGAGGAGCACGAGAATGCTCCAGGGATTCTCGGCTGCCGGTCGTTTCAATTGATACGTCTCCATGAATTCTCTCTTTTCGACCGTGCTCAAAAAAATACACAATCTTATCGGTCGAAGCTGCTCGGACTGAGACGCGCCATGCCTGTCAGCATTATTACTCTAAAAGGATAGCAGGCAACATCAAAGCGTTCTCCAGAACGACGATTGGCGACCCGCCTGACGGGTCGCCAATGAGCGCATTCACGAGCACTGCTGACTAGAAATGAACCTCGGCTACAAACATCGGTGCCGACGTTATCGTGCCGACCGTTTCGTTAGTCGGCGATCCATACATGTGATACCAGTATTCGTAACCTACACCGGCATAGACCACACGCGGATGACCGGCAAACGAACCCAGATCAGCCAACAGCGAAGCGCGAGCGAGAAACTCTGTCGTAGTCGGCACGCCGAAGCCGTCCCGGCCTTTTGGCCCGGTCACGCTGGCGAAGCCCTTGAAGACCAAAGGCACAGGCCCCGCCTGAAACGGAACGAGCCACGAGCTCTCGATGTGCCACGCGGGGTTGAAATGCACGTCCACGCCCGTGATGCCATTGTGGTTGCTCTCGGTACGAACGCCGGCCGTGATGTTCCAGAAGCCACGCGGCACGGCGAACTCGATGGTTGGGCCGAACACCAGCATCCGGGCACGTTCGCCGTACGCGTCGTTTTTGGTGCCGAACTCGTAACCGCCGGTGATACCAAAGTCGCGGATGAAGCCGTAACCCATGTAGTGGCCGAGAATCTTGCCGGCGCTCAACTCGACCCGGCCGATGCTATAGATTTCCTGAGCTCCGCCATTGGACGGCCCACCGGCTTCCGGGTTGGCGGAGTTCGAGACAAGGTAGTCCACGTTGAATGCGTAACTACCGTATTTGAAACCGCCGATGGTCGAGAGATAACCGATGTTCTGCACAACCTTGTCTGGCACACCGGGGTAGTGAAAATCGCTGCCATAACGGTAGCCGACATACGTATCGTTCCACGAAACAGGTGGCGCGCCGAACTGTTCCGCCGATTTCAAATCCGGAGCACTGAGAGCCGCTGCACCGTTCTTGTAGGTACCAGGGGCGCGTTGGCTCTGCGTCTGCTGGTCCTGCGGGTTCTGCTGGGTCGGCTGCGCTTGCGGCGGAGCGGAATCGCTCGGTGCGGTGATAACCTCTTCCGCATGACTCACTCCGCTCAAACAGCAGAAGATGGCTGCACCGAGAAGCGGCTTGCGCAAAGCTACGGATAATTTTTGCATGTCTCCTTCCATATGGTTTTTTATCGGCTCTGCTGCTGTTTAGTCTTCTTGGAGACGAACAGAGAGGCAGATGCTCGGGGCGAAATTGTCAAAAGCCGTTCGACGTACGATTGCTACGAGAAGCTAAGGCAATAGCAGGGCTTGGCGCGGTGCGCCAGATTGAAGTGGTTGTGCGTGTCTCCGTCCAGATTGGATCTGTGTTGATATGGGCGGCGTGGTCGTTTTTCGACTCTCAATCGCGCCGCACGGCCGGCAGCTCGCCGGGTAATCCAACACAGAAAATTCTTGTTGCGGTGATGAGGATAGTATTTGAAGGTCGAGCGCGTGCCTCTACACAAAAACTAGATTCGCTTGCATTTTTTGTTGCAGCGGTCGTGGCGCGATGAGATGGATCGGTTCGAACCATATCTCACCACTCAGACGTGCAGCACGTTGTTCCCACTACCTCCACGTCATCGCGGAAACGGAACGTTCCGCGTTCATCCACTAATCGACGAAAAATGCCAGTGAATCTAGTTTTTGTGTAGGGACGCACGGCCGGGCATCCAATACTCTTATTTCTCATCAAGGGCATTCGGCCCAAGCAGTCCAATTCAAAAAGAGCAACGGAGACTTTCATGGGACGGAGCATCGCTCTTGTCTTTTCGGCGCGATGAATGCCGCCGCCAGATTCGCTCGTCTCCCCCTCGTATCTCCTGGCACATGGTGGCCCGAAGTGCCAGGCTTATCGGCGCTTTGAGCGCGTTTCGCTACACGGTATGTGGTTGGAGGAATCTGCCGATTTTTAAAAATTAGGCATACGAAGTACATAAATAACTAGACGTTAAATCGGAGACTGCATGAAAAAGCTGACAGTTTTTGTGTCTGGCGCGGTATCGGCATGTGTTTTCAATGCCGCATACGCCCAGTCGTCAGTCACGCTCTACGGCGTGATCGATAACGGTGTGGAATATCAGAACCCAGGCTCTGCCCCTGCGACGATCCGCGCCATATCCGGCGGGCTGTTTGCAAGCCGATACGGCTTGAAGGGCAGCGAGGACATCGGCGGCGGTCTTCACGTCAACTTTCAGTTGGAGCAAGGCTTCTCGGGCGCGACCGGTGCTGCGTCGAATGCCGCTGATGCCTTTAATCGTCAGGCTTGGGTGGGCCTGTCCGGGAGCTTTGGTGAGGCGCGCTTTGGGTTGCAAAATACGCCCCAATACATATTCATGAACCCCGAACTCGACCCTATGGCAGTGATGAGCATCGGGTCCCCAATGAACAATTTCAACAGCCTGACCATCCGGGTCAATAACGCGATTTCCTATTTCACCCCCACGGTATACGGCCTCACCGCGCAATTTATGGTCGCGATGCGCGATCAAACGACCAGACCGAGTGACGGATTGCAGTTCTACAACGCGGCAGTCCGCTATGTAAACGGGCCGTTTCGCGCGGCGGCCGGCTATGAGCAGGCGGCCAATGCAACCGGGACGTCTATCCTGAAGGTGTTTAACGCAGGGGCTTCGCTCGGCGTGGGCGCTGCCCGGTTTTATCTGGCCTACCACACGGAGCGCCAGACCGACGACAGCGAGAAGCGTGACGTCTATGAGGCATCGGGTTCGTACTCGTTCAGTAGCGCTGACCAGCTGTCGCTGATGTACGGCTATGCGCATGACAGAACAGGGCAGGGGAACAACGCGCAGCAGGTTGGTTTGACCTATGAGTACTTCCTGTCGAAGGCCACCACCCTCTACGCGGCCACCGGTTTCATTCAGAACCGAAACGAAGCGGACTTTACCCTCAACGGTACTTCGTATGCAGGCGTCACTGTCGCGCCGGGTTCCAACACGCGCGGCGTAACGCTTGGAATGGTGCATTCGTTCTGAGTACGCGGCGCCCGCGTCTCGAGACCGGCGCCGCCCGTGGGGGTAAGTCGCAAGTTACCCCTTCGGAAATCTATGGAAAAATATGCCCTGTTTCCGCGATCTTGCGAGACGGTTAAGATTGCGTGCTGCACGGGGCGATTCCAGCGACGAGATACGCTGAAAACAGCGGATATTCGAGCTCGGCAGAAGATCTTCAAGACCTTCGGCGGCAGGATGGCCATTGGTAAATACCCTCCTGTAACTGCCGCAGATTCGACGAGCGGTTGGCTTGAAGTCAGGTTGGAATCCGTTCTCAACGTCAGTGAACGAACGTAGAGGCGGTTTCATAAATTCCCCGGGACTGTTAGCATTTCTGCAATCGCGATCGGCGCGAACCGTCATGGTGTCGTGCAACTTCGGCCCGCGCTCGGTGCGCCACTGTGTCGTGTGCGCTTCGAAGCCGATCGCTTCAAGAGCCAAGGTGCTCTACGCCGGTATATGGCCTGCGCGGAATTCGCGTCAGAAATCTTCCGCGTGAGGCCGGAATTTCAAGGACGGCCGTACGCATCGATACGGCCGCCAAGGAGACGTTATGACATACAGTACCGTGGCAAAGTACCCGCCCAAATCTGTCCCCAAAGCGAAGCAGACAACCGTTCCGAAAGTCCGCCTGTACGTTGAGCGCCCTGAAAAAGAGAACTGGTTTGTTCACGTTGGACATGTCACCGACAGGGGCCGCTGGAAAACGGAGCCCCACGCGCATCCCGCTTATGGTCAGGTGATATTCGTTCGTAGCGGCCGCGGCGTCATGAATCTCGAGGGAAGCAGCGTGCCGTTCGAGGGCCCATGTGCCTTGCTATTGCCTACTGAATGCGTTCACGGTCTCGACTATGAAATCGATGTGGACAGATGGGTCGTGACAATCGAGGTGGCGTATCTGACCCAGGTTAACGCCAAACTTCAGGAGTTCATCTCGCTCTGGGCGGCGCCCCGGATGATTCCGCTTTCCTATTCGGCCGAGGCGGGAATCGAGTTCTGCAACCTGATCAAGAGCCTCAAGCACGAGGTCGAGTCGGACGCGGTTGGTCATGTGGTGGGCACAGAAGCATTGCTGACGAGTCTTCTGCTCATGCTGGTACGCGAAACACGCCTGGAAGAAACCGGCAACGAAGGTGCAACACGCAACGATGTCCGCCAGGTCGACCGGTTCCGCAAACTGATTGACGAACATTTCCGCGAGAACCTGCAACTGCAAGACTACGCATCAATGATGGCCGTGTCCCTAGTGCAATTGCGTGCAGCATGTGCCTCCGCTACTGAGCAAAGTCCTACGAAAATGATCCACGCGCGCATTATTACCGAGGCAAAGCGTAACCTCATTTTCGGAGACATGTCGGTGGAGCAGATCGCCTTTGGGCTTGGCTTCGCGGACGCCGCGTACTTTACGCGTTTCTTCCGGCGGGAAGTCGGACAAGCGCCGAGCCAGTTTCGCGTCGCTGCCCGGCAGCAGCCTCATCGCAAAGTCGTTTCGCAGTAAGCGAACTCATGGTGCCGTTGGAGCGTCTATGACGCCAGCACCGGACCCCCTTTTTTGCCAGCGGTGGAATCGACTCCCTTGCCCGGGTCGCCTCCCGCGGCGATTCGTTCCCATTCCGCGCGACCCCATCGTCTCAAGCCCACGTTGTAGCTGAGCACATCAAAAAAGTGCAAGTGAATCGGACTTTTGTGCAGGGACGCGTGATTGCAACTCCGATACTCTTGACCGGCACGGTCACCGCATCGACGATCTCGAGACCGATGATTGACCGTTTGCGCGCTTTGAACGAATTTTAAAAAAACACACTATGAGACAGCCTCTCCCGAGAAACAGGCTGACGCGGTACGGAGCTGCCGCGATGCTTGTTTCGCTTGCGTCAATCGCAGGAACATACAGCACGCCTAACAATGCTGCCACGTTACCGGACAGTGCAACGACAGAACTCGTCTACGTGGGCACGCAGAGGAGCCAGATCGACGCGCTAAGCCTCGACACGGCCACCGGCAAGCTGACGGCAATCGGCCCGGTTGCGGAAGGACCTAAATCGACATGGGTCGCTGTACATCCCCATCTGCCGATCCTCTACGCGGTCGATGACGACAACGCCAGAGAAGGAAGCATCACCGCATACGCGGTGGATCGCGGGACGGGTGCGCTCACGAAGATGAACGCTGTTCTCACGGGGGGAAACGGAAGCACGTATCTGGGGTGGGACGCACCCTCGATGACCTTGTTCTCCGCCAATTACGCAAGCGGTTCCGTGTCCAGCGTCTCCGTCAACCCCGACGGAAGCCTGGGCTCACTCGTGTCGACGATCAAGGAAACGGGGTCCGGGCCGAACCGTCGACAGGCGAGCGCGCATGCGCACAGCGCTGCAGTCGATCCGTCAGGTCGATATGCGCTCGTCCCCGATCTGGGTGCCGATCGTGTGTTCGTTTACGGTTTTGACCGCGCAACTCATACTTTGTCGCCAGGTGACGAGCCCAACTCACGTGCCTTCGTCGTTCCACCTGGCAGCGGCCCCCGTCACATCGCTTTCGGTATGAGCGGCGAGTTTGTCTATCTGCTGACCGAACTGAGCGCGAATCTCATGGTGCTGCGCTGGGACGCATCGCAAGGACACCTGATGTTAGTGCAATCGGTGCCGACAACCAGCCCGGAATTCCAGGGGGCGAAGAGCGGAGCCGAGCTTGCGATCAGCGGTGACGGGCGTTTCGTCTATGTGGAGAACCGCGGTGAAAATGCGCTGGTTGTTTATAGCGTCAACCCTGAATCGGGCGAGCTTTCGCTTGTTCAGCGCACGTCCGCAGGCGGTGAGAAACCATGGGGATTTGGAATCGATCCGTCGGGAAAGTGGCTGCTAGTTGCCAACCAGCAAAGCGGCACAGTCAATGCGTTCAATATTGACCCTGTGTCTGGCATGGTTTCGAACACCGGGCAATCGGTTGACGAGCCGACTCCGGTCAGTGTTGCCTTCGTGAAATAAGGTACTACATCGCGTCGCCCCTGCACGCTTTTCGCTGTGAAGAAAAAGACGGCCGCTCCGGAGACGAAGGAGGGGATCCGGAGTCCGGAGCGGCCGTGAGAGGAACAGACGACTACTTCAAAGTGAACTTGCTGCGCTTTAGAACTTGTACGTTGCGCCAACCTGCAGATAACGGCCCATGTACGTGTACAGCGACTGGTCGTAACCGGTCTGGTCAATCTGGTTGACCCACAGCGGATCGTACGGAGGCGCCTTGTTGAAGATGTTGTTCATACCACCGTAGATCGTCCAGTGCTTGAAGCCCGTGTACGCTACGTTCAGGTTGAACACGCTATAGGAGGCGGTGGAGTAGTCCAGACCCAGCGCGTCCGAGTACGGCCCGGTGTATTGCCATTCCAGATCGGCATTCCACTGGTGGAAGTTCCACGACAGGTCCGTGTTGCCCTTCCAGCGCGGGAACGAACCGCCGAACGGCTGAGCGAGCGTCAGGTCGTTACCTGCGCCATCAACCGTCGAGGCGAGGCCGCCAATGCCGTTCATCTTGAAGTGCCAGATATAAGCCCAGTCGGCCGACAGCTTGAACGTACCGACCGGGGTCGGCAACGACTGCGAGAACGTCGTTTCGAAGC
Source organism: Paraburkholderia sp. GAS82 (assembly GCF_050436285.1). Taxonomy (NCBI): domain Bacteria; kingdom Pseudomonadati; phylum Pseudomonadota; class Betaproteobacteria; order Burkholderiales; family Burkholderiaceae; genus Paraburkholderia; species Paraburkholderia sp. GAS82. Next base: position 822,593 of record NZ_JBNDLX010000002.1, read on the forward strand.
CGTCCGTATCGAACGAACCCAGGTTCTCGTACGTGTTGACCATGTACGCGATCGAGCCGTCCGCGTTGAAGACCGTGGCCGACGGATCGAGTTGGGTGCCGATCGCCTTGTCGACGTGAATCTTGTACCAATCGAAGCCGATGTCAGTCGTACGCGTCGGCGACAGTTCGAAGCCGATGTTGTAGTTCTTCGTGCGTTCCGGCTGCAGATCCGGGTTGCCCTTGGTAATAACGTTTTCGTCCTGACCGTTCGGACCGATCGGCATGATGCCGATGTTCGACGAATTCGTATTCTCGAGGAATTCCGGTGCGCGGAAGCCACGGGTGTACGAAGCGTAGGTGGTCAACTGCTGGATCGGTTGGAAGCGCAGGGCGAAACGCGGCGAGAACGCACCGCCGAAGTCGCTGTAGTGGTCGTAACGGCCCGACTGGCTGAACGTCAGCATCTTGTCGATCAACGGCACATCGACCTGGTAATACACGGCCGCCACGTTACGCTCACCAGCCACTTCCTGGAGGTTCGGGTTCAGTACGTTACCGCTCAGGTAGTTGCCGCCTTCCTCGATCAGTTCGCTTTCGTGCAGGAACTGGGCACCGAGACCGAGGCCCACATCGCCGGTGGGCAGATGGAACAGGTTTGGCGTTGCCAGCGTTGCGTCGAAGGCATCGAGCTTGGAAATACCGAGGTTGTCGGCCGTCGTCAGGATGCTGTTCAGCGCACCGGGTGTAGCCGACGGATTCACGAAGTTAAGCGTGCCGTTGTTGAGCGCAGTCTGCAGGGCGTTCGGGTTGATCACACTGCCGAGCGTGTTGCTCACCGTGCTCATGGAATGGGTGTAGCCCACATTCCAGTCCCAGTCTTGCTTGCCGAGCTCGTAGCTGCCCTTCAAGCCCATTGCCGCGCGCCAGAAATTCGAATCCGTGGTCGAGCTATACGTGGTCGGGAGGTAGCCAAACAGTTCCTGCGCTACGCCGGTCGTGTTGTACGGATTGTTGGCCGGAACGGTAAAGCTGAGAGGGCTGACGGTCTTGGTGGTCGGGCTGTACGCAAGCCCGTTGCCGACCACTACAGGGCCATCGTTTGTGGTGGTCGTGTTGTTGCTTTCCCAAAGGTCGGCGTAGGCGGTCGTCGTGTCGTTGATCTTGAAGTCGGCGTGAACTTTAGCGTTGAGACGCTCGGTCATCGGCTCGATCGAAACGTCTTCAGCCGTATTCTTCAGGCACACGTTGCCGCTACTGATTGCGCCGGTTTGTGACGCAATAATGCTGTTGCCAGCCGGCACAGAAGTCGCGCAGCCGTAAGGCGTCGCTGCACCCGTGTTGGGATTCAGGAGGTATGACGGTTGCTGGATACTGCCGCCAAACGGCTTGTTGCTGAAATCCTGGTTCTCGGTCGTGTCGCGATCGGCAAGCGTATAGCCGTTCGACTTGTAATAGCTGGCGGTCGCAGTGACGTTGAAGCCATCCGACGCGAGATTACCGAAGCCGCCGAGGACGCCGAACTTGGTCGTGCCGCCGCCGCCTTGCGTGGCGCCGCCAATGCTGCCGTCGAGTTGCAGGCCCTGGAAGTCATGCTTCGTGATGATGTTGACCACACCGCCGATAGCGTCCGAACCGTACTGCGATACAGCACCCGTCTTCACCACTTCAATCCGGTCCACCACGTTTAGCGGCAACGTATTCAGGTCGAAGAACTGGTCTGAACCGTTGACGGCAAATGCGAACGGCGCGACGCGCTGACCGTCCACGAGCACCAGCGTGTATTTTTCGCTGAGGCCGCGCAGTGCGATGCCCGAACCGCCTGCAGCAAAACTGTCGGAGGTGGACTCTCCCCAGCTATTAGCCGAGTTGGCCGAGATCTGGCGCATGTAATCGGACACGTCCTTCGCACCCGAATCCTGGATTTCCTTCGAGTTGATGACCTGGACCTGATTGAACCCGGTCTTGTCCGCCTGACGGATCAGCGAACCTGTCACCTGGAACGTCTGCAGTTGCTTGACGTTCTTGCCGCCCGTCGCTGTAGCGCCCGATGCTGCCGCCGGAGCGGCTGCTGCAGCCGTGCCCGACGCCGCTGCTGCCGGCGTCGCCGGCTGGCTTTGCGCGAATGCCGGAACGGCGATCGCCGTGGACAACGCTAGTTCAGCCCAAATTATTCTTCTGATGGCAATCGCCAATGCCCTTTGCTTCATCTCACCCCTCACACTTGTCAGTAAGGCCACACGTTGTTATGCGGAGAGTGGTTTTATGGACCTCTCCCCGCGGTTCGCGGCGTCGATGCGCCGTATTCCGCCGAAACGCTGCGCGCAAGCGTCTCCACACGCACTCCATGTATGAGGTGCACGCAGCATGGATAAACCGATGGTGATATCCCCGATGTCTGTCGGACTACTAACGGTTATGTCTTGATTTGCATAGCAATTAAAATTTTTTTCGTGAGAGCGTCAGACGCCCGGGTCTATGACACGCTTGCCGACAAATGCTTGTACTTCTCTCTGCCCCAGCACCTTTTTTGTGCTTTCAAAAAGGGTGCACAGATTACGCTCATTGTCGTGCACCGCCTATGTGCGAGCTGCGCAAGCCCGTTGCTTGGGGTTTTTACCTAACACAGCCATTACAGGGTGTTGCCAGATGTAATCTAGCTAAGATACATATTTCTAAATTTGTTAGATACAAATAAAAATGTTTTACCTAGAGGAGGACGTCGGTGTGGCGTAGCAACGACAGCGGTGTGGAACCCGCTAGTCGTTGCGTTAGGGCTTCCCCTCATTTCGGATCACGCTCAAATCTTTGCCGGCTGCCCCGTCGCGCTGCCCGCTGCCTGGCCTCGTCGCGCTGGCGCCGCATTGCCGCTTGCTTGTCCTCAAAGAACTCTGCTTCGCGCTGTAACTTCTTGTACGAGTTGAGGCGTCTTAACGTTAGGCGACCTTCGTCCACGGCCTGCGTGACCGCGCAACCTGCTTCCCCGTTGTGCCCGCAATTGCGAAATGCACACTGGCTCATCAAGTGCGCGATGTCTTCAAAGGCGTCGCTCAGGCTATCGGCGCTAGCGCTTACGCCGACGCTCCGGATGCCCGGGGTGTCGATGATCACGCCGCTTTCCGGCAGCATGAACAGTGATCGGCTGGTGGTCGTATGCGATCCGCGCGCGCCCTTAGCGCTTACGCCTAGCGTCAACTGCCGTTGTGATTCGGTCAAGGCGTTCACGATGGAACTCTTGCCAACGCCAGACGACCCGACGAACACGCAGGTTTCATCCTCCGCGATCATGAGCTTGAGTTGCGTTACCCCCGGTTCGCTAAAAGTGCTTAGCACACACACGGGGATTTCCGGTCCGAGTTCCGCGATCTGTTCGAGATAGGTGTTTGGGTCCATCGCCAGATCGGCCTTGTTCAGGACAAGAACGGGTGAGATGCGGTTCGCGCGGGCCAGGAGCAGATAGCGTTCGAGTCGCGACAAGTTGAATTCGTCCGTGCAGGACGTGACGATGAACAGCTTGTCGACATTGGCCGCCAGCAGTTGCACGCGGTCCTCGCCTGTACTGCGCTGGAAACAACTACTGCGCTCGAGGATGTCGATGAATTCGACTTCACCAGTTTCAGTCGGGGTGCCAAGTATCCAGTCGCCGATGATCGGCGCTCGTTCGCTCTTCCTCGCAAAGGTCAGGTTGAATGGTCGCAGTTGTCCTCCTGCGTCGCCGGATACGACAAAGCGCAAGCCGAAGTCCTCGGTGACGCGATAGGGTTGGCCGATGCCGTAGCGTGCGGCGTGTTCTGCGAAGTGATCGTTGAAGCCCAGTTTTCTTAAGGAGTTGGACAAGATTGTTAGTTCCTGAATGATCTATAGGTCGGGCATTCGCATAGGGATGCTTCAATGCCACAGGCACACACGGTGGCGTGCCACGCTGAATGAAATAAGCATGACTAACGAGACCCGATGCGTTCGCCGCCGGAATGTATGGGACGAGCGCGAGCCACCGCGACGACTGACGCGACGCGGTTTAGGCCTGCATGAGGTCTGGAGAGCGTGCTAGAAAACGCAACGCCTGGAAGGAGGGGGATCGTGGAGCAAGCGGAATCCGTGGACTTGCGCAAGGCACGCTAGTCCGACACCAACGCTGCCGAGGCGCGGGTTATTTCGCTGGAGAAGGAAGACGCGCAACCGGCGCGTTAGATCAACGATTGCAGACCCATTAGGGCCGAGTGTCCTGCTTGGACGTTGAGGACTTGGAGGATGAAGGCTAAGACGCGCAGACGCGGTCTTGCAAAGCAGGTTGGATTCGAGCGTGGTCATGATCCCAATGCATGGAAGAATTCAGAAGAAAGTCGCCTGAAGCTGCGGTGTAAAGATCTTTCATATCCAAACCTCCTGATTGCAGTGGGTCCGCCCTGAAACAAAACAATAGCCTGACGCCAAGTGGGACCGAGTGTTGACGGTGTACGACGGCGCCTATGATATCCGAGAATAAAAATTCTGGAGGAGGAATCTTTGCATTGGGATACGAGGCTGCCCCAGCAGCCTCATTCTGATGCTTTCTCATCCCCCGCCGCAGCGAGCAAATGCGCAATAAAAGTCGCCAGCAGCGGCGGCTGCTCGCCGCTGTTCCTAAGGCCAATATAGAACTGGCGAGTTGCCCACCCGTCGAGCAGGTGGATAGCCCTAAGACCATAACGGCCGAGATAGGAAGCGGCAATCAGCTCCGGCATGATGCCAATGCCGATCTTTTCGCGGATCATGCGGCAGCGTGCTTCGTAGTTCGAAACTTCGATGCGAACATTGAGCGGTCGCGACAACCCGTCTTCAGCGAGCGACAGAAACGCCTCATATGAGTGTCGCGGAAAATAGCCGACGAACGGATAGTCCTTTGCCGCTTCGAGCGTTGTTTCGTTGTGCGTGGCGAGTGGATGGTCGAGCGGCACGACCAGCACGACACGATCGCGGTGGTAGGCAATCGAATGAATGCCTGGCGCGGGCGTGACGGCATGATAAATACCGATGTCCGAATCGGCATCGGCGATCAAGCGCGGAATGTCGTAACTGTAGCGTTCCTGCAGTTCGATCTGAACGTTGGGCTCGCTCACGTAATAACGGCTAAGCGCTTGCGGCAGGAACTGGATGATCGACGAGCGGTTCGCGGCCAGCCGGATTTTCGGCTGCCCGCTCATGCCGAACTCCGCTACCGAGTTTTGCGCCAGTTCGACGCTGCGCAAGATCGCCTTCGCGCGATGATAGAGCGCCGCGCCAGCGGGTGTCGGCTCGACGCCGCGTCCATGGCGCACGAGCAGCGTCGTGCCGAGCCGCCGCTCCAGCTCGGCGATGCGCTTGCTCGCCGCCGACGTAGCCAGATTCTCGCGTTCTGCAGCTTTCGAAAGGCTCTTCGCCTCGATGGCGGCCACCAGCATCTGGAGGCCGGGCAAATCCATTTTCATGCGTGGGGCGATCCATGGGATGACGTGGGCCGGCGTTTTCGCCACGCCCGCAAGGGTGGATGCATGATACGCGAGGTCCCCGGCTTGCCGCGCGCAGTGCGCGAGGATCAAAGCGGGAAATCGTAAAGGCGCACCGGATTGCTTACCAGTATGGCTTGTCTCGACGCAGTATCCGGCACGGCGCGCAAGAAATGCTCGATCAGTGTGCCGTCGTCCGGCATCCTTGCGGACTCGAAGTAATTGACGTGCGGCCAGTCGCTGCCCCACACCACATGATCGGGGTTGGCCGCAAGAATCGCGGCCTCGAAGGCGAACACGTCTTCGTACGGTGCCCCCGTTGCGGAAATCCGATCCGCGCCCGATATCTTGGTCCACGCGGCGCCGTCGGCGAGCAGGGCGACAAGCGTCTGAAAGCCGGCGTCATCCGTGCCGCGTGAAACATTCATGCGCCCCATGTGATCGACGACTAGCGGGATCGACAGTGCACGCAACGTGGGCGCGAGTTCCGGCAGGTCGGGCGCGTGAACCCATATCTGCGCGTGCCAGCCACGCGCTGCAAGACGCGGGGCAAGGGCGCGCAGATCGTCGAGGCCGGCGCCGTTGCGGTACACCTTCTGCCCGTGCTCCTGATAGAGATTGAAGCGGGCGCCGCGCACCCCATGCAGCGTGAGGCTGTCGAGCTCGGCCTCGGAGGTGCTGCCGTCGATTACCGCCACGCCGCGCAATCGCGTAGGGGCTTGCTGGAGTGCGTCGACGAGAGAGCGGTTATCGGTGCCGTACACGCTTGCTGTTACGACTACGCCGCGCGCGAAGCCTGTGGCATCGAGTTGTTCGATGAAGCGCGTCACGGGGTTTTCCGGTGGTGTATAGCTGCGTTCGTCGGCCAAAGGAAATTGCGTGTAAGGGCCGAACACGTGTGCATGGCAATCACACGCGCGCGGTGGAATGGCGGCCGGCACAAAGGCCGGGGGCGGCAGGGGACCGAGGCAGGGTTTCGTCATTGTGAACAGGTGTTTAGTCGGGCTGAACGGAAGGCGGGAAAGCGCAGCGCATACTTGCATGGTACGGATCGTTTGCCGCTCGAGCGTTATCTAAATGGAAACGCTGCATTCGCCAAAATGCACAGCAGCCCTATCTGGGGCGGCCACAATCTGAACAGGAGTGTGCCGGTTTTCCCGGCGGAGGTACCCCACCCATTCGAACAAAAGACGGAGACTGGCTTTGGATATTCTACTTTCGCGCTCGGCGGCCGAACGGTTGGGTGGCGCGATCGCGAACGTGCTTGGCGATACCGCTTACCGCATCGTGACGCCCGACGAGCCGCATCGCGGGCGAGCCGACATTGCGTTCATCAGCCGCGATGTGACGGGTCGCTCAACCAAGACCGACCTCACCGCGGAACTGCAAGCTTTCTACAAGGTACTGCGTGAATCGCCTCGTCTTGCATGGGTCCATACGCATTCGTCCGGCGCCGACCGGCCAATCTTCCCGGAATTGCTGCAGCGCGGTGTGACCGTCACGACATCCTCGGGGGCGAACGCGGGTGTCGTGGCGCAGTCGGCGCTCGGCGGAATGCTTGCGCTCGCGCGCCGCTTCAGCCATCTCTACGAAGCTCAACACCGTCATGCGTGGGAGCCTTTGCTTGGCGAGGCCTCGCCAAGCGACCTCGCGGGCCAGAATGCCCTCATCGTCGGCTATGGTCCGATCGGGCAGCGGCTCGCGCGTTTGCTCGGGGTTCTCGAAATGAACGTCACCGTCGTTCGCCGCGACAGCGGCGCGGGCGGAGCGGCGGGTGCAGAGACGAACGGGACTGTACGTACGATCTCGTTCGGACAACTCGACGATGCGCTTCCGCACACCGATTGGCTAATCCTCGCGTGTCCGCTGACGCCGCTCACAACACGCCTGATTGACGCACGTCGAATCGCATCGCTGCCTTCACGTGCTTACCTCGTCAACGTGGCGCGTGGCGAGGTGGTGGCGCAGTCCGCGCTCATCGAGGCCCTTGCGCGCGGCGCGCTCGCCGGCGCATGGCTCGACGTGTTCGAACGCGAGCCGCTCGATGCGGCTTCGCCGCTATGGGATTTGCCCAATGTGCTGATCTCGCCGCACACCGCAGGGCATTCGGACAGCTACTACGACGCCGTCGGCCGCATCTGGCTCGACAACCTGGCGCGCTGGCAGCGCGGCGCATCGCTCGTCAATGCGGTCCCGCCGCAGTTCGCCGTCGTCTGATCACACTGGCAGCCCACCAACTGGAGTTACCGCATGGCGTTGAGTATCGATTCGCCCCCCGCAACTCTCGACACAGGCGCGACGGCTGACGCGTTCGAGCGGGCGGTCTATCGCAAGGTCGCGCTGCGTATCCTGCCCTTGCTGGTGTTCGGCTACATCCTTAATTATCTCGACCGGATCAACATCGGCATTGCGCAGATCCAGTTCAAGTCCGACCTTGGTTTCAGCGATGCGGCCTACGGTTTCGGCGCCGGTCTGCTGTTCGTCGGCTATGTGGTGTTCGAGATTCCGAGCAATCTGATGCTCGACCGCATCGGCGTGCGCAAGACCTTCTTGCGCATCATGGTGGCCTGGGGAATCTTGTCGACGATGACCATGTTTGTTCGTACGCCGATGCAGTTTTACCTGGTGCGTTTTCTGATCGGTGTGGCCGAGGCCGGCTTCACACCCGGTATCTTTCTTTACCTGAGCTACTGGTTTCCGGCGCGGCGTCGTGCGCGCATGACGTCGATCTTCTACCTGAGCATTCCACTGGCGGCGACGCTCGGTACACCGCTCTCGGGATGGATCATGCACGCGTTCCAGGGACAACTCGGGCTGCATGGCTGGCAATGGCTCTTCCTGCTCGAAGGCATGCCCTCGGCCGTCTTCGGCGTCGTGCTCTTCTTCGTGCTGAGTGACCGGCCCGATACAGCGCCCTGGCTGGCAAGCGCCGAACGCGCATTCATTCTCGCGGATCTCGACCGTGACGAAAGCCACAAGACACGCCGCTCGAAGCACGCGCCGTTTCGCGCGATTCTGTCCGACCCGCGCGTATTCTGCGCGGGCTTCACCTTCGCGTGCAGTTTTTCGCTAGGCAACACGCTGGCCTTCTGGGCGCCGATGGTGATCCGTAATTCGGGCGTGGCGCAGGTCGTCAACGTTGGCGTTCTGGCGGGAATCCCGGCGTTCATCGGGACCATCGTGATGCTGCTGGTGGGGCGCCACTCGGACCGCACGCTCGAGCGGCGCTGGCATGCGGCTATCGCACTCGTTTGTGCTGCCGCGGCGCTTGCGATGCTGCCGCTCTTTCACAGCAACACGGTCGTGGCGATCGTCCTGCTGGCCGTGGCGTCGGCGGGTCACTATTCCTGTCTTTCAGTGTTCTGGTCGATTCCGCCGACTTACCTCACACGCGAAACCGCAGCCGGCGGTATCGCGGTGATCAACGTGATCGGCTCGCTTGGCGGTGCGTTGAGTACTGCCGCGCTGGGCTGGATGAGTCATGGCGCGGCCGGCTTCGGCAGCGGCCTGGTCGTGCTGGGCGCGATCATCGGTTGCGGTGCTGTTGTATTGCTGGTGGCGTTTCCGGCCCGGACGATCCGTTCGGCGCCGGCATGACTTAAGGCCGCACAGAAGGCCATCACACAAAACTACAGGAGACAAACGTCCATGAACGACATACACGCAACGGCCGCCGCCCCTGATGCTGTGCCGGGTATCCACGCGGGGTCATCAACGCGCCATGCGGCGCGTTCGATAGTCGGCGGCTCGATCGGCAATCTGATCGAGTGGTACGACTTTCATGTGTACACGACGTTTTCAATCTATTTCGCGGCGTCGTTCTTCCCGCGCGAGAACCGCACCATCCAGCTTCTCAGCGCAGCCGCCGTGTTCGCGCTGGGCTTCCTGCTGCGTCCAATCGGAAGCTGGATGATCGGCCTTTACGCAGACCGGCGGGGCCGGCGCGCCGGCCTCACGCTCTCGGTCATCCTGATGTGCGGCGGCTCGCTTGCGATTGGCCTGTGTCCGACCTACGTCCAGATTGGCGCCCTCGCGCCGCTGGTGTTGCTGCTCGCGCGTCTCGTGCAAGGGTTTTCTCTCGGCGGCGAGTACGGTGCAAGTTCGGTCTATCTAAGCGAGATTGCCAAGCCTGGTCGTCGCGGCTTCTACAGCAGCTTCCATTACGTCACGCTGATCATGGGCCAGTTGCTCGCCACGCTCGTCCAGGTCCTGCTGCAGGAGTTCTTCTTTTCGCGCGCTGAGCTCAACGCGTGGGGTTGGCGTGTACCGTTCATCACCGGTGCGGCGTTGGCGCTAGTCGCCTATTGGGTGCGCCGCAATATCGACGAAACGCCCGACTTTCGCAACCTCTCCGAAGCCGCCAAGGAACGCACCGGACTTTCCGAGCTGCGCAAGCACTGGCGTCCCGTGATTCTCGTGTTCGGCCTCACCACAGGCGGCACGCTCGCATTCTTCACCTACACGGTTTACATGCACAGCTACCTCGTCAACACGGTGGGGCTCTCGGCACGTGCCTCCGCGTGGGTGTCGCTATCCACGCTGACGTTGTTCATGCTTGTGCAACCGCTGTTCGGCGCGCTTTCGGATCGCATTGGACGACGGCCTCTGCTGATCGCGTTCGGCGTGGGCGGGACATTCGGTACCTGGCCGCTGCTTGCTGCACTCGCGCACACCCACAGCGAATCCACAGCCTTCCTGCTGCTTGCCGTGGCGCTGCTGATCGTATGCGGCTACACGTCGGTCTGTTCGATTGCGAAGGCGGACCTCTTTCCTGCGCGCTTGCGTGCGCTCGGCGTAGGCGTGCCTTATTCGATTGCGACCGCATTGTTCGGCGGCACCGCCGGCTATGCGGGTCTTTGGTTCAAGAGCGTCGGCTACGAACAGGGCTTCTACCTGTACGCGTCGGCCTGTATCGCCTGCACGCTGGTGGCCGCCTTATGCCTGCGCCGCAGCGATTCGCAGATGACCGCATGAAGCACGTATTCCTTTGTTCACTTCCTTTATGACCTGCAGGAGCATTCCATGAAACCGATTCCCGAATTCGACATCCCCTCGATGCGCGAACACTGTTCCGAGGAGGAGTGGCAGGTGCGCGTGGACCTGGCCGCGTGTTATCGCCTCGTCGAACACTACGGCATGTCCGACATGGCGGCCAACCATATCTCCGCGCGTGTGCCTGGCGAAGAGGCGTTCCTGATCAACGCCTACGGGATGCTGTACGAAGAAGTCACGGCGTCGAGTCTCATCAAGATCGACAACGATGGCAACATTCTGACCAAGCCTGCATTCGTCGGCGCGGACTATGGAATCAACCGCGCCGGCTACGTGATTCATGGCGCGATTCATGAGGCGAAGCACGAGCTTGTCTGCGTGATCCATACGCATAGCTGGCCGGGGATGGCCGTGTCGGCGCTCAAGTGCGGACTGCTGCCGATGACGCAAACCGCCATGCGCTTCTACAAGATCGGCTATCACGATTACTGCGGCGTGGTGCTCGATACGAGTGAGCGTGACTCGCTGATCGCGGACCTCGGCGACAACAACGCGCTGATCCTGCGCAACCATGGGCTGCTGACCGTCGGCCGCACGATTCCGGAGGCGTTCAACGCGATGCATCGACTGGAGCTGTCGTGCCGCTCGCAACTGGCGGCGCAGGCGTGCGGTGTCGAACTCAACGAAGTCTCGCCCGAAGTGCTCGAACAAACGTACATGAACTACCAGCCGCAGACGCGTCGTCCGTACGGCCTGCTCGAATGGCCGGCGTTGCTGCGCAAGCTGGACCGGATCGATCCGAGCTATCGGGAGTGAGCTGCAGAGGATGGGCGCTGCGGCGCCTATCCAAGGGTTAGTTCTGCTCCAGACGGAGAGGGACGCCCACGGTCTCTGAAGACAGGAGAGCTGCGAGCAGGTTGTCTGGATTGATCAGTCATCCGTAAGGCCGACCCGGTTCGGCTGGCGGCGCTCGATTGCCCACTTGAGCAACGCGGCCGCGCGTAGCGGTCCGTGAACGAACTTGCCGTAAGGCATGGTCAGGAACAAGGCGATCACGGCGCCGAGATGCAGCGCCAGCAAACTGGGCATCGCAGCGCTGCTACGCAGCACCATGAGTGCGAGGCCACTAAGCGCGACGATTAGCAGCAGCGCGATGAAGCCGAGATCCATCGGCTTTTGCGCGGCGTCGCCCTGGTTGGGATGGCGTTGCAGATTCAGCCAGCCAAGGCCGAGTGTACCCACAGCGATGCCAATGCCACCGACGGTGCCGAGTAGTGTCGGCAGGCTCGTATAGGCATACGGCGCCTCGAGCCGGAACACATAGTGATAGAGCGTGGCGACGCATGTCGACAGGAAACATAACGCGAAACCGTAGGCGGTCGCATGGTGGCAATGCCGGCGCGCGAGCGAAAAGCGGTCGTCCTCGTTGTTGCAGCCTTCACCGTGTCCACCACCCAGGTACCGAAGTGTTGCGACCGCGCTGGTGGCTTCGGCAAGCGCCGCGCCACTGGCCGAGCCCGGCACGGCTTCGCGCCAGAAGCGACGCACACCGATCCCCAGTGCACAGATAGCGAACAGAAAGACCGGCGCGAAGATACCGACCATCAGCGTGTGTGGGAACACATCGTAGAACGAACCACTCACAGAGGCCTGCCACAGGTTACCGCTCATCGCGAGCGCGAGGATCAGGAACAGTGCGACGCCGCCCGCAAGCGCGAGGGCGACCGCGAGGCCGTTGCGCTCGTACAGCGCCGCGAACGAACGGGGCCATGCAAACAGGCGGTACGTGCGGCCGCGCACGCTGGCCATCGTCTGCGGGACGTTGACGGCAAACTCATGCGGCGGCGCGTACTGGCACGCGTGCAGGCAGGCCCCGCAGTTGTGGCACAGGTTCGCCAGGTAATGGACGTCGGCTGTGCCGAACTCGAGGCGCCGTGTCATGGCCGGAAAGACGGCGCAGAAGCCTTCGCAGTAGCGGCACGCGTTGCAGATCTGCAGGATCCGGGCGGCTTCGTCCTCCGGCACGGAGAGAAGCGGCGCCCTTGCGACGGTCACGGCGACGGGCGACCACTCGTCGCTGGCTTGCTGGATCAGTTTTTCAAGAGCTTGCACGACTGCTTTCCTTATGTACCGAAGCGACGGCATGCGCGGCGGCGTTGGTGCCGGCGATGCGGCCGAATGCCGTGCCGATGCTCATGCCGACGCCGGCCGTATAGCCTTTGCCGAGCACGTTGCCGGCCATCATTTCGCCGGCGACGAAGAGATTTTCGCTAGGCTCGCCGCCAAAGCGAACCGCGGCCGTCTGGTCGGTTTTCAGGCCGAGATAAGTGAACGTGATACCCGGACGCAAGGCGAAGCCGAAGAATGGCGGCGTATCGAGCGGGAGCGCCCAGTGAGTCTTCGGCGGAGCGAGCTCATCGGTGCGGCAATCGTCGAGCTTCGTGTGATCGAACGTGCCGGGGCGGCAGGCGGCGTTGTACGCGTTAAGGGTCTCCATGAAACGCGCGGGGTCGAGTCCGAGGGCCGTTGCAAGTTCAGGCAAGCTGTTCGCCCGCACGCCCGGAAACACCGGCGGCATGAAGCGTCCAATGGCCTTCGCATCGATGATCGACCAGGCGGTCTGCCCCGGCTGCTGGGCGACGAGACGCCCCCAGATCGCGTAGCGCTTCGGCCAGAAGTCCTCGCCTTCGTCGTAGAACCGTTCGGCGTCCCGATTGACCACCACGCCGAGCGACACGCAGTCGACGCGCGTGCAGATGCCGCCGTCGTAGAGCGGCGCGCGTGCGTCGATTGCCACCATATGTGCCTGGGTCGGGTCGCCGATGCTGTCCGCGCCCGCGTCGATCATGAAGCGCAGCAGCGTGCCCATGTTGAAGCGCGTGCCGCGGATCAGGAAGTTGTCGGCGGGGTGTTCGCCGCGCTCGTTGACGCCCCAGGCATCGCGCAGCCACACGCGGTTCGACTCGAAGCCGCCCGCCGCGAGCACACAGCTGCGCGCCGTAATGCGTTCGCTGCCCGCCCACGCGGCCACGAAGCGCGGGCCGTCGAGCTCGATGCGCTGCACCGGCGTTTCATAGCGGATCTGCACGCCGAGTTGTTCCGCGCTGCGGTAATAGGCGTTGACGAGGGCCTTGCCGCCGCCCATGAAAAAAGCGTTGGTGCGGGCGGTGTGCAGCGCGCCCGAGAGCGACGGCTGGAAGTGCACGCCATGCTGGCGCATCCACGGCCGGCAGGTTGACGACGCGCGGATCACTAGCCGCGCGAGCGCCTCGTCCGTAAGGCCGCCGGTTACTTTCAGCAGATCCTGCCAGTATTCCTCTTCGGGGTAAGCATCGACGAGCACGTCCTGCGGCGTGTCGTGCATACAGCGCAGATTGCGGGTGTGTTGTGAATTGCCGCCGCGCCATTCGCGCGGCGCGGCCTCCAGCAACAGAACGGAAGCACCGGCTTCCCGAGCCATGAGGGCGGCGCATAGCGCAGCATTGCCGCCGCCGATGACGAGAACATCGACCATCGAGTTGTCTCCTTTGGCTCGCACTGTACGGGCGAACGCGCCGCACCGCCATGGGCGGCGGGGCAAGGGGGCTTCAGTTTTCGTGAAGGGTCGCGCTGGCGCGGAGCGCCGCGCCGGGCCAGCGCCCGGCGGCCACGATTTCGCGCGCGACATCGAGGAGCACGACACGCGCGGCGAGGCCAGCCGGCGACAGCTCGTCGTCGGATGCGCTGACGATCAGGTTGGGGCGCGTCACGTCGGTATCGAGGATCGGGATACTGGTGAGCTGGGCGTTTTCAGGGCGAGCCAGTGCGGCGCCCGGCTGGATCGTCGCGCCAATGCCGGCGCGCACGGTGTCCATGAGCATCGCGAGGCCGTCGATTTCCGCGGCTATCAGCGGTTCGTAGTGCGCGCGCCTGAAGGCGGCGCTCAGCAGCGCACGCAATCCGTGCGATCCGCTTGGCAGGACGAGCGGCAAGCGCTCCAGTTGCGCGAGCCATACCGACGCGGTGGCCGGCATGCCGGCCAGCGTCGGGTTGCCGATCACGAACAACTGCTCGTCGAGCAACGGCAGGCTGCTCCAGCGCTGAGCCGGTTCTTCCTGAAACAGAATCGCGAGGTCGATCTGACGCGCGTCGAGCATCGAGCCCAGATGACCGGACAGGCTTTCTACCATGTGCAGCCGAACTTCCGGATAGCGCTCGCGCATGGCCTGGATGAAGGGCAGCCCGAGCACGCCCGTCGTACTCGGTGCGAGCCCGACGCTGACATGCCCTGATAGGCGCGCTTCCTGCGCTGCCAGCGCGGCCGCATCCACGTGACGCAGCGCGAGTTGCGCCTGGCGCCAGAAGGCGAGGCCGGCATCGGTCGGCACCACGCCGGACGAGGTGCGCCGCAGCAGCCGAGTGGAGAGTTCGCTTTCGAGTCGGCTGATCTGCTGGCTCAACGCCGATGTGACCACGCCGAGCTCGAGCGCCGCGCGCCCCATGCTGCCGTGGGCAACCACACTGACGAAATAGCGTAACTGCCTGAGTTCCATGGGGAGGGCGCGGGTGGGGATCGGCTGATTATAGGGCGCGTCGCGTCGTTCCTAGTCAGCAATCGCCGTGACGGCCGGCCACACCCGCTCCTCAAACTGATCGGACGGAACCGGCTCGGAGTACAAAAAGCCCTGCGCAAAGTCGCAACCCACGGCGGCGAGAAAGTCGCGTTGATCTGTCGTCTCGACCCCTTCGGCGATCACCTGAAGCCCAAGCTTGTGAGCCAGCATGACCATCGCTTCGCAAAGCGCCTGGTTGCCGCCGTCGAAGCCGAGGTTCTGCACGAATGAGCGGTCGATCTTGAGATAGTCGATATCGAAGCGCTTCAGATACGCCAGGGACGAGTAGCCGGTCCCAAAGTCGTCGATCGAAATCCCCATTCCCGCATCACGGAAACTCAGCAATTTCTCGTTCAGTTCCGCGTCCAGTAACAACCCTTCGGTTATTTCAATGGCCACGCTTTGTCTGGGCATCCCTTCCTGTATGAGGTATTCGGACCACTGGATACACACCAGATTGTCTTGACGAATCTGCACCGGTGAAATGTTGACGCTGATCTGGAACGACGGATGGAATCGTTGGCGCCATTGATGCGCCTGGCGCACGGCCTGTTTGAATACCCAGTCGCCAATTGGAACGATGAGCCCCGTGTCTTCGGCCAAGGCGATGAAATCTAGCGGACTGATCGTGCCGCGTTCGGGATGCATCCAGCGTATCAGTGCTTCGGCTTTGTAGATTTCGCCCGTCGCGAGATCGACGATGGGCTGGTAATAGACCTGGAACTGTTCTGATTGCAGGGCGGTACGAAGATCGCTCGTGAGACGCCGGCGCTTTTCTGCCGCCACCTGCAACTCGGACGTGAAATAGTGGACACGGTTGCGTCCAGCGGCTTTCGCCGCGTACATGGCCTGGTCGGCATTCTTGAAGAGAACGTCCAGTTCGCTGGCGTCGTCGGGGTATAGCGTGACGCCGACACTCGCAGAAATGAAGGCCTCATCCGCGCCGAGCTTGAACGGCTCGGCGAGCTTGGCGATGACCGTCTTCGCGATCTGTTCGATGCGTCCGGTGTCGTCCAGCCCGGACAGAATGACCGTGAACTCATCGCCGCCAAGACGAGCGACCGTGTCGGTTTCACGCACGCAAGAGGTGATGCGTCTCGCCGCCTCGATCAGCAGAATGTCGCCGGTATCGTGTCCGAGTGAGTCGTTGACTTCCTTGAAGCGGTCCAGATCGATCAACATCAGGGCCATGGGCCGCCCAGAGCGATCCGACACGCCAGCTTCGTGGTCGAGACGCTCATGAAACATCTGGCGATTCGGAAGATGGGTCAGCGCATCGAAATTGGCCTGTTTCCAGATCGTTGCCTCGAACACCATCCGGTCCGACAAATCACGGCCTACCGCCAGCACGGAGTTCACCTTGCCCGATGCATCGATCTCCGGCGTGAGCCGGATATGACTGCACTGTTCCTTTCCATCCTTGCCGAGCCATCGCAGTTCAAACTGATGACTTTTGCCGGTTGTAATGGTTTCTTTGATCTTCCTCTCATAGGTCAGCGCGTTGGCGCCGCCCGGGACTTCTGAGGGCCGCTTGCCGAGCGATTCGGCGAGGCTGCGGCCCGCTGAAACACAGAACGCGGGATTGGCGTAGGTGCGGCGAAGATCGCGGTCGTAGCGCGTAATCGTGTCGGGCGAGTTTTCGATCAACGTGCGCGACTCCTGCTCGCGCGCGACCAGTTCCACTGTGCGCTCGATGACGGTTTGCTCGAGAGAGGCGTTGATCTCGTTGATCTTCTGGATTTTCTGTCTGATCGCCGCACTCATTCGTTCGAACCGCTGCGCCAGTCTGCCCAGTTCATCCCTGGCGCCAAGGTCGCTGTGTGCGTCCACCGGTATCTCTACCTCGGCGCCCGCGTCGCTGCCTGTGTCGTGCATCTTTCGCACCAGTTCCTTGAGCGGGGCGGAGATGCTGTGTGAAATGAAGTAGGCGAGAAAGATGGAAAGCAGAAACCCCGAGATGCCCACCAGGATGATCTGGTTGCGCACCGACTGTGCCTCCCCAGTCAGCTTCTGCTCCGGGATGGTACTGACCACAAACCATGGCGTTCCGGCGATGGCGGTGTACGCGGCGAGATATCGGCCGCCGCTTGTGCCCTCGAAGTCGACGAAGCCACTCGGCTCGCCGTGCGGATCGGCTTGTGTGATCTTTTCGATCAGGCCCGGCTCGGCCCTGCCGTCGGTGGTCACCGAAGTGCCGTCGGCGCCGACAATCCGCTTGTCGGTACTGGCGTCGACGACATAGATCTCCGTTCCGCTGCCCGTAGCGACGTCATCGAAAATCGCCGAGAAATGTTCGGGACGAATCACCAGAACCAGATTGCCGATCTGCTGATTGTTGCTCTTGCCGATGATGGCGCGCACCATCCCCAGGTCCTGTTGACCGGCTCCGTTGTCGTAGCTACCCCAGTAAGGCCGGCCATTGCGGTTGGGCGCCTGCTGGACCAGACGCACGACACCCCGCGTCAGTTGCGCGAACGCCTGGGTGTCCATGATCCGGTTGTTCCGGTCGAGCAGATATTTCTGGTTGATGTAATCAACCGCGCCGTAGTGCTCGAGGAGCAATCGGGTCATATCCTGGCGCGCTTCGCTTTGCTCCTTTTCATTGCCGCTCGCGACGCGGGTCAGCGCGTCCTGAACGCGATCGGAGAGCACCAGCAGACTGCTCTCCGTCTCGATCTGCTCCATGCGCAGCGAGATGTTTTTGGCGACCTGTTTGACCACCTCTTTCGAGAATATCTCCGCCTTCTGCTTGATCGCCGCGGTCGACTCTACATACGATATGTAGCCCGAAACAAGTATCGGGATCAGCGAAAGCAGGATGAACGCGGTTATCAGCCGGTAGCGAATCTCGACACGGCGCAGCAGATCTAACGAGAAGTAGGCGAATGCGTTTCGCAGCCAACCGAGCAGGGAAGTCATTTGTAGTGCATCTTCGCTTCATTCTTAACCGACTCATCCAGGAGTTTCGCCGCCTGTCCTGGCGTGATTTTGCCAAACAGCACATCCTGCATCAATCGATGCAAACGCTCGATGGAATTGGAGGGTAGAAACGAATAGTACGGGCTTCCGGTCACCGCATAGCGACTAACCGTGTTGGTGTAGTCGATAATCTTCGGATCGCTAACTGCTGTCCCCGAGACCTGCTTGAAGGGGGAGATGTTCTGGCGTTTTGTCTGCAGAATGGAAAACCCCTGCCCGGCGATAAACTCGAGAAAACGCATCGCAGCGGCCTTGTTCGGCGTCTCGGACACCGCAAAGCCGGTTTCGCTGCCGATTACCGGCACGACCCGCTCACCAGGCGCGTTCCACGGTGGGATGAATACGCCTACCTTGAAGGGGTTCCCGTGCAGTAACAGACCGGCGGCCCAACTGCCGTGAAAAGCCATCGCGACCTTGCCTTCCTTGAAAAGCCGTATGCCATCGTCGTAACCGGTCGTCATGAACGAGTCCTGGACGAAACCACGTTCGGGTATCAGCAACATCTTGGCGAAAATATCCGCTACCTGAGGGGTGTTGAGATCCAGCGTGCCGTCGCTGATCCGGTTTTTCCAGTCTGGCTCGTGCGCTACAACATTGTTGGCAAAGCCTGAACTGAAAGGGCCGTTGCCGAGCATGTTCGGAAAGCCGCCGTTCCACATGATAGGCGTAATACCCGCCCGTTTGAGCTGTTCGCATACCGCCAGGAATTCGTTGAAACTGGTCGGCAGTTCCTTGATCCCTGCCTTCGCGAACATGTCCTCGTTGTAGTAGATCAGCGTCGTCGCCACTCCACCCGCTATTCCAAAGTGCCTGGACTGGCGATTGGTCCAGTCCTTCTTGAGCGGATCGAGCATGTTGTTCCAGGCGGACGTCCTGCTCACATCGGCCAGGAGCCCTTGATCGGCCAGGTCGGCCGCGTAGGCATTCGGGTTGATACTTACCAGATCGGGCAAGTTGCCGGAGGCGACCCGCGGCTTGATGTTTTCCTCCACCGAGTTGCCGATCATGAACTGCACATCCACGTGTATGTCTGGATTCAGCTTGCTGAATTCGGCGGCAATCTGCAGCATTTCCTGCGGCCAGTCGGGAGCCCAGATCAGGGCGGTGATCGTGGTGCTGGCGGGCGCGCCCGTGCTCGAAGAAGTCTGGTCCTGCTGATGGCAACCGCACAACGAAAAAACAATCAAACAGGCCAAGATGGACAGCAAAGACGCAAACGCAGTTTGTCGCACTTGGGGTTCACTTTTCGACGTCGATCCGATCGGCACCTGATTCTTTGCAAAACAGGGCTGCTTGGGCGCCCCCTGGAGGGCTGCTACTCACACAGCATATCGGCAGTCAGCGCAGATACTTTAACTGGACGACCCGAGCCCGAATCTTGCTGGCGTCGGGCGCAGGCGGCCCGGAGAACTGTATGTGATGGGCGTTTGATACACTGACCGTATTGAGCACTATGTCCCGACTGGGCGTGCTGGTCCGATTTCCATTGTCGAAAAAGGGAGCAAATCGTGGCTGATGAGAAGATGCTGACGCAAGTTCGTGAAAAACAGGGATTTTTCGCGGCCCTGGACCAAAGCGGTGGGTCGACCCCCGGTGCCCTGAAGCTTTATGGCATCCCGGAGAGCGCCTACAGTGGCGACGCCGAGATGTTCAAACTGATCCACGAGATGCGGGTGCGCATCATCACGGCGCCCGCCTTTACCGGGGACAAGGTCATCGGAGCTATTCTGTTCGAAGCCACCATGGACGGGCAGGCTCAGGGGAAGCCGGTTCCGGCCTTCCTGTGGGAGGATCGCGGCGTCGTGCCGTTCCTGAAGGTGGATAAGGGCCTGCAGGACGAAGCGGACGGTGTCCAGCTGATGAAACCGATTCCTGGGCTGGACGCGCTGCTCGAGCGGGCGGTGAAACTCGGTATCTGCGGCACGAAGATGCGTTCGGTCATCAAGCTGAATTCGAAAGAGGGTATCGCTGCGATCGTGAAGCAACAGTTTGAACTGGGTGCGCAGATCGACGGCCACGGTCTCATGCCGATTCTGGAACCCGAGATTTCGATCAAGAGTCCGGACAAGCCGGGCGCGGAAGCCACGCTGCTCGCGGAGTTGACCAAAGGTCTCGACGCGTTGCCGGAGAGCCGTCAGGTGATGCTCAAGCTGACCATACCTGACGTACCGGACTTCTATCGTCCGCTGATCGATCATCCGCGTGTGGCACGGGTCGTCGCGCTTTCCGGCGGTTATACGCGCACCGACGCGTGTCAACGGCTCGCTAAAAATCACGGCATGATCGCCAGCTTCTCCAGGGCCTTGATCAACGAACTCAAGGTATCGATGAGCGATAGTGAGTTCGACTCGACGCTCAAGGAAGCCATCGAAGAGATCTATCAGGCCTCAGTCGCCAAGGTCTGACGCAACTTGCAGGAGGGCGCCCCTGGCGGATCAAGATCTTGGGGCGCCTCCGAAGACAATCCACATCCCATGCCACTCGCGCCGAAGCCCGCGCTTCCCGTCACAGACCGCATTCAGCAAGCCATTTCACGCTATTCGGAGAGGAAATTTTCCGAAGCGTTGTCCATCGTTCAGCCAGCACTCGACTCGACCGTAAGTGTTCCTCCAGGGCTTCGGGCTGAGGCGCTCAACATCGCTGCGGCGTGCTCGCTCGGCCTGAACCGGCTGGCGGATGCGGAAACGTATTGGCGCCAATGTATCGACCTGCAGCCTGATTTCGCTGCGGCCTATGACAGCCTTGGTACGTTGCTGATGTCGCTCAAGCGTCCTGCGGAAGCCGTGGCGATCTACAAGGAGTTGCAAAAAATTCGGCCCGGCGTTGCCGAGGTTCACCACAATCTCGGCGCGGCTCTGCATGATCTCCGCTATTTGCTCGAGGCGGAGACGGCATACCGGCAGGCAATTGCAATTCGCCCCGGCTATGCGCAGGCCCACTTCAATCTGGCCCTCGCACTTCACGAGCTTCGCCGGCTCCACGATGCCGAGACCGCATACAGGTTTGCTGTGGCGGCGCGTCCCGATTTTGTCGAAGCGCACCACAACCTCGGCAACGTGCTCAAGGAGCAAGGACGCCTTTCGGAGGCAGAGGTGGCTTACGGGCAAGCGCTGCGGCTGAAGCCGGACAATCCCGCTGCCTTGAACAGCCTGGGCGGAGTATTGCTGGGGCTCAACCGGCTCCGCGAGGCCGAACTCGCGTTTCGGCTCGCATCGACCATTCAACCCGACTATTCGGAAGCACACGCGAATCTCGGTGCTGTGATGCTCCAACTCAAGCGTCTGCCCGAAGCAGAGGCCGCTTTCCGGCAAGCTATCGCATCCAATCCGGACTATGCCGAGGCTTACCATAACCTCGGGAATGTGCTCTATGCGCTCAATCGGCTAGCCGAGGCCGAGGAGGCTTATACGCAGGCGCTTCGCTGCCGGCCGGGAATCGTGGAGGCGCATCACAACCTAGGGTGCGTGCTCGGAGCACTCGAGCGTCTGCCCGAAGCCGTTGCGCACTTTCAGCAGGCGGTCGCCTTACGTCCCGCATACGCCGAGGCTCACTACAATCTCGGTAGCACGTTGAAGCGCCTCAATCGTCTGCCGGAGGCCGAAACCGCATTCCGGCAAGCGCTCGCATTGCGTCCCAACTATCCCGATGCCAGCTTCTATCTGGGAACGCTGCTGCTGGGCACGGGACAGTACGCGCAAGGATGGGAGCTTTACGAGTCGCGCTACGAGCATCCTGGATTTGCTCACCACAATTCGCGCGTCCTGCTACGTTGCCCACAGTGGCAAGGGGACGATCTGGCAGGCAAATCCCTGCTGGTCTGGCAGGAAGACGGCCTTGGCGACATGATTCAGTTCGGCCGTTATCTCGCGCTGCTCAAGGCGCGAGGGGCTGCGACCATTGCGTTTGCGTGTGCGCCTGCCTTACGCAGGCTGATGGCCACCGTCGATGGTGTCGACGAGGTCGTGGATCATGAAACGGCGCTCTCGCAATCCGCGCGATTCGACTGCTGGACGAGCCTGTTGAGCGCACCCTGGCATCTGCGTACGACCTTGGAAACGATTCCGCCGCCGCTTCACCTGGTGCCTGAGCCGTCGATCGTCGAGCGTTGGCGCTCGCGGCTCGCAACGCTTCCGCCTGGCCGCAAGGTCGGGCTGGTGTGGAAGGGCAATCCGCAGCACCACAACGACGCGAACCGGTCGCTGCCTTCGCTGGCTACGCTGACGTCTCTCTGGAGCCTGCCTGACGTCAGCTTCGTGAGTCTGCAAAAAGGGCAGAGCGAGGGCGAAGCTCAATGCCCGCCCGCGGATCAACCGCTTCTGCACCTCGGGTCGGAGGTGGACGATCTCGCCGACAGCGCCGCGATCATCAGCCAGCTGGATCTGGTCGTGTGCGTCGATACGGCGATAGCCCATCTGGCTGGGTCCCTGGGTACGCCCTGCTGGATACTGCTTCCCACGACGGGTGTCGACTGGCGATGGATGCAGGAACGAGCAGACTCGCCCTGGTATCCGGATGTGGTGCGTCTGTTTCGGCGAGCCGAAGGGGAGTCCTGGCTCGCTACAGTCGAAAGGGTTCGGCAGGCGTATATCGAGCAGTTTGTCAGTCCTGTCCAGCAGGGCTGACCTCCGCCTCGAGCCTGGGTTGACGGAGCAGCACACCATCGCCTAGCATCCGGATTGGCGGTGCAGGCCGCTTCCGGGTCCGCGGAAAGGGTTGAACCCACCTGTTGCAGCGTGTCAGATATCTCACCATCCTTTGTGCTGGCGGTATTGCGGACCTTCGGCCATCAATGCACGAGGATCCGCCATGAACAAGCTGCCTCCCAAGGCCAATCTCGACCATCTCAAGAAGCAGGCGAAGGAGTTGTTGCGTCTTTACCGCGACGGCAACGCAACAGCGATCGCCCGCTTCGTCAATCATCTTCCCGCCGCCGCGCACCGCTCGGATAGCGAAGCGATAGCGCTTCAGCTTCGTCTACACGACGCGCAGTCCTGCATCGCGCGCGAGTACGGTTTTTCTTCCTGGGCGGATCTCGCGCTGTACGTCGAGACGAGCGCTTTCGCGCAACACGATCAGGCGGCTCTGATACGCCGCTGGCTTGGCCTCGCCTATGGTGGCGATGTCACCGGATCGTATGACGCGGCACGGCCACGCGTTGCGGTTCAGCTTCTGCAGGAACACCCCGGCCTTCTGGCCACGGACGCGTACGTTGCCTGCGCTGCGGGGCATCTCGAAGTGGTGTCGCGAATGACCGCGGCTGATCCCGGGTGGGTCAACCGCGCGGGGGGACCGCTAAGCCTCCCGCCGCTCGTCGCGGTGACGCACTCGAGGCTGGGTCAACTGCCGGAGTTCATCGAACCGCTACGCGAATGCGCCCAGCACCTTCTTGCGGCCGGGGCCGATCCTAACCAGCGTATCGGTAACCGCTTTCCACCGGCTTCTCTCGCAAAACCCAACGAGTCGGAGCCGCTGTCTGCGCTTTACGGTGCGGCCGGCGTTGTCCGCGATCTGGCGCTCACAGAGATGCTTCTGGAGGCGGGCGCGGATCCCAATGACGGTGAATCGCTCTACCACTCGCTGGAAAATCCGGACTGCACGCGCTTGCTGTTCCGGTACGGCGCGCGTGCCGCCGGGACGAATGCGCTGCGGCGAGCGCTAGATATGCCGGACCCGGCTGCCCTCGAACTGGTGCTGGCGCATGGTGGCGACGCCAACGAGCCGGCGGGAGAGGGGCCCACGAAAGTCTGGGGGCCTCCGTTGCTGCGTGCGATCGCCGTGAGCCGATCGACTCGCCATATTGCCGCACTGCTGGCGGCCGGCGCCGATCCCACCGCGCAGACGCCCGCCGGCATCAGTGCTTATCGGCTGGCGAGCCAGGTCGGTCTACCGGAAGTCGTAGCACTCCTGCGTACCTACGGAGTGCAGGAGACGCTAAGCGACGATGATGACTTCGTGGCCGCTTGTGGACGTGCTGACGCGATCGAGGCGCGTCGTATTCAGGCCCGACGTCCGGATCTGCCAGGCGCGTTGCCGGAGGACCGGCTGCGCTTGCTGCCCGATGCCGCGGCATGGGGATCGATCTCTGCGGTCAAGCTTATGGTCGAACTCGGTTGGCCGATTGCCGCGCGCGGAGGAGACTGGGATGCGACGGTGTTAAACCACGCTGTCTTTCACGGTGACGCGGATCTCACGGCCTTTCTGCTTTCTCACGGAGCTAGCTGGCGTGAGACGCAAGGCTTCGGAGACGACGTGCTCGGTACGCTTTCCTGGGCCTCTGTCAACGAGCCGGTTTTGGCGCGGAACCCGGACTGGCCAGGTTGCGCGCGCGCGCTCCTGGCTTACGGGCTTCCCAAGGTGGAGCGGGATCCGTCGAACCCGGAACGGGTAATGATCGAGGGCCGGCCGAAACGGTTTTCGGAGGCAGTGACGGAGGTCTTGCTGGAAGGTGGGGGCGTGAGCTCCGAAGCGAGCTGAGCGGGGGGAGTGATATATCGCGCTGAGTTTCGGCAATATAGCGGTGCATTCATCGCAAGGGGCGAAGAACGCAAAGCGGGGCGAAGAACTCGAAGCGCAATAAAAAAGAGCGAAGCCTCCAAAGGCTTCGCTCTCAAGCTCACGCTTACACCTACACGTCACACCGCGTCGGTCATCAACCGCAAGCGGGCGCTGCCTTCTTGCAGGCATCGGCCAGTTGCGGCGGCGGGTCCTTCTTGAATACCGTCTTGTACGATTCGAGCACGTTGGACTGCACGACGGGCAGCGATTGCACGCCGATCCACGCCGGCGGCGTCTGGCCGATCAGCGCTTTCATCATCGCCATCGCTTCGGCTACGCCCTGATCGTACGGACGTTGCGAGCCCGTTGCCTTGAGCGGGCCGCCCTTGGCAATTTCGATTGCAGACTCAAGGCCGAGGTCGACCGTTGTCATAGGCGTATTGAGGCCCTGCGCGCGCATCGACGTCAGCGTGTCGAGCGCGGGCTGGTCCCAAACGGCAAACACACCCTTCACGTCCGGATTGGCGGTGAGGAAGTCGCCGGCAACCTGACCGACCTTCGACGGGTCCGTGAAGGCGACCTGTTTGATCTTGATGTCGGGGCGATTCTTCTTCATCCAGTCGTTGACGGCCTTCGTGCGCTCCGTCGTGCTGAAGTAATCGACGCCGAAGTTCACAAGACCCACCGTACCGCCCTTCGGCACGCACGATGCAAGCACCTTCGCCGCGATCTGGCCGTTGCCCTCGCTATCCGCCGAGACCATTGCCGAGTACTCCTGCGGATGCTTGAGGCCGGTCGGCACGTTGTCCATGAACACCAGCTTGATGCCGGCCTGCGAGACTTTCTTGTACGTCGCAGCCGTCGCCGTGCCGTCGACCGGAATCGAGATGATGCCGTTCGGATGGCGCTGGATCGTGTTCTCGATGTCGGCAATCTGCTTGTCGACCTGATACTCGGCCGACGCCGTGCCGATCACTTCCACGCCGTATTTCTTCAGCGTGTCGGTGATGCCCTGCACCTGCAGTTGCGACCAGTCGAGGTTCATCGTCTGCATCGAAATGCCGACCTTGAAGTTGCCGGCCTTGACCTTGGCGGCCTCGGCATCCGTCAGCTTGACGGCATCCACGGACGCCGCCTTTTCGCCATTCGGTCCCTGCCCGACGATACCCTTCGGTCCAATCGAATTCACAGGCAGATTCGCGCATGCCTGCGCAAATGCCTGCGAACAGCACAGGGTCATGGCAGTGATTGCCGCGACACTCGCCAGCCTCGCTGCTGATCCACGACGATAGTTCATGATCTTCCTCCGGTGGTCTTGTTGTACTGCGTCTCCAGCTGTTTTTGAACTTGCCCTGCATGGCCTGCCGTGCAACGTCGCATGCACGGGAGACCCATTTACTCCGACCGCTATGTGCCTATTTGCGGGTGAACGCGACTGCCGCGACGATGATGACGCCCTTGATGACGAGTTGCAGCGACGAGCTCACGCCGAGCAGTACGAGTCCGTTATTCAGCGTGCCGATGATGAGGCTGCCGAGCAGCGTGCCCAGAATGAAGCCGCGTCCGCCGAACAGACTGCAGCCACCGAGCGTAACGGACGCGATCACGTCGAGTTCCATGCCCTGCACAACGTCGGGCCGCGCCGCATGCGAACGCGCGGACAGCACGAGCGCGGCCAGGCCGGCAAGCGCGCCCGTCAGCACGAATGCGAGCGTCGTCACGCGGCGGATGTTGATGCCCGAATAAAGCGCGGCCGTGGGATTGCCGCCGGCCGCATAAATCTGCCGGCCGAACACGCTGTAGTGCAGCAGCAGAATGCCGCCGATCACGGCGAGCAGTGTCCAGAGGATCGGCACCGGCACGCCAAAAATAGTGCCCTCGCCGAAGATCGCGATGAAGTTGTCGTTGGTGATGATCTCGGGGCGCGTCGTCGTAACCATCAGCGCCAGACCGCGTGCTGCGCTCAAGCTTCCGAGCGTGACCAGAAACGACGGAATCGAGAGGCGCGTCGTGACGAAGCCGTTGATCGCGCCGACGATCGCGCCCGTGCCGATGCCCGCAATCGCGCCGAGAATCCAGTTATCGCTGATGTGCGACATCGCGAGCGCCGCCGACATCCCCGACAAGGCCAGCGCCGATCCCACGGAAAGGTCGATCTGCCGCGCAATGATCACGAACGTCATGCCGATCGCGATGATCGAGACAAGCGCCGTTTGCCGTCCAATATTGAGGAAGTTGTCGATCGACAGGAACCACGGCGACGCAAAGCTGAACACGACCAGCAGAATCGCAAACGCGATATACAGCATGTACGGGCGATCGCCTTGCAGCAGAAGCTGCGCGATGCGCCACGTGCGTCCATGACGCGGGGTGCTCTGTTGCTCGGCGGGCATCGGCGAAGCGGAGTCGTTCATGTTGCAAGCTCTTCCATAGGCCGGGGAAGTTGAATGAGATGGTGAAGTTCCTCCGCGTGGCGAATCTGCGCGCGCTCGACGGTCCGTTCGATCGAGCCGTCCACCACGATGGAAATGCGATCGCATAGCCGCAACAGTTCGTCCAGATCCGACGACACCACTACGACGCCTGTACCCGCATGTGCCGCGTCGCGCACCACGCCGTAGATTTCTTCGCGTGCGCCTACGTCCACACCGACCGTCGGCTCATCGAGCAGCAACAGCTTCGGCCGCGGATGATTCCATTTGGCGAACACGACTTTCTGCTGGTTGCCGCCGGAGAGAAACTTCACTTGCGTCGACGCATCGGGCGCTTTTACGGAAAGCTGCTTCATCGCCGTGCGCGCCTGTTGTGCAGCGGCTTTCGCGAGCAGCCAGCCGCCACGCGAAAACTGCGGCAGACGCGGCAAGGTCAGATTGCGTTCGATCGAGTGATCGAGCACGAGCCCTTGCAGATGCCGGTCTTCCGGGACGAGCGCGATGCCGCGCCGGATGGCATCGGCGGGTCGGCGCGCGGCGAGCGGTTCGCCGTCGAGCTCAATCGTGCCTGCGTGCGTCGGCAGCAGGCCGAAGATCGTCTGCAGAATCTCCGTGCGGCCGCTGCCGATCAGTCCTGCGAGGCCGTGCACTTCGCCTTTGTGCACGGAGAAGTTCACGCCGGAAAGACGCGCATTGCTTACGTTCGATAGCGTCAGCACGGGCGCATTGTGTGCGACCTGTGAGGCGGCTTGAGCATCCACGCCAAGCCCCGGCTGCGTCACTACGCCCCCGGTGGTTTCCTGTCTGGCCTGCATCGCCGCATGACGTGGGCCGACGATGGCAGCGACCAACTGCTTCATGTCGGTCTCGGCCGTGGCGAACTGGCCGGCGTTCGCGCCGTCGCGGAACACGGTCACGCGCTGCGAGATACGAAACACCTCGTTCAGACGGTGCGTCACGTAGATCACACCAACGCCGCGCTCCGTCACCGCGCGAATCGCGTCGAAGAGAATCTGTTCTTCGCCGCCCGTTAGCGCAGACGTCGGCTCGTCGAGGATCAGCACGCGCACGTCGCCCATCAGCGCCTTGCAGATCTCCGTCATCTGCCGGTAGGCAAACGGCAGCGAGTCGACTGGCACGCGTGGATCGAGTGGAATATTGTGTTCGCGCAGAAATGCGCTGACCTGCGCCATCAGTTCGCGTTGCCTGACGAAGCCAAACCGCGTGCGCGGCTCACGCCCAAGCATCAGGTTGGCACCAACGGACAGCGATTCGACGAGACTCAGGTCCTGATAGACGACGGCGACGCCCGCCTCGCGCGACTTCGCCGGCGATTCGAACGCGACCTTCTGGCCGGCGATTTCGATCGAACCTTCGTCGTAGGTATGGACGCCGCTAAGTATCTTGATGAGGGTGGATTTGCCCGCGCCATTTTCGCCGAGCAGTGCATGCACTTCACCCGGCAGAACCTCCAGATCGACGCCGCGCAACGCCTGCACGCCACCGAATTTCTTGGTGACGCCAGTAACGCGGATCAATGGCGGTCGAGGCGATGAAGCGGCCGCGACCGCAACCGGCTCACTCATCCTGATGTCTCCTTCGTCGGTATGACGAATGCTTATGCTTCGCGATCGGGCGCGAACTGTCTTGTGATCTTCGCATCATGCATATGATGCGTCAATAACATTTAGCCCCTATTCGACCGGCATTCGGCAGGAGAATTGCGACAATTGTCGCGCTGTTTGTGATGATCCTATCGTTCTCACCGATTTGAGCTGTGAGGAAAGTTGCGCTGTCACAGGTGGCCGCGCCAAAGATATGGGTCAAGGCGCGGCGGGCCCCGTTTCGATGACGCTGGACGAAGCGTTGGTCAGAACGACTCGCCAACCATCTCTTCGCTCTTGCGCCAGAGTGCGTCGGCATTCGCAACGTCGAGAGCGTAGCGGCGAACGCCCTCGCTGACGGGCGTGATGACAACATCGTCCGCCACGACTTCGCTTACGTGGCAGTTTTCGCAATATCTGCCTCCCACGTCTTCGGCTGCCGCCACCGCCGCGGCCCATACCGAAGTCGCCGCACCCTGCGGGATCGTCTTGAACTGGAACGGTCCTTTCCCCTCCGATGCCAGCTGACTGTTGATCCTGTCCACGAGTGCAGTCAGCTGGCTCTCGTCCATATGGCGGGCCAGCTCCGTGTGAATCCCGCCAGGATGAACAGCGGCTGCCCGCACTCCGCGCGCGCGATGTCGCTGATCGAAAGCAACCGCGAAGAGGATGTTCGCGGTCTTGGAGCGGCCGTAGGCGAGAAACGACTCGTAAGGCGTACGCTCAAAGCCGGGATCGTCGAGATCCACGTCCGCGAAACGGTGCCCGGATGACGCCAGTGCGACCACTCGACCACCAGACGGAATCAGCGACGCCAGGCGATTCACGAGCACGAAATGCCCCAGATGATTCGTGCCGAATTGCGTCTCGAATCCGTCTGCGGTTTTGCCGAAGGGCGTCGCCATTACGCCGGCATTCGTAATGATGACGTCGAGCGGTTTGCCCTCGGCCAATAGCTTGTCGGCGCAAGCCCGGACGCTCTCGAGGCTTGCGAGGTCGAGTTCGACCAGGTCGATACTGCCGCCTGCCGCGGCGGCATCGCGCCGCGCTTCGGCAATCGCCAGCTCCGCTTTTGCCAGGTCTCTGGCCGCCCCGATCACGCTCGCTCCGTGCGCTGCAAGCGCCCGGGCGGTCTCCACACCGAGTCCCGCCGAAACACCGGTGACAAGAATTCGCTTGCCGTGAAGATCGACGCCTGCAAGCACGTCGTCTGTCGTTGAAGTTGCTCCAAATTTCTCAGCCATTTCCGCTTCTCCATCACAATAGCGTTGACGCCATTCCCCGTCCGGGATAAAACGGAGACTCTCTCCGCTTTTTTCAGTATATCAACCGGAGAAATTCTCCGCTTGCAAGGATTCAACCTGCAGTGAGTCACTCGACGCCAAAAGAACGAAAGCCCCGGGCCGACGCGCTACGCAATCGCGAGCGCATCCTCGAAGAAGCAAAAACGGCGTTTACGCACGCGGGAAGCGACGTCAGTCTCGATGACGTGGCACGTCAGGCGGGCGTCGGCGTAGGCACGGTCTACCGGCACTTTCCCACGCGTGAGGCGCTGCTGGAGAGTGTCTACCGTGCTGAGGTGGGCAAGCTTGCGGAGGAGGCGCGAAGGCTGACCGAGTCATTGCCTCCGCTTGATGCGTTGCGATCCTGGATGATGCTTTTCGTCGACTACATCGCCACCAAGAAGATCATCGCGCCTGCATTGAACTCAATCGTGGGAGGGTCGACGAAGCTGTTCGAATCGTCCGGGACCCAGATCAAGGACGCGATCCAGTCGCTTGTGACGCGCGCCGTGGACAGCGGCGACATTCGCGCCGACCTCGTGCCGCTGGATCTGCTGCGCGCTCTCGTGGGCGTTTCCAACGTCGCGTCTGCGCCGGACTGGCAGCAAAGCGCGAAAAGGCTGGTTGACATACTTCTGCTCGGATCGCGGCCGCCGGGCTAGTTTTTGCAGTCGACCTCGGGCGTCGGTCCGGAAATCGTCACAATAGCGGCCCACAATAGCGCACCCCCATCCCTCCGAATCGACATCAGATGAACAGATCAATGGCCGCGGCCTTGCTTATGACAGTTTGCTCCATCGCACACGCGAGTCCGGCGTCCGATATCAACAACGGATTTCTCACGGGCAAATCCTTTCAAAGCGGAAGCCAATCGATGCGTACCGCTTACGTGATTGGTGTGCTCGACGGATTCTCTTACGCTCCTGTCTTTGGCGCGCCAGATGCGAAGATCGAGAAACTTCGGCAGTGCATTGGAACGATGCATGCCGACGCGCGACAAGTGGGCACCATTGTCGATAAGTACCTTGAAGCCAATCCCGATTCGTTGAGTCTGCAGATGCAGCCGATCGTCCTGCGCGCGATGCGGCAGGTTTGCGCGACTCATGGCATGACGGTCGACTGAAAGGCTGCCGGCCAATTCGACCAGCGAACGACGCCGATCAGTCTGTGAATACGTACTGACCGGGCACTTTCCTGGCGCCTATAAAAGCAAAGCGCGGGAATAAGCGCTGGCGGACAAACCATACGTACGCGACGATCCGCGTGCTTGCGGTCGCCGGCTCGTGATTATTAGCTAGCGAGTTTGAAAACCGAGACGACTTGTACCAGCTCGTGAGACTGACTGCGCAGGCTGCTGGCCGCGGCCGCCATTTGTTCCACCAGCGCTGCGTTCTGCTGGGTCGCCTCGTCCATCTGCGTGACAGCCTCACCGACCTGAGCGACGCCCAACGATTGTTCGTTGCTGGCGGCACTGATCTCACCCATGGTATCGGTGACGTGGCGAATGGAACGGACGACTTCGGACATGGTGAGACCGGCCTGCTCGACCTGGGCCGAGCCTTGTGCGACGCGTTCCACGCTGGCGTTGATAAGCTTTTTGATTTCCTTGGCGGCATCGGCGGAACGCGCGGCCAGGCTGCGCACTTCGTTGGCTACTACCGCGAAGCCACGGCCTTGCTCGCCGGCCCGGGCTGACTCCACCGCTGCGTTCAGGGCGAGGATGTTGGTCTGGAAGGCAATGCCATCAATCACGCCAATGATGTCGGCGATTTTCCTGGAGCTGTCGTTGATACCCTTCATGGTCTCCACGACCTGGTTGACGACTTCGCCACACTGGACGGCGACTGTGGAGGTGTTCATGGCCAACTGGTTCGCCTGACGGGCGTTGTCGGCGTTCTGGCGCACGGTGGAGCCGAGCTCTTCCATGGAGGCGGCGGTTTGTTCCAGGGCGCTGGCCTGACTTTCCGTGCGAGCGCTGAGGTCGTCGTTGCCTTGCGCGATTTCGGCGCTGGCAGTGGCCACGTTTTCCGATCCGGAGCGCACGTTGGAGACAACGCGCACCAGGCTGCTTTGCATGTCTCTCAGGCTGCTGAGCAACTGGCCGACTTCGTCGGTGCTGTGATTGTCGATACGGGCGGTCAAATCGCCTTCGGCGACCTGACGGGCCACCGCGGAGGCCTTCACCAGCGGCCTGGTGATACTCCCGGAGATGAGCCACGCGCACACCACGCTCAGCAGCAGGCTGACCACTCCCAAAGCAATCATCAGCGTGCGGCTGAACTGGTAGTTGGCGTCGATCTGCGTTGCCACCGTGTCAATTTCCTCGCGCTGATGGTTCACCAGGGCATCAATTTTCGTCACGAAGAGCCGGGAGGCCGGTATGAACTTTTGCTCCAGCACCTGGTTCGCCTCGTCGGCTTTGCCCGCCTTTTTCAGCGCGTAGATCTCGTCGCGGGTAGAAATGAAAATCTTGCGCTGTTCGCCAATGGCGGCAAACAAGGACTTTTCCTCGTCCGAACTCATCAAAGCTTCTATCGACTTTTGCAACGCTCCCGACACCTTGGACGAAGCTGCGGCTTCCTCCACGAAGTAACTGGCGAGGCTTGGGTCAGCGCTCTTGGCGATCGCGGTTGTGCGGGTGACAGCGGTATTGATGTTGCGCGACCAGTCGTTGATAAGCCGCTCGGTCCGGATTGGACTGGCAACCATATCGCGGGTTGCCTGCGCCACAGACGAGAGGCGCGCAAGCCCTATGACGATGCTGATCAACGACATGATCAATACCAGCACAAAACCGGCACCCAGTCGTTTGGCGATGGGCAAGTTGGACATAAAGGTCGGCATAGTGGCTTTCTTCAATGACTAAAGGGCGAAGATGCCCATTAGCGGTTTCGGAGTTCGGTCACTACAGGTATACGGCTGAAACGGCGGAGACTGAAGGTGCTATCCATAGGGTGTTGCTGAAACTGATGTAGGGATATCCTGATGTGACGAACCATGCATGATTCGCTAACGGACACCAGTCTGGTGTATGCGTGGTCGCCGCGCGTTACGTCAACTGTTCGGCTGGTCCTTGACCGCTTCGATTTTCCCGATTTCTGCGAAAGAGATTCCCCTTTCGGCTCTATGTCTCCATCGTTGACGAATATACACTCGGGCCAGAGTCAAACGAGAACGACGATGGAGACGCGCCTTACCGCAAGCAGCCCCAGCTTGGTGATCCCCCTGTCCTTCGACCAACCGCACTCAGCGAACGCGTTCAGCAACCGCCTGGATCTTGTTGTTGTCGAACGGCTAGCAACTGCAACAAGCGAGCGCAACTGAACCAGCAGGATAGTCGGCAGACCTGATTTTCTTTGAACCGGATTCGGGAGAGCGTGGCATCTCCGTGCGAGTCGCTGATGGCACGCGCTCCCACCTGGATCTGAAATTGCCGGCAGCATCAAATCGCCGTAGTCAGGTTTACATTGGACCGGCGATTAAAATAGTAGTACTACATATATAGGAGATGTGATGAGGAAGGTTCTGATTGGGATGTTTGCAATGACAGCGGCGGCGTCGGCGATTGCGCAAAGCAGCGTCACGCTGTATGGCATCGTAGACAACGGGATCGCATACGAGACCGGTATGCCGAAGGGGCACGTGTTCGGCGCAGAGAGCGGGGGATGGGCCCAGTCGAGATTTGGCCTCAAGGGCGCAGAAGATATCGGCGGCGGTACCCAGGCCATTTTCCACCTTGAGTCTCGCCTCAACACAGTCAACGGTAGCTTTGCCAACGGCAGCTTCTTCGAGGGGCAGGCGACCGTCGGTTTGCATAACGACACGTGGGGTCAAGTGAAGTTAGGCAATATGGGCTCGGCTGAAATCAGCCAGTATTCGGGCGATGTCGATCCTCAACAGACCGAGAAATATGCGATCGGTACACTGGTGCGTGGCCGGATCTTTTCGCAGGCGGGTAACGGCATAGAGTATCTGTCGCCGCTGGTAGGCGGATTCACGGTGCAAGGCCAATACGACCTGACAAACTCGACGAAATGGAACTCCGGAAGTCCGGGAAGCGCGCCGGGCCAGTTGGGAACCTCAAGCGGCTTGGGTAGTGCGCAGGGGAGAACGGACGGCATCAAGCTTTCGTATCAGACCGGCAGCCTTTTCTGGCAGGCGACATACGATGAGGTGCGCGATCCTAACGGCCAGTTCAGCAATGTGTACCTGGCCTCGCGCTCGATCCTCACGGGTGGAACGTACGCAATTGGCCCGGTCGTAGCGTTCATCGGCTATCAGCACCTCAGCGCACCCGATGCGTCCAATGCCGGATACTATGGGACGGCCACTCCAAGCACGCTGCCGGCAGGCACATCGCTGCCGACAGCGGTCAATCACGAGTGGCTTGGGGCGATCTGGCACACGACGACGGCGCTTTCGGTCACCGGTGCGGTTTACCACGCCAATGCCAACCGGGGTAATGGCAACGCGACGCTATACACACTGGGTACGAACTATTCGCTGTCGAAGCGCACGCTTCTGTATACCGAGCTCGGTTACGTCCGCAACAGTTCGACGTCCAACCTTGGGCTCGACAGTGGGCTGTACGGTGCGAACAGCAACGACGACCCGACGAACAGCAACGCGTCCAGCACCAACCCGAACTATGGCAAGAGCCAGTTCGGCGTAATCGCAGGTGTCGCCACCCAGTTCTAGGAGACACGCAAGGGTTCATGTCGCGGTGGCGGTCACATCTGGTTTGCCTGACGGAAAACCCTTTCCGTCAGGCGTTTTGCCGCGTATTCGCCCCATGAAGATGGCGACACCGCTGACGCGGGCCGGAATGGGAGAAAATTCCTGAGGTGTTTTTGATGTGTTTCCGCTGCCCCGGCGATGGTTCCTGGGACTATGCTTGGCCTATAAATGGAGAGAGACACTGTGCAAGGCAGTTTATCCGGCGTTGCGCGAGCGATCGCATTGGGGCAAGCAGGTGAAATCGAAGCCACCCAAGGCCACCGCAGCAATTGCATTCCGAGCTGATAAGAGATGGATCAGTTCAAGGAACTACGGCTTTTTGTCGAGGTTGCCGAGTCGGGCAGCATAAGCCGCGCCGCGGAGGTCGTGGACCTTTCCATCTCTGCGGCAAGCCGGTACCTGATCGCGCTGGAAACCCGGCTTGGCGTCCAGCTCGTGCGCAGGACGACACGCAATCTTTATCTCACGCAAGCTGGGGCAGAGTTCCATCGACGTTGTAAGTCCATACTCGCAGATCTGGGTGAAGCCGAGTCCGTTATCAAGGAGGCGACAGTTCGACCGAGTGGCGTACTGCGTGTTACGGCATCGCTCTCGTTCTGCATGCTGCACGTTGCACCGATGCTTCCGGAATTTACAGCGCGTTATCCAGACATTACGGTAGATGTGGTGGCGGCGAATCGCTACCACGACATCATTGAAAATGGCATCGACGTCGCCATCCGTACCAAGGTTCTTGAAGCAGACAGCAACATAACGGTAAAGCGGCTTGCCTCGACCCGGCGAATATTGGCCGCGGCTCCTTCGTATCTCGAAGCAAATGGCTCGCCACGCCTTCCCGCGGAACTGACCCGGCACAAGGTATTGAATTACGCACTCGCCGACAATCCGCGCGAGCTCGCGTTTTGCCGAACGGGCGAATCAGTTCTCGTCAAGGTCAAGCCTCTCCTCGAATCCAACGACGGCCAGATATTGCGGGTCGCGGCCCTCGACGGCATGGGCATCCTCGTGCAGCCCAAGTACATCGTCTACGACGACCTCAAAGCCGGCCGCCTCGTCCCTGTGCTGAATGACTGGGATTTGCCGCGGCTGACGATCAACATTGCCTTTCAGACACGCGCGCATATGCCGGTGAAGGTTCGGCTGTTTATCGATGCACTCGTCGAGCGGTTTCAGCAGAACGAGTACGAGCGTCACTGGACAGCGTAATAGTCACGTGGCCAGGGTAATCCCGGCTGCTGTTTCCCAGTTTCCCATTCATCGCGAAAGAGATTCCCTTTTTAGCTCTGTTTTGCCGGCTGCGGGGAATATAGACTCGTCTCAAAGCGGTACGAAAACATTGAAGGAGACGCTCCATGCAATCTGCAGCACCCTCTGAATCGCCATCCCCATCGCCGTATTTCGATGAAACGCACTCGGCCGACGTCGTCAACGCGCGCATGGCGCCGAATGTCGACGAACGGCTGCGGCAGGTCATGACAGTTCTGGTCAAGCATCTGCATGCAGCGGTGAAGGAAATCGAGCCGACGCATGAAGAATGGTTCACCGCCATCCAGTTCCTGACTGAAACCGGTCATATGTGTACCGACTGGCGCCAGGAGTACATCCTGCTGTCGGACATCCTGGGCGTCTCGATGCTCGTCGACGCGATCAATCATCGCCGGCCGAGCGGAGCGACGCCCAACACGATTCTCGGCCCGTTCTATGTTGCGAATTCGCCGGAGTACGAAAACGGCGCCAACATCTGTCTCGACGGAAAGGGCGAACCTCTGGTCGTAGCTGGGCGTGTGACGGACATTGACGGCACATCGATTCCGAACGCGAAGCTCGAAGTCTGGCAGACCAATGACGATGGCTTCTACGACGTGCAGCAAAAAGGGATTCAGCCCGATTCGAATTTGCGTGGCGCATTTACTTCGGATGCGGAGGGCCGCTACTGGTTCAAGTCCGTCAAGCCGCGTCACTATCCGATTCCGTCGGACGGCCCGGTCGGCAAACTCCTTGGTGCAATGGGGCGCCACCCGAATCGCGCGGCCCACCTCCATTTCATTGTGACCGCGCCGGGCTACGAGCCCGTCATTACCCACATCTTCACGCCGGACTGCCCGTACCTTCCTGAGGACGCGGTCTTCGGCGTCAAGCGTGAACTCATCGCCGAATTCAACAAGGTTGACGACCCGGAAGCCGCCAGGCGTGTCGGGTTCTCATCACCGTTCTGGTCTGTGTCGTGGGACTTCACGCTCGCAACGTCTACCAGGCCCACGCGGCCAACCCCGTAACCGTTTGGCACGCGGGAGCGTGTGCCGTCGACGAACCGATGAAACTGAGAAACAGGAGTACTACACATGAGCGCGAAGAAAATTGAACTGCTGGCGGCGTACTGGACCATTGCGGGCGATGTCTATCCGTGTGGCCCGGTCGAAGTCAGCCCGTTCCCGCTGCGAGATCGTTGCGAAGCGGCATCGCGTGCTGGCTGGAGCGGCGTCGGCCTCATCCTCGATGACCTCGAGCATAGCGTCGAGAAATACGGGCTCTCTGGCGTCAAGCGTATTCTGGACGACACCGGCATGAAGTACTTCGAGCTCGAAATTCTCATGGACTGGTACCTCGATGGCGAGGCGCGTGTCAAATCGGATAATTTCCGTCGCCGTGTCATCGAGCTGGGCGGCGAGCTTGGCATGCGCAATCTGAAGATCGGCGCGAGCCCCTTCGATGAAAGTCCGGCCGACTTTGCGCGCATGACCGACGAATTCGCGAAACTTTGCGAAGACGTCGCGACGGTTGGCGCGACGGTTGCAATCGAGTTCATGCCTTTCTCCCCCATCCGAAACATCGGGGAAGCGCTGAAGATTACTGAAGGTGCCGACCAGCCCAACGGTGGCCTGATGGTCGACCACTGGCACGTCGCTCGCGGTGGCAGCCCCTATAGCGAAGTTGCCAAAATCCCGGCGCGCTTCATCACCGGTGTGGAACTGAACGACGTAGCCGCGCAGATCAAAGGGACGCTGTTCGAGGACTCGAGCTTTAACCGTCAGCTTTGTGGCGAAGGTGCAGGCGACTGTCCTGCCTTCATTGATGCTCTGCAACACGCGGGGTGCACGCTTCCTTACTACGGCGTGGAGCTTATCTCCGAGACGCACCGGAAGTTGCCGCTCGACGAGATGGCGAAGCGCGCCTATGACACTACCGTCGCTCAGTTCTCGGCAAAGAGCGCGGCTTCCGTCTGACGCGCCTGACCTTAAACCCACAAAGTACTTCTGGAGACTCACATGATTCGAATCGCCGTACTCGGTGCTGGCCGCATTGGTCGCATTCACGCTGGCAACGTCGCCGCGAGCCCGAACGCAAAACTGGTCGTCGTCGCGGATCCTGTTGAGAAGGCCGCGACCTCGCTTGCGGAAAGACTTGGCTGTGAAGCGTCGACGGATGCCTCGGCCGTGCTCGATCGCGATGACATCGATGCTGTGGTCATCGGCACGCCGACGGATACCCACATCACATTCATGTTGAAAGCCGTGGCGAACGGCAAGGCTGTGCTGTGCGAGAAGCCTATCGACCTCGACATGGAAAAGTCGCTCGCCGCGGCTAACACGGTCGAACGCCTCGGCGGCCGTGTGATGCTCGCGTTTAATCGTCGCTTCGATCCGACGTCCCAGGCCTTCCGCAAGGCGATCGATGCAGGCGATGTCGGCGAAGTGCGCCAGGTCATCATCTCCAGTCGCGATCCGGGCATGCCGCCGCGCGATTACGTCGAGCACTCCGGCGGGATCTTCCGCGATATGGTGATTCACGATCTCGACATGGCCCGCTGGCTGCTGGGCGAAGAGCCGGTCGAAGTCATGGCAACCGCAAGCCGGCTCGTCGATCCGTCGCTGGAAGCGCTCGGCGACTTCGACACGGTGATGGTGCAGCTTCGCACCGCGTCGGGCAAGCAATGTCACATCAATTGCTGTCGCGAGGCGCTGTACGGCTACGACCAGCGTATGGAAGTGTCCGGCTCCAAGGGCATGCTTCTGCAGGAAAACCTTCGCCCCTCGACGATCCGTCGCTGGACGAAGGACGCAACCGATGTTCGCGAACCGCTCCTGAACTTCTTCCTCGAGCGCTATGAAGCGGCTTACAAGGCCGAGCTCGAAGCATTCGTCGAAGCGCTGCGTACGAATTCGCCCCTGCCGACCTCGGTGCAGGACGGCCTCAAGGCATTGCGTCTGGCTGAGTGTGCGCTCGAGTCCGCGGTGTCGGAGAAGACGGTCAAGGTGTAACGGGAAATCCGGAGGAGATAAGACATGACACGAAAGATTGGTGCCAACGAAACGTTAGGCGTGGCGTGCCTCGGTATTACGCATCCGCACACGTCCGGTCGGGTCAAGGCGATCCAGCGTCGTACCGACGCGAAGATGCTCGGCGCGTGGGACACCAGTCCGCTGCTCGAGCCATTCGTGGATGCGCTCGGTCTGGAAGTGCGCACGAAAGACGATATGCTCGCTGACGACAACGTGCACGTGGTGCTCGTGCACTCGAAGAGCGAGAAGATGGCCGACCTGACCATTGAAGCACTCGAGGCCGGCAAGTCGGTGCTGTGCGAAAAGCCCGCAGGCCGCAGTTCCGCGGATGCCAAACGGATTGTCGAGGCGGTCGAGCGTACCGGCGGTCTCGTGCAGGTGGGCTATTGCTGGCGCTTTGCTCCGTCGGTTGACGCCATGCAGGCAGCGCTGAAGAGCGGCCGCCTCGGCAAGGTCGTCCAGGTGCGTGCGCACGGCGGTTGTTCGCATGACGAGGCAGGCACGGCTCACATGACCCAACCGGGCGACATCGGCGGCGCTGTCTTTGTCATCGGCTGCCATCTGGTAGACCGCATTCTCCTGCACTTTGGCTTGCCGCGATCCGTCAATGCCCGCATCACGAAGTTCCCGAACTTCCATGGCGACGAGTCTCGCGAAGATGCTGCGGGCGCTGTGTTGAACTACGAAGACAAGATCGTCGTCATCGACTTCATGTCGTGGGACGTGCTGCCTTGGACGGAAAGCTGGGACATCACGGCGTACGGCACCGAAGGCATCATGTCCTCCCGTTCGCTGCCGTCGAGCTACAAGATTTACGACGCGGGTAAGGGCGCCCATCCGGAAGGATGGACCGAATGGCAGGAAACGAGCTTCCCGGAAATCTGGGCCACGAAGAAGACCGAATATTCCCCCGACATTGCTGAAATCGGCAATCCGGTTTACTTCGACCGCGAATCGAACGCGTTCTTCGACGCGCTTCGCAACGGTACCCCGTCGGTTGTCCCCGCCACACAGGCATACAACATCAGCCGCGTCATTGAGTCGATGTTTGCTTCTTCGAAGCAGGCCGGAGCCGAGATCTTTATCGACTAGGAAGGAAAACGGCCGGTCTCTTTTCGGGGCCGGTCAGTAGAAACTGGCTAACGATAGTCAGACGTTAACTATGTAGTCCTTATCAGGAGACAAAACGATGAACATGATCAAGAACGTTGCGGTGGCTTTGGCCGCTTCGATTACATTGTCCGCGGTGTCGGTATGCGCTTACGCCCAGGACAAAGGGGTCATTGGGATTTCCCTCCCCGACAAGACGGAGTCGCGGTGGATCACCGATGGTAAGAGCATGGTCGACGCGCTGAAGGCGAAAGGCTATTCCTCGGATCTCCAGTACGCCAACTATGACGTGCCGACGCAGGTCAACCAGGTCGAGAACATGCTGGCCAAGGGCGTCAAGGTGCTCGTGATTGCCCCGATTGACGGTAAGACCTTCTCCGACGCGCTGGCGCTTGCGCAACAGAAGGGCATCAAGGTTATCTCGTACGATCGCCTGATCAGCCAGACCAAGAACGTCGACTACTACGCCACGTTCGACAATTATGGTGTGGGTGTTCTGCAGGCGCAGAGTATCGTTGCCGCCTGGCAGAAGAGGGGCAGCAAGACGCCTTTCGACATTGAGGTATTCGGCGGCTCGTCCGACGACAACAACGCTCATATGGTCTACGCCGGCGGGATGTCGGTGCTCAAGCCATATATCGACAGCGGCAAGTTCGTGGTTCGCAGCAAGCAGGTGGAATTCGACAAGGTTGCTACGCGCAACTGGGACGGCGCTACGGCGCAGTCGCGTATGGATAACCTGCTGAGCGCTTTCTACGGCAACAACCGGCTCGATGCCGTTTGGACGCCGAACGATGCCATCGCGATCGGTGTGATCTCGTCGCTCAAGGGTGTCGGCTATGGCACACCGCAACAACCGATGCCGATCGTCACGGGACAGGACGCCGACCTGCAGAACGTCAAGGGCATTATCCGCGGCGACCAGACGACCACGGTATTCAAGGACACGCGCAAGCTGGCCAGCATCACGGCCGACATCGTGGACGACGCGCTGACCGGAAAGCCCGTACCTGTGAACGACACGAAGAGCTACAACAACGGGGCCAAGATCGTTCCGACCTACCTCGTGAAGCCCATCCTCGTCGACAAGGACAACTGGCAGCCGGAACTGGTCACGAGCGGGTACTACACGCAGGCGCAGTTGAAGTAACAAATCGCAGGCCAATGAGGGTGCCGGCGGCGCATTTGCAGCCGGCACCGAACAGAGGTCTGTTGCAGTTGATCGACCTGAGGAGTACGACGATGGAAACCATTCTGGAGATGAGCGAAATTCAGAAAAGCTTTGGCGCGGTCAAAGCCCTGAACAACGTCAATCTTAAAGTCCGAAAAGGCGAGATTCACGCCATATGCGGCGAGAACGGCGCGGGTAAGTCGACGCTGATGAAGATCTTGAGTGGCGTTTATCCGCACGGCTCTTTCGCAGGAAATGTGGTCTACGACGGTGAAGATCGCGCGTTCTCGGATATCTCAGACAGCGAGCAGGTCGGGATCATCATCATCCATCAGGAACTCGCACTCGTGCCCATGCTCTCGATTACCGAGAACATCTTCTTGGGCAACGAGCAGTCGAAGCGAGGCGTGATCGACTGGCAAGACTCCCGGTCCAAGGCAAAGGAACTGCTATCGAAGGTCGGTCTGACTGACTCTCCCGATACGCCCGTAGGCACGCTCGGCATCGGTAAACAGCAGCTGGTCGAAATTGCCAAGGCGCTGTCGAAAGAGGTCCGTCTGTTGATCCTCGACGAACCCACGGCAAGCCTCAACGAAAAGGACAGCGATACGCTGCTCAATCTCCTGCTGGAGCTGAAGGCGCGTGGCGTGACGTCCATCATCATTTCGCACAAGCTCAACGAGATTTCACGCGTTGCCGATGGCATCACGGTCATCCGCGACGGCTCCACGGTCGATGCGCTCGACTGCAAGGCGGAAAGTGTGAGCGAAGACCGCATCATCAAGGCGATGGTCGGCCGTGAGATGTCGGACCGCTACCCGAAGCGTGTGCCGAAGATCGGCGACGTGATCTTCGAGGTCAGGGATTGGCGCGTACAGCATCCAACCCAGCGGGACCGCGCTGTCATCAAGGGCGTCAATCTGAAGGCACGAAAAGGCGAAATCGTGGGTATCGCCGGTCTGATGGGATCCGGGCGTACCGAGCTTGCCATGAGTGTTTTTGGCGGAACGTACGGGCAGGACATTTCCGGAACCGTGCTCATGCACGGAAAGCCGGTAGACGTTTCGTCGGTGCAGAAGGCCATCAAGGCAGGCCTTGCGTATGTGACGGAAGACCGGAAAGGAAACGGTCTGATCCTTGACGACAACATCCAGCGAAACATCACACTGGCGAACCTCACGGGCGTGTCGAAACTCGGGGTTATTAACGAACACGAGGAAATGACGGTTGCGGCAGATTTTCTGAAGAAGCTCCGTATCCGCGCCCAAGGGGTAACCCATGTGGTCGCCAATCTGTCCGGCGGCAATCAGCAGAAAGTGGTGCTCAGCAAATGGCTGTTTTCGGGGCCCGAAGTACTCATTCTGGATGAGCCCACGCGAGGCATCGATGTGGGCGCGAAATACGAAATTTACAGCATCATCAATCAGGCGGTTGAAGCGGGCAAGTGCGTGGTCATGATTTCTTCGGAAATGCCGGAGCTTCTTGGCATGTGCGACCGCGTTTATGTGATGAACGAAGGCCGCTTTGTTGGCGAGTTCACCGCGGAGGAAGTCTCGCAGGAGAAGATCATGCGGGCAATCATGCGAAATGGAGGCATCTAAAATGCGTAAGGTACTTTCGCCGGCGGCGCCGCAGGAAGCCGGAGTTGAAAAAAGCGAAATCGTTCGCGCGTTCAAGCGGGGCGCGAGTGAATACGGACTGCTGATTTCGCTCATCGTCATCATGGCATTCTTCCAGGTGTCGACGAACGGTGTGTTGATGCAGCCGCTCAATCTGACGAATCTGGTGCTTCAGAACAGTTATATCGTCATCATGGCGCTCGGTATGCTGATGGTGATCGTCGCAGGCCATATCGATCTCTCGGTCGGTTCGACCGCCGGACTGGTGGGCGCGCTCGCGGCGGTTCTGATGGTGCAGTTCAATGTCAACTACGTGCTGGCCACTGTCATCTGCATCATCACCGGCGCGCTGATCGGAGCCATTCAGGGTTACTGGATTGCGTTCTGGCGGATGCCGTCGTTCATCGTCACGCTGGCCGGCATGCTAGTGTTTCGCGGCCTCACCAACCTCGTGCTTCAGGGCCAGTCCATTGGGCCTTTCCCGGACGCGTTCGCTACGGTCAGCTCCGGCTTCATTCCCGACGTTTTTCACGGCCAGAATCTGCACATCACGTCCATCCTGCTTGGAATTCTGGTGGGCGTGCTCTTCTTCGTGATCGAGCTTCGGCACCGCGCGAGCGCAACGAAATACGGTATGACCAGCGGATCGTTTTCGATGTTCATCGCGAAGAACGTTATCCTCACCGGCCTGATCGTCTTTCTCTGCTACATCCTCGCGTCGTATCGCGGTCTGCCGACGGTTCTCGTCATCATGGGCGTGCTGATTGGTGTTTACACATTCATCATGAATCGCACCACCATTGGCCGTCGTATCTATGCAGTGGGGGGCAACGCGAAAGCAGCCAGATTGTCGGGGGTCAGTGTTCCTGCAGTCAGCTTCATGACCTTCGTGAATATGGGTGTGCTGGCGGCGTTGGCCGGTCTCATCTTCGCGGCTCGCCTGAACAGCGGCACACCGAAAGCAGGTACGGGCTTTGAACTCGATGTGATTGCTGCGTGCTTTATTGGCGGTGCGTCTGCTTCTGGCGGTGTTGGGAAGGTGGTCGGTGCGGTCGTGGGCGCTTTCATCATGGGCGTGATGAACAACGGGATGTCCATTATGGGCATTGGCGTCGACTATCAGCAGGTGATCAAGGGGATAGTGTTGCTCGCGGCGGTTTTTGTGGACGTCTACAACAAGAACAAGGCTTGAGCATTGTGTTTCGGAGGTGCCGTCAGATGACGTGCACCTGGACCTGGAAAATTTCAGCGGGCAAGTGGGCAGTCGATCTATGTGGGCAAGTACCCGCAGGGACGCTCGCGCATGGTTTCCCAAGGCATTGGAAGTTAATACGGAATCGACATGATCAAGCACATCGTTATGTGGGATGTTCGCGGTGATACACCCGAGCAAAAGAAGGAAACGGCTCAGCTTGTAAAGAGTGCCTTCGAAAGTCTCACTGGCAAAATCCCGGGGCTCACAAAGCTGGAGGTCGGCGTGGACGTCAGCGGAGTCGATTACGCCTGTGACGTCGTGCTCTACACCGAGTTCGAGAGTCATGAGTCGCTTGAAGCGTATGCGGTTCATCCCGAGCATATCCGCGTTAAGCAGATCGTCGGAGATAGTCGTATTGCCAGGCATCAGGTGGATTACATCTGAGCCCGAACGCTGTTTCCCATAACGAGGAAATCCAGATCTTATGTACGACTTTACGTATACGACGCCTGCCTCCCGGGTGATTTTCGGCGCAGGCAGCATGAAACT
The DNA here is from genome assembly GCF_050436285.1 of Paraburkholderia sp. GAS82. Classification (NCBI taxonomy): domain Bacteria; kingdom Pseudomonadati; phylum Pseudomonadota; class Betaproteobacteria; order Burkholderiales; family Burkholderiaceae; genus Paraburkholderia; species Paraburkholderia sp. GAS82. The sequence goes on from NZ_JBNDLX010000002.1 coordinate 867,074, forward strand.
CATCCAGCAGGAAGTTGAGACGCTGGGAGCGCGCAGGGCGCTGGTTCTGTGCACGCCGGAGCAGCGAGAGCAGGCCGAGATCGTTTCCTCTCTCCTCGGCCCCTCGAGTGCCGGCGTTTTCGACGGCGCGCAGATGCATGTGCCCATTGAAAACGCCCGACGTGCTCGCGAGCATGCGAAGTCGGTCGACGCCGACTGCGCGGTAGCCATTGGCGGCGGCTCGACCATTGGCCTTGGCAAAGCCATCGCGCTCGAGTCGTCGCTGCCGATTATCGCGATTCCGACGACGTATGCCGGTTCGGAGATGACGCCGATATACGGCATAACCGAAGGGGGACTCAAGCGGACCGGGCGCGACGCAAAGGTACTTCCGAAAACAGTGCTCTACGATCCGGAGCTATCGCTCGGTTTGCCGATCGGCCTTTCGGTGGTGAGCGGCTTGAACGCGATTGCTCACGCTGCCGAGGGCCTGTATGCAAAGGATGGAAACCCCGTCATGTCGCTGATGGCTGAAGAGGGAATCCGCGCGCTCGCTAAAGGTCTGCGTGGCGTGAAAGCGAGCAGCACGAACAGAGAAGCGCGCAGTGAGTGCCTCTACGGGGCGTGGCTGTGCGGGACGGTTCTCGGCAGCGTAGGAATGGCACTTCATCACAAGCTTTGCCATACCCTTGGAGGCACCTTCAATCTGCCGCATGCGGAGACGCATGCGATCGTTCTTCCGCATGCACTCGCGTATAACAGCATCGTCGCAGATGACGCAATGACACGTATTGCGCGGGCACTCAACGTGGATGTCGCCGCAGATGGACTGTACGAACTGAGCCTGGAACTCGGTGTGCCACGCGGGTTGCGTGAGATTGGACTGAGCGAGTCCGATCTTGATCAGGCATGCGAAGTAGCCTTGTCGAATCCCTACTGGAATCCGCGTCCAGTGGAGGCTGTTCCCCTTCGAGCGCTGCTCCAGCGCGCCTGGGAAGGCGCTCGGCCTCGGCCTTGAGAAACGGTTTGCGACAGACGCGAGTGCATAACTTCAAAATATCCACGCAGTAAAGGTGGTATGTCACCCCGGGGATAAGTTCATGAGGATGACCGTAGGCAGAAAGCTTGCCGCAACGTTCGGCGCAGTTGTAGTCGTTTCGCTGGTTGGAAACACGATCTCCATCATCAACTTCCTCCGGCTCAATCAGGCGAACGGTTGGAACGTTCGTAGCTACCAGGTCCTGCGCACCAGCGATGACATGTTGACCAATATGATCAAGATGGAAGCGAGTGTGCGTGAATTCGTCGCGTCCGGAACCGAACCATTGCTGGAGCCGTACAACGCAGGGAGTGAGCAGTTTGACAAGGCGCTGAACGTGGCTCGCTCGTTGACAGCCGACGATCCCGACCAGCAACAAAGACTCAAAACCTTGAGTGAGATGCGCACAAAGGTCAAGGAGATCGACGAGAAACTGATCGGGCTGCGCAGAGACGTAACCGCGGGTCAACAACCCTGGAATGCGTTGTCGGACTATTTCAGGCAGGGGAATGACAAGCCGTTCATGGGTCACTATAGGAAGGTCGCGGCCGAATTCGACAGCGCTGAGCAGATGGAACTCGACAGACGCTCTAACGAGGTCGCAGCGTTAGCCTTGGCAACAAAGCTCGTGCTTGCGGCGGCGGGTGCGATGACCGTGCTTCTTGCGGTTGCGCTGGGAATCTGGATTACCCGCGGGATCGTGCGATCGCTGGGCGGAGAGCCAGCCGATGCAGCGGATGTTGCGGCGCGCATTGCGCAAGGTGACCTGTCGGTTGCAGTGCCTGTGGCGCCGAACGATCACGCTAGCCTGATGGCGTCGCTGGAGTCTATGCGGCAGCAACTCAAGTCGATCGTTGCGGGTATCCAGTCGTCAGCCGAGTCGATCAAGATTTCTGCCGGAGAAATTGCGCAGGGAAATATGGATCTCTCCCAGCGTACGGAGGAGCAGGCAGCATCGCTCGAGGAAACCGCGGCGAGCATGGAGGAACTGACTTCGACGGTGCGTCAGAACACGGCAAATGCGAAACAGGCGAACGCGCTGGCGGGAGGAGCCTGTGCAGTCGCGATGCGCGGAGGTGAAGTGGTGCATCAGGTGGTCGAAACGATGCAGTCGATTTCACGGAGCTCGGATAGGGTCGCCGAGATTATTTCGGTAATCGAAGGGATTGCGTTTCAGACCAATATTCTCGCGCTCAACGCAGCGGTCGAGGCGGCCCGGGCCGGCGAGCAGGGCAGGGGGTTCGCGGTCGTCGCGGGCGAAGTCCGGACGCTGGCGCAGCGCAGCGCGAGTGCTGCGAAAGAAATCAAGGAATTGATTCACGATTCGGTCCAGCATGTGGCCGAAGGCTCGGAGCAGGTCGAACGGGCTGGCGCAACGATGCATGACATCGTGAAGGCGGTACGCGAGATGACTGACATCATGAGCGAAATCGCAACGGCTTCTGAAGAACAGGGTACCGGAATCGAGCAGGTGAACAACGCGGTCGGTCAGATGGACGAGGTGACACAGCAGAACGCGGCGCTCGTGGAGCAGGCATCGGCGGCCGCGCAGGCCATGTCCGAGCAGGCGACAGCGCTGCGGGACGCAGTCTCGGTCTTCAAAATCGAAGCTATGTCCGCTTCTGACCTAAAGGATACCCGCCGACCGATTGGAGAAGCCTGGGAGTCCGTAACCGGCTAGGAGCGCAGATGCGCGGCTACGGATGGCGCCTCGCCGCAAAGCATAGCAAAGTTATCGGGTGGCGTGATAGAACATTCTGCTTCGAATTTACCCTGATTTAAGAGCATGCTGTGTAGTGGCATTGTTGGCTCTGTTAAGTCGTCAGCGACAAGCTGACGTTACGGACTCCTGTCTCGAGTGTGACGCTCCATAACGTATCAGCCGCTTCCATGCGGTTTGATTGGCGTTGCTTCGTCCGGTTGCGACAGGCTCTGTTTAGACAGTAAAACAACAATCGTCCACCAGATGAAAAAATCAACTATCGCCCTCGTCGCGCTCGGCACATTAGCCGGCGCCGCACACGCACAAAGCAGTGTCACCCTGTACGGCATTATCGACGAAGGGTTCGACATGATCACCAACAACAAAGGCGGCCACCAATACCAGTTAGCCGGGAGCGTGATGCAGGGCAACCGGTGGGGGCTGACCGGCGCCGAGGACCTCGGCGGTGGCATGAAGGCGGTATTCCTGCTCGAAAACGGCTTTAACGGCAACAGCGGCGCGCTGAGCCAGAACGGCCTTTTGTTCGGCCGCCAGGCCTGGGTTGGCCTCGCGACTCCGTACGGCACGGTCACCCTCGGTCGCCAGTACGACTCGGTTTTCGATTATGCGGCTCCACTCGCAGCCGGGCAGTTGGGCGGCGGCGTCTACGGCGCGCACCCGGGCGACCTCGATAACTCGAACATCGATTACCACGATAACAACACCATCAAATATGCCAGCCCGAACTATTCGGGCCTGAAATTCGGTGGTACGTACAGTCTCGGCGGTACGGCTGGAAACTTCACCAACAACCAGATCTGGTCGCTCGGCGCTTCGTATAACCGGGGGCCGGTCGCCGTTGGCGCTGCCTACCTGAACGCGCGCAACCCGGGCACCGGCATGTTTAGCACTGCCGCTTCGAGTCTGCCCGAAACCTTGATGACGCCGATCTACTCCGGCTTCATGAGCGCAAACACGTTTCAGTTGATCGATTTCGGCGGATCCTACAAGTTGGGGTCGGCGACGCTCGGCGTCACGTATACGAACGCCAAGTTCATGAATCTGGGTAGTAATCCGATGCCGACCGGCGCCAAGGGTCCGGCCGGTGGCTACGCGACGGGTAGCACGGCGACCTTCAATGACGTGCAGGTCAATTTCATCTATCGGATCTCGCCCGGATTGCAGTTGCTGTTGGCATCCGACTACGTCGATCGCAATTCGCTCACGGAGCGGAACGGAAAATCAGTCGAAAGCGGGAAGTATCTGCAATACGACGCGGCGCTCGACTACTCGCTGTCCAAGCGTACCGACGTATATGTGATGGCGCTCTACCAGCGTGCTATCGGCGACGACTCTACCGGCGGTCCGGCAGTCGCTGCCATCACCGATACCACCGCCATTTCGTCGAACGGCAAGCAGTTGGTCGGACGCGTTGGCATTCGCCACAGGTTCTAGGAGCACAAGCTTCGCGCACGCCCCGACCGGCAGTCGCTGCCGGTCGGGGCGTGATCGCTTTTAAAGACCAGGGATGGCGTGCTACCAGGTCCAGCGAGCGCCGGCATTGCCGGTAATCGTGCGCTGATGTTGGCCACCGAGATTCGTGAGATAGCTGGCCGTCGCATACACGCTGCCATGCTTCGTCAGTTGCGCGACGAGCCCCGCGCCGATCTGACCGGCGGTCTGGCCGACCTGGGTGCCCAGTGTCGTCGTGCCGCTAAAAGTCGTCTCGTCGTCTGCGCCGAATGAGCGCAGCACGCTCACACGCAGGTAAGGCTTCCAGGCGATTCCGTTCGCATCGAATGCCCATTGCAGCCGTGCGCCAACCCGGGCGAGAAACGTGTTGCCGTTATTCCACGTCACGTCGGAGACTCCGTCGTTGAACCGGTCAAGCGACAGCCATTGCCACACCAGTTGCGCCTGCGGCTCCAGCGTCAGCCCGTAGCCCAACGCGATCGGCAGCCCCGCCTCGACCGAGCCCGTGAACGCGTTGCCGTCCGTCGAACCGCTCACGCCGTCGTTCGAAAGTGTGCGCACGGTCAGGGCGCTACCCATCATCACTGCGTCCGTGTACCAGCCGCCCGGACCCACGTGCGTCCAGTAGCCGCCGAGATTGTACGCATTCACCTGAAGCGTACCGACGCCCAGATCCTGTTGACCCAGTGCAAAGCCGTTCACGTCGCCTACCGCGCGCGAAAAGCCGAGGAAGAATCCATAGTGATTGCTGTGGCCGCTGGGGCTGTTGTCCGCATATAGCTCCTGCCCGATCTGCATCCCCCATACCGTGCCGTCGAAGGACGGCGCCACGTCGCCTTTCTGCTGCAGGTCGCTGTAGCCGCCCCAGACACGCGCCCACGATGCAGGCGCCTGGCCGTTCCCGGTCAGCAGCCCCTGTTCGCCCTGGCGATCGTGGAACGTATCGATCTGCTCCAGCCCGAGTTGGCGGGCGACGGCCGGCGCTTCTGTGTACAGCGGCACTTCCTGCCGGTAGACCGGCACCTCTGCGGCGCCTGGGGCCGCAGAGGCGACGGCCTGCGCGATGGAGAGCGGCGTGCCCTCCGCGACGATGGGCGATGGGGGCGTTGGAGCCGGCTGACCGGGCTGACTCGGCTGACCCGGTTGCGATGCCAGCGGCTGCGGTTTCGGCGGCACCGTGTTGCGCAGATACCAACTGTCGCTCGTCCCCGTCGACGTACCGCCTTTCGCGAGGTAATACGTGTAGGCGCCCGCACTGACCGATCCACCGGACAGCGTGAAGGCGCTCGCGGCCGTCGTCGCGCCATTGGCCGCCTGCACGACCTGGATTCCATCTGTGGGAGTCAGCGCACCAGGGCCGCCGACATTCGTCACCCTCAGCGTGCTCGTGCCGCTTGCCGCGCCGCCGTTGATCACGAGCTTGTCCGACGCTGCGCCATCTCCGGCCAGATAGGTGTTTAGCGCGATCGTTGCGTTCTGACCGACATAGTTGCCCGCGACCGTCAACGTATTGCCGATGCCGCTGCCACCGAGTTGCACGAGACCCGCATTCGTCAGATTGCCGTTGATCTGGAAGTTGCCGGTTGAACCGCTCAAAAGATTGGTGAGTGCATTCGCCACGGAAATCGTGCCGCTATTCGTCACGTTGCCCGTCACGCTGCCGTAGCCGCCAAGCGTTGCGCCCGACGCGACCGTGACCGGGCCGCCGCCGGACAGCGCCGCCGATGAGCTCGTTCCGTCGCCGACGATAAGCGTGCCCGCATCCACATTCGTTCCGCCGGCATAACTGTTCGCACTGTTAAGCGTCAACGCGCCGGAGCCGAGCTTCGTCAGCGAGCCAGCGCCCGTGATGTTCTGCGTGATCGTCGAGTCGTAGCCCTGCGTGTCGATCGTGCCATTGTTCGAGGTGATCGAGAGAGCACGGCTCGACGCGAGATTAAACGCGCTGTCGAGCTGAAGCGTGCCGCCGTTGAACGTCAAGCCGCCGGATGACGCGCCAAGCGCATTGTCTGCCGCGACGGACAAGGTGCCTTGCGTGATGGTCGCGCCGCCCGAATAGGTGTTGCCGCTCGACGCAGCCGGGGACAAGCTCAGCGTGCCCGCGCCTGTCTTCTCCACTGCGCCCGCGCCGCCGATCAGTCCCGTGTAGGTGCCCACGCTGTCCTGCTGAAAGCGCACAAGGCCATTATCCGTCACGGAGAGTGGCAGGTTCGACGCATTGGCCTGCAGGGTCGCGCCGCTGTTGACGGTCGCGATAACCGATGCCGTCGTCGTGCCGAGCGTGCCTGTCAGGTTCAGCGTGCCGCTCTGCACGAGGGCGTTCGAAAACGTGCCGGTACCCGCCCAGGTCCACGCGTCGCCTGCCATCGTCAGGCTCTGGAAGTTGACGAATGCGTTCGACGCGGTGCCTGAGCCTTGCAGGTTGACGACGTTCGTACCGCCGCCCCCATCGGCGGTGCCGATGATCTGCGAGCCGGTCTGCAGGTTCAGGGTGACATTGCCGTTGCCGCCCTTGATCGCAGTGCCGCCGCCTCCCTGGATCAGCCCGGCGTTCGTGATCGTCGTATTGCCGTTGGTCGAGCGTACGCCAATGCCGTTATTGCTGATGATCTGTCCACCCGTCTGGTTCGTGATCGTCGCTGTGAACGATGTACCGAGGGTGTTCGACACGACCGCGTCGACGCTTCCGCTGCTCGTCGCGGTACCCGTGGTCTGGATCTTGCCGCTGTTGATCAGCGTGTCGTTGTTGCCCTGCATGTAGACAGCCGGGCTGTCCTTGCCGCTCGAGGTCAGCGTGCCGCTGTTGTTAATCGTGCCGCTGCCGCCTAGCAGCGACGCGGCGCGCGCGTTGCTGCCCGTCGTGGAGACTGTCCCTGTGTTGGTGAGGGTGTTGCCCGAAGCGCCTGCGTTGCTTTGCCCCCACGCGGCTGTCATGCCATACGAGTTGTTTCCTGTCGTTGTGATCTTGCCGTTGTTGATCAGCGCGTTGTTGTTGCCGTTCGCTGCGAGACCGTCGTTGTAGGCACCCGTCGTGGAGATCACGCCTGTCGTGCCGTTGGTGATCGTATTGCCGTTGTTCATGCCGATCAGTACCGCACCGCGGTTCGCGACACCCGTGCCGTTGCCTGACAGGGAGAGCGTGCCGTTGTTGGTGATCCCGCTGGAGGAGTCAACCGCGAATGGCGTTGGCGTTCCCGGCAATGAGAAACTGCCGGTCGCCGTTGAATCGATGTTGATGGTGACGTTGGTGCTTCCCGTCGCGGCAACGACGGATGAGATGCCTGTGCCAGAGCAGGTAACGGTGGTATTACTGACCGGCGCTGTCGCCGAACAGGCGGCATCAGCGCCCACCGGCATCGCGCCGGTAAGGATTGCCATCCCGCCAAAGCCGAGACTCCACACGTTCCTTTGCATAATTTCGCCCGCTTTAAATGAGCGTTGTCGATGCAGACCGATGCGTGGCTTTGTTTATATCATCTATTTACAAAATATCAACAAGACCGGCTGAATTGGATTTCATAAAGAGTGCGAAGGAGACGCAATGAAAATTCATAAAAAGGAGCTATCTTTGTGCATGACAACATAATCAGGTAACCGAAATTATTACCGATACGAGGCGACTTGGCGGAATGGGCGATCGCCTTACTGGCGCGCGATCAGGAGGGAGATCGGGAGAGAAACTGACTATACCGTGCACACCCCCGCTCGTACCCGGCCATTGTGCGATGCCGCGTGCCTCAGAGCGGGTCCACGCTTAAAGCGAAAACAAAAGAATTTCATAGCGAACCACCTGCCGTACGCGCTTCGAATGCCCGGACAACGGCCGCCATGTCTTCCTCGCCAAAGCCCAAGGCTTCGGTTTCGCCATAGAGTGAGAAGCATGTTTCCATGAGCGGTGCTGCGACGGCCGCCTCGCGGGCCGCCTCGACGATCAGCCGACTGTTTTTCAGCACGTCGGAAATGCCGGCTTGGCGAGCGAAGTCGCGCTGTACCAGCTTGGCGGCCTTGATGCGCGATACATCGCTCGCCATCGGACCGGCACTGAGGATGGCAGCGAAACGCTCCATATCGAGACCATGGCGCTCGGCAAAATGCGCAGCTTCGGTCAGGCCGGTGACCATCGTAATCAGAAAGACGTTCACCGCGAGCTTCATGCGCAGGGCTGACGGCACCGGGCCGCACTCGAAACATTCCCGGCACATCGCAGCCATCAACGGGCGTACCGTAGCGACGTCCTCGTCATCCCCCGCGAGCATGGCGACAAGCTGTCCCGCTTCGGCCGGCTTGCGTGAACCCGAGACCGGCGCCTCCACATAGTGACCACCGGCTGCTCGGATGTCGGCCGCCAAAGCCTCCGAAAACCCCGGCGACACCGTTCCCATGGCGACCAGCCTGCGTCCTGCGACACGCGCAACAAATTCGGGCGTGCCTCGGCCGAGTACGGCATCGATGGCCGCACCGTCGGCCAGCATCAGGATGATCGTGTCGCACCTCGCGAACACGTCGGCGACGTTCTGCGCTACCGTCGCGCCAGCTCGCGACAGAGGTTCACATCGTTGCGCCGACCGGTTCCACACCATCAGCGCGATGCCGGCGCGCAGAAGATTGTTTGCCATCGGCTCGCCCATGGTGCCGATGCCGATGAAGCCAATTGCCTTCAATGTATTCATGGCCTGCTCCCTTTTTAGTTGCCCATGATTCTGATCAACAGCTACCATTTCGTCTAACGGATATATATGAAGTAACACTTCAAGGATTCAGATAGATGAGGCCACATTTCGATATCGAAGCGCTGCGTACCATGGTCGTCGGTACCGAACTGGGCAGCTTCGCGCGTGCGGCTGTTCAGCTCGGGCGGTCGCAATCAGCCGTCAGCATGCAGTTGAAACGCCTTGAGGAGCAGGCGGGCCACATCCTGTTCCAGCGCAACGGCCGCGGACTTGTGCCTACCGAGGCGGGTGAAACACTGCTCGCGTATGCGCGGCGGATCGTTGACATGCATGACGAAGCAGGCGCGACGTTGGGTGCGACGGTTGCGGCGCCGGCTATCCGGCTGGGGCTGCCACAGGATTTCTTCGAGGACGTCATGCCCGATGCGATCGCCCACTTTTCGAAATTGCAGCCCAACGTGCACGTCGAGGTCCGCGCAGGGCGCAACTATGCCTTGGAGGAAGAGGTCAGGGCAGGACGGCTCGATATTGCGCTCGCGTTTTCGGAAGCGGGGCGCTCGAGGGCGGGTGACCTGCTGGCATCCATGCCGATGTTCTGGTTCGGCCGGGAGGATGCCGCGGAGGTAGTGCGCGGGTATCAGGACGGTCTTCCGCTCGTGCTTTTCAATCACCCGTGTCTGTTCCGGCAGGCCGCGCTTCAGGCACTGGATGCGGCCGCGGTCCGCTGGCGTCTGTCTCTTACTACGCCAAGCCTGTCCGGCTTGTGGGCCGCAGTCCGCTTTGGCCTCGGCGTGACTGTCCGGACGATGCATGGCATTCCTGATGGAATACGACGGCTCGATTCTGCGCTACCGCGATTGCCGGCGCTTGAGTTGCGCATTCTCACCGGTGCGGATATATCTCCTGCAGCGTCGGAATTCGTGAGCGTTCTCGAAACGGTCACTCGTAAAAGGCTGATAGCCAAGTCTTAGGTAGCGTATTGCTAGTTCCATTTTAGTTGGGCTTTCTTACCTTTAACGGAGACCGCATCGATGTCCACTGTCATGATTGTCGGGGCGGGTCCAACCGGCTTGACCCTCGCCTGTGAGCTTGCCGTGCGAGGAATGCCGTTCCGGATCATCGATTCTGCCGAAGGTCCTTTCGCCGGCTCACGCGCCAAAGGTGTACAACCGCGCACGCTTGAAGTGTTCGACCGGCTGGGCATCGCCGATGAGATTGTGAGTTCGGGTCTTGTCGGCTTGCCCTATCGACAGTACATGGCCGATGGCGGTTTTCGCGATGTGCCGCGTCCCGTGCCTGCCCAACGGCCCGATGTGCCTTGGCCGTCATCCGTCCTGATCCCTCAGTGGCGCACCGAAGCCGCGCTACGCGGCCGCCTCGAAGCGCTCGGCGGCCGCGTCGAATTCGGAACGGCTCTCATCGACGCTGAAGTGGCCAACGACGTCGTGCGCGCGAGACTCCAGCACGCCGGAGGCACTGACGAAGTCGACGTGGCCTGGCTGGTGGGTTGCGACGGCGGGCGCAGCACCGTGCGGCACATCGCCAAGTTGGGTTTTCTCGGCGAGACGCATGAGGACATGCGCATGCTGGTCGGCGACCTGCATGTCGAAGGGATAGACCGCGCACACTGGCACGTGTGGCGTCCTGAAGGCGGAGGTTTTCTTGCGATGGCGCCGCTGGCCGGCACCGACGCATTCCAGTTGCAGATCGCAATCGGTCCGAAGTCGCCCGATTCCCCCACCCTGGAGAACTTCCAGCAACTGGTCGGGCGTTACACGGGCCGCAGCGACATCCGCCTGTCGAGGCCCGACTGGACTTCGCTGTGGCGCGCGAACGTGCGCATGGTTGAGCGGTATCGCGCCGGGCGCATTCTGGTAGCCGGCGACGCAGCGCATGTGCATACACCTGCGGGCGGGCAAGGCATGAACACCGGGATACAGGACGCCTTCAACCTCGGCTGGAAGCTGGCGGCGGTGCAGCGGGGCGCCGACAGTGCGTTGCTCGACAGTTACGAGGCCGAGCGGTTGCCGGTAGCGCGACATGTACTCGAACTTTCGACGCGGCTGGCCGCCACGACGCTGTCTTCGAACACGCAGGGCCTTGTCGCTCCATCGGAGGACACGTCCCAACTCGGCATCAGCTATCGGGAGTCGACGCTTTCGCACGAACTACGCTCGGCACCCGGCAGCCTGCACGCTGGGGATCGTGCGCCAGATGCACCGGGTTTGGTCGATCGTGAGGGTAGGTCATTGCGGCTGTTCGATGTCTTCCGCGGACCTCGGGCCACGGTGCTGACGTTTGGCGAAGGGTGGGGGGCGGTGCTTGACGCAGGCCTCGCTGTTGCCGCCGACGCTGTTCACGCGGTCCGTGTGTTGTCGCCCCGCGCTTCGATGCCTGAGGACGGCGGCGTGCCGACGCTCGTGGATTCGCTCAACCACGCAAGCACGATCTGGGAACCCGGCACAGGAGCGATCTTCGCGGTGCGTCCAGATGGCGTGATCGGTTTTGCTGATGACCGGCGTGACCCTGTTGCACTTGTGACCTGGCTACGCCTGGCCGGATTGGCGCGATAAATCGGTGGCTGGCGCCCGAAGTCCAGCAGGCAAATCGGTGAACCGCCGACCCAGCGAACGACCACCTGTTGCCGGCACCTGCCTGACCCAAGCGCAAACTCAAGCTAGCTTCGAATAGATGCGCGTGTTTCGCAAACTGCCGTCCGGAGCGCGCCGTTCCTGCCGCAACACGCCTTCCAGTTGCATGCCGATGCGTTCACAAACTCGAATGCTTCTTTCATTCAAGTCGTCGCAGATCGCTTCAACTCGCTTTGCGCCGAAATTGGCAAAAGCATAATTTGCCAGGCCGTTGGCGGCTTCACTGAACAGCCCGCGTCCCACATGCGATGACCTTCCCCAGAAGCCAAGTTCAAAAGCTGGAACAGTCCATCTTGGCCGGTGAAGACCGCCGCTGCCCACAACCATGCGCGACGTCCTGTCGATAAACAAAAACGGAAAGTCTTTTCCGGCCTGAAAATTTGCGGAGCTCGCAAGGCAAAACGACTCGGAGGTCTCGATTGATGGTGTTTCGAGCGCCCATGGCAACGACGCTGGAAAGCGCCTCAGTTCCGTCAGCGCGTCGACGACCGCGTCAAACAAGTCGGGACCATCACCAGACCGAGGACACCTGATCACGAGGCGGTCTGTTTCAAATGACGTAGGTAGAGTTGGAGAGGTCAATGTTGTCGAGGACGTCGGCGGAATGATGGTGCATTAAATTGTCGGCGATCGGGGTGGGCTTGTCGACGGTTGTGTGTGGCTATCTCTGCGACTGTCGGGCGGTCCCTGCCGACATGCTATCGGTCGCATGCGATCCGAAAGGGTCTTTCGGGTTTGCCGAAACCCGACATTCAACGTGTTACCGTTCCTCTCGACTGGGCTGTGATAGCCACCGACGCCGCCGTTCGAAATACCAGGGGGAAAATCTATGACCGATCCGGCCCATGGCCCGTCCAACTTTCGCCAGCAGCGCACAGTAGGCATCGCTGGCATCGCGGCCGCCTCGCTTCTTGCCTCGGTGCTCTGGTTTGGTATCGACTATCTGATGTCGCCCTTGCCGGGCATGGATAGTCTCGACGCCCGGATGCTGCTGACACTTAAATGCTGGTGTGTTGCCGTGCTGTTCTGCCTGGTGACGGGTGTCGAAGCAGTGGCGCATGAGCGGTTGACCTCACCCGCGTTCGATCCGCTGGCGGGCTTCGAGACACGCAGGTTGCGCGTCAACCAACGATACCTGCAGAACACGGTAGAGCAGATCATCGTGTTTGCGGCGTCGCTTTTCGGTCTGGCCGCCTACTCTCCCGACGGCTCGGCGATGCGCGCGATCGTAGCGACAACCGTGGTCTGGATCGCCGGGCGGGCCGCGTTCTGGGTCGGCTATCATCGCAGCGCGGCGCTTCGCGGGCTCGGTGCGCCGGGCATGGCGGTCAGCATGATCGTGCTGCTTTATGTCGCGAGCCGGTTTGGACGTGACATCGCAGGGACGGTGGGGGCGATTGTGCCGGTTGTTGTATTTTTCGCCATTGAAGCAGTGTTGTTTTGGGGGACGCGGCCGGTCGAAAATGATTGATTCAATAGATTCGGATGATCCGGCTTGCTGAGGCTAACGCTGGGTGAGCGGTCTAAATAGTATTTCGATCGGACTATGAGTTCTCACGAACAGAGATCACTTGGCGTGACGCCCGCGCACGCCTCGTCTCCCGTCATCAATTTAGCAAGCCGTAGACCGCAACGCCGTTCGTCGCACCTACATAAACTTTCCCATCCGCGATCATCGGTGTGATGAACTTGTTGCCCGGACCGAACTGATCCCGCGTGCCGGCCTGATTGCTGTTGTACAACTCGTGCGCGAGATTGGTGGCATCGTAGGCGTGCAACGCGCCGACTGTGCCGTTTTCCGCCGCCCACACAATACCGTTACTCGTACCGTTCGCGGAAATGGCCGGCGTGGCGCCGGGATAAGCGAACGTTGTCGGGCTTTGCGACGACGGCGTGGTGGCAAGCAACGCGTTGGTAACGGGCAGCGCCTTAAGCGCATCGGTCTGTCCTCCGTAATAAACCACATTGTTGAAATACGCCGGCGAACCCCAGATGCCGCCGGTCAACACACCGGTGATCTCCTGCCAGATGTTGTTGGTCGTTGAATTGAACTTGCCCATGTTGTCGCGATCCACCACGTAGATATGGGTATCCTTGCCTGCTCCGACAGCCAGATGCTTGACGGTTCCGTCCGAGGCGGTTTGATCGGGCAGCAGCATCGCCCCACCCGAGCCGAAGTCGTTATCCGCAGCGGCCTGGGCCACGACGTCGTACATGGCAAAGTAATCGGTTGCGACCAGTGCAGGGGTGGCAGAGAGCTTGATAAATGCATCACCGAGATCGCCATCGACTGGAAATCCCTGTGCATTGAGCGTCGGGTTGAAGGTGCCGTTGCCGTCGATCAAATAGACGGACGTCCCATCCGATGCCATGCCCGAGCCCGCCATCCAGACCGATCCCTGGCTGCCGTTCGGGGTAACGGGCAGCGCACCCGTTTGCTGCAACGTATCCTCGCTGTACGCCATGAGCCAACCGTTGTAGTTCCCGGACATGCAGTGGGCGGTCCAGCCCATGTAGATGGTGCCGTTGACCAACGTCAGTGCAGCGCGCACGGTGTGCAGGGAGGGCGTGAAGGTAAGGACGCCATTCGCACCTTCTGCGCCGCTTCCCGGATACGTTGCGGCGATTTCGGTCGGGCCACCAAACAGTTCCGCACCTGTTGCAAGATCGATCGCGTGAAGGCGGTGATGGACGTTCCCGCTGGCGTCCGTGCTCATGGCCACGGCATATAGCGCGCCATTCGGGCCGCGTGAGCGGTCGATGACCGGCGTCGAAGTGATACCAATTTCCGGTGTGATATCCGTGCAGCCCGGATCAGGACTCGAGGTTTCACCCGCAGCGGCCAGCGAGATCTGCCACAGCGCGTTACCGCTATCGGCGTCGTAAGCGTAGACGCTGTCGTGCTCTGTCACAACATAGACAACATTGTGCGCGGCCGTGCCGATCATAAGATTCGTTACGAATAGAGGCTGCGCGTCGACTTTGCCGTCCGCCGGCAGGAAGCGCAACTTGCCGAACGTCGTCGAGTTGACGTTGGCTAGCGTGAGCGTTGTTTCCGCAAGCATCTGACCGGTTCGCGCGAGGTCGTTGTGGTGCATGAGAACGTCGGTCGGGTAGGTTTGCGCAGTTGTCGGTGTCGAGCCAGTAGTTGTGCCCCCGGGTGTAGTCGTGCCCGGCGTACCAGGCGCAGAAGTGGTTCCGGAGGTACTGCCGGCGCTGCCCGAACCGGTGGCGCTCGGGCTGCTACCCGAACCGCCGCCGCACGATCCAATGCCCGAGGCGATTAGCAATCCGACGCAAATCTCCAATAGGTGACGCCAAAAGGTGGAAGAAAAAGCCGGCCTGCGTTGTAGAGATTTCATGGCGATTCTCCAGCGGCTTTTGAGCGGTCCACAGCACGTCATACCCACAGCGCGCGCAAATGGCCACGGGGTTAATGTCAGACGAATGGCATTGCTGAACCACCCGCTGAATTCGTAAGGTCAGTTGTCGCGCAGGACATTGTTCACACGTTTAGGTTCGGGTCAATCTACGACAGCCGCCGACGATGCACCCGCCAATACTTCGCAGCATTGAGACAGGCGTAGGTTTGCGAGCGCCCGAAAGGTCGCGTTGGATTAGCGCTGGCCTGCCGGTCCTGTAACTGCTACCGGCCAAGGAAAGGATGAAAGACAGGCAACCGTCCTGTGCGCGCGGGACGACCGCTCGAGGTGAGCGAAAGCCGGCGACTTCCTGCCGCCCCCGGGCACGCGTGTTGCGCCCACTACGACACGGCGGCGAGACTGTCGCACCACGATTGCGGAGGAGCAAATCATGAGACAGACTGTTTTAGGCGTGTTCGATAGCTACGCTGACGCGCGCTCGGCACAACGGACATTGGGCGAGGCTGGCGTAGCTCAGGCCGATATTGCCATCTATGCCAAGTCAGATGACGCACCGGTCGAAAGTGGCCCGCGTGTTTATGCACCAGGCAGCGGCGATCTGCGCCATCACAACGCAGTGTTCGATCAACTCGAACAATTGTTTGCGCGGCTGTTCAAAAGCGGCCAATATCCGCCGGAAACTGAGGATTACAGAGAATTGATCCGCCGCGGTGGAGCGATCGTCAGCGCCGACGTTTCCGAAATGCAAGTAGACCTGGCTCGCGATTTGATGCGTCGCACCGGCGCAGCCGACATCGAAGAGCGTGCCAAGGTATGGCGAAATGGTTCCGCAGGAACGAGCGAGGAGCCTTCGCCCGGGCGGCCCATAACGCAGAGCGCTGCCGATTATTCTTCGGCGGGGGGGAGGATGGTTGGCGGGATGCAGCAGGTAACGACTCGTACGGAGGGGCTCGGATCGACTGCGTCCGTGCAAAGCGGCCAGCAGATGACGGGTGTACCCGACGTCGGGCTCGCCCGCCCGCCCGAGGATGCGTTCGCGGGCGTCAAATCTCCGCGTGCAGCGTACTCGCCCGAGGACAGCACGAGCGGGATAAAGACGGAGGAGACAGCGGGGACGGACCTCCTGGGCGATCCCGTCGCCGGCATTCCGATGGACGACACGCCTTATGTCGATGAACTGCGGGAAGAATACGACGCCCATTACGCGAGTACGGGTGCGTCATACGACGAATATCAGCGGGCCTACGCACACGGAGCCACGCTTGGAAAAGATGAGCGGTATCGCGGACATGACTGGCAAGGGGTGGAAGCGAACGCTCGCGAGGACTGGGAGTCGCGCTACCCGGAAAGCGGGTGGGAACGATTCAAGGCTGCCGTGCGGCACGGCTGGGACCGGGTTACAGGCGGCTGATGTATTGATCGGGACCGCGGGGAGCGGGGACGGTAACAGGTTTACCCCGTTACTGCTTCTCCGGCATGACCGATGAGTGATGACTTGTGATTAGCCATTGCGCTCCATCCCAGTGATAGGTGTAAGTGTAACGGGCCTGAACAACCACTCCGGTTCTTGCGAAGGTGAATGTGTAAAGCCCGGCATCCACAGCGGAATTGCACCCCAGCTCAATGTAGCGAAAGTCAATCTTTCCGGATGGACGATCCTGTAGAAAATGGCGGAAATAGTCCTCTTTCTCCGCCACCGTTAAGCGCGGCTTGTTGGATACCGTGGGGAGAAGAATGGACCGCTCCGCATAGTTGGCGACCACGGCGTGTGGATCACCGGTTTGCAGCGACTGATTCCATCGATCGAACAACGCCGCAATTTCTTGATCCGATGTGACCTTGCAGCTTTCCGTATGCCCCGCCGCAGCATTGGTTGACATGCCTTGGTTCGTGGCGCACCCGGCGAGCACGACCGCCAGGATAGCAATGGTAAATAGCTTCATGGCGGCACTTCTCCTGTCGGGCAGTGAGAGGAAGGCACAACGCTTGAAGTATGGTCCGTCCCGTGTGCGTTAGCCACATCTGATTGATGGCTCGTGCCCGGTCGCTGGCGGGTGGCGACCGGCGGCACGTTACGGGAAAAACGGCCGTTCGAACGTTCTGGTGAATACCGGAACGAGCGTCGCTTTCTGGGCGACATGAACCGGACATCGGTGACGCATTGCCCAGCAATTTCAGCCCAGTTTGTACGCAGCCATCTTCGTATAGAGCGACTGGCGGCTAATGCCGAGACGCCGCGCGGCTTCAGCGCGATTGCCGGCCGCGAGTCGCAACGCGCGTTCGATTGAGGCTCGCTCCAGGCGTTCAATGGCTTCAGGCAGCGGCAAATCGAGCAGCGCGCCGGGCAGATCGCTGGCTTCGATCTGCGGTGCGGTTAGAAACGCGAGGTCGTCGTCGGTGGCAAGCGGGCCACGCGCGAGTGCGGCGACACGCTCCATCGCATTTTTCAGCTCGCGCACGTTGCCCGGCCACGTATGCGCGAGCAGACGTCGCTCGGCGCTCGCACCGAGCGTGCGCGAGATTCCGGAGCGCTGCGCGGCGAGCGCCAGAAAATGCGCGGCGAGCGCGAGGATATCGTCGGGGCGTTCGCGCAACGGCGGCAGATGAATCGGGATCACGTTGAGCCGGTAGAACAGATCCTCGCGGAATCGCCCCGCGGCGACTTCGGCACCGAGGTCGCGATGCGTCGCCGCAACGATCCGTACGTCGATCGGCGTGCTGAGGTTGCTTCCGAGCGGCGTCAACTCGCGCTCCTGAATTACCCGCAGCAGTTTCGCTTGCATCGGCAAGGGCAGATCCCCAATCTCGTCGAGAAACAGCGTGCCGCCGTTCGCCTCGACGAAGCGGCCGACGCGTTGCACTTGCGCTCCCGTGAACGCCCCCTTCGCGTGACCGAAGAGTTCGCTTTCGAGCAGTTCAGTGGGAATAGCCGCGCAATTTATCGCAACGAAGGGACGCAGGCGGCGCGCCGACGCGTCGTGCAGGACGCGCGCCGCCACCTCCTTGCCTGTGCCGGTTTCGCCACTGATCAGCACAGTCGAATCCGTGGCGGCAGCACGGCCGATCTGCTTTTGCGCGTCGCGTAATGCATCGCTGCTGCCTAGCAGGCGCGGCGCGGTGTCGTCGCCCCACGCCTCGTCAGACGCAACCTGGGTGGCGGTGAACGAGCTTTGATTCGATGCTGCAATCTTGCGCATCAGCTCTGCAATTGCGTCACGTCCCACCGGTTTGGTCAGGTGTTCGAATGCACCGAGACGCATCGCGTGAATGGTATTGTCGCTGGTGGCGAATGCGGTCAGCACGACAACCGGCAGGGTCTTGCGCTCGGGCATGGCGCGCAACTGTTCGAGCAGCTCGATGCCGCTCATATCCGTCATCCTGAAGTCGAGGAATGCGCAGTCGATAGGCACGCCGCTCGCGAAACACTCGAGTGCCTGGCGACCTCCGCTTGCCTCGATGACGGTATGGCCCAGATCGCCAAGGGTTTCGGCGAGACTCTCGCGGAACGCGTCATCGTCGTCGACGATCAGGATGTGCGGCATGGCAGCTCGATCACAAAACAGGCGCCGCGTGGACGCACGGCATAGAAGGCGCGGCCGCCATGCGCCACGGCAATTTCCCGCACCACGGCGAGACCCAGCCCCGAACCGCCGGCGTGGCCGGTCACGAATGGCTCAAAGATGCGCTCGCGCTCGGCGGGTGGCACGCCCGGTCCGTCGTCGGCGACTTCGATGCTCAAGGTATCCGCATGCTGCGCCGCGCGCAACATGACGTGGCCCCCAGCGGGTGTATGGCGCAGTGCGTTTAGAATCAGATTGTCGATAGCGCGTGCCAGTTGCGCCGCGTCGAAACGCGCCTCGTGCGGCAGGTCCTTATTCTCGTCAAGGACGAGCGCGATGCCGGCCTGCGTCGCGGCATCGAGATACAGCTCGATACGCTCAGCCAACCATTCGCGCAGCACGACCGGTTGCGCGTCGATGCGGACCGGTTGCGTGAGCGCAAGCAAACCGGACAGCTGCGTTTCCACGCGCTGAATCTGTTCGAGGATCGACGCAAGCGCGCGGTGCTGGCGCTGCGCGTCTCCGGCCAGCGCGTTTTCTGCTTTGAGCCGCATCGCGCCGATCGGATTACGGATCTCGTGCGCGATTTGCGCCGCCAGCCGGCCGAGCGCGGCAAACCGTTCGGCGCTCGCAAGCCTCCTGTCGAGGTCGCCCGTTCGATGCTGCAGTGCCGTGGTGCGCGTACCGTAAGCGTTAAATGCGGCGACGATCTTGTCCAGGTCCGGCTCGCCGGTGGGCTCGATCGGAGTGAAAGGCGCGTGCAGATCCGCTGGCTCGCTCAGGCTCTTCTCGACGCGGGCAAGATTGCCGCGCCAACGGCGCAGCAGTATGCCCAACGCAATCGCAATTCCGATGATTACAGCGAGCAGGACAGCAAGCGCGGTGACGAGGGTCTTGCCATACGGGCCGAGCGGCGGCCGCACGCGTGTGAGCGTCCACGCGAGCAGGCCGGCGCGATGCGGCACGGGACAGGCCGAAACGATGACAGCGTCCTGCCGTCCTTCGACAAACCCGGACGCTGCCTGGCCGCCCGTCACCCCACGCAGCGTGCGCAGAATCAACGGCGTTTCGGCTTCCGGAATATCTCGCTTGATGCCGCTGCCCTCGTAGGTCGGAAAAGCGTAGGCGTCGAACGTGCCACGCGCGCTGTCCGTCGGACGCCAGAAGCCGCCTTCGACGCCTGGCATCTGCGCGAGCACCACGTCAAGAATCGCATGCATCAGGTCTGTGTTCGGCGCGCCTTGCGCATCGGAGCTTCGGTCTAAGGAAAAGTCATAGCGGGAGGCGACTGCCTCGCAACCGGCCTGCGCCTGTTGACGCGCAACGCCGATCTGCCGCTCCAGATTGCCTTGCGCCATGAACCAGACGAGGCCGATGAGGAGCGCGCACATCACCGCAACCAGCAGCCAGAAAACCACAAGTTGGCTGGCGAACGAGAGACGACGTCGGGTTGCGGGCATAAGCCGGTAGCGAAAGGGAGGACTTCAAGAGTAGCAAAAAACCGGCCACGCAAAGCGGGGAGGATGAGCCACGCCGGCTGGCAGGGTAAACGTCACGGCGCTTTCGGGCACCGCCTGCTGTCGACTTTGCGGACAGCGGCTGTCCAGTAACGCGACACCTGCTGACGTGGGCTCGTGCGCAAGGTTGGCCGGGAATTGCATCGGCGGGTGGAATGGGGGTTGCACAAGTGCCGGCTCCGGGCGTGTCAATGCCGGAAAAGGCGTCGTGATGACAGTGCAGGCGGCGGGCGCCGCGTTGAGCCCGGCGCCTGGCGGTTTGCTCGCGCGTCACTTTGGCTATCCCGCGCCCTTCATCGCCCTTGGGGCGATTTCAACCGGCTCGCTTGTG
This sequence comes from Paraburkholderia sp. GAS82, assembly GCF_050436285.1. Classification (NCBI taxonomy): domain Bacteria; kingdom Pseudomonadati; phylum Pseudomonadota; class Betaproteobacteria; order Burkholderiales; family Burkholderiaceae; genus Paraburkholderia; species Paraburkholderia sp. GAS82. The sequence continues at coordinate 887,379 of NZ_JBNDLX010000002.1, forward strand.
TTGTGGCTCTACTGCGGCGCAGGGCTCAGATACTTCCATCGTGGAGCGGCACCGCCTCTAAACGCCAGCCAGCGCCGGCAGCTCGACCTCGTACGACACGCGCGCGTGCCGGCTGTTCATCTGCGGCTGACGTGTCACGTGATTCAGAGGCGGTGCGCTTTCGACGTGCATCGGTAGGCGCGCTGGACAGCGAGCTTTTTTCTTCTCGAGAATGGCCTGGCTCAGAAATACAGCGCTATACGCTTTCAGCAAATGCGGATGGTGCGCTTCGATGTACGTAGCAATTTGCGCCTGCTCATCGTCGATCCTGGCTAGTGACGCCAGCGTGCTCGCGTCCCAACGGAAGCGCAGGCCGAGTTCATCGAATGCGCTGTTATAGGCGCACAGTTGCGCCTCGACTTCCGCATCATGCGCGCGCTCGCGAACATCGAACTGGGAGGGGTTCATGGTCGTCTCCTTGAGGAATAGGCACGACCAAGAATAGGCTGGCGCATCAATAAACAATAATTAAAGTTATTTGGATAAACGATAACTCATTGCTTATGTGTCGGCTCCCGGTACTGCAGCAACCAAATTCGGTGCCTGGACAGTCGCGTTGCCTTTCTCACAAGCCCACAGCCAGCAGCCGCAAAGCCATCCATTAGGTATGCCTAATACAAACCATAAAATGTTTTAACTTTCACTTATTGTTGTTCTCGCGCAGCATCCCTCAGACGCGCTCTACGCCAAACATCTTTCCAGTTGTCGTTGTGATCGACGGTAAGGGTTTTCGTTAGCGCAATTTCGTCTGGCCGACCATTGGCGCTTCATTGCCCACAGGCAAACCGGCCATGAAGCGATTCGATCACGTAGGTCCAACGCGCCGTTCGAGCGCGACGGAATATACAGGAGACGAAAGACATGGGACATTCCAACGTACCCGGAGGAGGCCGCACGGCCTTCTGGCATCACCGCTGGATGCAACTGGCGATCGGCGTCGTGTGCATGGGGCTTGTCGCGAATCTGCAATATGCGTGGACACTGTTCGTTGTACCGATGGACAACGCCCACCATTGGGGCCAGGCGGCAATCCAGACCGCGTTCACAATCTTCATCGTCACCGAAACCTGGCTTGTGCCCGTCGAGGGTTGGCTCGTCGACAAGTTCGGGCCGCGCCCGGTTGTGATCGGCGGATCGCTGTGTGCGGCGCTCGGCTGGATCATCGACGCGCATGCGAGCAGTCTCGCCGAGCTATACGTCGCGGCAGTGATCGCCGGCATCGGTGCGGGTTGCGTCTACGGCACCTGCGTCGGCACGGCACTCAAATGGTTTCCGGACAAGCGCGGTCTCGCAGCCGGTTTGACCGCGGCAGGTTTCGGCGCCGGCGCGGCCGTCACCGTAATCCCAATCGCGAACATGATCCAGCGCTCAGGCTATGAGCACACGTTCATGTTCTTCGGCATTTTCCAGGGCGTCTGCATTCTGCTGCTCGCCACCATGCTGGTACGGCCGAAGCCGCCCGCAACCGCGGTCGCGACCAAACGCGTGGTCGCAAGCAAGATCGACTACACGCCCGGCGAGATGATCCGCTCGCCGCTCTTCTGGGTGCTGTACCTGATGTTCGTGTTCGTCGCTGCCGGCGGCATCATTGCGACCGCGCAACTTGGGCCCATCGCGAAGGAATACGGCTTCGCCAAACTGCCGGTGAATCTGCTGGGCATCACGCTGCCGCTGCTCACGATGACGCTGTCGATCGACAACTTGTGCAACGGCTTCACGCGTCCGTTGTGCGGTTTTCTGTCGGACCGCATTGGCCGCGAAAACACGATGTTCATGATCTTTCTCGGCGAAGGTCTCGCGCTGCTGGGACTCATGCAGTTCGGCCATAACCCCTATGCATTCATGTTCTTCGCCGCTGCCGTGTTCCTGTGCTGGGGCGAGATCTTCTCGATCTTCCCGGCAACCTGCGCGGATACGTTCGGCAGCAAATACGCCGCGGCTAATGCGGGAACGCTCTATACCGCGAAAGGTACCGCGTCGATGCTGGTGCCGATCGCGTCGGTGCTGTCGGCAAATGGCGGCTGGAGCACGGTGTTCATTTCGGCGGCAGTGATCTCGATCACAGCGGCTGTGTCCGCGAAGTTCATCCTTGCCCCCATGAGAAAGCGCTGGATTGAAAACTCTGGCGCGACGGCCGGTGTGGTCATCGCCGAAGCACGACTGCAGCCATCGCCTGGCGGTTCGCCTAAATAAACCACGACGTGAGCGCGCCCTCACGACGAATCCCACAAAGCCCCGTGACCAAGGAGACATATCATGGCAGAAGCCGATAGGCCCGCAACAGAAGCGACCCCGAAGCAGGAGACAGCCGAGACGACCGATGGATTTCATCTCGTCATCGACGCGCTGAAACTGAACGACATCAGCACCATCTTCGGCCTTGTCGGTATCCCGATCACCGACCTGGCGCGGCTGGCGCAGGCGGAAGGGATGCGTTTCATCGGCTTTCGTCACGAACAGCACGCGGGTAACGCAGCGGCCATTAGCGGCTTCATGACGCAGAAGCCGGGCATCTGCCTGACGGTGTCGGCACCGGGCTTTCTCAACGGCCTCACGGCGCTCGCCAACGCGACCACCAACTGCTTCCCGATGATCCTGATCAGCGGATCGAGCGAGCGCGAAATCGTCGATCTGCAGCAGGGCGATTACGAAGAAATGGATCAGTTGAACGCGGCCAAGCCGTACGCGAAGGCCGCATATCGCGTGCTGCATGCCGAAGACATCGGCATCGGTGTGGCGCGTGCGATTCGTGCTGCGGTGTCGGGCCGCCCCGGTGGCGTGTATCTGGACTTGCCAGCCAAGTTGCTCGCACAAACGCTGGATGCCGTGAAGGCGCAGCAGTCGCTGGTCAAAGTGGTCGACGCCGCGCCACGTCAGTTGCCGGCGCCGGAATCGGTCAAGCGTGCAATCGACGTATTGAAGAGCGCGAAGCGTCCACTGATCCTGCTCGGCAAGGGGGCGGCGTATGCGCAGGCTGACGCGGAGATCCGCGCGTTCGTCGAGCAAAGTGGCATTCCGTATCTGCCGATGTCGATGGCCAAGGGCCTGTTGCCCGATACGCACGAGCAATCGGCGTCGGCGGCGCGCTCGTTCGTGCTGCAGGAAGCGGATGTCGTCGTGCTGATCGGCGCGCGTTTGAACTGGCTGCTCTCGCATGGCAAGGGTAAAACGTGGGGCGCAGAGCCGAAGAAGTTTGTTCAGGTTGATATTTCGCCGACCGAGATCGACAGCAACGTCGCGATTACCGCACCGGTGATCGGCGATATCGGCTCGTGCGTGGCGGCACTGCGAGCAGGCCTCGAGGCGGGATTTTCGAAGCCGAGCGACGAATGGACCGGCGCGATCGCCGAGCGCAAGAGCAAGAACCTAGCAAAGATGGCCGCCACGCTCGACAAGAACCCGTCGCCGATGAATTTCCACAGTGCGCTGCGCGCGATCCGCGATGTACTGAAGACGCGCCCGGACATCAACGTCGTCAACGAGGGCGCGAATACGCTGGACTACGCGCGCAGCATCATCGACATGTACGAGCCGCGCAAACGCTTCGACTCGGGCACGTGGGGAATCATGGGCATCGGCATGGGCTTCGCGATCGGCGCGGCGGTGACGAGTGGCAAACCGGTTGTCGCGATCGAAGGTGACAGCGCGTTCGGATTCAGCGGCATGGAACTCGAAACCATCTGCCGTTATGACTTGCCTGTTTGCACGATCGTATTCAACAACAACGGCGTGTATCGCGGTACCGACGTGAACCCGACGGGCGGCAAGGACGTCGCGCCGACCGTGTTCGTGAAGGGCGCGCGCTACGACAAGATGATCGAGGCATTCGGAGGTGTCGGCCACCATGCGACCACGCCGGAAGAACTGACCCAGGCGCTGCTTGAAGCAATCGCATCGGGCAAGCCGACCTTGATCAATGCCGTCATTGATGAAGCGGCGGGCACCGAAAGCGGCCGCCTGACCAATCTGAATCCGCAAAGCGCGGCTATGAAAAAGTGATCCAGAGTAACTACGGAGATACCAAAGTGACCAAACCTCTTGAAGGCATCAAGATCATCGACTTCACCCATGTTCAGGCTGGCCCGGCGTGCACCCAGTTGCTCGCCTGGTTCGGCGCCGACGTGATCAAGGTTGAACGACCGGGTTCGGGCGACGTGACGCGCAATCAGCTGCGTGACATCCCCGATGCCGACGCGCTGTACTTCACGATGCTCAACAGCAACAAGAAGTCGCTGACGTTGGACACGAAAAAGCCCGAAGGCAAGGAAGTACTCGAAAGACTGATTCGCGAATCAGACGTGCTAGTCGAAAATTTTGGGCCGGGCGCGTTGGACCGGATGGGCTTTTCGTGGGAACGCCTGAACGAACTCAATCCGAAGATGATCGTCGCTTCTGTGAAGGGCTTCAGCGACGGCCATCACTACGACGACCTGAAGGTCTACGAAAACGTCGCGCAATGCGCAGGTGGTGCAGCATCCACCACCGGCTTCTGGGACGGTCCGCCGACCATTAGTGCCGCCGCACTCGGCGACAGCAACACCGGCATGCATCTGGCAATCGGCATTCTGACCGCGCTGCTGGGGCGCGACAAAACCGGTAAAGGCCAGAAGGTCGCGGTGTCGATGCAGGATAGCGTGCTGAACCTGTGCCGCGTGAAGTTGCGGGACCAGCAGCGGCTGGAGCGCGTGGGCTATCTCGAGGAATATCCGCAGTATCCGCACGGCGAATTCAGCGATGTCGTGCCGCGTGGCGGCAACGCAGGCGGCGGTGGTCAGCCGGGCTGGGTGCTCAAGTGCAAGGGCTGGGAAACGGATCCGAACGCGTACATTTACTTTACGATCCAGGGCCATGCGTGGGAGCCGATCTGCAAGGCACTCGGCAAACCCGAATGGATCGATGATCCGGCCTACAAGACTGCCGAAGCACGTCAACCGCATATCTTCGAGATCTTCGGAACCATCGAAGCCTGGCTGGCCGACAAGACCAAATTCGAAGCGGTCGACATCTTGCGCAAGTTCGACATTCCGTGCGCGCCGGTGCTGACGATGAAAGAACTCGCCAACGATCCGTCGTTGCGCGCGAGCGGCACGATCGTCGAAGTACCGCACAAGAAACGCGGCTCGTATCTGACGGTCGGCAGTCCGATCAAATTCTCGGATATGAAGCCGGAAGTCACCGCGTCCCCCTTGCTCGGCGAACACACGGAGGAAGTACTGGCGAGCCTTGGCTACAGCAAGCAGGACATCTTCAACCTGCGCGAAGTCAAAGCGGTTTAACGGTGCAAGGCAGGCCCATTTTGTATGGTTGGGCCTGCAGATACGGCGTCCCTGGTGGCGCCGTATCCGATTCAAGGGTCTGCGGTTTTACGTTGGGGGGAGCGCTATGCAAACAGCTATCGACTTTCAGCAACTCGTCAATGCAATCGGCGACGCGATTATCATTTCCGATGCCGGCGGCAGCATCACATTGTGGAACCCCGCGGCCGAACGCATGTTCGGCTTTACGCAAAGCGAAGCGCTGGGAAACTCACTGGACCTGATCATTCCGGAACGCTTGCGCGGCCGCCATTGGGACGGCTATCACAAGACCATGGCAACGGGCGAAACCCGCTATGGCAACGACGTACTGCGCGTTCCCGCCACGCACAAGGACGGGCGGGCACTGTCGATTGCGTTTACGGTTGCGTTGCTGCATTCGCCGCAGAATGAGCTTACCGGTATCGTCGCAGTGATCCGCGACGAAACCAGCCGCTTTCGGGAGGATCGCTTGCTGCGCAAGCGCCTTGCGGAACTGGAAGGGGGCGTGGGTGCGTGAGTGGGGACTCGGGAGATTGTGGGGCATGTAGAAATGCTGGGGAACCGGCTATACCCGTTGCGCCATCATCTATTGGAATCGGTACGTGTTTTCGACGATATCATCATATTGTTAGCTGGCAGTCCAATGCGAAATCCTCTTCTGGCGGCGGTCCCTCTTCTTACCGCAATCGGTTTGCGCTACCACCATCGTCGTTCATAGGTCTGACTTAAGGGATCGGATACGACTGACCGACGAATCAGGTTACAAGCCGCACGGAGTCCTCACAATATCGGCATCCAAACATCAAAGATTCGCTGCCATACGTTCTGCGCGAATTCTTGCAAACCGACGATGGGCATCTATAATTTTTGGACCGAGCAGATTCTGCCGGTCCTGTCTGTGTTGACTGAAGCCTCATACCGCCAGACT